>JAPOIY010000116.1 GCA_029978705.1 Actinomycetota bacterium
CGGGACCCGCCAGGCTGACCGCGAGCCCGAGGGCCACGGCAGGGGCGATCCAGCGCAGGCGCATCGGGACAGTCTGCCCGGTCAATGACCGGTGTTGCCCGGCGGTCAGCCCGTGATGGTGAGCACACCCTTACTCAGGCGTGCATTGAGCCTCGTCAGACCGGTGGGAGTTAGCCCGGACACCTTCGCGCCCGTGTCGGAAAAGACCGAGCCGTGGCCGGGGGGCAGGCACACGAATCCACTGCCTCGTGGCGTCACTTCGACGCCCATGTGCGGGCAGCGGAGGCTCAGCGCGATGTAGGACTTCGTGCCGGTTCTCACGACCGCCACCGGAGTGCCACCCAGCGTGTCATCGATGCGTGCGATGCCCCCCACCTTCTTCAACTCTGGGTATCTCGACAGCTGCACGCGGAGTGTGCCGGACGCCTGGGCGGCTCCCGTGCTCGTCACGGCGACCGCGCCGAATCCGCACAGAGCTGCCGCTGCAGCGAGCGCCTGGCGCCGGGTGAGTCCGTTGCTGTCGGTGGCCTGCTCGTCGTTCATGACTCGAGTGTGGTGGCTGCCGGGCGACGTCGCACGTCGGGCAGGATGCTGTCGTGGCCCTGCCCGAATTGACCGAGCCAGTCGACCTCTGCGACTCCCGCGGGCGCCTCAACGCCGCGGCTGTGGGCTGGTCGCGCCGGGCCTTGCACCGCGCCAACCTGCGGGGGCGTGGGCGAGCCAAGCGATGGGAGTACTGGGCCGTGACCCAGGGGGACCTCGTCTTCGCGGTCACGGTGAGCGATCTCGACTACGCCGCACTGCACGCGGTCTACTTCCTCGGGCCTGGTGGACGCGAGGTCGCGCGCTCGGCGCTGGTGCCGCTCAGCCGCGTGGGGCTTCCTGACCGCAGCGGGGTGGCGCCGGTGCGGGTGCGCACCAAGGCGCTGAGCATCGATCTCGTCCCCGAGGGTGACGGACTGACACTGACGGCTGAGGCGGGCGACCTGCGCGCGGACTTCCGCATCGCTCGGTCCGCCGGCCATGAGGCACTGGGTGTCGTCGTGCCGTGGGGACCCACGCGCTTCCAGTACACCGTGAAGGAGAACACACTCCCGGCCACGGGCGAGGTGAGTGTCGGCGGCGAGCGCATCACCTTTGACGACGCCTACGCCACCCTCGACCACGGTCGCGGCAAGTGGCCGTACGCCGTGACGTGGAACTGGGGCGCGGGATCGGGTCGCGTGGGCGATCGCGTGATCGGCGTACAGGTCGGGGGTGCGTGGACCGATGGGACCGGGAGCACCGAGAACGCCCTGTGCGTCGACGGCCGGATCCACTACCTGCCCGACGACCTGCGCTGGGAGTACGACCGCGGCGACTGGATGCGGCCGTGGCGCATCACCGACCCCCGTGGCGGGCGCGCGGATCTCACGCTGACTCCCCGGCACGTGCGGGTGGACCGGACGCAGCTCGGGGTCCTGGCCAACGACACCCACCAGGCCTTCGGCACCTGGTCCGGCTGGATGGCTGACGACTCCGGTGAGCGGGTGCCGGTCGACGGCATCACCGGCTGGGCCGAGGAGGTCCGCAACCGCTGGTAGCCCTCGGGTGGGAGACCGCTGGCCC
>JAPOIY010000148.1 GCA_029978705.1 Actinomycetota bacterium
CGTCACCGCAATGGACACCAGCGTGGCCGCAGTCACCGTCAGCGTCGCGCTGCCGGAGATGGTGCCAAGCGTGGCCTCGATGACGCTGGTGCCGGCCGCGACGCCGGTGGCCAGGCCCCCCGCGTCCACCGTCGCGCTGGACGGCGTGGCGGACGTCCAGGTGGCCTGGCTGGTGAGGTTGACCTGCGAGCCGTCGGAGTAGGTGCCCGTCGCCGTCAGCTGCTGCGTCGTCCCGCTCGCAATGGAGGCAGTGGCCGGGGTGACGGAGATGGACGAAAGCGTCGCGTCCGTCACGGTGAGGGTGGTGGTGCCCACCACGGCGCCCAGCGTGGCCTTCACCTCGGCCTGCCCGGCGGACACCCCGGTGGCGAGGCCGGCGGAGTCCACCGTTGCCACGGCGATCGAGGTGGAAGTCCAGGCCACCTGGCCGGACAAGTCCTGGGTGGTGCCGTCCGAGAAGCTGCCCGTCGCCGTCAGCTGCTGCGTCGTCCCGCTGGGGAAGGCCGGGCTGGCGGGCGTCACCGCAATGGACACCAGCGTGGCCGCAGTCACCGTCAGCGTCGCGCTGCCGGAGATGGCGTCGAAGCTGGCCGTGACGACCGATTGCCCCTCTTCCACACCAGAGGCCAGGCCGACGGTCCCCGCGGTGTTGGAGATGGATGCCACCTCGGCGGTCGCTGACGTCCATTTGACCGACGAGGTCAGGTCTCGCGTGGCGCCGTCCGCAAACGTGCCCGTGGCGATGAACTGGACGAGGGTCCCCGCTGCGATGGTCGGGGCTGCAGGGGTGACCGCCAGCGACTTCAATTGGAGGACGGGGGAATCCGGCTCCGGGGCCGCCGGGGAGCTCTCCCCACAGGACATCAGGACGGGCAGCAGGGCGAGCGTCAGCGCCAGGGAGCCACGGGAACGTGCTGACATGCGTCGACTCCATGGGGATCGGGGGATGCCCGAGATCTGTAGCGGACAAGAGTAGCAGGCGGGGAGGGCGCGCGCCATTGCGGCAGCCCGTTCGCATGGGCCGCCCCGGCATCGGCGTGATGTTCACCAACTACCCGATCGCCGTAGACACCCCCGACGGCCGGTTGTTGCGAAGCGCCTA
>JAPOIY010000105.1 GCA_029978705.1 Actinomycetota bacterium
CCCCCGACGGGCCCGAGCTGGAGGCTCGAGATGGGCAGGCCGATGGCGCGGCTGTCTCCCGCCCACTCGTCGAGCGCGCCATTGGCCGCGGCGTAGGCGCCCTGGCCGGCGCTGCCGAGGAGGGCCGCAATGGAGGAGAAGAACGTGACAGATGCCAGGGGCACCGACCCCGCCAGGGCGCTGAGCCACGGCAGAGGACCCGTCTTGGGTGCCCCAACCTCTCGCACAGCCGCAGGGGTGACCGAGGGCAAGGTGCCGTCGCGCAGTACGCCTGCCGCATGAACGACGTCTGAGACGGAAAGAGCGCAGCATGTCCGGGCAAGCGCCGCGACGGCCGCCTGAGCCTCGGTCGGCGCTGACGCGTCACAGCGTGCGACGACCGTGAGCCCGGCGGCGTGGGGATCAAAAGCACCCTGGGCGGCGCGTCCTGTGCGACCCAGTAGAGCAACACCGGCCCAACCCCGACCGCGACGGCCCGGCGTAAGCTCACCCGCTGAGGCCCACCGGCCCGTGAGGCCGCCAAGGTAGCCCGTGCCCCCCGTGACGACAAGAAGGCCCCGCTGGCCCGTCCCCGGCGCAGCAGAACCGGGAGCCGACAGGGCCGAGGCCCCGCGGGACACAACGACCTTGCCAATGCTGCGGGCCTGGGACATGAAACGGAGGGCGGCGACGACGTCGCCCATGGGGTAGATGACACGGCGGACAGGGCGGGCGCCGCGGGCGAGGCGGTTGACAACGCGGTCCAGGACGCGCCCGACCTCGCGCGGGGGTAAGAAGTCGAGGGCGACCTTCTGGTAGATGACGTCGGGCCGCTCAGCCGCAACGGCGGCTGCGGACCAGACGTCGCGCTTGCCAATCTCGACAAAGCGCCCACCCGGCGCCAGCGCGGCCAGCGACGCCCGCACCATGCCGACGCCCGTCAGCGAGTTGAGGACTACGGTCGGCGGGTCAAGTGCACCAAAGGCTGAGAAGCCGACGTCCCGGCTCGACACCACGTCGCGCACGCCCAGGCCCCGCACCACGCACCGCTTGAGTGGCGACCCGGCGGTCCCCACGACCGTCACCCCGGACCGGCCAGCGAGCGCCTCGACCGCCGCGAGGCCCACTCCTCCCGCCGCCGCGTGGACCAGCACCCGCTCGGCCCTGGTGATGGTCTCGGCACCTCCGACGCCGTCGCCCAGGTCGAGACCCGCGGCTCCCTCGAGCGCCAGCTGGACCGTGGCCATGACAGTGGGGCTCGCGGCGCCCTCCTCAAAGGTCAGGGCGGGCGGAAGGCGCCGTACGCTGTCCTCATGGGCGACGACGTGCGTGCCCAGCGCCCCTACCGAGAGTCCGAAGACGGCGTCTCCCACGGCAAGGCCCCTTGAGCCCCCGGGTCCAACCTCGCACACCACGCCCGAAAAGTCCCCCCCAGGATCGCCCGGGTCCCCGGGATAGGCCCCCAGCACGCCGAGCAGGTCCCGGAAGTTGAGCCCCACGGCCCGCACCCCCACCCGCACCGTCCCGGGCGCCAGCGGGCCATGTGGCGCCGGCTCCGCCCGCAGACTGTCCAGCGTCCCGGGTGGCCGAGGGATGATGGAATATGGGGTGCTGTTCTGGTGTGCCTCAGCATTTCCCAATATCATCTCGGTTCTGCTCCCATTTGTCGTTCCAATTAGCGCTGCTCTTGGGTGTTCACGAGTTGGCGACTCTGAGTGTGCAACATCAAGGATCGCAACAGCGATGGGATTGGTACTTGCTGCGTTGTTGTCGTGGGCATGGTCATGATTTGTCTCCGTTCGGCCATTTCGCCAGGCGCACAGTGTTGCTGCCGCAACTGATGCACTCCTGGGAATGC
>JAPOIY010000095.1 GCA_029978705.1 Actinomycetota bacterium
CAACGAGACATTGCCGAACTGGCCCCGCCACTTGGCGCCCCAGCCGTCCCAGACGTACTGCTCGTGCACGATGTCGCCGAGTTCGCGCCCGGTGCGGGCCGCCGTCTCGACGTTCTCCAGATAGGTGGCGAACCCCTCATGCAGCCAGATATCGCTGGCGTTGCGGGCGGTCATGGTGTTCCCGAACCACTGGTGGGCCTGCTCGTGCAGCACCGTCTCGCGACTGGTGTTCCACTCGCCTCGGCTGTAGGTGGGGCGCCCGGCTGTCTCCATGGCCGAGTTGGCGCCGGCGACGACAATGGCGCCCGTCGCGGGGAAGGGGTAGGGGCCCAGGCGCGGCCGCAGCCAGCGCAGTGCCTGGGCCGTGCGGCGCCGCATCGTCTGCACGGAGACCCCGGAGCCACGGCCCACGGCCGTGAATCCGGGCAACGAGTCGATCCGCCCGGTGGAGTACGCGAAGCGGTCGAACGCCACGGTCTGGATGTACGGCTGGATCGGCACGTCCATCCGCCAGTCCGTCACCGTCTTGTCGGCGCGCGTCTTCCGGCCGAGGAACGCGCCCGTGGAGACGCCCATCAGACCGCGGGGCGCCACCAGAGTCATCCGCCAGGTCGCCTTGTCGTAGAAGACGTCATTGCTGGGCACCCACGTCGAGGTCCCGGTGGGCTCGGTGTAGGTCACGGAGCCGTGCGGCGTCGCGAGCCACCCGAACTGGCCGCGCCCCGAGCGGTCCTGCAGCGGGCGCGGATCGGCGGAGTAGCGGACCGTCACCCGGAACCGGTCCCCGGATCCGAGCGCGGGGAACCCGCCGATCGACAGTTTGTCCCCCGAATGCCCGAAATGCGCCTTCACGCCAGAGACGGTGACCGACCGGATGCGCATTCCCGCGCGGGCATCCAGGCTGAACCGGGTCAGCGGTTGCAGGGCTCGGGCCGTCAGGGTGGCGGTGGCTGTCGCGATGCCGTGGGTGCGGGTGTCGTAGGTGAGGTCGACGTCGTAGTGCTCGATGTCGTAGCCGCCGTTGCCCTGGGGGGCGAGATAGGGGTCGGAGCCCACGTGCCGTCCTACCGACGCCCGGTCGGGTGTCGCGGCGAGGACCGGGGGAACGGATGCGCCCAGGATTCCCGTGGTGGCGACCAGCATCGCTGCCACGGGACGGAACCCCCTGGGGGACACCATTGCCACGCCCTTCCCGGCGCCGCCCGAGTCGTAGCAGCCCGTAGGAACAGGGTAAGCGACAACCCCACCGATTCCGACTGTGTCGCGGGCCCCGGTATCCATGTCGTGATCCTGACTTCGGCAGGAAACCGGACCCCCGGTGCCGGAATACTCCGTTGCGACGCACCGAACGCCGGTGCCCGACCAGGAGGAACTCGTGTCCACCAAGTTCTCGAACACGGATCACTACAACGCCACCCCGGCACAGATCATGGCGATGCTGTCCGATGCCGGATACCCGGACGCCAAGTACAAGGACCTCGGGGACGTGTCGTTCACCGTGACCCAGCACGAGCCGAGCGACAACGGACTGAATGTCTCTGTCGAGCGGGAGGTGGCGTCGAACATGCCCGACATGGCGAAGAAGGTGCTGGGCGAGACGACCAAGATGACCCAGACCGAGGTGTGGCGCACGGACGGCGACGGTTACGTGGGGAACATGACCATCGAGGCCAGCCCCGTCACCATCACCGTCACCAATTCGATCAAGCCGTCCGGCGACGGTTCCGACTGGACCTCCGACTTCGAGATCAAGGCCGGGGTCCCTCTCGTGGGCGGCAAGATCGAGAAGATGGTGATGGAGGAGACCAAGGGGACCCTCACCAAGGAGCAGGCCTTCAACGAAAGCTGGCTCTCCAGCCACTGACGGGGTGGCGCCACAAGCGGCGCACCCGCGCGGCGGTTCAATGGGGGACGTGAGTGACACCCTGCCGCGGCGGGACTACGGCATCGAGATCGTCGTGGTCCTGTGGGTATCTCTCGGGGCCTCGGCGGCACGCGCCCTGCTCAACCTGGTGAACCGGCTGAGCAGCGGCGTGCCGCTGGCGCAGCAGCAGGCGACCATCGTGCAACCGGTCGCGCCCGACCGCCCCTGGTTGGACATCGCCTACCAGGTCTCGTTCATCGTCCTGCCGCTCGGCGCGGTGGCGCTGGTCGGGTACCTGCTGCGCCGCTCCGGGGACTCCTTCCGCACGATCGGCTTCGACCTCACGCAGCCCGGACGTGACCTCTGGCGCGGCGCGGTGCTCGCGCTGCTCGTCGGGGGCGTCGGTCTGGTCTTCTACGTCTGGGCCTTCCGTGCCGGGTTCAGTGTGCAGATCGCCGCGGCCGAGGTGACGGGGGCCTGGTGGGAGTGGCCCCTGCTGCTGGGGCAGGCGGCCGCCAACTCGGTGCTCGAGGAGGTCGTGGTGCTCGGCTTCGTGGTGCTGAGGCTCGAGCAGGCGGGTATCGCGCCGCGCTGGGCCGTGGTGATCTCGGCGCTGGTCCGCGCCGC
>JAPOIY010000039.1 GCA_029978705.1 Actinomycetota bacterium
CTGATGACGATCGCCAGTTTGCGCTGGTCGCGCGCCTGACCCAACTGGTCCTGCAGCCAGTCGAACTGGTCCTGCGGCACGGCACCGTCGGCCCCCATCACCTGATTGCACGTGTCGAGGCCGAACAGCCGCAGGTGGGGGCCGATGTCGGCCGCCCAGTAGCCGGTGTTGTCGGTCAGGTTCTGCTGGGTGAAACCGTGCCCGACCGGGCCCGGCTGCGGCTGGGTGGTGAAGTGTTCCTGCATGAACTGGACCTGGTCGAACAGTTTCCGGTTCGGGTCCGAGGTGACGGTCCGGAACCCCGAAAGTCGGCCGAACTGGGTGCGGACCACGTGGTCGAGCCGCCCGAGGACCGAGGACTCCGACGCCATGCCCGACAGGTAGTTCTGGGCCAGGTCCTGCCAGATCACGGGCTTCTGCTGCCCCACCGCCAACGCCCGCAGCGGCTCACCGATCGGGAAGGCCCCGTAGTAGAGCGTGTCGTGGTTGCCGTAGACCGCGTACCAGGGAGCGACCAGGCCCTCTGACTGCACCGACTGGCTGACGGCAGCGCTCAGCATCCCGGGGATGCGCGGAAAGCCGTAAGCGCCGAAGTCGTCGCTGTCCGGCGCCTCCGGGTGCCACGCGTACGTGGCCTCCTCCCATACCTGCGGGCCCTCGTACTGGCCGGGCAGCCCGCTGTCCGGAGTGACGGGTACACCGTCCATGGCGTCGATGTACCACCGCAGCTCCAGCGTCGAATGCTGGTCGGCGCTGTCGCCGGTGTTGAAGACCGCCGCCATGGGGGCGCCGGTGAGAGGGCTGAACCGGGCTGCGTTCATCGCGGCCACCATCTGCGCCTGCACATTGACCGTCAGGGTGTCCTGCGGCCGGATGGCGCCCTGCCACGTGCTGGTGCTCTGCGCGAGCATGGGCTCCAGCCGCGCCGGGGACTGGGCGTCCATGATGTGGATGTCGGTCATGTGCCCGAGATACAGCAGCGAGCGTCGGCGCCCCACCCGCCCCGCGTCCGCTGCCCGACCCAGGAGGTCGTAACGAGGAACGTACGGCTCCCCCGGAGCCGTCGCCAGGGACCGGTACTGGCGGGTACCGACGGCGCGCTGCCGGATGGTCTCGCGCAGGGTGGTGGGCACGTCCGCAGGTCGCAGCGGCGCTGCCAACGCCTGGCCGAGCACATGCTGGGGGATGCCCCAGACCGTGGCCAGTCCCGCGGTGGCTGCGAGAAACCCCCGGCGCGACAGTCCGGCCATCAGCCCACCTTCCCGCTCGTCGTCTCCCCGTTCCTAGCAGAGCGCTCCCCGGGCCGCGCGGGATCGGAGCAATCGGACCCTGGGACATCCCGGGGCGCAGCGGACATGATGGGGGCATGCCCGTCACCCGACCGATCGCCCATGTCCTGGTGGACCAGGCCCACCGCCAGGCCTGGACGGTGGATGCCGCCGAGGCGGCGCAGATGAACCCGGCGAATCCCGGCGACGCCTCGTACGCCCAGGCGGTGGCCACCCTGGAAGCTGCCGGGCTCCCCGTCGCCGAACACCGGGAGGGGCTGATCACCGACGACGTGCTCGCCACCACCGACGTCCTCGTCCTGCCGCACTGCGCCGACGACGATTGGGAGGCCACGACGGGCGTCGGGTCGCCGCGCTACTCCCCGGCCGAGCAGGAGGCCATCGAGCGGTTCGTGCGCCGCGGTGGCGGTCTGGTCGTCCTGGCGGAGACCGAGCAGCAGAAGTACGGCAACTCGTTCGGGGAGATCGCGGCCCGCTTCGGCATCGTGATCGGCAACGCGACCGTGCAGGACCCCGGACACAATTTCCGCAACGTTGCGACGTGGCCTCTCGTACAGCCCGTTCCCCATCCGCGGTGGGACCCGTGGGCAGGCGTGCCGGACGCCGCCCTGTACCGCGCGGGGGTCCTCGACGTGCCGGCCGACGACGACCACGCGGTGTTCGGCCGGACGTTCCCCGACGCCCAGCCGGCGCAGCGTCCGGTGATCGCAGCCGCCACCGCCGACGCCGGACGGGTGGTGGTGGTCGCGGACAGCGACGTCTTCGGCGACGACTCCATCGACGACCTGGGCAACCGCACCCTGTGGCGCAACCTGGTGGTGTGGACTGCCGCCGGGCCTCGGGGGAACGCCTCACCCGGGGATGCGGCAGCCGTGCTCGATGACCCCGCGTGGGCTCAGTTGACAGCGGCCGTGGAGTCGCTGCGGCCGTTCCTGGCCAAGGACGGGTCCGTCGCGGAGTCCGACCGGGAGGCCGCGGCCCCGCTGGTCACGGAGATCGCCGACTGCGTGACCCGGCTGGCACCCCTGTTCCCGCACCAGGAGGAGCATCTGGCCGCAACTGTGACCGACCTGCTGGCCTGGCGTGACGCCGGTCTGGGAGTCCCCGACTTCCTGGACTCCCTGCTGCTGTTCCGCCCCGAGGCGGACCGCCGCGACGGGGCCCTGCACCTCGTCGTCTTCCCCATGTACACGCAGAACGGCAACCTGGACCGGCACGTCGAGGCGGTGATCACCCGGACCGTGTGGCCGGACTGGATCGCCGACCTGGAGGCTGGGAGGTACGACAACGCCGCTTTCGTCCCCATCGAGTTCGTCGCATTCACCGCCGGCTACGACACGCACTCCGCCGTCCTGTTCCCCGAGACCGTCGCGGTGCGCGAGACCCCCCGGTTCACCTGGGGCGGCATCTTCTGTGATCGGGAAGCCGCACGTTTCCGCACCGTGTCACGCACCGCCGCCGACATCCTGGGCCTCTCCCTGCCGCCCGACGCCGAGATGCTGCTCAACGACCAGGCCCTGGCGCAGGAGACGTTCGTGCTGTGGGACCTGGTCCACGACCGCACCCACAGCCATGGGGATCTGCCCTTCGACCCCTTCATGATCAAGCAGCGGATGCCGTACTGGCTGTACGCCCTCGAAGAGTTGCGCTGCGACCTCAACACCTACCGGGAGACCGCCCGCCTCGAGGAGGACGGGGTCGTCCTGGCGCGGCACGTCCGCTACGCCATCCTGTTCGACCGGCTGTTCCGGTTCCCGACGACCGGGGAGCGGGTGCGCAACTACGACGGGCTCGGCGGCCAGATCCTGTTCGCCTGGCTGCACCGCAGCGGTGCGCTGAACTGGACGGACAACACCCTCAGCATCGACTGGTCCACGGTCGATGACGCCGTCGTTGCCCTCGCCGACGAGGTGGACCGGCTCTATCACGAGGGGATCGACCGCAGCCGCCTCGGACATTGGCTGGCGGCCCATGCCTTCGTCTCGTCGCTGGTACCCCCCCACCCGGCGTCGACGTGGGCGCAGGGGCCACAATCACTCCCGACGGAGAACCGGGAGGCGGTCAACGCGGTGCTGGCCGACGAGTTCCCCCTGAACGTGTTCTACGAGGCGTTGCGCAAGAAGTTGGCCGACACCATCGCGGCCACCCGAGGAATGACAGGAGCAGACGTATGACGGACAAGCCGGTAGTCGTGGTGCTGGGTGCGGGAATGGGTGGGCGCGGTGTCGCGCAGGCCCTGGCCCCGACGGCCCATCTCGTGATCGTGGACCGCGACCTGGAGACCGCCCAGCGCGCGTGCCAGGTCGCCATCGACGCGGGCGGGACCGCCCAGCCCGCGACGGTCAACCTGACTGACCTGGTGGCTGTGCAGCAGTTCTGTACGGACCTCAAGGAGGCCCACGAACATGTCGACGCCGTGATCCACATGGTGGGCGGCTGGTTCGGTTCCCCCACCGTGGACGACAAGGCCATCCAGCAGTTCCAGCAGTTGCTGCCCGGGTGTGTCACCACGGTCCAGACGACCTCGGTGGCGTTCCTCGACGCCCTCGCGTCCGCCCCTCACGGCCGCTACATCATGATCACCAGCACGGCGGTGCGGACGCCCACCAAGTCCAACGCCGCGTACGCCGCGTCGAAGGCGGCCGCCGAGACCTGGGTGCGGGCGACCGGGAACGCGTTCGAAGGGACACCGGCCCGCGCCTACATCGTGGCCGTGAGCTCCCTGGTCGACCAGGCCATGCGGGAGGCCAACCCCGGCAAGGACTTCGCCAAGGCGACCGACACCGTGGACCTCGGCAAGGCCATCGGGGGACTGCTGACCGACGACTCTTTGGCCAACGGCAGCTACGTCGATCTGACCGCCACCACATGAAGCGCGGATTCGCCAGCGACAACTACGCGGGCATCCACCCCGACGTGGTGACTGCCATCGCCGCGGTCAACCACGACCACGAACCCGCCTACGGCGAGGACAGCGTCACCGCCCAATTGGACGACCGCGTGCGTCACCTGTTCGGCCCGGAGGCCTTGGCTTTCCCCGTGTTCAACGGCACCGGCGCCAACGTCGTGGCCCTGCAGGCGATGGCCCGGTCGTGGGAGGCGGTGGTGTGCGCCCAGTCCGCGCACGTCAACGCCGATGAGGGAGGCGCCCCGGAGAAGGTAGCGGGCCTGAAACTGTGGACGGTCCCTACGACCGACGGCAAACTGACCCCCGCACTGCTGGACGAACACGCGTGGGGGTTCGGCGACGTGCACCGCGCCCAGCCCAAACTCCTGACCATCACGCAATCCACGGAGTTGGGCACGCTGTACACCGTCGCCGAACTGGCCGACCTCGTCGCGCATGCCAAGAGCCTGGGGATGCGGGTTCACCTGGACGGTGCGCGGATCAGCAATGCCGCGGTGGCCCTCGATGCTCCCTTCCGTGCGTTCACCAGTGACATCGGCGTGGACATGGTGTCGTTCGGCGCCACCAAGAACGGGGCCATGGGAGCCGAGGCCGTCATCGTCCTCAATCCCGAGATCGGCGACGCCGTGCCCTACGTGCGCAAGTCGGCGATGCAGCTCGCCAGCAAGATGCGCTTCATCAGCGCCCAACTCGTCGCCCTCCTGACCGACGACCTGTGGCGACGCAACGCGGCACACGCCAACGAGATGGCTCAGCGCCTCGCCGGAGGCGTCACCTCCATCGAAGGGGTGCGCGTCACGCAGCGCGTGCAGGCCAACGCCGTCTTCGCGATCCTGCCGCCCGCCGTGACCGCCAGCCTGCAAGAGCGTTTCCGGTTCTACACGTGGGACCCCGCGACCGGCGAGGTGCGCTGGATGTGCTCCTGGGACACGACGACCGAGGACGTGGACACCTTCGTGGCCGCGATCGCCGACGAGATGGCGGCGCGGGGTGGGTGAGGTCGCTCCCGAGTCGGACCGGGAGATCATCCGTGAGGGCACCACGATGGCTCTGTACATCAGCCTGTCGCTGCTCGCCGTGATCGCCGCGGTCCCCAATACCGTCCGGGACACCCGGCTCGAGGTCGCGATCACCATGTTCCTGACGGCGGCCGGGCTGCTGGCAGCCCACGTACTCGCCTTCACGATCTCCAGCCGGCTCGTCAACGGCGCCAGCATGGCGGAGGAGGGGCGTCGCCTCCTCACCGCCCAGGTGGTGGCCGGTCTCATCGTGGTGCTGTTGGCCACCATCCCCACCCTGGTCTTCCCTCCGGCGTACAGCACGTATGTGGCCTCCACCCTGCTCGTAGCGCTGGTCGCGGTGGTGGGTTTCCGGGCGGCGCGCCGCTCCGGGGCGTCCCTGGGTCGGGCCCTGGTCTACGTCGCCGTCGTCCTGGCCCTCGCGGTGGCCGTTCTGGCCCTCAAGAGCGCGACCGGCCACTGACCGGCCACTCCAGGTAGAGCAGGGACGCCCGCACCCGTCGGTTGATGCCGAACTCGTCGGACAGGTCGAGTTTCCGGAAGATGCTCCCGATGCAGTTCTCCACGGCTTTGGTGGTGACGACCAGCTCCGCGGCGATCGCGGCGTTGTCGAGGCCCCGGGCCAGCAGGTCGAGGACCTCCAGTTCGCGCTCGGTGAGTCGGTCCAGCGGTGTCGCGGCGTCGCCGGTGGCGGAGGGCCCATCCAGAATGCTCAGTCCCTCGTTGGTGGCCAGCATCGCCTGCACGAGGGTCTGTGCATCCAGACCCGTGGACAGCGCCAAGTGGGCCACGGGGCGTTTCCCCTCAGTGAGGAGCCCCTGGACATCACGTCGCCGCACGGGGGCCACGACCACAAGCCCCACGGTGGGATGCGCCTCCAGTTCGGCCAACACGTCACTCACCTGCTGCAGGGTTGCGCTGTCCGGAGAGGTCACCAGAACGACGACGTCGGTGTTGTCCGTGCTGACCTGCCCCTGCAGTCCGGACAGGGAGGAGACCGACGCGACGGCGACCCGGCTGTCGCTGTCCAGCAGGGCGGCCATGGACTCTCCCGCGAGGGAGGCATGCGTAGGGGCCGCCACCGTCACCCGGATCCATTCCGCCCCGCGTCCCGGATCCGGGCGGTCGGCGCGGCCGTCGGTCGTCACGAGTTGGCACACGAAGGAGTTGGGACTGCCGTCGGCGTCGCGAGCCAGGGCCACGCCGTTCTTCAGAGTCACGACGCCACCAGTGCCCGTGAAGAACGCCTGCTCCGCCGACTCTGCAGTGCTCTTGCCCTCCAGCAGCGCGCGGCGCATCTGGCGGAACCGGGCCAACTCACCCGGCACCAGGACGTGTTCCAGCCGGTGGCTGAGGAGCCATTTCTCGTCCCTCTCCAAGAACTGGCACAGGGCCGGGTTCACCTCCACGAACGAGTCGGTGAGATCGAGGACGGCGATCCCCATCGGCACGTGGGAGACCGCGAGACGGAACCGTTCCTCGCTGGAGGCCAGGGCCTGTCGTTCCCGGTAGCGGTCCGTGACATCGCGCCAGACGTACGACAGGGAGTCACCGATCCGGACCACGCGGACGTCGTAGCGCCGTTCCTCGCCGAGCATGACGGCGAGATCCTGGACGAACCGGTAGTCGTCGATGATCAGGGGCTCGCCGGTCTCGATGACGCGGCAGTAGGCCTCGAACATGCCCTGCCGGGCTTGCCCGGGAAGGAGTTCGAGCAGTCGGCTGCCGACCAACTCCTTGTACGAGAGCCCGGTGTAGCGGCAGGCGGCATCGTTCGCGTCGACGTACAGAAAGTCCACGATCCCGCCCGTCTGGTCACGGATGGCCTGCAGCATCACGTGCGGGTCGATCAGCGTGGACACGATGGCGTGGTACCGGTCCTCGCTCTGGCTCAGGAGTTGACGGGTGCGCCGCTCCGCTTCGATCAGGCGGCCCGAGCCGATCCGGCACACCCCGCCCCCGGTGGACTCGACCTCGGACATGCGGAAGGAGAACCAGCGGAACCGCTCATCCTTGCCTCTCAGCCGCACGTCGAGGCTCGCGTGGCCATCGCGGCGCAGGTCGTCCTCCACCCGCTCCAACAGGACGACGTCATCAGGCGAGACGAACTCCCACGGGCGACGCGCGACGACTTCCGCGGGTTCCCATCCCAGAGACCGCACCGACGGCGAGATCCACTCGATCTCGTACTCTGCGCTCATCCGGAAGACGAGGTCCTCTGCGTGCTCGGCGAGATACCGGTACTGCTCTTCGGAGACGCCCCACCCTCGCAAGTCGTTCTCCATACGCGCTCCGTTCGTGAGTCTGCTTGTCAGTCTCCTACAACGAGTGCCGCTCCAGGTAGAGACGGGCGGCCTGCACGCGCCGGTTGACCCGTTCGTCGTTCTTCAAGCGCAGCGCACGGAAGATTGCGCCGATGTAGTTCTCCACCGCCTTCAGCGACAGGTGTTTGCGTTCGGCGATGGCGGCATTGCTCAGCCCGTCGGCCATCAGACGCAGAACATCCTGTTGTTGCCCGGTGAGTCGAGCGAGCGGATCCTGCTCGCGATCGGCACGCCGTACGGCGCTGTCGAGATAGCCGGGACTGATGTACGCCATTCCCTCGGAGACGGCACGGATGGCGGTCACGATGGGCTGCTCGTCCTGCAGGTCGAGGGCCGACAGGAAGGCACGGCCGTCGCCGTCGGAGATCTCACCGAGCGGTATGCCCGTGGTGTGCCCACTCATCACGACCACACCAGTACGCGGGGAGACCCGGCGAAGTTCGGCCAGGAAATCGTTCAGCGCCTCAGGCCGGGTGGGGCCCATCGGGGCGGGAAGCACAACCACCATGGCGTCGGGCTGCCGGTCGGCGGCGACTGCGACGGCGTCGCCACTCGGCACCGGCGACCCCAGCACCGAGACCGCGGGATGGTCGGTCAGCATGCGATGCACCGTGTACGCGGGCCAGCGCCACGGCCCCGAGTACGTGACAACGACCTCAGGACTGCCCGGAGGATCCTCTCCGCCCGTCATCCCTCCAGCAAACCACCTCCCGCCACCTCCCCGCAGTCCGGCGTGATCATTGCCACCGGCCGGCGGTCAGCGTCCCTCGGACCGGGTGTGTGGTGCGCGCAGATCGCCGACACCGGTCTCTGGCAGCGCCACCGCGACCTGGTTCCTGCCGCGCGACTTGGCCTGATAGAGCGCCTTGTCCGCGCGCGCCAGCAGAGTATCCACATCCTCGTCGTCGTCCGCCAGGGCCACTCCGATGCTCACCGTCACCTCGACGATGGAGGCTCCCGGCACGTCCAGGGGACGCGCGACGGCGCGGCGGATGTCCTCGGCGACCTCCGCTGCCTCGGTCACGCGGTGCACCCCCTGTAGAACAACCACCAGTTCGTCCCCGCCGAGTCGAGCCGCGAAGTCATTGGTACGGATCTCCTGCCGGATGCGGTCCGATACCCCGGCGAGGGCCACGTCGCCGACACCGTGCCCATGCTGGTCGTTGATCTCCTTGAAGTTGTCGAGGTCGCAGAACAGCACCGCCGGGCGGCCGCCGTGCCGCTGATCGGTCAGGACGCGATGCAACCGGTCGTGCAACTCACGCCGCGTCGACAGGCCCGTCAGACTGTCCTCCCCCGCGATCCGACGCAGCGCGTTCTCGCGAGCGACGGTCTCGTCGACCACTCGCAGGGAGAACACGCGCTGACCGTCCCCCTCGTCGGCGGGATGGGTGGCGACCCCTTCCACCCAGCGGTAGTCGCCGTCGTGGTCCCGCAGGCGCACGGTGGCCCGGACCGACTCACCCGTGGCCAACCGCTGCCGGATCACCGCCACCTGGTCGCGGTCGTCGGGGTGGACACGTTGCGCCACGTCCACGCCCACCCAGTCGTCCGTGGTTCCCCCCAGTTGCCAGCCGATCGAGGGAGACGCCCACGAGATCACCCCGTCGTCCAGCACGATCACGACATCGCCCATGTGTTGCACGAGACTGCGGTACCGCTCCTCCGAGCGCGCCAGGCTCTCCTCGGCTCTCCGCTGGGCGGTGACATCGGCGACCTGACAGACGAACTGCACGACCGCCCCGTCGGCATCCCGTGCGCAGGACACCGAGAGGTCGCCCCACACCACCGCCCCGTTGGAGCGCAGGTAGCGCTTCAGCAGGCGATAGCTGTCGCGTTCGCCGGCCAGCACTTCCTGCATGAGGGAGAGGTCGGTATCGAGGTCGTCCGGATGGGTCAGCTCCCGCCAGTCGCTGGCCAGCAGGGCCCCTTCATCCAGCCCGAAGAGGTCACACAGTGCCGGGTTCACGGTCAGGAAGGTGCCGTCGGCTGCCACCACACACATGCCGATGGGGGGCGCCTGCATCGCGTGGCGGAACCGCTGCTCGCTGGTGCCCAGCCGTTCCCGGTCCGCCGCACCTCCCCGTCGGTCACGCAGCGTGACGACCCAGCCGACCAGGTCCCCATCGTCGTCCCACCACAGGTCAGCCCCCGCCGTCATCTCCAGGGCGGACCCGTCGGTGCGGTCCACGCGGAGGTCGACAGTCAGGTGGGGCAACTTCCCCCGCAGGGCGTCACCCAGGGCCTGCGCCGCCCGGTCCCGGTCCACGGCGGATATCACCTGCGGCCGGGTGCCGAGGATCGCAGCGGGCTCGTAGCCCAGTCGGGAGCGGATCGACGGGGACACTCCCTGACAGACGCCGTCGGGCCGCAGCAGGAACATCACGTCGGGGGTGTGCTCCAGCATCTGCCGCAGGGCGCCATCGAGATCTCCGCCTGCTGTCCCCATGCCGGTCACGATCTCGATCACCTCTACTCCCGACGATCCACGGCAGCCGCCACAGATGCGACGGGCTGGCACACCACGTCCCGTAGGGCCCACCCACCGACAACGTCGACCTGACGTCATCTACGCTGCGCACCATGGCCTTCACCGACGAAGAGATCGCCTACATCCGGTCCCAGCCCCTCGCCCGGGTGGCCACCGTGTCAGCCGAGGAGCAGCCCGACGTCGTTCCGGTGGGGTTCGAGTTCGACGGTTTCCACTTCTTCATCGGCGGCTTCGACCCGGGCCGGACCCGGCGCACCCGGAACGTGGAGTCGGGCCAGACGAAAGTCGCACTCGTGATCGACGATCTGCCGTCGACGGACCCGTGGACGCCACGTTTCCTCCGTGTCTACGGCACCGCCGAGATCGTGCCACAACAGCGTCCGAGTGGCCCGGTGCCGATTCTGAAGATCACCCCCACCATCTCGTGGTCGATGAACCTGGACGCCCGACCCCTGGGTGACCATGGCGGCGAGCTCACCCGCACCCGCACGGTCCACGAGTGACGGCGGGGCCGGGGATCTCACCTGTCGCCAGGGACCGCGCGGCCGCATGCCTGCCAAGGTGAGCTGCACGACATTGGCGGCGAGCATCGAGAATCCGCCCCCCGTTGCCCAGGCAGGATCTCCTGAACAATTCCCGCAGACTCCCGGTCGCATCAACCGCGCCGCGCCGCCTCGATGGTGGCGATGTCGATCTTCTGCATCGTCAGCATGGCCTCGAAAGCACGGCGCGCCTCGTCGCCGCCCGCTGCTAGGGCCTCGGTCAGCGCGCGAGGAGTGATCTGCCAAGAGACGCCCCACCGGTCTTTGCACCACCCGCAGGCGCTCTCCTGTCCCCCGTTGCCGACGATCGCGTTCCAGTACCGGTCCGTCTCCTCTTGATCATCCGTAGCGATCTGGAAGGAGAAGGCCTCTGTCTGGGGAAAGGTCGACCCTCCGTTGAGCCCCATGCACGGAATACCTGCCACTGTGAAATCCACTGTGAGAACGTCACCGGCCGTGCCGGACGGGTAGTCGGCGGGCGCCAGATGCACCGACGTCACCTCACTGTCGGGGAATGTCTCGGCGTAGAAGCGCGCTGCCTCCTCGGCCTCGCTGTCGAACCACAGGCAGATCGTGTTCTTGGGCATCGGTAAGTCCTCGGGTCGGGGCCCGCACGCTGGGCGATGGGGACGGAGGGAGGAGCGGCGGCGGCCTACTTCACCAGATCGAAGATCTTGAAGATCGGCATGTAGAGGGCGATCAGCATGGCGCCGATCAGGCCACCGACCACGGCGATCATGATCGGCTCGATCAGCGACGTCAGCGCCTCGGTGGTGGCTTCCACCTCTTGGTCGTAGAACTCGCTGATCTTGGCGAGCATGGAGTCGAGGGACCCGGTGTCCTCGCCGACCGCCATCATCTGCACGACCATGGGCGGGAAGACTTCGTGATCGTTCAGCGGCCGCGCCAGCGATTCGCCGGTGCGCACGGACTCCTTGACGTCGGCGACCGCCCGAGCGATGACCACGTTGCCGGAGGTGTCCCCGACGATGTCGAGGGCCTGCAGGATGGGCACACCGGCGGAGATCATCGATCCCAGATTGCGGCTGAAGCGGCTCAGCGCGATCTTCTGGAACAGCGGGCCGAACACCGGCATGCGCAGTTTCATCGGATCCACGACATCCCGGACCTTGGGGTGCTGCTTGTACTTGCGCCACAGGATCGCCCCGACGATGAGGCCAACCACGATCAGCGGCATCAGCAGTTTGAGGATGCTGGACAGCGTCACCAGGATCCGGGTGGGCAGCGGCAGTTCCCCGCCGAGGGAGGCGAACAGCCCCTCGAACACGGGCACGATGAACAGCAGCATGGCGGTCAGCGCGAGGATGGCCATCACGAGGACGACGACCGGATAGGTCATCGCCGACTTCACCTTCTGGCGGAGTTTGACCTCCGACTCGAAGTTCGCGGCGATCTGCAGCAACGTGGAGTCGAGGAAACCGCCGAGCTCGCCCGCCTTGATCATGTTGATCATGAGGGGCGGGAAGACCTCGGGGTGTTTGGCCAGTGCGGCCGACAGGCTCGACCCGACCTCGACGTCGGCGCGCACCTCGCCGAGCACCTTGGCCAGCGGCTTGCTCTGGGTCTGCTCCTCGAGGATGGTCAGGGCGCGCAGGAGCGTCAGCCCCGAGTTGATCATCGTCGCGAATTGGCGGTTCATGACCGCCAGGTCCTGGAGCTTGATCTTCTCCCCGAAGCCGGGGATGTTGATCTCCTTGTTGAGGCCGGTGCCGGACTGTTCGATCGAGACCGGTGCGTACCCCATCGAGGTCAGCTTGGTGGCGACGGCGGCCGGCGACTCGGCATCGATCTTGCCTTTGACGAGTTTCCCGGACCGGTCCCGGACGCGGTACTCGAAGGTGGCGGTGGCGGCCATCAGGATCCCCTCCCGCACAGTTTGTTGTAGTCAGGCAGGTGGTGGCACTTCTCCAGCCCCACCTCGTAGGTGATCTTGCCCTCGCGCACGAGCTTGGCCAGGTGCTGGTCCATGGTGTGCATGCCGTGCTGGGCGCCGGCCTGCATCGCCGAGTAGATCTGGTGGGTCTTGCCCTCGCGGATCAGGTTCCGCACCGCCGGGGTGACGACCAGGATCTCGGTGGCCACGACCCGACCCCGGCCGTCGAGGGTCTTGCACAGGGTCTGGCACACCACGCCCTGCAGTGACCCGGCCAACTGCTGGCGGACCTGCTGCTGCTGGTGCGGCGGGAACACGTCGATGATGCGGTCGATGGTCTGGGCGGCGTCCTGGGTGTGCAGGGTCGCGAACACCAGGTGTCCGGTCTCGGCGGCGGTCAACGCCACCTGGATGGTCTCCAGGTCGCGCATCTCGCCCACCAGGATGATGTCGGGGTCCTGGCGCAGCACGTGCTTGAGCGCCTGCGTGAACGAGTTGGTGTCGGTACCCACCTCGCGCTGGTTCACCAGGCACTTCTTGTGCTGGTGCAGGAACTCGATCGGGTCCTCGACGGTCATGATGTGTTCGGCGCGGGTGCTGTTGGCCTGGTCGATGAGGGCCGCCAGGGTGGTCGACTTGCCGGAGCCCGTGGGTCCGGTGACCAGGACGAAACCACGCGGCATGTTCGCGAACTCGCGCACGCCAGGCGGCACCCCGAGCGCTTCGAGGGACTTGATCTCAAACGGGATCATGCGGAAGGCCGCACCGAT
This sequence comes from Actinomycetota bacterium, assembly GCA_029978705.1. GTDB lineage: Bacteria > Actinomycetota > Actinomycetes > S36-B12 > CAIWTL01. The sequence continues at coordinate 13,238 of JAPOIY010000039.1, forward strand.
CGCCTCCCGCTGCTTGTACATGTTGACGCGGAACCGGCCGCGGTCGGGCAGCGTGTACGAGAAGTCGAGTTCGAGGTCCTCCTCGAACCGCTCACGCTGGGTCTGGGTGATCGCGCCGTACATCGTGCGTTGGATCATGCCCGCGTCGAGCACGGGGAACTCGGGCAGTTGGCGCAGAGACCCGTTGACACGGATGGTGGGGGCGGACCCCGCCGTCAGGTGCAGGTCGGAGGCCTTCAGCGCCATCATGGCGTCCAGCACCTCTGGCAACGAGATGTCGTGCTCCTGCGCCTGCTCCTCGGTGGAGGTGCGCTGGTAGGCCTCCTCACGGGCCGCGGGTTCAGCGAGCGCCACATCCTCGGCGGGAGGCGCAACGGGCACCGCGCGACCGAGGCCCGCGGCAACGCCACCCAGTCCGGTGGCCGGGGGAACGGGGGGTGCGTCGGGCGCGAAGGACACCCCGCTGCCGGCCGGCTCGGGCTCAGCGGCAGGCGGCGGGAAGCCCGGGACCGCGGGTCCCGTGGGTGGACTGACTGCCGACATCGGACCTCCAACTCTTCCCCGCTCATCGGCGGGATCACGCGAGGGCTTTAGCACAGCCCCTCGCCCGGCTCGTCCGCTATCCGGAGACGCGGTACCTCAGAGCACCACGCGCAGCACCTCGTCCAGCGAAGTCACTCCCCCGAGGACCTTCGCCATCCCGTCCAGGCGCAGACTCTGCATCCCCTCCGCCCGGGCGGCTGCGGTGATCTCGGCGGTCGTGGCCCGCTCCACCGCCATGCGCTCCAGCGTCTCGCTCATCTGCATGACCTCATGCAGCGCAACCCTGCCGCGATAGCCGGTCCCCGCGCACTTCGCGCACCCGACCGGCCGGAACAGCACCGGCAGCGGCCCGGACGGATCCCACGGGAACCGGGCCGCCGCCAGCGTCTCGGGGGTGGGTTTGTACTCCTCCCGGCAACTGGTGCACAGCCGCCGGGCCAGTCTCTGGGCGAGGACGCAGTCCAGCGCGGACCCGACGAGGAACGGCTCGATCCCCATCTCCGTGAGACGCGTGACAGCACTCGGGGCGTCGTTGGTGTGCAAGGTGGTCAGCACGAGGTGACCGGTGAGCGAGGCCTCGATGGCGATCTGGGCGGTCTCGTGGTCGCGGATCTCGCCGATCAGGACGATGTCGGGGTCGGCGCGCAGGATCGACCGCAGCGCTGAGGCGAACGTGAGCCCGGCCTTCGGGTTGGTCTGGATCTGGGACACCCCGGGTAGCCGGTATTCCACGGGGTCCTCGACGGTGATGATGTTGACCTCGGGCCGGTTCAAGATGTTCAGGGTGGCGTACAGGGTGGTCGATTTGCCCGACCCCGTCGGGCCGGTGACGAGGATCATCCCGTAGGGCTTGCTGAACGAGTCCGCGTAGCGGGAATAGTTCTCGGGACTGAAGCCCAGCTGCGACAGATCCAGCCGTGCCGTGGAGTTGTCGAGAATCCGCATCACGACCTTCTCCCCCCACACGGTCGGCAGCGTCGCGATCCGCAGGTCCACCTTGCGGCCATAGGCGGTGACGGACAGGCGGCCGTCCTGGGGCACCCGCCGCTCGGCGATGTTCATCTCCGCCATGATCTTCAGCCGGCTCACCACTCCCGAGTGGATGTTGCGCGGCGACTTCATCACCTCGTGCAGCACGCCGTCGATGCGGAACCGCACCTTCAGCTCCGACTCGGTGGGCTCCAGGTGGATGTCGCTGGCCCCGTCCTGGATGCCCTGCGTGATGAGCAGGTTCACGAACTTGACGATCGGAGCGTCCTCGACCACCTCATGCAGCTGGTCGAGGTCCGCCTTGTCCTCCTCGACCTCCATCGCGGTGGTGAGATCGTCGAGATCGGAGTCGGCCCGGTAGGCGCGGTCGATCGCTGCTGCCACGTCGTGCCGCACCGCGACGACCGGTTTGACCTCCATGCCGGTCAGGGAGCGGACGTCGTCGCGGGCGATCACGTTCGCGGGGTCGGCCATGGCCAGGATGAGGCTGCCATCCTCGATGCCGATGGGGATGACGTGGTGTCGTCGGCACACCGCCCCGGGGACGCGTGCCGTGGCGGAGCCATCCAGCACCATGTCGCTCAGGTCGACGAAGGGCATCCCGATCTGGCTGGCCAGAGCGGCCACCAGCTGCGCCTCGGTGAGGGCGCCCTGGTCGACGAGGATCTGACCGAGCATCTTGCCGGACGACTTCTGCAGTTCGAGGGCGGCTTCCAACTGCGCTCGGGTGATCTTGTTCTCCCGGAGCAGGATTTCGCCGAGTTGAGCCATGACACCTCCTCGCAGCGCTGATTGAGCCTAGTCCTCCGCTCCCCCCATCGGCATGTTCGTCGGAACAACTGAAAGAGGGACTTCTCAGAAGCGGTGCGCGAGTTCCTCGGCGAGCGCCTCGGCCATGTCGTCGGCGGGGGGAGGGCAGCCGGTCATCAGTCGCACCTGTTCCACGGCCTGCCACAGCAGCATGCGATGACCGGGGACTGCGACGCCGCCGCGCTCCTGCCAGCGCCGCGCGAGGGTGGTCGGCCAGGGGTGGTAGGTCACGTCGAGCAACAAGCCGGGGGTGGCGGGCACGGCCGGCGCCAACCGGGCGGCAGCGTCGCCGGGCAGGGTGACGATGACGGTGCGGCGGCTGAGGACCTCACCGACCCGGGTCCACGGCACGACCTCGGCGGGGACGCCGACGCGGCCCGCCAGGTCCGCGGCGGCCTCCTCCCGGCGGGCGCTGATCAGCACGGACCGGGCACCCAGCTGCTCCGCCGCGAGCAGCGCGGCCGCGGCCGTACCCCCGGCCCCGACGATGCCGACGCTGGGGGCGGTGACCACCCCGGCTTCCGCGCAGGCGGCCACCATCCCGGCGACATCGGTGTTGTGACCCGCCAGTCGGAGCTCACCAGCGTCCGGTGCGACGACCACCGTGTTGACGGCACCCGCCCGGGCCGCGAGCTCGGAGACGGAGTCGAGGGCCGGAATCACGGCGGCCTTCAGGGGCGCGGTCACCGACAGCCCCGCCCAGGTCTCGTCCAGCCCCCCCAGGAATGCGAGGACCTCGTCCTCAGTGACATCGATGGCGTCGTAGTCCCACGCCAGGCCCAGCGCCCGGTAGGCGGCGCGGTGCAGCACCGGGCTGAGGCTGTGGGAGATGGGGTGTCCGAGGACAGCCGCGCGGCGCCGGGTCACTGCGGGTGGGCGGCTTCCCAATCACGCAGTTCCTGCTGGTAGCGCAGGAACTCGTCGTAGTTGGAGGTGAACTTCGTCTCGCCGCTGTCGAGGTTGACCGTCACGTAGTACAGCCAGTCCCCCTTGTCGGGTTCCAGCGCGGCCTCCAGCGCCTTCTGCCCCGGGTTGTCGATGGGCGTGGGCGGCAGTCCCTGGTGGTGTTCCGTACGGGTGTTGTAGGGCGAGTTGAAGTCGAGGTCGGACTGGTTGATGTTCGACTCGAACTGCTCGAGGGCGTAGTTCAGGGTGGCGTCGAGGCCGAGATAGCCGTAGGTCTCGCCCCACGTGTCCGGGTCCAGCCGGTTGTAGATGACGCGCGAGACCTTGTTGAAGTCGTTCTCGTGCGCCTCGGCCTGGATGAGCGACGCGACCGTCAGCACCTCGTACGGCGTGTACCCGGTCTTCTTGGCCCGGGACTCGAAGCTCATCCCGTCAGTGACCTCGGTGAACTTCGCGACCATCGCGTTGAGGATCTCGTCCGCGGTGGCGTCCTTCTGGAACTCGTAGGTCGCGGGGAACAGGAACCCCTCCGTGCGCGCGGGCCCGCTGCCCTTGGCCCACTCCGGAAGGGGAAGCCGGGACGGCGAGTCGAGGACGTCCTGGAACTCCTTGACCTTGATGCCCGTGGACGCGCTGAGGGTCTCGATGATCTGCGCGGTGCGCAGGCCTTCGCTGATGGTCACCGTGTTCTCGTTGCGCGAGGCGGGATCCAGCAACCGCTCGACCGCGTCAGCGGAGGACATCTGCTTGAGCATCAGGTAGGCGCCGGGGGTGATGGAGGTGGCGTCCTTGTTCTTGGCGGCGGCCGCGGCGAACGCCTGCGTGGACGCCACGACGCCCGCCTTCTGCAGTGTGACGCCGATGTCGGTGAGGGTCTGACCCTCCTGGACCTCGATGACGACCTCGCCGCTCCCCGGGCCGGGATAGTCGGCCGCCGGTTGGGACGCCTGGAACTTGTTGTATGCCCAGTAGCCGCCCACGGCGATGCCCGCGACCAGGGCCCCGACGATGAGGATGGCGAACAGGACCGCGAGCCCCGAGCGCTTCTTGCGCTTCTTGCCGCCGCGGCCCGGCTGCTTCGGCCCTCCGGAGGGGCTCTGCTGCATCGAGAGTCCGACGTTGCTCATCAATCGTCCTGTTCTGCATTCGTGCCCGCAGGCCGTCCGGTGGCTCGCTCACGGTCCAGAGCATTTTGCAGGATGGTGACTGCGGCAGCCTGGTCCAACACGCTTCGTGACTTTCTTGTGTTGCGCCCCGCTGCGCGCATCCCCTTGGCGGATTGTGCACTTGTGAGCCGCTCGTCAACCATCCGGATCTCGACCGTACCCGACGCCTCGTCACCGGCGAGCGCCCGTGCCACCTCGCGGGCGAAGGCACGGGCAGCCTCGGCCGCCGGGCCGACCGTGCCGTCGAGGCGCAGCGGGTCGCCGATGTACACGATCCCGGCGTCCTCGCGGCGCACGAGACCGGCGATCCGCGGTACCGCGTCGGCTCCTGCGGCCACCGTCTCCAGGGGCATCGCCAGACTGCTGCCCGCGGCTGCCACGGCGACGCCGATCCGCACAGTGCCGACGTCGACGGCCAGTCGGGAGCCGGTCACGACAGGCCCGCCACGTACCCCTTCGCGGCTGTGAAGGCGTCCGGCAGCGCGGCCGCGTCCGTGCCGCCACCCTGCGCCAGGTCGTCCTTGCCGCCGCCGCGACCCGCCACCGCCGGCAGCGCCGCCGCGAGCAGGTCCTTCGCCGACAGGCCCGCCTCGCGGGCCCGGTCGTTGGCCGCCGCCACCAGGGACACTCGGTCGTCAGCGACCGCAGCTCCCAGGAGGCTCACCGGGCGGCTCTGGTCGGTCATGTCCCGGCCGCGCAGCACCATCTGACGCAGGTCACCGGCGGCAACCCCGTCGGGCACGCGGAAGGTCCACAGGCGGAACCGCCCGATGTCCTCCCCGCTGCCCATGATGTCGTCGACCTTGGAGAGCAGCTGGCCGCTGCGGATACGTTCGAGCTCCCGTTCGGCGTCCTTGAGGCGCACCATCATCTGCTCGATCCGGTCGGGCAACTCCTCCGGACGCGACTTGATCATGTGCGACAACTGCGACACCAGATGGTGCTCCCGGGCGAGGAACCGGTAGGCGTCGGCCCCCACGAGGGCCTCGACGCGGCGCACGCCGGCGCCGATCGACGACTCCGACAGGAACTTGACGACCCCCAACTGGCCGCTGCGGGCGGCATGGGTGCCGCCGCACAGTTCGTGCGCCCAGTCCCCCACGGAGACCACCCGCACGACGTCGCCGTACTTCTCGCCGAAGAGGGCCATGGCGCCCATGGCCACGGCGTCGGCCTGCGGCATGGTCTGGGCAGTGACCCGCAGGTCGTCCTGCAGCACGTCGTTGACCAGCGCCTCGGCGTCGGACAGGACGCTGTCGGGCACGGCGTTGGGACTCGGGAAGTCGAAGCGCAGCCGCCCCGGCGCGTTCTCCGAACCCATCTGGGTGGCGGTGTCGCCCAACATCTCCCGGAAAGCGCGGTGGATCATGTGGGTCGCGGTGTGGGCGCGGCTGATGGCCTGCCGCCGCTCGATGTCGACGACGCCCTCAGCTGCGGCCCCGCGGGTCACCTGACCGCTGAGCACCTCCCCGCGGTGCACGTACAGCCCGGGGACGGGACTCTGCACGTCATAGACCTCGACCACTGACCCGTCGGCGGTCACGATGCGGCCGTGGTCGCCGAGCTGCCCGCCGCCCTCCGCGTAGAAGGGGGTCCGGTCCAGGACGATCTCGATCTGCTCCCCCGACTCGACGGCGGTCACGTCGGCGCCGTCCCGCAGCAGCCCCACGACGCTGCCCTCGGTCTCCACCTCGTCGTAGCCGGTGAACGTGGTGGCCCCGGAGCGGTCGAGCACCGCCTTGTAGGCAGTGACGGGGGTCAGCCCCTCCTTGCGGGACCGGGCGTCGGCCTTCGCGCGTTCCCGCTGCTCGGACATGAGCCGCCGGAAGCCGGCCTCGTCGACGGTGAGCCCCTGCTCGGCGGCCATCTCCAGGGTGAGCTCGATCGGGAATCCGTGGGTGTCGTGCAGGGCGAAGGCCCGGTCGCCGGACAGCTGCGTACCGCCGGACTCCTTCGTGGTCGTGACCGCCTGGTCGAATACCTGGGCACCGGCCTTCAGGGTTTGCAGGAACACCGACTCCTCGCCGGAGGCGACGGACTCGATGCGGTTCTGCTCGCGCACGAGCTCGGGGTACTGCGGGGCCATCGAGGTGACCGTGGCCGCGACAAGCTGCTGCATGCTCGGGTCCTGCGCTCCGAGCAGCCGCATGTTGCGGATGACCCGCCGCATGAGGCGGCGGAGCACGTAGCCGCGGCCTTCGTTGCCGGGCACGACACCGTCGTTGATGAGGAAGGCACAGGTGCGGGCGTGGTCGGCGATGACGCGCAGGTAGACGTCGTCCTGTGGGTCGGCGCCGTACGACTTGCCGGTGAGGTCGGTGGCCACCTGCAGGATCGCGCGGGAGGTGTCGATCTCGTAGATGTTGTCGACCCCCTGCAGCAGGGCCGCCATACGCTCCAGCCCCATACCGGTGTCGATGTTCTTCGCCGGCAGGTCCCCGAGGATCTCGTAGCCCTCCTTGCCCGGTCCCCCACCGCGCACGTTCTGCATGAAGACGAGATTCCAGACCTCCAGGTAGCGGTCCTCGTCGACGACCGGGCCACCCTCGCGGCCGTAGTCGGGGCCGCGGTCGTAGTAGATCTCCGAGCACGGGCCGCACGGCCCGGGCACCCCCATCGACCAGAAGTTGTCGGCCTGTCCCCGGCGTTGGATGCGGTCCAGCGGGAGACCCACCTTGTGGTGCCAGATGTCGACGGCCTCGTCGTCGTCGAGGTACACCGTGGCCCACAGCCGCTGCGGGTCGAAGCCGTAGCCGCCCTCGTCCTGGGCGAGGGTCAGCAGTTCCCACGCGTAGGGGATGGCCAGCTCCTTGAAGTAGTCGCCGAAGGAGAAGTTGCCCGCCATCTGGAAGAACGACGCGTGCCGGGTGGTCTTGCCCACCTCCTCGATGTCGAGGGTGCGCACGACCTTCTGCACCGAGGCGGCACGGGGGTAGGGGGCCGGGGCCTCCCCGAGGAAGTACGGCTTGAACGGCACCATGCCCGCGTTCACGAACAGCAGGGTCGGGTCGTCGAGCAGCAGAGACGCAGACGGGACGATGACGTGGCGGCGCTCCTCGAAGAACGTCAGGAAGCGCTGTCGTATCTCTGCGGAGTCCATCCGGCCATTCTGTCAGGTGTCAGGAGGCGCGGCGCCGCAGCAGGCGCACGGGCGACGCCGCCCCCGTCTTGGCGGTCTTGGCAGGGGGCGCGTCCGGGCCCGCAACGGGATCGATGATCTCGGGAGCAGCCGGCGCGTCGCTGATCCGAACGGTGGTGGACTGCGTGGTCAGGTCCATCAGGTCGTCCCGCTCGGCATCGCGGATACCGCGGTAGACGTTGGCGAGCGTCCGCGTGACGGCCGCTGTGTTGCCCGCGACCCCGCGCTCCCGGGCTCGCTCCATCACGCGCTGCCCGTGCCGGTATGCGTAGATGCCGCCAGCGGCGCCCACGCCCATCCAGATCAGCCTGCTCATGCTCGGTCTCCCCGGTCCGCTCCAGTGCGCGCCAGTATGTCACTGGACCCTTTGTGCACCCAATCCGAGGCTCAGTCCGAGTGGCCTCGCACGATCCGGCGCAGGCGGGCGGCTGCCTCGGCGGCGCGGGCCTCGGCGCCGTGGCTGCCGGGCTCGTAGTAGACCCGATCGCTGACCACATCGGGGGCGTACTGCTGGGCGACCACCCCGTCGGCGCTGTCGTGCGGGTAGCGGTACCCCTGGCCGGCCCCCTCCATGCGCGCTCCCTTGGTGGAGGCGTCCCGCAGGGCGGGCGGCACGGGTCCGGTGCGCCCGGAGCGCACGTCGTCCAGAGCGGCCCCGATGGCCCGTTTGACCGAGTTGGACTTCGGCGCCAGCGCCATGTGGATCACGGCGTGGGCCATGGGGTACATGGCCTCGGGCAGTCCGATGAACGACACCGCCTCGTGGGCGGCGGTGGCCATGAGCAGCGACGTGTGGTCGGCCAGCCCGATGTCCTCGCTGGCCAGGATCACCAGCCGACGGGTGATGAACCGCGGGTCCTCCCCGGCGGCGATCATGATGGCGAGGTAGTGCAGGGCGGCGTCGGGGTCGCTGCCGCGGATCGACTTGATCAGCGCGGAGGTGACGTCGTAGTGGCGGTCGCCGGCCCGGTCGTACCGGGGGGCCGCCAGTTGCACGGCGTTCTCGACGGCAGGCAGGGTGACGTGGTCGCCCTCCCCGGCAGCCACCTCCAGCAGCGTCAGGGCGCGGCGTGCGTCGCCCCCGGCCATCCGGATCAGGAGGTCGCGGGCGTCCGGCTCCACCGTCACCGCGCCGCCGAGACCGCGGGGGTCGGTGATGGCGCGGTCGACGACGACACCGAGGTCGGCGTTCTCCAGTGAGCGCAACGGCACCAGGATGGACCGGCTGAGCAGCGCGGGGATCACGGCGAACGAGGGGTTCTCGGTGGTGGCGCCGACCAGGGTGACCCAGCCGTTCTCGACGGCCGGGAGCAGCGCGTCCTGCTGCGTCTTGCTGAAGCGGTGCACCTCGTCGATGAACAGCACGGTGGTGCGGCCATGCAGCTCCTGGTCGGTGCGGGCCGCCTCGATCACGCCGCGCACGTCCTTGATGGTCGCCGATACCGCGGACAGTTCGCGGAAGGCCGCCCCCCGGCCTGCGGCGATGAGCCGGGCCAGGGTCGTCTTGCCGGTGCCCGGGGGCCCCCACAGGATCACCGACGCTCCGGGACCGCCCGCCAGCAGCGCCGCCAGCGGCGTGCCATCGCCGACGACATGCTGCTGCCCGACGACGTCCGCCAGCGCCTGGGGCCGCATGCGAGCCGCCAACGGCACCCGTCCGGGATCGCTGAACAGGGACTGGGCCATCAGTTGCGTCTGCGGTCCGGGATGACCTCACGGCCGGGGAAGTTGCCCGGGGCAGC
>JAPOIY010000103.1 GCA_029978705.1 Actinomycetota bacterium
CGTCGAGGGTGAGGGCGTAGCCGATGAGGTCGACGAGGTTGTCCCGCTTGTGGAGGTTTATCTCGCGGCTGACTTTCACTTGGATCATGCAGAGGGCGACCTGGGCGGGGCTGACGGGGCAGCCGAGGATGGGCGCCCACAGGTCGGCGATGCGCTGGAAGTTGACCTTGGGGTGGGCGTAGGCCCGGTTGCGGTCGCCGCCCACGAGCTGCACGGCTTCGGCCGCGAGCGACGGGTCGATGGGCTTCACAGGATTTCCAATCCGGTCCAGGCGCCGTCGCGCGTGAGCAGGGTGAGGACGCCGTGGCGGGGGCCGCCGCCCTGGCGCTGGTCAAACCAGGGGGAGCCGGGGTCGACGGTTGGGGCGGTGATAGCGGTGCGGCCGGAATCGTCAACGACTCGCAAATGGTGGAAGTGACCGGAAAGCAGCAGGTGGGCCTGGCCGATGCGGTGTCGGGCGTGGCCCATCTTCGCCCACCACTGATGCACGCGGTCGGGTGAGCGCCACTGGTGGCCGTGGGCGCATCCGATGATGGTGCCTGCGGCCTCAATGGTGACGGTGAGGTCGTCGGGGTCGGGGGTGATGAACTCGACGTGGTCGTAGCCGCCGGCCAGGTCGAGGGCGTCGGCGACTTGCATGGATGCCTCGACGGCGAAGGAGTCGTGGGCGCGGGGTTTCATGCCCATGACGCGGTGGGGTTCGTCGTGGTTGCCGGGGGCGGTGGGGACTACGATGCGCTCGGCGAGCGGGGCGAACGCCTTGACATGCTCAAGGAGGAGGCGTCGCACGACGCGCAGCTGCTCGGTGACGGTGAGGTCGGAGGCCAGGAGGACGCCGCCGTTTTGGCTAGCCACGCCTTCGCAAAGGTCGCCGAGGCTGGCGAGGACGACGGTGCCGATGGGTCGCCGCTTGGCCTCGCGCTTGAACCTGGCCAGGGAGGCGTCCAGGCTGTCAAGGATGCGGTGGACGGTCTGATCGGACCCCGCGTCGTAGGCGGTCTTGCCGACCTGCCAGTCGGCGATGCAGTGGACGTAGCCCCAGCCGCCGAGCGCGACGGGTGGGGCGGCCTTGGGCCTTTTGTTGCCGATCGCGGCGACGAGCTCGTCAACGTCAAGACCCTTGGCGGCTGTGGGCTCCACGACGTATTTGCGGCGGGTGACCGGCTCAGTGACGGCGTCTTCGCCTTGGGCGTGGCGCACCCAAGCGCGGGGGTCCATAGACACGGCAACCAGCCGGGCCGACCAGCCGGGCGGAATATCGACCCCCAAGGCGCGGACCTCATCGGTCCAGGTCGATTCGTCGCCCGGCTGGCCGACGCCGAGTGTGACCACTTCCGCCCTACCGGAAGGGCCGTAGACGACCGATGGCGCCCAACCACTCGGGAGTGAGGCGGGCGCCACCTGGCCGTCAGGGGATGCGGCTGCGAGGTCTTCGAGGTTCACCCGTGGCACCGACACTCTTGGCGGCGATGCCGCTGAACGACGTGGACGCTGGTGCGATGTCCAAGTTCAGCGAGCGCCTGGGCGATCTTCGTGCTGGGGGCGTAGGGGTTGTCTAGTGCTGCGAGGAGGGTCTTGCGGGTTTTGTCGTCGACTGCGGCCAGCACCAGGGCCATGCCGCACTCGGGACCACGCGGGGGTCGGTAGTCAGGGCTTGCGAGGTTGTCCAGCAGGGAAGACATGCAACTCCTAGGGTCAGGCGCCCGGAATGAGCGCCTTGGCTTTGTTGAGCAGCAGGCGCCGCTTGACTCGCTTACGCCAGAACTCTTTGTCCAGCAGCGTGTCGTTCTTGCGGCCGGGCGCCCAGTCCTTGTGGTTGATGACGGCCTTGTGGTCAACGCCCATCAGCTCGCAGATAGCGGCGGCGAGGTGTGTGGCGGCGCGGACCTGGGCTCGGGTGTAGCCGTCGGTCGAAGTAACGGGCGCGTCAATGGTGGGGTCGGTTCCCTTGGACTCAATCTCAATGCCAAAGAGGGCACGATTGCCTTGAATA
>JAPOIY010000037.1 GCA_029978705.1 Actinomycetota bacterium
GCGAAACGCCGGCGGAGACCAACAGGAACCCACCCGCGAACCACAGCAACCGCTCATCGCGGGAGGTGCGGCGGTCCAGCAGGAGCAGAAGCGCCCCGAATACGCCGCTCGCCGCGGCTATGGCGAAGAACAGCGTCTGGATGTCCATGGCTCTTCAGGCTAGGTGATCTCCCGGTCCCGAGGCCCGCCGTCGGGCCGCGATCAGGCGCAGCCGCCCGGTCTCAGCACTTGTGCGAACCCAGCACGGCGCCGTGGTCGACCGGGTGCGTGTTGGCAGCCTCGACCTCTTTGATCTGCTGCAGGTAGGCATCCAGATCGATCTTCCGTCCCGATGACCAGGTCCCCTGAACCTTGACCTGCGTGGCGAGTTGGGTGGGCTCTGCCAGGTAGGGATCCATGGACAGTTCCACGAGGTCGGCGTACTTGCCCGCCGCGAGTGAGCCGATCTCGTCCTCCCGGTGCAGCATGTAGGCCGCACCCACGGTCTCGGCCTTGAGTGCCTCGTCGATGCTGATGATCTGGTTCGCGCCGTGCACCTGACCTGTGTCGGTCGTTCGGGTGATGGCCGTCTGGATGTTGAGCAGCGGAATGGGGGGACTGACCGGCCCGTCATTGTGGAACGACAGGTGGGCACCGGCGCGAACCGCGTCCCCCCAGCGCATCCACTGCGACCCGAGGTCGGGCGGGAACATCGTTCCGTCCAGCAGGTCGCCCCAGTAGATGTACTGGAAGGGTCCCAGCGAGATCGTCACCCCCATGGCGACCGCGCGCTGGAACTGGTCACCACGGCAGCCCCCGCAGTGCTCCACGCGCCAACGGTGGTCCGTGCCCATGAGGTTGTTGTTGATGAGAGCTTCTTCGTAGGCGTCCAACACGATGTCGAGCCCGACGTCACCGTTCACGTGGAACGACATCTGCCAGCCCTGCGGTGCGTACTTCGCCAGGAGCGCGTCGAGCTCGACGCGGGTGTAGTTCATCATCTTGGCGCCGCCGGGGCCGAGCGGGATCTGCGCCTTCTGGACGGCAGGGGTGTCGAGGTACGCGAACGACGAGGCGATGGATCCCACCCACGGGGAGCCGTCGGCCCACAGCTTGACGCCCTGCTTGCGCAGCATCGCGGGGTCCGGAGAGTCCACCGTGACGCCGGCATCGGGGTCGATGGCCATGTGATAGAGCGACATGCGCACCGGCGAGTCCGGGCGGGTGGTGAGGGCTTCGTACCCCTTCAGCATGCTCGTCGAGTACGTCATCTCCGATGTCGCGGTGATACCGAAGCCCGCCATGTACTGCAGCCACTGGGCCGCCGACTCCAGCGGGTGGGGCACCGCATCCTTGACCGTGGGCAGGACGGCTTCGAGCTGGGCGGCGGTCTCGTAAGCGATGCCGTTCGACGTGCCGTCGGGGTTGCGCCCGAAGTGCGCACCCGGAGGGTTGGCCGGCGGCTTCCCGTCGGGCCACTTGTTGAACGCGATGACCGCCGAGTTGAAGTAGGCGACGTGCCCCGAGTTGTCGAGCACGACCGCGCGGCGGGTGGGGAAGAACTTGTCGAGGTCGGTGTTGGTGGGCATCTCGGCCTGCTGCAGCAGGCGATCGAGGCCCTGGAAGATCACGGGCTGGTCGGGCGGCAACTCGGCGTTGACCTTGGTCCACAGAGCCTCGACGTCGCTGAAGTGGGGGTACCCCAGGTAGGGGGCGATCCAGTAACAGGGTTTCTGTGTGATCATCCCGCCCAGCATGGGATGGCTGTGCGCCTCGATGAACCCCGGCATGAGAACGGTGGTGCCCAGGTCAGTCACTTCGGTCCCGGGGGCTGCGGCCTGGCAGTCGGCGACGCTCCCGACCGCCAGGATCTTGCCGGACGAGTCATCGAACGCGATGGCTTGAGCACGCGGGTTCGACTCGTCCATCGTGATGATGCTGTCAGCCTTGAGGATCGTGACGGTCATAGTGGCTCCTGGGGGGCGGGTGGGACTGTCTCAGACGGTGATGGGCATAGGACCGCCCGAGTCGGCGAACGCGACCGAGCGGGATTTCGTGAAGTCGGTGGTGGCGAGGTCGATGACATACCACTGCGGATCGGCGTAGGTGTTGTACAGGTACCGGCTGCCGGTGAGGTTGCACACCGTGGACCACATCGTGAGCTCCGGGATGTCACCGCCACCGGTGGGGGACGGCTCTGCGATGCTGCCGGTCGAGATGTCGTACCCGTGCAGGACCCGGATCGTCTGCAGTTCCGCGTCCTTCTGATCACCGGGCTGAGGGGAGAACCGGACGTCGGTGAGCACCCGGATGAAGCGGGACGGGGACGTGCTGTCACCCGGGAGCCCGCGGAATCCCTGGCCTTGGGCGAAGGCGGCAAACTTCGTGTCACCCACGGTGATGGGCGGGGGATTCTCCGGACTGAAGCTCAGGTAGTTGCAGATGTTGGTGAGATGCCAGTCCAGGTACGGGGAGTTGGTCGCGACCTGCACGGGGTTGTCCGAGGCGATGGGGCCTTCCGGGTGGAACTCGACGACGGCACAGGAGTCCTTGTCGTGGAGGATCAGGTGGACCGGCAGGGGGATCGGGATCTCCTTGGGGTTGACGTTGACGACATTCACCGTCAAGGCCGCGGCCTTGGCCTCGGCCACCGACGCACAGGTGCCGAGGACGAAAGCGATGAGATCCAGGATCCCGATGTCGGTGCCGTCTCCCTTCGGGTCGTGATACGTCGCGTGGTCCGGCATGTAGAGCAGGTGACCGGAGAGCCCCGCGGTGTTCGTCCCGTCCGCGTACCACTGCGGGTTGTTGAAGGCCGACATGCCGATCACGCCGTACTTGGCCTGCCAGGTCTTGCCGTTGGGGACGAGGGTGCAGTCACCCTTCATGTCACTGGCAGCGATGCCGATCTGCCAGGGGATCTCGTTGGGGAACTCCATGGTGCGTCCCACGCAAGCGGTCCCGTCCTTCGCGGTGGGGTACTTGAAGTTGGTGCACATCGGCGGCCTCTTTCGAAGAGTCAAGACAAGTCGGTCGTGGCGTCCTCCCGCCACGGGTGGACCCTAGCCGCTATCTTGGGGCAACTCCACATCGAGGTGATCATGGGCGAAGCGTCGACCCAGGCGGCCGCGCCCCCCGCGGTCAAGCGTCCGACCGTGGCCCTCGCCTTCCTGGGCATGATCGCGGGCATCCAGGGGTCCGACCCCAACATCGCCTCGACGGCGCTCGTCGGGGCGGCGCGGGGACTCGACATCACCAATACGTCGATGGCGGCCAGCATCTCCACCCTCGCCCTGGCTGCCACCGCGATCTCCAGCGGACTGGTGGCGGACTCCCTCGGGCGGCGCAAGGTCCTGCAGGCCGCGCTGGTCGTGTCGATCATCGGCGACCTGATCGTCTTCCTGGCTCCCGACACCGTCTTCTTCCTGCTGGGCCGCGTCATCGCCGGCGTCGGCCTCGGCGCCGTCTACGGCGCCGCCTTCGCCTACATCCGGTCGGTCGCCAAGCCCGGCAAGGTGGCCGCTGCCATGGGCCTGTTCACCGCTGCCCTGATGGTCACGACGATGGTCCTGACATTCGCGGGCGGGGCTCTGTCGTCCCTGGAATGGCGCACCGCGTTCCTGGTGGTTCCGGTCATCTCCGCCGTCTGCTTCTTCGTCGTACCGGTCCTGCTGCCCAAGGAGCCCCGCCTGAGACTTCCGGGCAACGATGTGCTCGGCCAGGTACTGCTGGGTCTGGGCATCATCGCCCTGCTCGCCGGGATCGGGGATCTGGGCAAGAGCCTGACCAATCCGGTCGCCCTGGGCGGCATCGCCGGCGGCATCCTCCTGCTGATCATCTGGTTCGTGTGGGAGTCGCGGGACGCGAACCGGTTCTTCCCCGTCAGCCTGTTCCGGAACCCGGTGTTCCTGGCCGCCATCCTGGCCGGGTTCGTCTACAACTTCGCCAACTCCGTGGTCTTCCTGCAGTTGACGAACCTCTGGCAGTACGTCAACGGCCTGAAGACCCTCGAGGTCTCCATGTGGCAGTTGCCTCTCCTTCTGATGGGGGTCGTCGCCGGCCTGGTCACCGGGCGGTTGATGTCGTCGGGAAAGCTGTCGGCCCGCATCGTGCTCCTCCTCGGTGGTGTCGTGTCGGCCGCCGGACTGGTGCTGCTCGGCCTCACCCACAGCGGGACGTCGTTCGCGACGTTCCTTCCCGGCGAGGCCATCGTCGGCGCGGGCGTCATCATCGCCGCCGTTCCCTACGGCTCCCTGATCCTCAAAGAGGCACCGGCACAGTACTTCGGTCCGGTCTCCAGCTCCCGGCTGACCTTCGGCCAGTTCTTCTACGCCCTGGGGTTCGCCGCCTCGACGATCCTCATCGACAAACTGACGGTCGGCGGCACGACCGCGCAACTGCAAGCGGCCGGCGTCCCCGCCACCCAGGTCGGCACCGCCCTCGACGCTGTGACGACCTACGCGGCGCAGAGCACCGCCCCGACCACGTCTCTCGGCCAGGAGGCCCTGGCGGATGCAACGGCTTCGTACGGCGCGGCCTTCGCGACGATGATGTTCATCACCGCCGTTCTCGTCCTGATCGCCGGGATCGCGGGCTTCGCCCTGTTGCGGCGCGCCGGGGATCACGCCGACGACCACACCCCCGAGTCGATCAAGCATCCGGCCACGGCCGTCGGCTACGGCTGACCGAGGCGTCAGCTCAACCAGGGGGCGATCGCACGGGCCAGTGACCGCAGGGCACGGCCTCGGTGGCTGATCGCGTCCTTCTGCTCCGGTGTCATCTCCGCGGTCGTGACGTCGGAACCGATGGGCTGGAAGATCGGGTCGTAGCCGAAGCCGTTGTCGCCCCGCCTTTCCCGCAGCAGAGTGCCGCGCACCTCGCCCTCCTCGATCACCAGTCGGGGCGCTTCCCCGGGGCGGCAGGCCGCGGCGGCGCACTGGAAAGCCGCCGTGCGCCGATCGTCCGGCACGTCGGACATCTGGTCGAGCACCAGGTCGAGGTTACGGTCGTCGTCGCCGTGCCGGCCGGACCAGCGGGCCGACAGCACCCCCGGCATGCCGTTGAGGGCGTCCACCGCCAGGCCGCTGTCGTCGGCGATCGCGATGAGCCCGGTGTGTGCGGCCACCACCTCGGCCTTGTGGGCGGCGTTCTCCGCGAACGTCTCCCCCGTCTCCGGGATGTCGGGGAGGTCGGCGAAGGCGTCGGACCCGAGAACCGTCAGGTCGGGGGCGACGGTGGCCAGGATGCGACGCAACTCCTCGACCTTCCCCGGATTCCGGGAGGCCAGGACCACCGTGACGGTCACGAGTCCGCCAGGGCGGCACGCTGCAGCCCGGCGAGGTCCTGGCAGCCCGCTGCCGCGAGGTCCAGGAGCCGGTCGAGCAGGGCGCGGTCGAACGGCTCCTGCTCGGCGGTTCCCTGCACCTCGACGTACGAACCGGCGCCCGTCATCACGACGTTCATGTCGGTGTCGGCGGTGACGTCGTCGTCATAGTGCAGGTCGAGGCGCGGGGTGCCTCCGACGATCCCGACGGACACTGCCGCGACGGAGTCGGTGAGCACGGCGGCGTCCGCCGCCACGAGACCCTGGCTCCGGGCCCACGAGACCGCATCCGCGAGCGCCACGTAGGCACCGGTGATGGCGGCGGTCCGGGTGCCGCCGTCGGCCTGCAGGACGTCGCAGTCGATCTGGATGGTGTTCTCCCCCAGGGCGGCGTCGTCGATGACGGCGCGCAGGGAGCGGCCGATGAGGCGGGAGATCTCGTGGGTGCGGCCACCGATGCGTCCGCGGACCGACTCGCGGGGACTGCGCGTGGAGGTGGAGCGCGGGAGCATCGCGTACTCCGCGGTCACCCACCCCTTGCCCGAGTCCCGCCGCCACCGCGGCACCCCCGACTCCAGCGAAGCCGCGCAGAGCACGCGGGTGCGCCCGAAGGACACGAGACACGACCCCTCGGCCTGATCCAGCCAGCCCCTCTCGAAGGTCACGGGGCGGAGTTGATCGTCGGTGCGTCCGTCGCTTCTGCTCATGGGCCGGAAGCCTACCGTCGCCTCAGATGTCGACGACCATCCCCGGTGCCGCCAGGACGGCGTCAGCGCGCACGCCGCGGGCTTCAGCGAGAGTGGCCTCGGGGGAATTCCATGGGACGAGGTGGGTGAGCACCACCCGGTCGGCCCCGGCGGAGGCCGACGCGGCTGCAGCCTCAGCAGCCGTCAGGTGCAGGTCCGCCGGATTGGCGGCATCGGTGAGGAAGGAAGCCTCGAACAGCGCCACGTCGGACCCCTGGGCGAACTCCGCCAGCCCCGGGTGAGGCCCGGTGTCGCCGGAGTACGTGAGCACCCGGCCACCGGCGCTGACGCGGATCGCGCGGGCCTCCACGGGGTGGCACACCACCTGGGTGGTGATGCGCAGGGACCCGATCTGGAAGGTGTCGGTCACGGTCCGCACGTCCAGTTGCCCGCTCATGTCCGAGCCGCCCTGCCCGTAGGCCGCCGCCAGGCGCTGCGCCGTGCCGACGGGCCCGAAGACCGGCACCCGCCGCGCCGGGCCGTCGGGGCGGTACTTCAGGGCGACGTAGTAGGACGCCAGGTCGATGAAGTGATCGACGTGCAGGTGGCTCAACACCACGCCGTCGAGACCGTAGATGTCGGTGTGGGCCTGCAGGGCGCCCAGCGAGCCGTTGCCCATGTCGAGCACGATGCGGGTGCCGTCATGCTCCACGAGGTAGCAGGAAGCGGGCGAGCGCGGACCGGGAAAGGACCCCGCGCACCCGATGACCGTCAGCCTCATGGGGTCACCCTAGTCAGCGCACGGATGTGGTAGTCACCGCCACCGGGGCATGATCTACGTCACCGATCTCGGGGCCCAGGAAGCGGCGGCCGAGGCGCGCGAAGGGCTCCGGGTCGCCAGTGGCCACGAAGCGGTGCTCGGGCACCGGGGCGTCGTCCGGACGCAGGAGGTCGTTGGCGGCCAGGACCCGGTAGACGTCCTTGGCCGTCTCCTCAGCGCTGCTCACCAGCGTGACGCCGTCGCCCATCACGTAGGACAACACGCCGGTGAGCAGCGGGTAGTGCGTGCACCCGAGGACCAGGGTGTCGATGTCGGCTTCCTGCAGGGGGGCCAGGTACTCCTCGGTGACGGCGAGCAGTTCCGGGCCGCCGGTGATCCCGGCCTCCACGAACTCGACGAAGCGGGGGCACTCCTGCGAGGAGAGGTCCAGGTGCGTGGCAGCGGCGAAGGCGTCGTCGTAGGCCTGGGAGGTGATGGTCGCCGAGGTTCCGATGACCCCGACCCGGTTGTTGCGGGTGGCCGCGACCGCACGCCTGACCGCGGGCTGGATGACCTCCACCACCGGGACGTCGTAGCGCTCGCGGGCGTCGCGCAGCACGGCGGCGGAGGCCGAGTTGCACGCGATGACCAGCACCTTCACGCCCTCGTCGACCAGATGGTCCATGACTTCGAGGGCGAAACGGCGCACCTCGGCCAGGGGGCGGGGGCCGTAGGGTCCCCGGGCGGTGTCGCCCACGTAGACGACAGGTTCGTGAGGAAGTTGGTCCAGCACCGAGCGGGCGACGGTGAGGCCGCCGACCCCGGAGTCGAAGATGCCGATCGGTGCGTCCATGATCACGCCCAGAGCTGGTCCTCGAGGGCGCGTTCGGCGTCCTCGACCGTTCCCTCGTAGGCACCTGTGGACAGGTACTTCCAACCGCCGTCGCACACGATGAAGGCGATGTCGGCCGACTCCCCCGCCGTCACCGCGCGGTCGGCGATCGCCAGGGCGGCATGCAGGATGGCCCCCGTGGAGATCCCGGCCCAGATTCCCTCCTCGTGCATGAGCTGCCGCGTGCGCCGCACGGCGTCGCGCGGGCCCACCGAGACGCGGCCGGTGAGCACCGACTCGTCATACAGCTCGGGCACGAAACCCTCCTCGAGGTTCCGCAGCCCGTAGACGAGCTCCCCGTAGCGCGGCTCCGCCGCGATGATGCCGACGCCGGGACGCTCCTCCCGCAGGTACCGCCCCACGCCCATCAAGGTCCCGGAGGTGCCCAGGCCGGCGACGAAATGTGTGATCTCGGGCAGGTCGGCCAGCAGTTCGGGGCCCGTGGTGCGGTAGTGGGACTCGGCATTGGCCGGGTTGCCGTACTGGTAGAGCATCACGTGGTCGGGGCGCTGCGCCGCGAGTTCCTTGGCGAGGCGCACTGCCTCGTTGGACCCACCGACGGGGTCCGAGTAGATGATGTCGGCTCCCCACATCCGCAGCAGGTCGGTGCGTTCGCGCGACGTGTTGCTGGGCATGACCGCGACAAGCCGGTACCCCTTCAGCCGGGCCGCCATGGCCAGGGAGATCCCGGTGTTGCCGCTCGTGGGCTCCAGGATCGTCGCCCCCGGCTGCAGCGTGCCGGCGGCCTCGGCCGCCTCGACCATCGCCAGCGCGGGCCGGTCCTTGACCGATCCGGTGGGATTGCGGTCCTCCAGTTTGGCCCACAACCGGACATCGGCCGACGGGGACAGCCGGGGCAGTCCCACCAGGGGCGTGTTGCCCACCGAGGCGAGCAGGGAGTCGTAACGCACCGGTCAACCACCGCACCGTAGGGCTGCCGCAAGCGCCGATCCCACCACGTGCACTCCTTCGCTGGTTGCTTCCCCGATTATGGCGGGCTCCGGATCCGCTCACCCACCGGCCTCGTCAACCGATCTCGACGCGCTCCTCGGTGACCGTTCCGTCCACGATCCGGAAGGACCGGAACTCGACCGGGCCCTCGTCGTTGCCGCAGTCCCTGGTGGAGACGAGCACGTAGTGCGCGTACGGCTCCCCCGCGTACGAGACGTCGGTGCGGGACGGGTAGGCCTCGGTCGCGGTGTGGGAGTGGTAGATGACCACGGGGTCCTCACCGCGCTCGTCCATCTCCCGGTACAGCCGCAGCAGGTCCAGCGAGTCGAATTCGTAGAACGTCGGCGAACGCGCGGCGTTCAGCATGGGGATGAACCGTTCCGGCCGGTCGCTGCCCCGCGGCCCGGCGATGACCCCGCAGGCCTCGTCGGGATGGTCGCGTCGCGCATGCGCGACGATCTCGTCGGCGAGTTGTTGGGAGATCTGCAGCATCACGCGCCCCCGCCCGGCAGCACATCCAGCAGCCCCGCCTGCAGCCAGGTGAGCCACTGGTAGACCCCGAAGGTGGCGCGCCGCGGGTCGTCGTCGTCCCAGTCCTCGACCACGTCCTGGTCGTCGGCCACGATGCCGAGGCGCACCCCGAGGACGAGCCGCAGGTCGTTGATCACGACGAGGAGCGCGTCGGCCTCGGCAGGGGTCACCTCGGCGGTCGCGACCTGGTCCGCCGGCGCTGTCGGCATGCGGGCGATGACCGCCCGCGCGGCCTCCAACCGCTCCGAGCGCTGCCGGCGCAGGCCACCCTGGGTGTAGCGGCGGAACTCGCCCGCCGCCTCCTCATCCGACAGGTACCCGTCCGGGAAGAGCCGCAGCAGCGCGGGATCGGAGGGGCGCTCGTCATCGTCGGGCCCCATCATGGCGGCCAGCGGATCCGACGGGGCCTCCACAGGAGCGGGCGACCCGACCAGGGCGGTCAACTGGTCCAGCAGGTCCCCGAGAACCTGCACCTCGGCCCCGTCGAGGCGCAGTCTGATCCCCCGGCGGCCCCCGGAGAAGCCGCGTCTGCCGGTCAGGGCCATCAGTCGTCCTTCACCAACGTGGCCCACAGCCCGTAGCCGTGCATGGCCTCCACGTCGCGTTCCATCTCCTCGCGCGAGCCGTTGCTGACCGCGGCGCGCCCCTCGTTGTGCACGTCCAGCATGAGGACCGTGGCCTTGTCCCGGTCGTAGCCGAAGTAGTCCATGAACACCCGCGTCACGTACTCCATGAGGTTGACCGGGTCGTTCCACACGACCGTGACCCAGGGTCTGTCCGGCGACACCTCGGTGTCCCCGGACACCTCCTCGCCGACATCTGGAGCCACCGTCACGCCGCCCATCCTCCCACGCCGCGCACTAGCCTTGACGGTATGACCGACTCGGGTCCTCCCATCCCGCCCCCGGCCGACGACCTGCCCCACTCGCCGCTGGTGGATCGCATCCGCCGCGGCGTCATCGGCAACGACGTCGCCATGCCGGGACCCTTCGGGGACCGGCGCATCACCTACGCCGACTACACCGCCAGCGGTCGGGCCGTCGATTTCATCGAGGACACCATCCGGGAGAAGGTGCTGCCGGCGTACGCCAACACCCACACCGAGAGCAGTGGTACCGGGCGGCAGACCACCCGGCTGCGGGAGGAGGCCCGCCAGATCATCAAGACGGCGATGGGCGCCGACGACGAGTACGTCCTGCTGTTCACGGGGTCCGGCTCGACCGCAGCCATCGACCGTCTGGTGTCGTGCCTCAACCTGCGCCTGCCCGCCGACCTGACCGAGCGCTACCACCTGGACGACGACATCCCGGCCGCCGAGCGCCCGGTGGTGTTCATCGGCCCCTACGAGCATCACAGCAACGAACTGCCGTGGCGGGAGTCGATCGCGGATGTGGTCACGATCCCGGAGGACGCCGACGGTCACGTGGACCTGGCGGTACTGGCCGACGAGCTCGGGCGGCACTCCGACCGCCCGCTGATCATCGGCTCCTTCAGCGCCGCGAGCAACGTGACCGGCATCCTGACCGACTGCGACGCCATCTCCGAGTTGCTGCACAGCCACGGCGGCCTGGCGTTCTGGGACTTCGCCGCAGCCGCGCCGTACGTGACGATCCGCGCGACCGCCCCGCCCGGGCGCCCGACCGCGTACAAGGACGCCATCTTCGTGTCCCCCCACAAGTTCATCGGCGGCCCCGGGACCCCGGGCGTCCTGTTGGCGCGCCGGGACCTGTTCACCAACTCGGTCCCGGCCGTTGTGGGCGGCGGGACCGTCGCGTTCGTGAACCCGACCGAGCACGCCTACCTCCACGACGTCGAGCACCGGGAGGAGGCGGGGACCCCCGCGATCGTGGAGTCGATCCGCGCGGGCCTGGTCTTCGGCCTCAAGGACGCAGTGGGCAGCGAGGTCATCGAGACCCTGGAGGCGGACATGGTGCGCCGGGCCCTGGCGGCGTGGGGCCCCCACCCCGGGCTCGACATCCTGGGCAACCCGGCCGCGGACCGGCTGTCGATCATCTCGTTCGTGGTCCGGCGGGCCGGGGAGCAGTACCTGCACCACAACTTCGTCGTCGCCGTGCTGAACGACCTCTTCGGCATCCAGTCCCGCGGGGGCTGTTCGTGCGCGGGCCCGTACGGGCACCGGCTGCTGGGGATCGACCTGGCCACGAGTCACGAGTTCGAACGGGAGATCGCTGCGGGCTGCGAGGGCATCAAACCCGGCTGGGTCCGGGTGAACTTCAACTACTTCATCGCAGACGAGGTGTTCCGCTACATCGTGGACGCGGTGAGCCTGGTGGCGACCCACGGCCACCGGCTGCTACCCCAGTACACGTTCGCCCCGGAGACGGGGCTGTGGCGGCATCGCCGCACCCCCGCACAGCCGCCTCTGTCCCTGTTCGACATGGACTACGCGGCCACCGACCCTCACCTGGTCGACGAGTTGCCGCGGGCCCCCGACTCGGCGTTGTCGCAGTACTTGGCCGAGGCCCGGGAACTGTTGGCGGGTCTGCCGGACCCGGCGCCCACCCCGACGGCGCCGGGCATGAGCCGGGACTTCGAGGAGCTGCGCTGGTTCGAACTGCCGGCGGAGAGCCTGATGCGGTCGTAGCCGCCGTCAGCGGCCTGCGGCGGTGTAGGGGCGCACCGCTTCGAAGAAGCCGTCGTCGAGCATCGCGAGGCTCCACACGGCGATCCCGCCGATGTGCTGCTGTTTCACGATCTTCATGCGGCCGACCGCGGTGTCGGTGCTCCCGAACCACACCTGCTTGCGCACGTCGCAGTCCCGGGTGCGGGTCTTGCCCTTGGCGTTGGTGAACCGGCCCGACTCCGTCTTCACGTACGTGAAGGTGCGCTCCTTCGAGCGTTTGTCCAGGGTGGGTTCCACGCCGTAGTCCTTGGCCAGGCTGCGCGCCTCGGCCACGTTCATCGAGATGTGGTCCGGGCCGGTCGGCTCCCAGCTGTCGGGGCAGTCCCCTTCGGTGACGTAGTCGTCGCTGGAGTCCCGCAGGTACCAGGCCTTGCCGTACTGGTGCAGGCCCACATAGATCTTGTGGCGGTTGGCGTCGCCCACCTGCGCGATGGCGCTCTTGACCGACTGCTTCGCCCACCAGTTCGGTCCGATCGGTCCGGGGCGGTCCCACGAGTAGTCGTACGTCATGAGCCGCAGCCGATCCACCAGCGGGCCGAGGGCCGCCCAGTCGTACACGGTGTAGCCACCGCCGGGGTTGGGGCTGCCGTCCTTACGGAACGGCTCATAGCCACCCGGCACGGTCACGGACAGTTTGAGGCCCTTGGCGTGCAGGCTCTCGCTGAGAAGACGGATCGTGTCGGTCAGCCGCGGCCGGGTGGTCGGCCAGCTGTTGGAGCCGTCGTTGAAGGCGAAGTTCTCCCAGTCCAGGTCCACGCCGTCGACCCCGGCCCGCACGGCCCAGTCGGTCAGCCGCGCGGCGATGGCCTTGCGGTTCTTCTTCTTCGCCAGATACGCCGACAGGCTGCCGGCCAGGTTCGAGTCGAGGTCGGTGTGGGTGCCGTACACGTCGATGCCCTGCGCCTGCAGCCCCTTGGTGGCCGCGGTCATCTCGGTCGTGGTCCACGGCGTGTCGGCCGGACTGGGGCACGCGAGTTCGATCGTGCACACCGGGTTGCGGGGACCCCGATAGCCCCACAGGAAGATGTTGACCTCTCCCAGCACCTTGCCGCTGCGCCGTCCCACCTCGATCATCTTGACGGGCGTGTCCCAGTTGCCGAACCAGCCGGACACGGTGCGGGGCCGTTCAGCGGCTGCGGCTGCTCCGGTCAGAGTCGTCACCAGCAGCGCCCCCGCCGCCGTCGCTGCCGCCCACGATCGCCCACTCATGTGCTACTCCCTCTCCAGGTGTGCCCACCGGCACTGTGCCGAGTTATCGGCAGGAGTACCAGCAGACCCACACCTTCCGTCCGCATGCGGGACGGAGGGCCGGGCAGTGACCCGATCGTTACCCAATCCGGCGCAGTATCCGGAAATGGGAGAGGCGGGTAGCCCGGGGTACCCCCTCTCAGGCTACTCTCCGCGCATGTATCGCAGCATTCTGGTCGCCGCAGCCTCCGCTGCGGTCGCGGGCACGGCCGTCGCCGCCCCCGCGGTCGCCGCCCCGGACCGCATCCCCCCGTGGCCGAGTGTGCGGGCGGCGCTGCCCGCCTCCTTCATCCGGCCGGCGACCACCGATACCGACACCTACCTGGCGCGGCTCAGGAAGCGCCTCGACAGGCGCGTCGGCGCGTCCGCGCTCGGCCACGACGTCGCCGTGCGGGTGGTGGATCTGTCCTCGGCCGAGCCGGTGTACGACCACCGCGGGAACGTGCCCATGGTGCCCGCGTCCACGATGAAGACAGCTACCGCGCTGGCCGTTCTCAACGCCCGCGGGGCGGACCACCGCATGATCACCCGGGCGGTGCTCGACCCCGGCCACGACACCATCTCCATCGTGGGCGGGGGGGATCCCCTCCTCAGTTCGACGGAGGTGGAGGAGCTCGCCCGCGACACGGCCGACGCGCTCGCCGGCACGGACGACGAGAACACGAAGTTCGACATCGCCTACGACGACAGCCTCTTCGAGCGGCCCGCGCAGCCGCGGGGGTGGTACGACTCCTACATGGGCCAGTACTCGGCCGACCCGACAGCACTCACCCGGTACGGGTCGTTCTCGGCCGACAGTGCGCAGGACACCGGCAAGTACTTCCGCCGCAGCCTGCGACACCACGACGTGCGCACCTCGCCGGGCGTCACCCGGGACCCCAGCTCCGCCGGGGGCACCGAGTTGGCCCGCAGCGAGGGGCACACGGTGGCTGAGGCGCTGTGGCCGATGCTGCGGAACTCGGACAACACGATCGCCGAGATCATGATCCGTCATGTGGCAGCGGCCCGCGGCCTGCCGACGACGAGCAACGGCGCGGCTGACGCCGTCAAGGCCGAACTCGGGCGCCTGGGCGTTCCCACGCAGCGGATGACGGCTGCGGACGGCAGCGGCCTGTCCCGTGTCGACAAGGTGACGGCCGAGACGCTGGTCTCCATCACGCGGGCCGCGATGGACCCCGACAAACCCGACCTGGCGACCGGCTTCCGTACGGCGTCGTTCCCCGTGGCGGGGCGTACCGGAACCCTGGAGGACCGCTTCAACGACGGAGGCACCCGCTGCGCCCAGGGACGGGTGATGGCCAAGACCGGGACCCTCAGCGACGTCCTGGCGTTGAGCGGGGTGGCCAGTTCGACCGACGGCCGACTGCGCGCCTTCGCCATCGTGGTCAACAACAAGCCGAGTTGGGCGTCCCTGACGGCCGCCCGGATCCAGGTGGACCGCATCGCGACGGCGGTCGCCGGCTGCCACTGAGCCGGGCTGCGTCAGCGTAAGGCACGGGCGATGTCGTTGGATGCCGCCACCACTTTGGGGCCGACCAGGGCAGTGTCCAGTTCGGTCATCGACACGACCCCGACCGAGGCCTCGAAACCAGTGACCCCGATGACAGGTGCCGCGACGGCGTAACCACCGTGTGCCGGATCGCCCCCGGAGATGACCCACCCGGGCTCGAGCGGCCGACCCGACGCGCGGGTCGCGATGGCTGCCCGGCCGGCCACGCCCCGGTCGAGGGGGGTGCGGGCACCCACCCGGAAGGCGACGTGCACATCCGACCGGGACGGCTCGACGACCGCCACCGCGAGGGCCTCCGCCCCGTCGACGAGGGTCAGGTGCGCCGTCGCGTTGACCTGTTCCGCCAGTCGCCGCAGGGACGGGACGGCGGCGTCGCGCACCATCGGCTGGATCTGGCGTGCCAACGACAGGGCGGCGACGCCCAGCCGACAGCGGCCGTCGTGGGCGCGGCGCACGAAACCGTGCTGCTCCAGCGTCACGACGAGGCGGTACACGATGGTGCGCGACACCCCCAGGGCCTGAGCGAGCTCGGTGACCGTCATGCCGGACGGGTTGTCCGACAGGATCTCCATCACTCGCAGTCCCCGGTCCAGGGTCTGACTGGTCTCAGCGGGCATCTCACCACCCCTCCCCGCGCGGTTCATCTCCACCTTGCACCGCAGGGTGGCGTCGCGCCAAGCGTCTACAGCGGTGATTCGGTGTTTGGTCGCGGGCGATCGGCTCAGCCCTGATCGTCGCCGCCGGGGGGCAGTCCCTCGAAGATCTTCTGGCAGTCGGGGCACACGGGGTACTTGGCCGGGTCCCGGCCGGGAGTCCACACCTTGCCGCACAGGGCGCGCACGGGCTCCCCGGTGACCGCGCTCTCCACGATCTTGTCCTTGGGCACGTAGTGGGCGAAACGTTCGTGATCCCCGCCATCGGTGGTACGGGTCTCCGGCTCGGCGAGCAGAGTGTCACCGAGGGAGGGGTTGTCCAGCGGTCCGGTGCTCATGCTCCCACCATAGCCCGCAGGGTCAGTTGAGGGCCGGGGACGACGGCATCGTGGCCCACAGGCGCGTCACGTCCCGCTGCCGGCCCAGGACACGCGCCCAGATCGCATCGGGGTCGAGGTAGAGCAGGTCGTCGGGGACAGCGGGGACCACTGCCCAGTCACCGCGAGCCAGCTCACCATCCAGTTGCCCCTCCGACCACCCTGCGTAGCCGACGAAGAGGTGCACGGGAGCGAACGGCGGGACGCCGGGCAGGGCCTCCAGATCGACGACACACACCCCCGGCCCGACCGCCCGCTGCACCTCGGGGGGCGTCGTCTCAGTAGCGGCCAGCGCCAGTAGGGAGTCCTCGGCCACGGGGCCACCGCCGCGCACCGGGGCCGCGGCCAGGATCCACTCGGGCAGATCCAGTCCGGCCAGATCCCCGTCGAAGCGGCGGTTCACCACGACCCCGGCCGACCCCTCCTCGTCGTGTTGCAGGAGGTAGATGATCGTGCGGCGGAACCGGGGATCGGACAGGCCGGGGGCGGCCACGAGGAGATCGCCGGCGCGCGGGGCGCGCTGCGGCGGCCGTTCGATGCGGTGCACCGCCAGGTCCATGACGCCAGTATGGCCTCCCGACGACGCGCGGTCACGCGGGAACACCGGCGCCGGCGCCGGCGTTTGCCCTGGTACCCCACCGGGTACCGGAAGGGGGACCCCGACCAAGGAGGCGACTGTGGCGACGGTGGCGTTGGACGAGAAGACCTTCAACGAGACGTGGCAGAACAACGACCTGGTGCTCGTGGACTTCTGGGCGGAGTGGTGCGGCCCGTGCCGGATGTTCGGTCCCGTCTACGAGAAGGTCAGCGAGGAGTTTCCCGGCGTGGTGTTCGGCAAGGTCGACACCGAGGCGCAGCAGGGGCTCGGCGCGGCTTTCAACGTTACGTCGATCCCCACGCTGCTGGCCATCCGGGACGGGGTGGTGCTGTTCAGCCAGCCCGGAGCGCTCCCCGAGCCCGAGTTGCGCAAACTCGTGACGGCCCTGCAGGACGTCGACATGGAGAAGGTCAAGGCCGACATCGCCGCGCAGCAGCCCGGCGATGGTCAGTGACCGGTCAGGCGATCCCCAGCGCGTTGGGCGACACGGCTTCGGCGATGTCCCCGGCGCACATGTCCGCTCCCTCGCCCCGTTCGCGCGGGTAGTCGGCGATCGCGATCCGCGCGTAGATGCGTTCCCGATCCTCTTCCGTCAGACCGCCCCACACGCCGTACGGCTCGCGGGAGCGGATGGCGTAGTCGGCGCACTCGATGCGCACGGGGCAGCGGGCACACACCGCCTTGGCCGCCCGGTCGCGTCGAACGCGGGCCAGGCCGCGCTCGTTCGGGGGATGGAAGAACAGCGTGTCGTCCACTTCCCGGCAAGCCCCGTGATCCTGCCACTGCCACGTCGCGTCCTTGGGGACCTGGGCCAAGGGCTGCTGGGGCATAGGGACCTCCCGTGCGGTCTTCGGAATGAGTCGAACCTAACGATCGACGAGACGTATGTCACTACTTTTCGTAATGATCTTGTAACTGGCGGTTGATATTCACCCTATGGGCGCAAAGTCGAAGTCGCGTTGGTCCGTTGTGTCCGCTACGGGCCGTGCGGCCGACTCCCCGACCTGGTCGCCCGGCCTCAACTGAGGGTGCCTCCGATGCTGCTGACCGACCCGATCGCGAGGAACCCGCACACGAGGATGAAGAGGATGATCAGCAGCGGCCACACGAACCTCAGGTACCGGTCGTAGCCGACCTTGGCCAGCGTCAGGCCGCCCATCACGATCGCGGAGGTGGGCGTGAAGAGGTTCACCCAGCCGCTGGCCGACTGGTAGGCCGTCACCACCACCGCGCGGGAGACCCCGGCGAAGTCCCCCAGCGGCGCCATGATGGGCATCGCCAGGGTGGCGTGTCCCGACGACGACGGCACGAGGAACGCCAGCGGGATGTTCGCGATGAACACCACGACCCCGAACAGGGGCCCCGACAGTGAACTGACGAGGCCCTCGAGTGCATTGAGGACCGTGTCGGTGATGCCGGCGTTGTTCATGATGACCGTCACGCCGCGCGCCACGGCGATGATGAGGGCGGCTCCCATGAAGTCGCCCATGCCACCGACGATGGCGTTGACCATGCCCTCCTCGCCGAGCTTGCCGATCAGGCCGATGATGATGGCGGCCACGATGAAGAGCGCAGCGAGCTCGGGGAAGTACCAGCCCAGCGTGAACGTGTCCCAGCCGGTGTTGAAGTCGCCCCACGGGATGACGGAGAAGATCATCAAAACGAACGTCAGCATGAAGATCCAGATGACGACCTTCTGGCGCCCCGTCATCTCGGGGGGCTCGGCTTCGTCGGTCTGGAGCTTCTCGTCGTCGGGGACGGCCTGGGCCAGGGACTTGCTGGGATCCTTCTTGACCTTGTTGGCGTACCGGAGCACGAAGAGGATCGTCACGATCGTCAGGACGACATACATCAGCGCGCGCAGCACGATGCCGTTGCCCAACTCGATGTCCGCGCCCGCGGACGCGACACCGGTGGCGAACGGGTTGACGGTCGACGCCAAGGTGCCGACCCCCGCCCCGAGCAAGATGACGGTGGCCCCCACTATTCGGTCATAGCCGAGCGCGACGAAGATGGGCACGATCAGGGCGTAGAAGCCCAGCGTCTCCTCCGCCATCCCGTATGTGGTGCCACCCAACGAGAACACCAGCATCAGAATGACGATGAGCACCGTTCCCTGACTGCGATACCGATGCGTGAGGCGCCCGATCCCCGCGTCCAGCGCTCCGGTCGCCATGGTCACCGTGATGAAGGCTCCGATGGCCAGGACGAAGAAGAAGACCGCGACGGCGCCGAACAGGTTGCCGTTCTCGTACGGTCCGATCGGCTCCTTGGGCCCCAGGACCGCCACGGCGTTGGGATCCACCTCCCCGTCGGAGGTCTCGGGCAGCCCCTCGGCCGTCTTCAGCGCGGTGGCCAGTTCCTTCTGCTGCGCGGCGGTCAACTGGTCGGCCGTCATATCGGAGGTGAAGCCGTCCGGCAGAAGGCCACAGGCGGACAAGACGTCGAAGGGTCCCGCGCCTTCGGCCTTGGCGACCACCTCCTGGTCGGGCTGGATGCCGTACAGACCATTCACGGGGGACAGCCACAGGTCGTAGAGCTTGTCCTTGAGCGTGGTGTCGACCTCGACCGAGTGGTACGACCCGGGGACCGGCTTCGGACTGTTGTCCCCACAGGCCACGTAGTCGTACGCGCCGGGCTTGATGACGAAACTCAGCAGCCACACCAGGATCAGGACGAAGAACAGCACCGTGAAAGCTGTGGGGAACTTGAAGCCCTTCTTGCCTTCGGGTTCCTCTACCGGCGCCTCGGGTGTCGGGGTGTCAGTGGCCATGCCCGCTCCTAAGACTGCGGCGCGCGGGTACGCGCCGATAGGAGTTTCTTAGCGGAAAGGCACAGCGGTAGGGAAGTTATCCGACTTCGCGCCGAAGGTACCCGAGGAGGGGAACGCGCCGCCCGGGGGAACTTCGTCCGACGAGTGGCAACCGGCCCCGGCGACTGGCAAGGATCATGACACGGGGCCGGCGATCCGGCCCAGACACGCGAAAGGACCACCATGCCGCTTCATGTCGATTCCGAGGTCGGCCATCTCAAGCAGGTCATGCTCCACGAACCCGGCCTGGAACTGGACCGCCTCACGCCCCAGAACTGCGACGAGTTGCTGTTCGACGACGTGATGTGGGCCCGCAAGGCTCGCGAGGAGCACAAGGCCTTCGCCGACCGTCTGGCGGCGCGCGGGGTCAAGGTGCACCTCTTCCGCGAGAAGTTGGGAGAGGCCCTCGACATCCCCGAGGCCCGGGAGTTCCTGCTCGACCGCGTGGCCACCCCCGAGACCGCGGGCCCGCAACTGGTGGAGCCGCTGCGGGAGTTGGCGCGCGGCGTCAGCGGCGCGGACCTCGCCTCGTTCATGATCGGCGGCGTCCTGAAGAAGGACCTACAACTGCCCGAGTACACCAACCTCCTGTGGACCTACCTGGAGGACTACGACTTCGTCCTCACCCCCCTGCCCAACCACCTCTTCCAGCGCGACAACACCGCCTTTGCCTACTCCGGGCTGTCGGTGAATCCGATGGCCAAGCCGGCCCGGCAGCGCGAGACGGTGCACAGCCGCGTCATTTGGAACTTCCACCCGGACTTCAAGGACGAGATCCCGCACTTCTACTACGGCAACGACGACGTGCACCATCAGCCGGCGACGGTCGAGGGCGGTGACGTCCTCATCGTCGGCAACGGCACCGTCATGATCGGCATGGGCGAGCGCACCACCCCCCAGGGCATCGGCATGTTGACGCAGGCCTACTTCAGCGCTCCCTCCCAGGAGATCACCAAGGTGATCGTCGTGGAACTGCCGAAGACGCGCAGCCTGATGCACCTGGACACGGCCATGACCATGATCGACAAGGACAAGTTCTCGGTCTACTCCGAGTTGCCGGAGGAGCTGCGCACCTTCACCCTCACGAAGAAGGACGACAGCGGCGCCTACCACATCGAGGAGAACTCGGAACTGTGGCCGGTTCTCGCCGAGGCGGTCGGAGTCGAGAAGATGATCCCGCTGTTCACCCCCATCGACGAGTTGGGTGCGGCCCGCGAGCAGTGGAACGACGGGAACAACTTCCTGACGGTCGCCCCCGGCGTCATCTTCGGCTACGACCGCAACGAGACGACCAACACGTTCCTGCGCAAGCACGGGATCGAGATCGAGGGCATCGTCGGCAACGAACTCGGCCGCGGCCGAGGCGGCCCGCGCTGCATGTCCTGCCCCATGGAGCGTGGCTCTGCCGACGAGTGACCAAGCCGAACCCACCCGCAAGAATCCGCATCAAACGAAAGGGGCACCATGCCCGTCAACCTGCGTAACCGCGACTTCCTCAAGGAGCTGGACTTCACCCAGCAGGAGTTGCAGTTCCTCCTCGACCTGTCGCGCGACCTGAAGCGTGCGAAGTACACCGGGAACGAGCGCCAACGCATGAAGGGGAAGAACGTCGCCCTCATCTTCGAGAAGACGTCGACCCGCACCCGGTGCGCCTTCGAGGTTGGCGCCTACGACCAGGGCGCCGGGGTCACCTATCTCGAGCCCTCCGGCTCCCAGATCGGGCACAAGGAGTCGATCGCCGACACGGCCCGGGTGCTGTCCCGGTTCTACGACGGCATCGAGTACCGCGGCGCCGGCCAGGAGAACGTCGAGGAGTTGGCCAAGTACGCCGACGTCCCCGTCTGGAACGGCCTGACCGACGAGTGGCATCCCACCCAGATGCTGGCGGACTTCCTGACGATGATCGAGCACGCCCACAAGCCGGCTCGGGACATCACCTACACCTACATGGGCGACGCCCGGTCGAACATGGGCAACTCGCTGCTCATCATGGGCGCCATCATGGGTTCCGACGTGCGGATCTGCTCGCCCAAGGAGCTGTGGCCGAGCAAGGAGGTCCAGAAGGAGGCGAAGGAGCGGGCCAAGGAGTCGGGGGCGA
Source organism: Actinomycetota bacterium (assembly GCA_029978705.1). Taxonomy (GTDB): domain Bacteria; phylum Actinomycetota; class Actinomycetes; order S36-B12; genus CAIWTL01. The sequence continues at coordinate 21,063 of JAPOIY010000037.1, forward strand.
AGATCACCCTCACCGACGACCCCGCCAAGGCGCTGCCCGGATCCGACTTCGTCATGACGGACGTGTGGGTGTCCATGGGCGAGCCGAAGGAGGTCTGGGACCAGCGGATCAAGCTGCTGAAGAAGTACCAGGTCAACGCTGCCGCACTGAAGAAGACGGGCAACCCGAACGTGAAGTTCATGCATTGCCTGCCGGCCTTCCACGACACCAACACGAAGGTGGGCCAGGAAGTTGCGGCCGCGACCGGGATGAAGAACGGGCTCGAGGTGACGAACGACGTCTTCGAGTCCAGTGCCAACATCGCGTTCGACCAGGCCGAGAACCGGCTGCACACGATCAAGGCCATCATGGTGGCGACGATCGGCGACTGACCGAGCGAGGGGCCGGCACCGGCCGAGATGCCCGGAGCTCGCGCACGGCACTATGGAGTCATGCCGGGCGCCGACTATGTCATCACGGATGCGGACGTGTGGACAGGTTCGGGCGGGTGGGCGACTGCCGTCGCCGTGCAGGGCGACCGGATCGTCGCGGTGACCGCCGACGACGACGAGGTGCGCACCTGGATCCGCCCCGGCACCGAGGTCATCCCGCAGCCCGGGCGGCTGGTGCTCCCCGCTTTCCAGGACGCCCACATCCACGCGCCCTTCGCGGGACGCAACCGGCTCAACGTCTTCCTGAACGAACTCAGCGGTCGCGCGGAGTACCTGACAGCCGTGGCCGACCACGCCCGCAGCCGCCCGGACGCAGAGTGGATCATCGGGGGCGGCTGGGCGATGGAGCACTTCCCCGGTGGCAATCCCTGTAAAGAAGATCTGGACGACGTGGTGCCGGACCGTCCCGTGTTCCTCATGAACCGCGACATCCACGGGGCCTGGGTGAACAGCCGCGCCCTCGAACTGGCAGGGATCGATGCGCACACCCCCGATCCGGCGGACGGCCTCATCGTGCGCGACCCCGACGGCTCCCCGACCGGCACGCTGCACGAGGGCGCGGCCTACCGCTTCGAGTCGGAGGTCGTGCCCCACCCCACCCAGGCAGACTGGGAGGCGGCCATCCGCGAGGCCCAGACGTACCTGCACTCCTTGGGGATCACCGCCTGGCAGGACGCGTGGGTCACGCCCGCCACGCAGGCCGCTTACACCTCGTTGGCGGCCTCCGGCCGACTGACGGCGCGCGTCGTGGGAGCGCTGTGGTGGGACCGGCACCGGGGACTGGATCAGATCCCCGAGTTCCTCCCCCGCCGCGAGTCCGGGACGGGCGGCACCTTCTCCCCCACCACCGTCAAGATCATGACCGATGGCGTCGTCGAGAGTCACACGGCCGCCCTCAGTGAGCCCTACTGCGACGGATGCGGGGGCACCACGGACAACCGGGGACTCACCTACGTCGACCGCGAGTTGCTCGCCGCTGCGGTCACCCAACTCGACGCCCACGGCTTCCAGGTGCACCTGCACGCCATCGGCGACCGGGCCGTGGCGAACGCCCTGGACGCGGTCGCCGCGGCCCGGACCGCCAACGGGCCCAACGACCTACGCCACCACATCGCCCACCTGCAGCTCATCCGCCCCGAGGACATCGCCCGGTTCGAGCAGCTCGGTGTCGTCGCCAACTGCCAGTCGTACTGGGCGCAGTCGGAGCCCCAGATGGACGAGTTGACGATTCCGTTCCTGGGACGGGACCGGTCGGACCGCCAGTACCCGTTCGCCGATCTCCGGTCCGCTGGCACCGTGCTCGCGGGCGGCAGCGACTGGTCGGTGACGACCGCCGACCCGCTCCAGGAGATCGAGGTGATGGTCAACCGCGTCGACCCGCACCACCGGGACAACCCGCCGTTCCTGCCCGAACAGCGGGTACCACTGGCGGCTGCGGTCGCCGCGTTCACCTCCGGCACCGCCTACGTGAACCACGACGAACACCAGTCCGGGGTCCTGACGGTGGGGCGGCGGGCCGACCTGACCGTGCTGGACCGCAACATCTTCACCGAGCCGGTGACCCGCATCAGCGACGCCCGTGTGGTCGCGACGTTCGCGGCCGGCCAGCCTGTCTTCGGGGGCTGACTCAGCCGTGCTGACGGTACCGGTACGCCGTCCAGTGCTCGTCGATGGTGATGTGCAGGACGGGGCGGAACCCCCGCTTGGTCATGGCCTCCCAGTCACCATCGGCGGGCGCTTTCGTCGTGCGGAACGCCAGCCACAGCACGGGGTTCTCGGGGGTGATCCCGGCCAGCAGTTCGGCCACCCGGTGGTCGGCCCACCGGGTCGGCTCGACGAACGCCAGCACGTAGGTGCTGCCGGGGATCATCTCCCGCGAGATGGAGGCACCGTTGGCCTCCCATGCCTCCAGCGTGCTCACCATCTCCGGCGGCGCGTCGAGGACGACGGCGATCCCGTCGGTGAAGCGCAGCTCCTTCATGAGCGTGTCCACGGTTCTCCTCCTGGCTGGGTCGGCAGACAGCAGGATAGGCGCGCCGCTTTCCGGTGTCTCCCGCGTGGGCCGCTGACGGGCAGCCCGCCGGATGCTTCAGTCGCCGCGGCCGATGCGGGCGTTCCGGAGCTTCGGACGCATGTCAGTGAAGTAGAGCGCCACGACGGCCATGCTGGCCAGCCACATGAAGCTACGCGGCCCGAAGGGCTCCTCCGGGCGCCATCCGCCCAGCCAGAGGAGCATCGCGAAGCAGAAGCCGAGCAGGACCAGCCAGGCGACCCGCGGCATCCGGTCCACGTCGGCGAAGTCCTGCTTTGAGAACCGGAGAACGTCGACGAAAGCCACGATGATGGCGAGAAGCGATCCGTACGCGAGGACGATCTGCAGGATCGTGGTGAACGGGCCCACCCCGTCACGGTACCGGCGCGCGTGCCGCCCGGGGGCGCGGTCAGACTACTCGCATGCCCGCCACCGAGACCGACGTGAGCATCCGCACCCCACGCGGCGGAACGCTGGCGGCCACCTTGCGCCTTCCCCCCGGACCGGGACCTCATTGCGGCGTCCTGCTGTGCCAGGGCCTGTCCGGGGTGCGCAACCTGGTGCTGCCGCACGTCGCCGCCCGGCTGGGCGACGCCGGGTTCGCGACGCTGCGGTTCGACTACACCGGCCACGGCGAGAGCACGGGCCCCCGGGGCTGGATCAACCCGGCAGACCGGATCGGCGACGCCGTCGCGGCCCTGGCCTACCTGGTGGGACGGCCCGAGGTGACCCCGGACCGGATCGGTGTCTACGGCCACAGCTACGGCGGCCCGACCGCCATCGGGGTCGCGGCGACCGACCAGCGGGTGCGCGCGGTGGCGGCGGTGTCGGGGCCGGGCAATGGGGTGGACCTGCTGCGGGCGGCCCGCCCGAGTTGGGAGTGGCTGGAGTTCTGCGGCCGGGTCGACGCGGAACTGGTCGCCGTGGCGGGTGGGGCGGACCCGACCGTCGTCGGGGTCGACGAGATCCTCCCGTTCAGCCCCGCGTTCCGGAAGGCCTACGACGAGCTCAAACGGAAACAGGGGGGCAGCAGCGCGATGGTGGCCGGCACGACGCTGGGCAGTACCGAGTTCTACCTGGCCACCGTCCCGGAGATGCTGCGCTCCCACCCGGAGTCGGACGCGGGACGCCTGGCGCATGCGCCGCTGCTGCTCGTGAACGGCGCCGCGGATGACACGGTTCCCCTGGCCATCGTCGCCCCCGTGTACCAGGCCGCTCCCGGTCCGAAACGATGGCACGTCGTGCCGGACGCCGACCACAACACCCTCGACACGGCAGCCGGCCTCGGCCCCGCCCTGGACGACGTGGCGGACTGGTTCCGCTACTACGTGTGAGCGGGCCTCACTGGGCCTGCTGCAACCGCTCTCGCAGCCCGGCGAGCTCCTCGCGCAGCTTGGGTGGCACGTTGTCGCCGAACTGGGCGAAGTACTCCTCGGTCAGGTCGGCCTCGGCCAGCCAGGAGTCGGGGTCGACGAGATCCTCCCGTTCAGCCCCGCGTTCCGGAAGGCCTACGACGAGCTCAAACGGAAACAGGGGGGCAGCAGCGCGATGGTGGCCGGCACGACGCTGGGCAGTACCGA
>JAPOIY010000078.1 GCA_029978705.1 Actinomycetota bacterium
AACACCCCTTTTCGTCCTTGCTCGCTGTTGATCTCACTCACAACCTCCCACCCCCCCCAACCCCAACCCTATACATACAATACGACAGGAACTTCAAGAGACCGGATCATCGACCGAGACCGGGCCCACGAACTTCCGGGTCCACGTGGTCCACGCGTCGTCGTCCGAGACGGTCGACCTCGTCGGCCGCCACCGGGACCTGCCCATCTCGATCGAGACGTGTCCGCACTACTTGCTGTTCGCCGCGGAAGACATACCGGACGGAGCCACGGAATACAAGTGCGCGCCGGCCATCCGCGACCGGCGCAATAACGACGCCCTGGTCGCCGCGGTCCGCGACGGGCGCGTCGACGGGGTGGCCTCGGACCACTCGCCCAGCCCGGCGTCGCTCAAGACGGGAGACTTTATGGCGTCCTGGGGAGGCATTTCCGGCGTGCAGTACACGCTCCCTGCCCTCTGGGAGAGCCTCCGACGCGGCGGCGAGGGGGGTCCCGAAGACCTCGTGGCGGTCCACCGGGCGCTGTCCGGCTTCCCCGCCAGGATGCTGGGGATGCACCACCTGAAGGGCAGGTACGTCGCGTAACCCATCTAATCTAATCTCATCTCGCTCGTCGCTCACCTCCCACTCGCTCGCTGTTGCCGTAGGCTGGCCGACGGGTACCACGCCGACTTTGTCGTGTGGGATCCCGACGCCGTGTACGACGCGCCGTGCGCGCAGACGCAGACGCTCACGCCGTACGCCGAGGCGACGATGCGGGGCCGGGTGCTCGCGACGGTCGTGCGGGGCAAGTTTGTGTACGACGTCGGGGCGGAGGCCGGCGCGGGCGGCGTGCATTCGTGCGGCAACATTGCCGTGTTGCGTGCGTGGCTCCGGCCGCACCCTCGGGACGCGTCGTGGTGACGATTGTGACGATTGTGACGATTGTGACGATGGTGAAGCGAATGATTGTTGTGGTTTCTTTATCGGTGTCATGAATCGTCAACGGCAGCGATTACCTCCCTTGCCCACCCGCACCCCCGCCAGCCATCAGCCCCTTCTGCAGCACGGTCATCCACTCCAGGTAGCTGGCCATGCCGCTCGGCCCGAGCCGGTCCTCCACAAAGCACGGCATGACGTGCGCCTCCATCGGCGTTCCCTGCTTGACGACGTGGACCTCCTGCTGGAGGTCCTTGTGCCGCTTGAGCGACTCGATGACGGCGACGAGTCGCTGGTTGCGGCCGATGTCGGCCATCTTCTGGGACTTTTGCGGGTCCATGGCCGACCCGAGCCAGAGGACGATGACGCGCCCGTTGTCGATCAGGTAGGCGCCGGTCGGGTCAAAGTACTCGAGGCCCGCGGGGGTGGTGGTCGGCAGGACGACCGCGTCGCCCGTGCCCGTGCCCCACGGCCCGCCCTCCTGGTCGACCCGGTAGCAGGACGGGTACAGGAGACGGACGATGTCGTGAATGCGGCCGGTCGTGATGCTCGAGCTGACGGCCGCTCGCTCGTCCGTGTTGACGTCCCGGCCGCCGCCGCGGAGCGCGGCGCTCTTCATCAGTCCGAGCGTCATGATCGGCAGGCTCTTCATGCGCTCCGGGAGCACCATCGACCCCGGTTGCGGCGCGGCCGTTCCGCGCATGTGGAGCATCCGGTACTCGCGCAGCGCCGCCACGAGGGACCCCTGGATGCCGCTCCTGACCACCTCGAGCTTGGCCGAGTAGGACTTTTCGACGTTGATCTTGGCCATGAGCGCGACGGTGCACCCCGTGTCGCACGCCTTGTACAGGTCGATCAGGTCGGGCACGACGGGCACGCTCATGGTGTGCACGCGGATGCGGCGCTCTCCCTGCGACGACGTGTACAGCAGAGCCGCCTGCAGGTAGGACGCCTGGCCGGTGACGAGGGTCTCCTCGTGCGTGATCTCGACCGCGAACGTCTTGTCCGCGTCGCACGCCGGCAGCGCCAGGAGGTCGGTCGACCGCACGAAAAAGTTGCCGAAAAAGTTCGAGATGCGCAGCCCCTTGGAGCACCTGATCCGCATCACCGACTCCCACGCAATCTCCCTGGTGACGTTCCTCCTGAGCTCGGCATGCAGCTTCCGCCCGTCCTTGTCCTTGGTGAACCCGGGATAGTAGTACATCTGGCCGCCGGTGTACTTGGGCAGGGCGCCCAGGGACGGCAGGTCCTGGTAGACCGAGCCGCCCGCAAACACGTCGATGCCGATCTGGAACCTGGACGCCTCGGCCGAGAACCGCTTGTAGAACGGATCGTCTGGGCAGCGCAGCGTGTATTCTCGCTCCGTCCCGTATAGCGCCGGGTTGTCCCTGGCCTTGATCTTGCCGATGCCCGCGCTCGGCGCGCCCGTCTGGAACAGCATGAGCTTGCCGCCGACGTGGTTCATGACGAGGAACGCAGACTGCAGCGCCGGTCCCATGGCGCTGTCCACGGTCTGCGTATGCGCGAACGACTTGGGGATCGAGTCCAGCAGCTTGTCCACCGCCGCGCGCGACTCGGACAGGTTGACCAGCAGGTCGTCCGGCAGCGGGATGAACGGGTCGTCAATCTCCCCGACGACCATCATCTGCGGGTTCTCCGTCCCGGTGCGCATGTTGTAGAAGTGGATCGACTTGTCGAACGTGATCACGGCGACGCGGGTCCGCTCGTCTCCCGGCAGCAGCGCCAGGTTGGACTTGATGGCGTCGCACGCGACTTGGATCATGCCTGACGACGCGGCCGCGAACGACACGTCGATGAGGAAAACAAACGTCGGCGGCATGGGAGCCCGGACCATGTATTCTGCGGGCGCCAGGTACTCGACCGACCCCTGGTTCAACTCTGGCCTCTGGTCGTGGTCCAGCCGCCTGCCCGAGCCGTCGAGCGCGCAAAAGTAGTCGACCGGGCACTCGTTCACCATCTGGCACACGTTGCACGAGTACCTCCTGCCGCCATCCATCCAGACCATGAACGGGTTCATGTACGTCCGGCACCGCTTGCACCTGACGATTGTGGTGTGCCCGGCGTTTGCCACGTGCACCTGCCCGCCCGTCTCTGCGAGCGGGTGCACGATCGCGCCGTACGGCAGGTGCCATCTCGACTTGAGCGCCTGACTGTTGGGCACCGCGTTGGTCGTGAAGCGGGCAAACTCCGGGTTGCAATTTGCCGGGTTCTTGGTCGCGGCGGGCGGCGGCCCCAGAGCCGCCTCCTTCTGCTGCTTGGTCCCGGCCGGCCTGGGAAACGCCGCGGCGTTGGCCTGCGGCTGCTGATGCGATCCCGGCGGCCCCGGCACCGCCTGACCCGGTCCCAACGACAGCGTCTCAAAGGCGTCCAGCACCTGCTGTTGCATGCTCCCCTGCTGCTGGAGCTGCCCCATCGCCCCGGGACCGCCAAACGTCGGCGCACCAGGCGGCGGGGGACCGTGACCGCCCATCGTTGGCGGCGGGGGACCGGCAGGCCGCGGCCCGGGCGGCCCTCCCCCGGGCGGTCCGCCCATCGGCGGACGCATCCCGCCCATCGGCGGCGGCCCTGCCCCGGGCGGTCCGCCCATCGACGGTGGCCCTGCCCCGGGCGGTCCGCCCATCGGCGGACGCATCCCACCCACTGGCGGCGGCCCTGCCCCCGGGGGGCCCCTCCTCGGCCGCCCCACGCCCCCCCCCCGCCGCCCCCCCCCCCGGCCCCTCCCCCGCCGGCCCCCGCCCC
>JAPOIY010000080.1 GCA_029978705.1 Actinomycetota bacterium
ACGCCGGTGGCTCTTTCATCACCATGTGCGGCTCCGGCAGCAGTTGCGGGTCGAGCGTCTCTCGCAAGTACTTGGCCGCCATCAACACCGACGGCACCCTCAGATCGTGGAACCCCAACGCCGACATCACCGTCACCAGTCTCGCGGTCGCCAACGGCGTCGTCTACGCGGGCGGCGGATTCACCACCCTGTGCGGCCCCGGCAGCAGTTGCGGGTCGAGCGTCACCCGCAACCGGCTGGCCGCCATCAACACCGACGGCACCCTCACCTCCTGGAACCCGACCGCCAGCGGCACCGTCACCAACCTCGTTCCTACCGGCACCACGGTCCGGGTAGGGGGGACCTTCAACTGGGTCACGGGGACCACCACAGGAACAGACGGTGTCTTCTTGGGGACCCTCACGATCCCTCCCGACGCTCCGGGGCAGCCCACGGCAGCGGCAGGGGACGAACGGGCCACGGTCACCGTCACCCCCGCCGGGTCCGCCGGGATCCCCGCGTCCTACACGGTGACCGCCTCCCCGGACGGCCACACCTGCACCGTCACCGGCGCCACCGGATCCTGCACCGTCACCGGATTGACCAACGGCCAGCCCTACACCTTCACCACCACCGCCACCAACACCACCGGCACCTCTCCCGCCAGCCCCGCCTCGGAACCGGTCACCCCCCGCTCCGCCGCGCAGCCGCCGACTGTCGCGTCGGTGACCATCACCGGAACCCCCCACGTCGGCGAGCAACTGACCGCGGCCGCCGCCGGCATCAGCGGCACCCCGCCACCGGATCTGACCTGGCAGTGGCAGTCCGCCGCCACCGACTCCGGCCCCTGGACCGACCTGCCCGCCGCCACGGCGGAGACGGTCACCCCCAGCGCCGACCTGGCCGACGCCTACCTGCGCGCCGTGGCCACGGCGACCAACACCGCCGGGACCACGCAGGCCCACGCGGTCGCCGGACCCGTCACCGCCGACCGCGACCCGACGCCCGGCCCCGACCCTGCTGCGCAGTTGTCCGTCACCCCGACCGCCATCGACTTCCCCGACCAACGCGTCGGCGACGACTCGCCGCCCCGAGCCGCGACGGTCAGCAACACCGGCGCCACCGACATCCAGATCAGTGGCGTGACCCTGACCGGGCCCGACACGGCGCAGTTCACCACCACCGACTCCTGCAGTGACACCCCGCTGGCCCCCGGAGCATCCTGCACCCTCACCGCCGCCTACACCCCCACCCTCCCCGGCCCCCACACCGCGGCCGTGGACATCACCACCGCCGACCCCGGCGCTACCGCGACCGTCGACCTCACCGGAACCACCACCGCACCCCTGCGCCCCACCCGAATCGGCGTGAAGGCCCTCCCCCGCGGCGCACAGGTGAAAGCCGACCAGCGCACCGTCCTGGTGTCCGCCATTCGTACCGACGGCCACCTCACCGGCGGCCACGCCTGGTGCGAACTCCACAACAACCGCCTGACCCGCCGCCAACAGGACCGGCTGTGCGACCTGCAGCTGACGCTGCCCACCCCTGGCCGGAGCCCCACCACGGCTGTGGTGCGTCGCGTCCGCCTCACCGCCCGACCCACCTGTACCGCCGGACTGACCCTGCACGTGCGCCTCACCGCCGAACAACGCGGAGCCCGACCCGGTACCTGGCGCCGGGCCTGGACAGTCGCTGATGCCCCCCGCATCCCCTGTCCGGTGGCAGGCACCGGCTGACCTGATCGCCTCACGCCACCGCGTCGTCGTGCAACCCCCGCCGATTGAAGAAGAACACCACCGCCGACAGCAGCGTCACGAAACCCCCCACCAGGCCGTGCGCCTGATACCCGTCGATGAGCGCCTGCTCCTGGTTGGCGTCGACGGCGTGCACGGTCTCCAGCGGCACCGCCATCTCCGACGAGATCTCCTCACTCGACAACCCTTCCTCCAGGCTGTTGGTGATCTGCTCGGCCTGCGCGGGGTCCTGACCCGAGGCCTCGAGGCTCGCGGAGAGGGAAGCCTGGTAGGTGGTGAACACCACGGTGGTCATGACCACCACCCCGACGGCCGACCCCAGGCTCGACGCCGCACCGCGTAGAGACGAGGCACCGCCCTCGCCGCCCCGGGGAGCGAGGTTCATGATCGCGTTGGTGAGGGGGATGCCGACACCCGTCATGGCCGTCGAGTACAGGCACAGGACGAGCAGCGGGATGAGAAGTGCGATCTCACCGTTCGGCAGGGCGGACAGGAAGAGCGCCAGCGAGGCGATGAGCAGCATGACCGTGCCGGCGAACCGGATGCCCCGGCGTTGGATCCAGCGGCCTGCGAGCCACGCGCCCAGCAGCGCAGCCGCCTGGGTCGGAATCATGATCAACGCCGACTGCAGTGCCGAGTAGCCGTAGACGTACTGCATACCGACCGTGGCGTAGTACCACATGTTGGTGAAAGGGACGAGGGCCACGACGAGGAGGAGCAGGATCACGCCGCCGCGGCGCAGGATGGTGAGATCGAGGGTGGGATGGGCCAGTTGCTTCATCAGCAGCCACACGGCGGCGAAGGACACGACCGCGGCCACCATCCAGATGAGCGTGGCTGGCGCCGTCCACCCCTCGTAACTGCCGTTGTTGAGGGCCTGGATGGTGGCGGCCAGCCCCATGCCCGCCAGCGCCGGGGTCCACATCTCCCCCGTGAGCCGCTCGGCGGCGTCGTCGGGGGGGAGCAGTCGATGGGCGGCGGCGACGCCGAGGAGACCCGCGACGGCCCACCCCATGGTCACCGACCGCCAGGAGGCCTGCGTCAGGATTGCCGTGGCGATGACAGGGGCCACCAGGTACACCAAGGGGGTGACGGCCGCCAGGGTCGCGAATCCCGAAGCGCGGTCGTCATCGGACGTGAGGCGAGAGGCGAGCAGGCTGATCGAGACCACGAAGATGCCCTGCTTGCCGATGCTGCCCAGCAGCATGCCGAAGGAGACCACTCCCATCACCGGCGCGACGCTGACAATCAGGTAGCCGAGGGCCGTCAGGATCGAGCAGCCTATGATCACGCGTTTGGCGCCGACCCGCAGTCCCCACGCCCCGGCCAGGAAGATGACGAGGAGGGCGCCGATGCTGGGCAACTGCCGCAGCAGCGACGTCTGTTCCTCGCTGGCATTCAGATCCTGGGTCAGCGGGTTGATCACGTAGTTGAAGGTTGCCCCGGAGATCGTGGCCATCGCCGTGGTCGCCGCCACCCCGATGATCAGGCGGCGGTCGAAGCGACTCATGCCCGCCGTCTTCGCCGTCATCGTCCACCTCTCTCGCCCGGGGCCACGAGATCACCCTCTCGCATCCCTGCGGCTGCGGACCCGACGCCACACCGCCTGCTGCAGGACCAGGGTCAGCCAACCCGACAGCGCCATGCCGCTGATGTTGACCACCAGTTGCAGCAAGGACCCCAGCATCTCGTCCCAGAGTTGGAACGCCAGCGCCAGGGCCACGTTGCCCGATGCCGGGATGGTCGTCACCGAGATGAAGACCCCGGTCAGCCCC
>JAPOIY010000046.1 GCA_029978705.1 Actinomycetota bacterium
CGGCGCGGTGGCCGCGGCAGCGTCGCGACCTGCGCGTGGCCGCGCTCGCGTAGCGGTCGCTCGGGTCAGCCCGTTCCCTTGAGTCGGCACGTCACGGCGGAACCGGACCGCACCCGCCAGGACCGCGTCCAGCGGGTGCGCGCGTCTCCCGGCTGCTTGGCGGTGAGCTCGACGCCGATGCGCAGCCCCCGGGTACAGGTCGGCCGGGCGGTGACGGTTGCCTTCTTGCGACCCTTGCCGAGTGCCACGCGCGTGCCGCACAGGCGGTCCCGGAGGCCCGGCGGCACCTTGTTGCCGTGCAGGCGGCAGGTGACCCGGGCCTTGGTGAACGTCCCCTTGGTGCGGGCGACCACCAATGTGGTGGGCCGCCCCAGCGGGACCGTCTTGCCCCGGTGGACCTTCTCCACGGTGACCGGGGTGTCGGGCCTCGGGGTGGGGGTGGGGGTGGGGGTCGGGCTCGAGGTCGGGCTCGAGGTCGGGCTCGGGGCGGGGGAGCCGCAATGCACGGTCGCCGTGACGGGGTCGGACCATCCGTTCCTGCCGGCCGAGTCGTTCGCGGCCACCCGGAAATGCCACACACCGGCCGTGAGATGCGACACCGTCGTATGCGTCGTCGAGGATGCATGCTCCGACCGCGGGTCCCACGTCGCCCCGTCGGCTCGGTATTCGACGGTGTAGCCGGTCACCGGCAGGTGGTTCACGGGCTTGGTCCACTCAAGGCTCACGTGGCATTCGCCGCCGGCGGCTTTGAGGATCACGGGTTGCGCGAACTCCCCGACTACGGCGGAGATGTCACGTTCCACGGAGACGTTCGGGTTGGGGGCGCCGTCCGGAGTGCTGTACTCGACGACGTATCCGAGGACGGCGTAGCGACCAGTGACTTGGCTCCAGTCCACCCTCAGGTCGTTCCACTCCCCCGTCGCGCCACCCATGTATTGCAGATAGTCCTCTCCAGAGGAGCCCGAGTTGTTCGGCTCAAAGGTGCTCCAGTAGTTGAACATCCCGGTCGCCGGGCACGTGCCCTTGAGGCTCACGCCGCAACTGGGCCGCCAGAACAGTTGGTTCGCCTCGGGACCGTCAGCCCACCGCCACTCGCCTTCCACCAGCTCATCGGTACCACCGATCCAGGCACCGTTGCTGCCGATCTTGGAGGTGGCGAAGGCGTTCTCGTTCTGGCTGGTGATGGTGGCCAGATAGCCGCTCATGCCGAGGTAGGTGCTGGTGGCCGCGGCTGTGCGCGCGGTCTGCCAGTTCGAGGGGGTCCCGTTCCAGGGAACGTACTCGTAGTAGTGGCCATTCGTGGGGTCGTAGGAGACCCCGGCCCGGTCGATCGCGGCAGCCGAGACTTTGATCGTGTGGGTGCCCGCCGTGGCCGGGGCGCGGTAGGTGAGGCTGGCCAGTGCGGCATTGACCGCTGCCGTGGTCCCGACGAAGGCGATTTCGGCTCCGGAGAAGGTGGCCGGGTAGCCGGTGGGAGCACTGATGCCCGCTGTGTGGGTCAGGTGGAGCGTGCCGGCACCCACTGACGCGACGACCCGGACCGTTTGGCTGGGCAGACCGGAGACAACCAGGGCGCCATGGTCCAGTTCGGTGTTTACGACCCCCTCTGAGCCGGGAGTCAGCTTCACCGTCGACTTGCCCGAGCCCAAGGAGGGACCCGATGCGGAGGCGGTCACCGTGGTCAGCCCGATCAGAGCTGCGACCATGCTGAGGATCACCGCGACGGCCACCCACTGAATGCGAATCCGCATGAGACCTCCACCCGTGTCCGTATCCGGGGATAGTACCCGTCGCTTGAGCAGCAAGCCCCTCAGATCTCGAAGGTCGGAGGCTCCTCTGCCTGGCGCCGTAGCGCCTTGTTGCGGTACAACTCCTCGTCCGCCTGGGCCAGTGCTTCGGGCAACGCCTGGTCCGTTCGCCACGCACTGATGCCGGCGCTCCAGGCCACCGTGGTCAGCCCGCGCATCCGGAGCACCAGGTCACGTGCCTGTTCCAGGTCGGCGTCGGGCAGGACGACGACGAACTCGTCGCCGCCGATGCGGGCCATCAGGTCCCCCCGGCGCAGGCCGGCGTTCCACTCGCGGGCCAGGATGCGGATGGCGGCGTCGCCCGCCTTATGACCGCTTGTGTCATTGATCGTCTTGAGGCCGTCCATGTCGAGGGCCACCAGACTGACCGGCCAGCCGCGGCGGCCGGCGAGGGCCACCGTACGGCCCGACGCGGTCTCCAGGCCCCGCCGGTTGAGGAGCCCGGTGAGGGGGTCGACGGTGGCCCTTTCCCGCAGCAGGTTGGCCTGTTGCGCCACCATGAGCGACACCGCACACGTCGCGATGGCGACCGCGATGTAGAAGAGCACGCTGTCGAGCAAGGGATTGACCCACAGGCCGATGCTGTAGGCGAGCAGGAGGGTGACCAGTTCCACGATGAACCGGTTCCAGGGCCGGAAGTAGCCCGCGTACACCGCGAACAGCATCACGGCCAGGCTCAGGACGAGCTGGGACTGCCCGTTGAACACCAGCGTCGTTCCGACACCGATCAGGATCGCCGACCCCAGGACCACGATGTCCGGCGTCCAGTCGCGGGTGCCCATGCGGGGGCCCACGAACCACAGCGCGACCGTGGCCGCGAGCAGGAACAGACCCAGCACGATGTCGAACCAGTGGATGACCAGGTCGGAAGAGGCGAGGGTGGAGAAGGCAAGCGTGAGCACCCCCCACATCAGCGTTATCGCGCTCAGCGCGCCGTACCGCAGTGGCGGCAGTCGCGGGAAGCGACGGGCCTGGTGCTGTTCCGGCTCGTCCACGGGATCAGAGTAGGCGCTGGCAGGTTTTCGGTGTCGGTCGCGTCACAGGCGTGCCGCGGATGTTCCCCGAGTGCCGCTCCGGGGTACACCGGGCAGAATGAAGCGTATGGAGACGGTCGGGCTGAGCGGCCACGCAGGAGGCGGCGCCGGCCGGGCGGTCTGGGGCCGCCCGCTCCCGCTGCCCTATGGGATGGCGATCGGGATGGTCCTCCTGATGGCCGTCGGCGCCTTCCTGTTCGCTGCGTTTCCCCCGCAGGGAGACCCCACTCTCGTCACGATCGACGTCCTCACTGGGCTGGTTCTGGTCCTCCTTGCGGTCTTCCTCTGGATCTGGGGCCCCACCACGAGAGGCGACTGGGCTCTCGATCTGACAATCGTGCTGGTCGCCACGATGTCGACGCTGGGCGTCGACATCGTGCCCACGCACGAGGGTCAGATCATCGTGTCGGTGGCGCTGAACGTCATCGCCATGTACGCCGCCGCCTTCCGGCCCCCGGTCAGATTCGCGGCCGAGTTGGCCTACATCATCACCGGCTACTGCGTCGGTATCTGGTTGAACCCCAACCCCCTGGAACTGCACTACGTCCTGTTGGCGTCGATCTCGGTGATCATCACCTCTGTCACCGTCTCGCTGTTCGCCAACCAGTTGCGCCGACAGGCATTGCAGGATCCCCTCAGCGGCCTGCTCAACCGGCGCGGTCTGGATCTGGTGGCCGGACAGATCCGCGCCCATGCCGACCGCAGCGACCTCACGGTCACGGTAGGCCTCATCGACCTCGACGACTTCAAGTCCCTCAACGACCGGGAAGGCCATCTCGCCGGCGATCGCGTCATCGTGGAGGTGGCGCAGTCGTGGCGGGAGATGCTCAGGAAGAGCGACGTGATGGCCCGGTTCGGGGGCGACGAGTTCGCCCTGATCTTGCCGGGGTCGACGCCCGACGCGGCGCAGGCGCTCGCGGCTCGCGTCCGTGCGGCCGATGGGCTGCCGTGGAGTTGCGGGTTCGCGACCTGGGAACGGGGAGAGAATCTCTACGACACCCTGGGAAAGGCGGACCGGGAACTGTACCGGGACAAGTCCGAGGACCCGGCGATCTGACTGCCTCGTGCGACCCCGCCGACCCCTCTCAGTGACCGCCCGACTCGCGAGCCCAGGCGTGAGCGAGCGCGGCCGTTGCCGGGGTGGCCCGGTGCCGGTCCCAGGCGGCGAACAGCCACGCTCCGGCGATGGCGTCGGCCGTGATGCCATCGCGGCGCCAGGCACGGGCGATCGCCGGGTCCAGGGTGATGCGGCGGGCCGAGTCGCTCAACCGCCAGTCCCGCCGGGTCGAGCTCAGCGGCTGGGCCGGGTCGAGCAGGACGGGGTCGCGGTCGTCCGGGCCCCCGGTGTCGTCGGGGTGCAGGAGGACGTAGTGCGACGCCACCGTGTCGTCGTACGTGCCCGTCTTGATCATCACGAGCAGGCCGACGCGTTCGGAGGGGGCCAGACCGCGGTAGGCCCGCACGAGCGGCGATGCCGCGACTGACACCTGCGGCCAGGGCGCGACGCCGGGGAGGTACTCCTCCTTGATCGCCAGCTGGGCGGCGCCCTGGGAGGCCTCCGACACCAGGTCGGCGTAGAGCGTGGTCATGCTCAGGCCGGACGGGCGGTAGAACCACCGCCGGTGGGCCTGCCGGTTCAGTTCACCGGGATCCCAGGCCGGACGCCGGTGCGGGTCCAACAGGGCCAGCACCATCGCCAGGCACGTCACCTGGCAGCCTTCGTTGCGAATCGAGTTGCCGTCGGCGAAACGCCGCAACAGGGCCCGCGCCGAGCGGGGGGTCATTCCTTCGAACCGGCGGGCGGCGCGCACGACTCGGCGGCGATCCCACATGAGGTCCGACCCCCAACGGGGATCGCCCTGACGGAACGGCAGGCCACCCAGATCCAGTGGGGGGGAGATCGCGTGTGCGACAGGAACCGCTGGTGCGCCCAGCAGGGCTGAGCCTCCGACCACCGCCGCACCTCTGAGGAACTCGCGCCGCTCCATGCGTCCATGCCCTTCGCCGACGATCTCCCCCTCACCCTTCCCGCACTTCGCCCGGCGTAATCGCCGGATCGGGTCATGCGCCGGCCTTGCGCTCCTTGGGAGGCGTGAGACCGAAGGAGCGCGCGCTGAGGCCGTCGGAGCGGAAGAGACTGCCGATCATGATGGCGATCACGGCGATGATGGCGCCCACCACCGTGTAGAAACCGCGCTGCATGCTGGCTTCGACCGCGTGGCCGCTGGGCGCCGCCCCCAGCACGATCACGAGGGTGAGGAAGGTGGCGTACAGCCAGTAGGGCGACGAGCCGATGTAGATCAGGGCCCCGAGCAGGGACACGACGAGCAGGACGTACAGCACGACCGTATTGTCGACCAACGACACCAGGCCAGCCCCGAGGAGGGCGCCGAGAACCGTGCCGCCGGTGCGCTGCAACGCCCGCTTCACGGTCGACTGTGGGCCGGTCTGCAGGACCACGATGAGGGTCAGGATCAGCCACACGCCGTGGCTCTCACGGGCATATGTCAGTACGTAGAACGTGGCCACGGAGACCAGCACCGTGATGGTGATCGTGTACTGGATGGTGTCGCCCTTGGAGTTGCGCGGCGGCCGTGGGATGTCCTTCTTGCGTACCAGGAGCGTGACGGCAGCCACCGACCAGAACGCGCAGATGGCCGACCCGATGAGGATGGCCACCAGGTAGGTGGTGGCGGTGGGGTTCGCCTCGGTATCGCCCATGATGGGCTGCGGCATCGCCATGAGGTAGGCCATCCCGAGCGGGATCAGCGCCAGGGCGTGGTTCAGCCCCCACCCGGCGCTGGTCCCCACGAACAGACAGACGAAGGCCATCAGGCTCGCTCCGGCCAACGGGACCGTCCCGGCTGTGAGGGAGACCGGCGTCAGCAGCAGGAACGCGACGGATGCCAGCAGTCCCAGCCGGGTCCCTCCGGTCAGGGTGTTCAGTGTTCCCACGAGCACGCCGAACAGGAGCAGGGCGGCCGACGGGGCGCCCAGGATCGCTCCGCACACCACCAGGGGAGGGAGTATGGCCACCACGAGCAGGATGAGTCCGTGCACCAGCCGGGTGGTCGCCGTCGGCTGAGGCTTCTGCGTGGATGCGGGCATGGGCCACAGTGTGCCGCAGCGACAGGCGCTCAGTACGCCGATCCCGGCTCAGGCCCGTTGGGTAGCCTCGCCCGGGGGGACCGTTGCCCGACGGGACCGGGTGTGAGCGACTCCGTCGACCATTGGCGGGGTGCCGGAAGGACAGCAGCGTGACGACCATCGCGCCGGTGACGCGGGTGTGGACCCGTACCGATGCCGTGCTGGCGGTCGCTGTCCTGATCGTGACCAGCGTCGGTCACCTGCAGCACCTCGTCGGTGGCCTGGTTGCGGCCGTCGTCGCGGTGACGGCGTGGTCGGTGCTCATCGTGTTCCTGGTGCGGTGGCTGGCGATGAGCGGTGCCGGTCTGCGTCTCCCGCTGCCGTTCGTGCAGGTTCTGCTCGTGGTCGGGGTCCTCGTTCTGGCCGTGGTGAACCTGATGATCCCGCCCGAGGTGGACCTGCGCGCCGACCGCGACGAGGCTCTCGACCTGGCCGCGGTTGAGTTGGTCTCCGGCCGTGACCCGTGGGCGGTGTCGACGCACATCAATCCGACGCACCATCCGAGCCCGGCTCTTGGCGGGGTGCTCCTGGCGGCCCCCTTCGTGCTGGCCCTGGGGGACAGTTCCTGGCAGAACGTCGTGTGGCTGGTGGTGGCGCTGGTGCTGCTCGTGCGCGTGGCCGGCTGGGGCCCGGGTTTCGCGGGAGCTGTCCTCGTGACCTCCTCCCTGTCCTTCTGGAACGAGTGGGTCTTCCAGAGCGATCTGCTCGTCCTCGGCATGAAGTTCGCGGTCGCCATGCTGTGGGGTCTGCACGCCATGTCACGGGGCGGCTGGGTGGCGTACGTCCTGTCGGCCCTGCTGTTCGGCTTCGTGCTGGCCGACCGGTTCCTCTTCCTGGAGTTCGGGGTGCTGGTCGCGGTCGTGGCGCTGCGGTGGCTGCCGTGGCGCCGCGCCCTGCCGTGGCTGGCCCTCGCGGCAGGGACGACAGCGGTCCTCATGGCGGTCCCCTGGTGGTGGGCCCCCGCCTACCGCGACCAGATGCTGCTGAACGCGGCCAAGGGCACCGAGGCGGCCGGCGAGGCGCTGCCCTGGGCGGGTCCCGTGCTCGGCGCGGTCGTGCTGATTCTCGCCGTCGTACTCCCGCTGTTTATCCGGCAGGACGCCGCAGTCCTCGGCGCGGCGGCGGTCATCACGGCGGTGGTCGTCGGATGGCAGGTCGCGCTGTACTCATGGAGTTCCGGGGGGCTCGTGTTCGACGGGAGTCTCGCCGTGGCCTACACGCCGCTGCTGCTCGTCCTCGGGGTGGCCGCGTTGGTCATCCCGGTCGGCAACGCCGTCACGGGAACGCCGTACCGGGCACGAGCCGCCGACCGGGCGCGGGTGGGCGATGTCGTCGCCGGCTGAACAGTCGCCCTCCGGGACGCGGGCGGAGGTCCTCGTGTGGGGGACGGCGCTCATCGTCCTGGTCGGGCTCCTCCTGCTGGTGGCCGCCTCTAGCGACTTCCTCGACGTGGCCGTGTACGAGTGGGCGGGTCGCGCCGTCGTCGAGGGCCGGCCCCTCTACGAGCCCGACGGCACCGTGCTGCCGTTCGTCTACCCGCCGTTCGCCGCCCTCGTGTTCGTCCCTCTCGCCGTGATCCCCGCGGCGGCACCGGCGGTCCTGACACTCGTCTCGCTGGCGGCATTGGGCGCGGTGGCGTGGCTGCTCGCTGACGGGATCCCGCTGCCGGTGTCCTGGCGGCGGTCCACCCGCGCGGCGGCTCTGTTCACCCTGCTGCTGGTCCTCGAACCCAGCGTGGAGACGCTGCGCCTGGGGCAGGTGAGCCTGCTGCTGTTGGGACTGGTGGTGACCGACTTCTGCCGGCCGGCTTCCGTCGCCCGGGGGGCGTGGACCGGCTTCGCCACCGCGCTGAAGATCGTGCCCGGGTTCTTCCTCGTCTTCTACGCCGTGGTCGGGAGGTGGCGGCACGCGCTCGTCGGCGCCGCGACCTTCGTTGTCCTTACCGCGGTCGCGTGGCTTGTCCTGCCGGGCGACTCCGCCCGCTACTGGCTGAGCGACCTGCTGCAGACCGACCGGTTGGGCGCACCGATCGGCTTCGTCGGCAACCAGTCCCTCCTGGCGATGTGGACCCGCACCACGGGGTCCGACCCCGGCGATACGTGGGCGTGGCGGGTGGCCATGGTGGCGGTCGTCGCCGGGGGGCTGGGGGGGTGCTGGCTGATGTGGCGGAGGCAGTTGCGGATGTTGTCGTTCGGGCTGGCGGGGCTGGTGAGCCTCCTCGTGTCGCCAGCGTCGTGGACCCACCACTGGGTCTTCCTGTTCCCCCTCCTGGTTGCCCTGGCCGGCGCGACGGCTGTGCGGCGGTGGCTGCTGGTCGTGGTGGCTGTCGACTGGCTGGTGCTGCTGTCGCGGGTCGTGTGGCGGGCGCCCCGTACCGATGTGGGCGTCGAACCGTCCCTGGTGTGGTGGCCCGTGGCCAACGCATACGTCCTGGCGGGCCTGCTCGCGGGTGCCGCCGCCGTGGTGGTCCTGGCGCGGACGCCGCGACCCGATCGACTCCTCGCCGGCCCCGGGGCGGCATGATGGGATCCGTGACTCCCCGTCTCGTGCTGCTCGCCGGTCTCGCCGCCGGGTTGGCGGCCTGCAGTTCGTCGGGCGGCGATACCCCGCCACCGACCCCGGTGCCGTCCACGACGGTGCCGGTATCGATCGAGGCTCCGGTGCCGTGCAGCCAGATGGAGCCGGCGTTCACGCCGATGCAGGTGGCCGCCAGCGACTATCTCGTGACCCTGCAGCCGGCCTCCCCCTGTACCGAGGGCAAGGGCCTCACCGTTCTGATCTTCAACGTCCCGGTCCCCCCGCAGGGTGCGGTGCAGCTGAACCCGGGGAACCAGCCCGCGGCGACGTTCGCGGCGGAGGAGGCGGCCGGGGGAGTCCGCGTGGTCTACCAGCAGGGCGCCACCGGGTTCACAGTCGCCACGGTGGATCCGCCGCTGACGCCCTGATCCGCGGCTATGCCGTCGGTCGGGGAGCGGCGGCGCGTCGTTGCGAGAGCAGGTACCCCATCAGGAGAAGTGCCGCGACGCACGTCAGGAGACCGGCCGTGACACCGGCCGACCGGTAGGCCACCGACAGGGCCGAGCGCAGCCCGTGGGCGTCTCCGATGAGCAGCGCGCACGCATCCGGGGTCAGGACGGTCTCCCGGGCCAGCCGGCTGACCGACTCCCCTCCCCGCATCCGGGCGGCCAGCTCTGCGGCGACGACCGGTGACGTGCCGGCCGTGATGAGGCTTCCCGCCATGTGCCACTGGAAGGACAGGAAGGCCACCGTCCCGACGAGGGCACCGCCGATGGTCCCGCCCAGGTTCTGGGTCGCGTCCCGGATCGAGGCCGCGCCGCTGGACCCGTCGTCGGGGCCGAGGTTCATCAGCGACAGCGTCAAAGGTCCCATCGCGGCCGCCATGGGGAAGGCGATGGTGGTCAGGGCGATGACCGGCACCCACGTGCCGCTGTCCGGACCTACCGCCAGGGTGCCCCCGCACGCGGCGGCGGCGACCAGCAGGGCGGCCAGCGCCGCGCGGGGTGCCCCCCACCGGTCCGCGGTCCATCCGCTGACGAAGCACCCCAGCAGGGCGGCGACCTCCGGGGCGCACAAGATGACCGCGAGCAGGACTGGGGGGTCGGCGTAGCGGTACTGCATGAACAGGCTGGTGAAGAAGTAGAGGTTGGCACCGTAGGTCGCCAGGGTGGCACCGACGATCCACCAGGCGCCGCGGGACCGCAGGAGCCTCAGGTCCAGCCCGGGATCCGCGGCCCGGCGCATCACGATCACCACGACCACCAGCAGTCCCGCCGCGGCGACGAGGAGCGCGGCCGCCAGCGGGAGGTTGCTGGTGAGCAGGGTGATGCCCAGGGCACACGCCGCGAGCAGGATGCCGCCCAGCAGGGGAGTGCCCAGTTCCGACCCGCGTGCGACGATCCCGGCGCGGCGGTCGAGTTGCCGCCAGCTCATGGCCAGGGTGGCGGCGCCGACGACGAGCCACAGGACGGGAACCAGTCGCCAGGTCGCGTAGTCCGTGATCGCGGCGGCGAGGGGCGGGGCGAGGAAGGAGACCGTCGGGAGGAGCGCGGCGAACGCCGCGAAGGCCCGCGCCCGTTGATGCTCGTCGGTGAAGTGGGAGTTGACCGCGGCCAGGCCCACGATGCCCATCGTGCTCCCACCGATCCCTCCGAGGGCCCGACCACCCAGCAGCAGGAAGAAGGTGGTGCTCACGGCCACGAGCAGAGCTCCGGAGCAGTAGACGACCGCCCCGAGGACCAGCAGACGCCGGTAGCCGAGACGGTCGCTGAGGGTCGCGGCTGCGAAGATCACCAGCAGGGCTGCGGCAGTGGGGATCAGGTTGGTGGCGTTGGCCTGGTCGACCGTCAGCCCGAGGTCCTCCTGCAGTGGGACGAGCATGAACTCGAACGACGCCAGGGCCAGCATCATCGTCGTGGAGGCGAGGAACGCGGTGGCCACGAGCCAGCGACCAGCCGACGGTGCGGCGGTGGTCTGCCCGGTGGCCATCGGGTGGGAGACGCTCACTGGCCCCGGGTGATTTCCGTGTCGAAGAACGTGTCCGGGTAGGGCTCGCGGCGCAGGGTGAAGTGCCACCACTCCTCGGGCAGGTTGGTGAATCCCGCGCGATGCATCTGGCGGACCAGGTAGCGACGGTGCGCCCGTTGGGTGGCGGTGATGGTGCGGTTGGCGGTGTTGGCGACCGGGTCGAAACAGTCGAAGCCGGTGCCCATGTCGATCGAGGTGTCCGGGAAGCGCCGTCTCACGGTGCAGGACACCTGGCGGTCGCCGACCCGCCACGTCGGGCTGACGCCGTGGCCCTTGCGGACCAGGGTCACGTCCACGGTCGAGCCACGGCTGTGCCCGCTCTGCGCGGCGATGTACCCCTGCGGGAACAACTGATCCTTGGCCAGGCGCGGGTAGAACTCCCGCTGTGTCGTGGTGTCATCCGGGTCGGCCGCCCAGGCCATGAACTCGTCCACCGACCGTTGGGGCCGGAAGCAGTCGTAGATCTTCAGCCGGTAGCCGTCCCGTGCCACCCGCCGTTCGACCTGCGCCAGGGCGCGGACCGCCGGCCGGGTCAGCCAGCATTCGGGTGCGGAGTACCCCCGCACGGGCCGGCCCAGGAAGTTGTGCTCCCCGGCGTAACGGATCTCGAACAGCGCCCCGGGGATGGCGTCGCGGACCCGGGTGAAGGTCAGCGGCACGCCGGGCAGGTGGCGCCGGGCGGGTGTCTTACCACCGGTCGGGTGCGCGGGAGCCGGCGACCGGGAAGCCGTGGCCGACGGGGAGGTCCTCGGCGGGGGGGACGGCTCCTGGGCGGGGGCTGACGCGCACCCGGCCAGGCACAGCGCTCCAGCCACGGCGATCGCGGTTCTGCGCACATCGGCAGTATGCCCGCCGTGGCCGGCGCCTGGCCTGGCACCGGCTGGGCGGACCGCCGGCTGGTCCGCGGGATGGGAGCCGCGAGTATCGTCAGGAGCGGACGGCAGTGCGCCGTCGGCGAGGAGCGACCGTGGGCCACCACCGATGATCGGGTTCATCTGGGGGTTCCTCCGTCCGTACCGCCGAGCGCTCGTCGTGGTCGTCGTCCTGGTCGCCGTTCAGGCCATGGCCAACCTCTACCTGCCGTTCCTGAACGCCGACATCATCAACTACGGCGTCGTCACCGGCGACATCGGCTACATCCTGCGCACGGGCGGGGTCATGCTGGCCATCACCGTCGTGCTGGCGGTGGTGTCGGTGATCGCGGTCTACTACAGCGCCCGCACCGCGATGCGGTTCGGCCGCGACGTGCGCCGCCGCCTGTTCACGACGGTGGAGGACTTCTCCCTGCGCGAAGTCAACGAGTTCGGGGCGCCGTCGCTGATCACCCGCAACACCAACGATGTGCAGCAGGTCCAGATGCTCGTGCTGATGAGCCTCACCATGATGATCTCGGCGCCGCTGACAGCCATCGGCGGCGTCATCATGGCCCTGCGCACGGACGTCACCCTGTCGGCGCTGCTGCTCGTGATCGTGCCGGTCATGGCGCTGGTCATCGGTGTGATGCTGCGCAGCGCGCTGCCGCTGTTCCGGGTCCAGCAGGTCAAGATCGACCGCATCAACGCGGTCCTGCGGGAGAATCTCGCCGGCATCCGCGTCATCCGCGCCTTCGTGCGCACCCGCAGCGAGGAGGAGCGGTTCACGGAGGCGAATGCCGACCTGACCGATACGGCGTTGCGGGTGACGCGGCTCTTCGCCGTGCTGATGCCGTCGTTGATGCTCGTGTTCAACCTGTCGTCGGTCGCGGTGATCTGGTTCGGCGCCCACCTGGTGTCCGACGGCGACATGCAGATCGGCGATCTCACGGCGTTCCTCGCCTACATCATGCAGATCCTCTTCAGCGTGATGATGGCCGTGATGCTCATGGTGATGGTGCCGCGCGCCGCTGCGTCCGCTGAGCGCATCCAGGCGGTCCTCGACACCCAGCCGCAGATCACCGACCCGGCCGATCCGGCGCCGCGTCCGCCCGCGCGGGGAACGGTCGAGCTGCGGGGCGTCGAGTTCCGCTACCCGGGTGCTGAGGACCCGGTCCTCAGTGAGGTGTCGGTGACCATGAGCCCGGGCCAGACGACGGCCATCGTCGGCAGCACCGGGGCCGGCAAGACGACGCTGGTCAACCTCCTCCCGCGCCTGTACGACGTGACCGGGGGCCAGGTCCTCGTCGACGGCGTGGACGTGCGGGACCTCCGGCAGGAGGACCTGTGGTCCCGGATGGGGATCGTGCCGCAGAAGTCGTTCCTGTTCTCCGGCACGGTCGCGTCCAACGTGCGCTTCGGCAAGGAGGACGCCACCGACGCCGAGGTGTGGCAGGCCCTCGAGACCGCACAGGCCCGCCCGTTCGTCAGTGAGCTCCCGGACACCATCGAGTCACCCATCGACCAGGGCGGCAGCAACGTCTCGGGCGGGCAGCGCCAGCGCCTGTCCATCGCCCGGGCGCTGGTCCGGAAGCCGGCGATCTACGTATTCGACGACAGTTTCTCCGCCCTGGACTACGCCACCGACGCGCGGCTGCGAGCCGCACTCGCCCGGGAGACGGCAGAGGCCACCGTCGTCATCGTCGCGCAACGGGTCAGCACCATCCGCGACGCCGACCAGATCGTCGTCTTGGACTGCGGCCGCGTCGTCGGCACCGGCACCCACCGCGAGCTGCTGGACACTTGCGAGACGTACCGGCAGATCGTGTTTTCGCAGATGACCGAGGCGGAGGCGGCGTCATGAGCGCCGGCGCACCTCCCCGCGCCCCGATGGGGCGGCCCGGCGGACCGTTCGGCGGTGGCCCCGGCAGCCTGGGGATGACCCTGCCGGCCGAGAAGGCCCGCAACTTCAGCGGGTCGCTGCGGCGGCTGATGCGCCGGCTGCGGCCCGACCGCCTCGTCATCGCCCTGGTACTCGTGCTGGCCGTGATCAGCGTCTTCTTCGCGGTGTTGGGGCCCCGCCTGCTGGGGGCGGCGACCAACGTCGTCTTCGCGGGCATCGTCGGGGCACAGTTGCCGCCGGGCACGACGCAGGAACAAGCCATCGAGCAGCTGCGGGCCAGCGG
The DNA here is from genome assembly GCA_029978705.1 of Actinomycetota bacterium. GTDB lineage: Bacteria > Actinomycetota > Actinomycetes > S36-B12 > CAIWTL01. Next base: position 13,572 of record JAPOIY010000046.1, read on the forward strand.
GCAGACCACTCAGGCCGACATGTTGTCGGGCATGACCCTCACCGACGGAGTCGACTTCAGCCTGCTCGCCCAGATCATCGCGCTGACCGTGTTGGTGTACTTCATCAGCTCGGTGTTCTCGTGGGGGCAGAACTACCTCATGGCGGGGGTCACCCAGCGGGCCATGTTCCGGCTGCGGGAAGAGGTCGACCTGAAACTGGGACGGCTGCCGCTGAAGTACTTCGACACGCATCCCCGCGGCGACGTGCTGAGCCGGGTGACCAACGACATCGACAACATCGCCACCACCATGCAGCAGGCCCTGACACAGGCGATCACGAGTGTTCTCACGGTCATCGGCGTCCTGCTGATGATGCTGTGGATCAGTCCGCTACTGGCGGTGATCTCACTGCTCACCGTGCCGTTGTCGTTCGCGATCACGCTGCTGATCGCGAAACGCTCCCAGAAGCAGTTCGTCGGGCAGTGGCACTGGACCGGGGTCGTGAACGGTCACGTCGAGGAGATGTACACCGGCCACGAACTGGTGAAGGTGTACGGGCACCGCGACCAGGCCATCCGTGACTTCGACGCGGCCAACGAGGAGATGTACGAGAGCAGCTTCAGGGCGCAGTTCATCAGCGGCATCATCCAGCCCGCGATGATGTTCGTGTCCAACCTCAACTACGTCGCCATCGCCGTCATCGGCGGCCTGCGGGTAGCCAGCGGCGCGATGTCGCTGGGCGACGTGCAGGCGTTCATCCAGTATTCGCGCCAGTTCACGATGCCGATCACGCAACTGGCCAGCATCACCAACCTGCTGCAGTCCGGCGTGGCCTCCGCCGAGCGGGTCTTCGAACTGCTGGACGAGCCGGAAGAGGAGCCGGACCCGGCCGACCCGGTGCGCATCGGGCGCCCCCGCGGCCACGTCGCGATGGGGGATGTGGCGTTCCGCTACACGCCGGACGTCCCGCTCATCGACGACATGAACCTGGACGTGCAGCCAGGGGAGGCGGTGGCCATCGTCGGCCCCACGGGCGCGGGCAAGACCACGCTGGTCAACCTGCTCATGCGGTTCTACGAGATCGACGCGGGCGCGATCCTGCTCGAGGGAGTGGACACCCGGGACATGACCCGCGACGACCTGCGGCGCTGCTTCGGCATGGTGCTGCAGGACACGTGGCTGTTCGGCGGCACGATCCGCGACAACATTGCCTACGGCGCCGAGGACGCCACCGAGGAACAGATCATCGCGGCGGCCAAGGCGGCCCACGTCGACCACTTCGTGCGCACGATGCCCGACGGATACGACACCGTGCTGGACGACGAGGCATCGAACCTGTCCGCGGGCGAGAAGCAGCTGCTGACGATCGCGCGGGCGTTCCTCGCCGACCCGCCGATCTTGATCCTGGATGAGGCCACCAGCTCGGTGGACACCCGGACCGAGGTGCTCATCCAGGAGGCGATGGCGTCGTTGCGGGAAGGCCGCACCAGCTTCGTCATCGCCCACCGGCTGAGCACCATCCGCGACGCCGACACCATTCTCGTGATGGAGTCCGGCCGCATCGTCGAACAGGGCGACCACGACACGCTCATGGCCGCCCGCGGCGCCTACTACCGCCTGTACACCAGCCAGTTCGCGGAGAGCTACGACCAGGTGGCGGACGTCCCCCCGTCCTAACCGCTCCCCCCACCCAACGCCGCAGACGGTGCTCGGGGTGACGCTTCCCGGCCCCTGACACGGCAGGAACCGACACCTCCAGCACCGTCTGCGGCGGGGTGAGGGGCGGGTCAGCGGGTCCGCCGGTCAGCGGGTCAGCGGGCGGTGCGCAGGGTTCGCAGCACCCGCGCCACGACGCGGTGCGGGTCGGCCAGCATCTCACTCACGGTCCACCGCACGATGGTCCAGCCGGCACCACGCAGCGCGTGCTCCCGGACCTTCTCCCGGCGGAACACCTGCCAGGGGTCGTCGCGGTACTTGCCATCCCCGTCGACTTCCCCCAGGACGCCGTACTCCGGCCACGCCAGGTCGGCGTAGTAGTGCGCGCCGTTGTCCCCGGTGACGGGGTGGGCGAGCACGGGCCGCGGGAGGTCGGCCATCAGCAGGCGAGCGCGGGACAGCGACTCGCCGGGCGACTCGGCGGCAGGATCGACATACGCGGCGACGAGGCGCGCTCGGGGGTTTCCGACGCACCCCATTCCCGCGTTCACGGCTTCCCGCAGCAGTGCCGCAGAGAACCCGGCCCGCCCCGCCACGAGCTCGCGATACCCGGGGTCGCGGCGCATCTCGGAGACGTCCCCGGACCAGCCGCTGCGGCGCAGCAGGAGGAGGGCGCAGCACTCGTCGGCCACTCCGAGGCCCGTGGGGACCGGCAGCGCGCGGGCCATGTCGGCGGCGGTGCGCCCGGGTGACGTGGCCGGCCCCCACGGGGTGGACTCCGCGTGGTGCGGTGGCACGGGCCGCTGGATGATCACCAGGTCGGGGTTGTCGCAGCGGAAGTGGCTGCTGTCGGGCGTCGTCAACCGAACGGGAAGTTCATCCCACGTTCCGCCGAAGTGCGGCAACGAGCAGCCCAGCAGCGCCAAAGCGGACTCGTGGCTGGCGACGCTACCGGGCCGGGCCGCCAGGGCGGCGGCGATGCGCTGCCGGTAGCGCTCGCGGTCTCCTTCGGCGGGGACCGCCAGGACGCCCCGGTGCAGCCGGATGACCGTGCCGCGTCCCAGCGCCGTGCGCAGCGCACGGGCGGTGACAACTGTCTGGGCCTCTGCCGCGCGGAAAGGTCGGTCTGCAAAGTGGGCGGTCAGCGCGGCGGCCGTGCGGTGAGCGGAGTGGATGTCGGGCACGCCCCCACTCTCGGCGTGCGCCGCCGCGCCCCACCGCCGCTGTCCACAGCCACCCCCCTCCTCCTCCTCCCCGCAGACGGTGCTGGGGGTGACGCTTACGGGCGCGAATAGCCCCGGGAACCGACCGCCCGAGCACCGTCTGCGGGGGGGAGCGGGCGCGGGGGAAGGGGGGTGGGGGGAAGCGGACGCGGGGTCAGGGGGCGAGGTGCCACGTGTCGTCGCGGCGTTCGATGGCGGCGGCCACGGCGCCGAACGGGGGCGGCGCGATGGCGTGCGCGAAGTCCAGGACCTCGATCCGCCGCGGTTCCAGGCGCAGCAGCACGTACCCGTCGTCGGGACCGCCGGGGAAGTACGCGGTCCATTCGCGGCGCCACAGGCGGCGCCGGGTGTCCAGGTCGTCGATCGTCATCACCCCACCGGTCAGGGAGGCGTAGCCCGCGCCGTCGGAGGACTGGAACCCGGCGGTGGCCAGGGACGACTGCGCCAGGTCGGCGATCTTGCGGCTGCTCGGACTGGTGCCGTACCACAGCGTCAGGTCGTCGCCCACGGGGAACGGCTGCATCACCCGGGCATGGATCGGGCCGGAACCCGCGCTCGTCATCAGCCACCCCAGCGGGGCGTCCTGCACGATGACCCGAGCCTGGGCGAGGACCTGGTCGGCGGTGAGTGCGGTCATGGCGTCCTCCTACAGGGTTGCCTGCGTGCCGCGACCGCGGCACTGGTCGGCGGGGGCGACGGGGCCGACGGAGTCGACGGCCACCAGGTCGCCGTCGCGCACCTCGGCGATGAGCATGTTCAGGATCATGTGGTGGTCCTCCGCGCGCAGCGTCACGGGACCGTTGCCCACCACCCGGGTACGGTCCCCCATCGCGTCGATGATCTGCTCGACGTCGTCGCTGCCCACCGCGGCCACCGCGTCGGCCCAGAACATCACCAGCCCGTAGTGGCTCTCGGCGAAGTAGCTCACGACCGCGTCGGGCCCGAACATCGCCCGCTGCCGGCCCACGAACGCGCGGGTCTCGGGACGGTCGAGGGTGGCGAGGAACGGCGCCGCCGTGATGATCCCGGCCACCTCGTCGGGCTGCAGCCCCACCATGTAGTTCTCGTTGAACGCCATGACCGTCAAGAAGGGTCGGGCCGTGAAGTCGTGGGCGGCGAACTGCCGGATGAACTCCTGCCCGGAGGTGCCGAGGAGCATCATCACGACGTTGCCGGCACCGGATGCGTCGAGGGCCGCGATATCGGCCGTGAAGTCCATCGTGTCCAGGGGCCGGTACTCCTCACTGAGGATCCGACCGCCGGACGCCGCCACCGCCGCTCGCAACGCCCGCCCGATCCCGCGCGGCCACACGTAGTCGGCGCCGATGACCGCGAACGTGTCGCCGCCGCGTTCGGTCAGGTAGGGCACCAGCGGCGCCACGTAGTGGTCGGGGATGGGCGAGTAGGCGAACAGGTAGCGGGAGCACTGGCCGCCCTCGTAGTCGGTGGCGTACAGCAGGGGACGCCGGGCGGCCTCGCACAGCGGCAGCATCGCGTCGCGGTCGGCGCTGCTGGTGGGCCCGAGGACAGCGAGCACGCTCGGGTCGGCCACGGCGGCGCGAGTCATGCGCACGGCCAGGTCGGTGTCGGTGCGCTGGTCGTTCACGTCGAGCTCGACGGGCCGCCCCAGCAGACCTCCCGCGGCGTTGATCTCGGCGACGGCCATGCGCGCCCCCTGCAGCCCTTGGCTGCCGAACAACTCCTCCGGGCCCGACAGGGGCAGCACGGCGGCGATGCGCAGGGGCGTGGTCATGAGTCGATCCTCCCCCGCACGGCCGTGCCTTGGGAATGGACTTCCGTCACGCATCGCGTACCTGATTCCGCAATAGTCGGACCATGACGAAGAGCCATCCCGGTAGCGGTCCGAAGCACCCCCAGGTTGTGGTCCTGTTCGGGGCCACGGGCGACCTGGCGAAGCGCAAGCTCCTGCCTGGGCTGTTCCACCTGAACAACTCCGGCCTGATCCCCGGGCTGCGCATCGTCGGGGTCTCGATGGACGACCTGACCCGCGAGGAGTTCCAGGAGGTCGCGCACAAGTCGATCGACGACTTCTACACCCGCCAGTACACCGAGGAGGAGTGGGAGGCCTACCGCGACATCCTCGACTACGTCCCGGTCGGGGCCGGCCCCGCCGCCCTCGGTGAGGCGGTGAACCGCGCCGAGGCCGAGTTGCCCGATTCGCCCGACAAGCCCCAGCGGTTGCACTACCTGTCGGTTCCTCCCGCCGCGGCCCTGGCCGCGCTGAACACCATCAAAGAGGCCGACCTGGTCAAGCACTCCAAGGTCATCATGGAGAAGCCGTTCGGCACCGACCTGGAGTCGGCCGAACAGCTCAACAAGCAGATCCACGAGATCTTCGCCGAGAAGCAGGTCTTCCGCATCGACCACTTCCTGGGCAAGGAGCCGGCCCTCAACATCCTGGCGTTCCGGTTCGCCAACGGCCTCTTCGAACCGATCTGGAACCGCAACTTCATCGACCACGTCCAGATCGACGTCCCCGAGACCCTGGGACTGGACGAGCGCGCCACCTTCTACGAGGGGACCGGCGCCTACCGGGACATGGTTGTGACGCACCTGTTCCAGATCATGGCGTTCATCGCGATGGAGCCCCCCACCGCCCTCGAGCCGGACGCCATCAGCGTGGAGAAGAACAAAGTCTTCGACAGCATGCAGCCGATCAACCCCGAGGACGTGGTCCGCGGCCAGTACACCGGCTACCGGGACATCGACGGCGTGGACGCGGTGTCCGAGACGGAGACGTTCATTGCGGTCAAGGCGACGATCGACAACTGGCGCTGGGCCAACGTGCCGTTCTACCTGCGGACCGGCAAGCGGCTGGCCGAGGGCCGGCGCATCGTGTCCATCGCGTTCAAGGAGCCGCCGAAGTCGATGTTCCCGCCCGGCTCGGGGGTCGCGGCCAACGGCCCCGACCACCTGACGTTCGACCTGGCCGACTCGGCCAAGATGTCGCTGTCCTTCTATGGCAAGCGCCCGGGCCCGGGCATGAAACTCGACAAACTCAGCCTGCAATTCGCGATGCACGACACCGGGCTGGAGGGCGACGTCTTCGAGGCCTACGAGCGCCTCATCCTGGACGCCATGAAGGGGGACCACACCCTGTTCACCACCGCGGAGGGCATCGAGCGGCTGTGGAAGATCTCCAGGCCCGTGCTGGAGGACATGCCGCCCGTGCGGCCCTACGCGCCCGGCTCGTGGGGACCGAACGCCATCCACCAACTCGTCGCCCCGGCAGCGTGGCGCCTGCCGTTCGAACGCGAGTGGCGCGACCCGGACGAGAAGGGCGCCTGACCCAGCACTACGCCGTGGATGTCACGGCCGGGTCAACGGGATTTCCAGCGACCACCCCTCCGGACTCGTCGCCAGTCGACAGGGACCCGGCCCCTCCCGCATACATTTGCCGAACATCGCCACGTCGCCAGGGTCCATTCCCAGCTCTCCGAAGGAGCCACTGGTGGGTAGCAGAAAACCGATGACGGCCCCCACCAGGACGAGGGCGCCGAGGGCCACGGCCACGGTGCGGCCGGGCCCATGGTCGGTGGTGAGCCCGCGAAAGATGACCAGGACGGTGGTCAGCGCCAAGAAGCTCACGTAACGAGCGACGGCGAACGGGTCGGAGATCAGCCCATTCGGGCCCTGGACAACCGAAGAGAGACCCAATCCGGCCCACAGCAGTCCGCCGAAGATCCAGACAGGGCTGGGCCCGCCGCGATCGCACCAGACGAGGTAGGCGATGGCGGCGAGGACGATGAGCGAGGGAACGATGAGGAGGGAGAGGCTTGA
>JAPOIY010000026.1 GCA_029978705.1 Actinomycetota bacterium
GCATCGGGGGTCCTTCGCGGTGAGCGGCGGGGCGGTACCCCCGAGGCTACGCCAGCAGCGGGGTACCGCCGGTCAGGGCGACCGCGGGAACACCGCGGCCGAGCCACGGATTCCGCAGTTCCGGTCCGGAAAAACACGCCGGCCAGCCGTGTTGTCACGGGTCTGTGAGGGGTATTCTGTGCTCGTCGCGGCGACCCGTGTGTGGCGTCGACGATAGGAGGATCACCATGTCCGACACCTCTGCCGTCTCCGTCTATGGCGGCATCACCAACCGGCGCATCACCGTCACGGACCTGGCCCGGGCCAAAGAGTCCGGCGAGAAGTGGCCCATGCTCACCGCCTACGACGCGGTCACCGCGGCCCTGTTCGAGGAGGCCGGCGTACCGGTGCTCCTGGTCGGGGATTCCGCGGCCATGGTGGTGCACGGTCACAGCACCACCTTGCCCATCACCCTGGACGAACTCGTGCCCCTGACCGCGGCTGTCGTCCGCGGCACCAGCCGGGCCCTCGTGGTCGCGGACCTGCCGTTCGGCTCCTACCAGGAGGGCCCGAAGCAGGCCCTGCGCTCCGCCACCCGGTTCATGAAGGAGTCCGGCGCGCACGCGGTGAAACTGGAAGGCGGGCAGCGCGTGGTCCCCCAGATCCGTGCGCTCGTCGAGGCGGGGATCCCCGTCATGGCTCACGTCGGACTGACCCCTCAGTCGGTCAACACGATCGGCGGCTACAAGGTGCAGGGGCGGGGGGAGGCCGGCCACGCACTTCTCGACGACGCCATGGCCGTGCAGGCCGCCGGCGCCTTCGCTGTCGTCCTCGAGGTCGTCCCGCACGATCTGGCCGAACGCGTCACCAAGGAAGTCGACATCCCCACCATCGGCATCGGCGCCGGCAACGCGACCGACGCTCAGGTGCTGGTGTGGCAGGACCTCCTGGGCCTCACGCCGGGCCGCACCCCGAAGTTCGTGAAGCCGTACGCGGACCTGCGGGCGGTCATGACGGGGGCGGTGACGGCGTGGGCGGACGATGTGCGCGCCGGTGCCTACCCCGACCTGGACCATTCCTACACCTGAGGCCGTCAGTCCGGCAGATCGGTCACCCGCAGCCCGGCGTGACTCTTGTAGCGGCGGTTGATGGAGATCAGGTTGGCGGTCATCGCCTCCACCTGCCCGCAGTTGCGCAGGCGACCGCCGTAGACCCCGCGCAGCCCGGGGATGCGGTCGGCGAGCCCCTGCACGGCGTCGGTGGCCTCGCGCTCGTCCCCGAGCACGAGGACGTCCATGGCGGGCACCGCGGCGAGGTCGCGGTCCTGCAAGAGCACCGCGCTCACGTGGTGGAAGGCCCCCACGACGGTGCTGTCGGGCAGCAGCGCCTGTGCCTGCTGCGCCGCCGAACCGGCGGGGACCGGCAGCGCGAAGGCGCCCTGTTTGTCGAAGCCGAGGGGGTTGACGCAGTCGACGACGACCTTCCCCGCCAGTTCCTGACGCAGTCCGCCGAGCAGATCCTCATGACCCGCCCAGGGCACCGCCACGACCGCGAGGTCGCACTGCGCGGCCACGTCCTCGTTTCCGCCCCCGATCGCCCCCTGGCCCACCGCGGCGGCGGCCGTCGCTGCCCGCTCGGGAGCGCGAGAGCCGATCATGACCGGCAGGCCCGCGGCTGCCCAGCGGTAGGCGAGGCCGAGGCCCTGGTCGCCGGTACCCCCCAGGACGCCGATCGTGGGTGCGTCGGTCATGACTGTTCCTCCTGCCGCTCGTCGCCGGCCACCCGGCCGGCGACGTCCGCTGCGATCCCCCACTGCATCAGAGCCGCGGCGCCGAGGGGGAACTCGCGACGCGGGATGGCGGTGCCCGGGGTGCGGGAGAACCGGGGAGCGGGCGCCGGTTGCAGCGGCTCTCCGGGCAGGAACGTACCGCGGGCCCGCAGATGGGGGTGGTCGGGGGCCTCGGTCATCGACAACACCCCGGTCGTGCAGGCGTCGGAGTCCCGGAACGCCTCATCCCACTCGTCCCGCGACCGGGTCGCGATCTGCGCGGCGAACGCGGCCCGCAGTTCCGGCCAGCGGGGAACGTCGAACTGGGCGGGGAGGTCGGCTCGGGCGAGACCGACGATCTGCAGGAACTCGGCGTAGAACTTCGGCTCCAGGCAGCCGACCGCGAGGTACTCCCCGTCAGCGCACTCGTACACGTCGTAGAAAGGCGCCCCGGTGTCGAGGAGGTTGGCCCCCGGGGTGTCCGGGTTCCACATCCCCTGGGCGGCCAGGGAGTAGACCAGCATCATCAGGTAGGCCGAACCGTCCACCATGGCGGCGTCGACGACCTGGCCGGCGCCGGACCGGGACCGCTCCCACAGCGCGGAGAGCACGCCGACGAGCAGGAACATGGCGCCGCCGCCGAAGTCGGCCACCAGGTTGACCGGGGGCACCGGCCGCTCGCCCGCGCGGGCGAAGTGCCGCAACGGCCCGGCGGTCGCGATGTAGTCGATGTCGTGGCCGGCCCGCTGCGCCCGCGGGCCGTCCTGCCCCCACCCGGTCATGCGGCCCACGATCAGGCGCGGGTTGGCGGCCAGCAGGGCGTCCGGGTCCAGACCCAGCCGCTCCATGACTCCCGGCCGGTATCCCTCCAGCAGGATGTCGGTCTCGGCCGCGAGCCGACGCACGACATCGAGGGACTCCGCGTCGCGCAGGTCGAGGGTGACCGCGGACCGGCCCCGCAGGTGCACCGCTCGGTCGGGGTCGACCATCGCCAGTTGCGGGCCCGGCGCCTCGATCCGCAGGACCTGTGCCCCGAGGTCGGCCATGATCCCGGCCGCCATGGGCACCGGCCCGATCGCGTTCATCTCCAGGACGCGGAGGCCGGCGAGCGGCCCCTGCGGTCGCGGGTTCAGCTCTCGCCCTCCGCGTCGCCCTTGCCGTCCCACTCGTCGCCGACGGCGTCGGTGGCGGGGCCGTCCCACTCCTTCTCGCCCGCGTCCCACTCCTCGTTGCGCTTGGCGGCGAGCTCGAGGGCGTCGGCGGCCTCCTGCTGGGTGTCGAACGGACCGAGCCGCTCGGCGTTCGGACCGCCATCGTCAGGTTCCACCTGCTGGGTGCGCAGGTTGTACCACCACTGGCCCACGGGGACTCCTCTCTCGACCGGACGCCGCCAGCCTAGCGGCGTCGTCGCGCTGTGGGCGCACCGCGGGCATGCCAGAATCTTCGCGTGCCCGACCGAGTGCTCTCCCCCGGCCGCGTGTCCGCGCGGCGCGCCGTGCCCGACACCATCGAACGCCCCGAGTATGTCGGCCGCCCTGCTCCCACTCCGTACACCGGACCGGAGGTCAAGGACGCGGAGACGATCGAGCGCATGCGGGTGGCGGGGCGGCTGGCGGCGGACGCGCTGGCGATCGTGGGCGCTGCGGTCCGGCCCGGAGTCACCACCGACGAGCTCGACCGCATCGGTCATGAGTACCTGCTGGACCACGGGGCCTACCCGTCCACTCTCGGCTACCGCGGCTTCCCCAAGTCGCTGTGCACCTCGCTGAACGAGGTGATCTGCCACGGCATCCCCGACTCGACCGTCATCGCGGACGGCGACATCTGCAACATCGACATCACGGCATTCATCGGCGGGGTTCACGGCGACACCAATGCCACGTTCCTGGCCGGGGACGTGGACGAGCAGTCCCGCCTCCTGGTCGAGCGCACTCACGAGGCCACGATGCGGGCGATCAAGATGGTCGCCCCTGGACGCCCCCTGAACGTCATCGGCCGGGTCATCGAGTCCTACGCCCGCAGGTTCGGCTACGGCGTCGTGCGGGACTTCACCGGGCACGGCATCGGGACGTCGTTCCACACCGGCCTGATCGTGCCCCACTACGACGACCCCCACCTGGACGTGGTGATGGAGGCGGGCATGACCTTCACCATCGAACCGATGCTGACCCTCGGCACCTACGACTACGACGTGTGGGACGACACGTGGACGGTGACGACCAAGGACAAGTTGCGCACCGCCCAGTTCGAGCACACCCTCCTGGTGACGGCCTCCGGCGCCGAGATCCTGACCTTGCCTTCGCCGGTGGGCGACTGACGGCGGGAAAGGCGAGCATCGGCGCGTTCCGGATGCGAGAGTGAGGATCGTCGTCGCCGTATCGAGCAAGGAGCCCCATGGCCGCCACGAAGGTCCAGCAGAAGGTCGTCAGCGCCACCTGGCCGAAGAACGTCACCACGTTGGGGATCGACGTGGGCGGCTCCGGGGTGAAGGGGTCCGTGCTGGACGCCGACGGGCAGATGATGACCGAGCGGGTCCGCCTGGAGACCCCCTACCCGTGCCCCCCCGCACTGCTGGTCAGCACGATCGACGAGGTCGCCTCCCAGCTGCCCAAGGCCAACCGCGTCTCCGTGGGTTTCCCCGGCCTGGTCCGGGAGGGCAAGGTCGTGCATGTGCCGTCCCTGTCCCGGCTGGAGTACGGCGGCAAGGAGGACGCGGGCATGGCCGCGCAGTGGCACGGCTTCGACCTGGCCGGAGCGTTGTCGCAGAACTTCGGTCTGCCCACCAAGGTGGTCAACGACGCTGACATGCAGGGCTGCGCAGTCGCACGCGGCGAAGGATTCGAGTTCGTCATGACCCTGGGCACCGGCGTGGGCACCGCCCTGTTCAACGAGGGGCGCCTGCTGGAACACCTCGAGTTGTCCCACGGACCGTTCCGGAAGTCGACGTTCGACCTCGTCCTGGGCAACGCCGGCCGGAAGTCCATCGGCAAGAAGAAGTGGAGCAAACTCGTCCTCGAGGCCATCCACTGGTTCGACGAGATGCTGTTCTTCGACACCATCTACGTCGGTGGGGGCAACGCGAAACATCTGCCGGCCGACAAGCTTCCGTCCAACGCCGAGATCGTGCCCAACAGTGCCGGGATCACCGGCGGCGTGCGGGTCTGGGACCTTGCCCCCTGAGTCCGATCCCCGGTACGGCCGAACCTCCGGTCGCACCACCCCCACCCTGGATGCCGCCGGGGGGCTTCCGGCGATCCGTTACGTTCTGAAGCGCGGCTCCACCGGCCCGGTGGAGATGTGGACGAGGCTGCGATCCCGTAACACGTGCAAGACGTGTGCACTGGGAATGGGTGGCGACGCCGGCGGGATGGTCGACGAGTCCGGCCACTTCCCGGAGGTCTGCAAGAAGTCCGTCCAGGCGCAGGCCTCGGACATGCAGCCGGGAATCAGCGAGGAGTTCTTCGCCCGGAACAACCTCGATGCGCTCCGGCAGCTTACGAGCCGGGAGGCCGACGGGTTGGGGCGGCTCACTTTCCCGGTGGCTCTGTTCCCCGGTGAACAGAACTTCCGTCGGATCGGTTGGGACGAGGCCCTGCGCATCGGTGGTGACGCCCTGGCCGCGGCCGAGCCCGAGGAGACGTTCTTCTACATGAGCGGGCGTTCCAGCAACGAGGCCGCCTTCCTCACCCAGTTGGTGGCCCGCGCCTACGGCACCCCCCACATCCACAACTGCTCGTTCTACTGCCACAACGCGTCCTCGGTCGCACTCGCGGACGTGTACGGGTCGGGCACTTCGACCGTGGACCTCACCGACCTGGCGACGACGGACCTCGCTGTCGTGATCGGCGCCAATCCGGCGAGCAATCACCCCCGCCTGATCACGCAGTTGATCCGGCTACGGGGACGCGGGGGCAAGGTGATCGTCATCAACCCGGTCGCCGAATTGGGATTGCGAAGGTTCCGCCTGCCGTCGGATCCGGCGAGTCTGCTGCGCGGCTCCCGCGTGAGCGACCTGTACCTACAGCCCACCGTGGGGGGCGACATCGCGCTGCTCACCGGGCTGCTCAAGCACCTCATCGAGACAGATGCCACGGACTCGGACTTCATCGAGCGGTGGACGAACGGCTGGGACACTGTGGCCCGCCTGACCACCGACACCGACTGGCCCACGATCGTCGCCGAGTCCGGGGTGCCGCAGTCCGCCATCCGGGAGTGCGGCGACCTGCTGGCGCACTCCTCGCGCGGGATCCTGATGTGGGCCATGGGACTGACCCACCACGCCCACGGCACCGACAACATCCGAGCCTTGGCCAACCTCGCCCTCGCCCGAGGCTGGCTGGGCACACCCGGTGCGGGACTGTTGCCCATCCGGGGGCACTCCAACGTCCAAGGGGTCGGGTCGATGGGGGTGTCACCTGCCATCAAGGAAACCTTCGCCCGAGTGCTGGCCGAGCGCTACGGCATCACGGGGGCCGAACGATCCGGACACGACACCTACGCCTCCATGACGGCAGCGCACGCCGGTGGGGTCCGTGCGGCGGTCATGCTCGGCGGCAACCTGTGGGGCAGCAACCCCGACAGCGACTGGGCAGCGACCGCGCTGCGCGCCATCGACACGACGTTCGCGATCACGACCACCCTGAACCAGGGTCATTTCCACGGCAACGGCCGCACAACGGTCATCGTGCCCGCCCTCGCGCGCGACGAGGAGGCGCAGACCACCACTCAGGAGTCGATGTTCAACTACGTGCGCTTCTCGTCAGGAGGGGCGGCACAGGGCCCCGCCGAGGCGCGCTCCGAGGTGGAGATCATCGCATCCCTGGCAGAACGGATCCTTCCCCCGAACCGCTTCGACTGGTCCGCTCTGCGCTCCCATGAGGCGCTGCGCAAGGCAATCTCTCAGACGGTCGCCGGGTACGAGGACATCCACCGGCCGGGACTGCCCCGCAGCCAGCGGCGCGAATTCACCGTCGGTGGGCGTGTGAAACACACCGCACGGTTCGCCACCGAGGACGGGCGCGCGAATTTCCACGCCGTTCCGATCCCCGAATCCCGGACTCGCGACGACGAACTGATGCTCATGACGTTGCGTTCCGAAGGACAATTCAACACCGTCGTGTACGACGAGGAGGACCTGTATCGCGGTACCCGCTCCCGAGCGGTCGTCATGATGAACGGCGACGATGCGGCTGAGCGCGGGATCGTCGATGGCGACTCCGTCACGGTGGCGAGCGCGACCGGCGCCATGGAGGTCGTGGCCGCAGTGATCGACATCAGTCGCGGGTCAGCCGCCATGTACTACCCCGAGGCCAACGTCTTGGTGGACCGTGTCCTCGACCCGCAGTCCCGGACCCCTGCCTTCAAGTCGGTCGCGGTGCGAATCGCGCCGACGGGAACCGGCCGGGCCGCATCTGCGTCGTAACATTCGGTGCGTCCGTTTGGACGGTGATTGATCGCATCAGCGACGCCTCCGGCGGAAGGATCCACGATGACTCTTCGGCAACTGTCCATGGTCGGGCTCGCGTGTGCTCTGGCCCTCTCTGCGACCGCGGTCTCGGCACAGGAGATCGGCCGTAGCGCGAATCGCGGGATATCCATCAGCAATACCGGGCTGCACTCGAAGGCCTCGTTCGGCGCCTTCATCGACTGGAACAGGCATCACCTGCGCAAGAGCGGGAAGAACGCGCTGGGGGTGACACTGGTCGCGACCACCGACGACGAGGGAGCGCCGGTGCTCAGGAAGAAGGTCCACGCTGACGGTGAGCGACCGGGGCGGCACTACACGTTCCCGTTGGACCGCTCCCAGAAGCGTCTCGTGAGGGACGCCGAGGGGGTCGGGGTCACCGCCACCCAGAAGGTCAACCGCAGGAACGGCCTATACCGCCTCGCCCTGGTGGCGCGATCGGGGGCTTTCCCGGGGGCCGCCCGCGCCTCGGCGCGCGGCGGGGTGAGCGCCCAGTCCCGCTGCAGTCCGCTGAAGGCCGGCGGGACGTACGACGAGTGCTACCTCGGGTACCTGGACCTGTCCGACATGACCCTCAACAACACCAGCTTCGTCGCCGCCCAGTTTCCCTACAGCAGCCTCCCGGGGACCAACTTGGCGAACTCGGACCTCCATCTGGCGCAATTCGGCTACGCCAACCTGAAGAACGCGAACTTGTCGAACGCGGATCTCTCGGAGGCCTACCTCTTCGGAGCCAACCTGATGGGCGCGAACCTGACGGGCGCTGACCTGACGGACGCGCAGTTCTGCTACACCATCATGCCGAACGGGACGACGAACAAGGCGGACTGCGGCTCCTGACACAACGCCTCAGGCCTGGCCCCACGAGTCGGCCTGCGTCTACAGTTGGCTTGGCGAGTCGGTCGGGCGGCCGCGGCGGTGCGAACCGTCGAGGAAAGTCCGGACTCCGAAGGGCAGGGTGGTGGCCAACGGCCACCCGGGGTGACCCGCGGGACAGTGCCACAGAGAACAGACCGCCGCCTTCGGGCGGTAAGGGTGAAACGGTGGTGTAAGAGACCACCAGCGGCCGGGGTGACCCGGCCGGCTTGGTAAACCCCACCCGGAGCAAGGCCAAAAGGGCCCGGTACGCCGGGCCTGCGCGCACGACCGAGGACGGCCCGTCCGAGTGCGCGGGTAGGCCGCAGGAGGCCGGTGGCGACACCGGTCCCAGATGGATGGTCGCCGGCCGGCAGCGATGTCGGCCACAGAATCCGGCTTACAGACCGACTCGCCCCCTTCCCCGATCTGACTGCTTCCCGCCGACGGATGTCCCAGGATCCGCGCCGGTACTCTGGCGGCCATGGCGTTTCGTACTGCTCCCTGGACCGCTGCCGTCGCCGTTTGCGCGCTCCTTGCCCCCCTGGCGGCGCCCGCAGGTGCGGGGACCGCGGGGACCGTCACCGAGTTCTCGGCCGGCATCCCCACCAACGCCGGCATCGCAGACATGGTTCCGGCCAGCTCCGAGGCCGTGTGGTTCGCCCAGTACTACGCCGACCGGATCGGCCTGATCAACGATGCCGGGCAAGTCACGGAGTATGCCGCCCCGGCGGGCTCCGGGCCACGTGGCACGGCGGTCGGTCCCGACGGCAACCTGTGGTTCACCCAGGCGAATGCCGGTGCGATCGGCCGGATGACTCCGACCGGCCGCGTCGTGAGCTACTCCCGTGGGATCCCCGCCGGTGCGGAGCCACAGTTCCTCTCCCCCGGTCCCGACGGGAATCTGTGGTTCACCCAGACCGGCGTGAACCGGATCGGGCGCATCACGCCCGAGGGCCGCATCACCGAGTTCGGGTCCACGCTCACCGCGGCACCGGAGTTCATCACCACCGGACCCGACGGAGACCTGTGGTTCACCCTGGCCGGGGTGGCCCGGGTCGGGCGGATCAGCACGAGTGGACGGATCCGCACCATCGACCTTCCCGCGGGCACGGACGCGTGGGACCTCACCGGCGGACCGGGTGGGACCATGTGGTTCACCGACCCCGCGGGTGACCGCGTGGGGCGCATCTCGGCGACAGGTGCGGTCCGACTGTTCTCGGCAGGAATCACCAGCGGGGCCGGTCCACTGGGGATCGCCCAGGGACCCGACGGCAACGTGTGGTTCACCGAGCCGGCGCTGAACCGTGTCGCCCGCATCACCCCGCGGGGCACGGTCACCGAGTTCTCCCGGGGGATCACGGCCGCCGCCGAGCCCCATGGGATCACCGCCGGACCGGGGGGTGACATGTGGTTCGGCGAACTCGCCGGCGACCGCATGGCGCGCATCACCACGGGAGCGTCAGCGCCCGACGACCGCGTGCACGTCGCGGCCGCCCGGGCGTCCGGCCGCTCACTCCGGCTACGCCTGCACACCGCCGGCGCCGGGTGGGTCTCCTTGTACGCCGGACGTGCGACGTCCTACTGCTCCGGCGCCCGCGCTACGATCCGCCGGACCACGACGGTGACGTGCCGTTGGCACGGGACGAGAGGCCCGCGTCCCCGCGTGCGCGTGACGTTCATCCCGACGGGGGGCACGCCGAACACCGTGTGGGCCCACCCCCAGGCACGCAGCCGCGGTCGCGGGTGATTCACCCGTGGGTGAAAGCCTGGATCACCACGGCTTTCCCGGCTTTGCCGCGGCGCACCGCCCGGATGCTGATCCGGTAGGTGTGGTCGGGGGCGAGTCCCTGGATGCGGTACTGCGTCTTCTTCGTGCTCTTCCACTTCCGACTGGCGACGCGGACCTGGTAGCCGGTGGGGTGCGGGCCCGTGGTGGCCGGGGACCACTTCACGTCGGCGGTGTGTGCCGTGGTCCGCGCCATGAGCACGTGCACCCGGTCGGGGGCCCGACCGCCCGGCGCCGCCGCCGCGGGAACCGCGACTGCGGGCACACACATTCCGGCGGCCACGAGGACTCCGATGAAACGACGCATGCCCTCAGGGTACGACCTGCTCGACGTGGCGTCCTGGCCGCCGCGATCAGTCCGACCGGCACGCCAACTGGCGGTCGCGCAGCGAGCACTGGGCGAACTGCTGACCGTTCGGACCCAGCTGGGCGATGGCCCACCGCCCGGCACGGGCACCGGGGGTGGCGATGCCGAAACCGAACCGCACGTCCGTCCACTCGTCGATCGCGGTCGGATACGGCGTGACCCCGGGAACGTCCGGCGAGCCGTCGGGATTGGCGAGCGGCCCGGTGGCGGGGATCGAGTACCCGGTGGTGGGACCCAGGAGGGTGCCGCCGTTGCCCAGCACCAGGCTGCCTGGCTGACCCGGGATCTGGACCGCCTGGGCCAGGTGGAGGTGACTGGACAGCACCATGCCGTAGTTCGCCAGCAGGCCCTGGGACGCCGCCGTCTGGTCGAGCGAGGACCAGGGTGTCCACTCCGG
The DNA here is from genome assembly GCA_029978705.1 of Actinomycetota bacterium. Classification (GTDB taxonomy): domain Bacteria; phylum Actinomycetota; class Actinomycetes; order S36-B12; genus CAIWTL01. The sequence goes on from JAPOIY010000026.1 coordinate 10,620, forward strand.
GTTGCCGGGCGGTGCCATCTGGGTGGACACGATGCCGAAGACCGGGCGGTGGGTCAGCAGCCAGGAGTCCTGCCCCGGCTTCGGTTCGGTCATCGCCTGGGCGCGCTGGTACGTGGGACGTTGCACTGCCGCCCACTGCGTCACCGCGGTGTCGGACCCGTAGGCGGAATCGACCAGGGCCAGTCGCAGGGTCCGCTCCGGAGTGATCCTGATCGTGGCGGCCCACGTGGGTGTCGTGGCCGGCGCGGGGGCCGCCAGACCCGCCGGGGTGGCCACGGGCGCACACAGTCCGGCGGTGTCGGGACGCGGGTCGAGGAACAGGAAGAACCCGTTGCCCCCGCGGTCGCACGTCTCGTGGTTGCCGCGCAGCATCAGGATGGGCGCCACCGACAACATCGGGTTCATCGGGACCAGGACCTCGGCCAGCCAGCCGTAGTCGCTGTCCAGGAAGGGCATCCCGGCAAGCGGTGGCGGACTGCCGCCGCAGTTGGCCTGGGAGTCGGCGGGACAGGACTCCTCCCGGTAGTAGAAGTCGCCGACGTCGAGGATGACGTCCGGGTCCTGCTGGGCGATCCTCCGGGAGATCCGGGCGATGGGCCACGCCGTCGGGTCCGAGCAGTCCTGGACGAGGTCGCTGCGGATCCGGCAGCCGGTGTCGCCGACCAGGGCGATCCGGTCGACGGAGCGCGGCATGGTCGCTGGGATGGCCCGGCCCCGCACCTCAGCGGTCGCGAGCCCCGCCGGCAACCCCACGGAACAGACCGTGACCGAGGCGAAGGCGATCGCCGCTGTGGCGCCCGGCGCGCGCACCTCCATCGGGAGGCTGCTGCGGTGGCCCTTGGGGTCGGACACCTTCACCTGGGGACAACTGTCCCCCCGGGCGACGACGACCCGGGCCACGAGCCGGGACTCGGCGGCCGACTTCGGCGCGATCAGCGAATACGCGGCGATGACCCCCGGCGGCAGGTCGGCCGACGCCGCCTCCGCTGCGGGACCCGGGACGGCCAGAGCGGCGGCGAGCAGACCGGCCACCAGAGACATGTGCATGCTCGCAGCGTAGTCCGGCGGGAACCGCCTTCCGGGTGCATCGCACGACGCGCGGACCTAGCCTGCACGGGGGAGGTGCCGACATGCGTCGCATCCTGGCAGCGGCCATCGGCCTTCTGCTGATCGGCTCGGCCGCGCCCGTCCCGGCGGCCGGACGGCAGCCCGGGGCCGCGGCGACCCGCTCGCTGCAGTTCGCGACCTGGAACTTCTGCAACCACACCTGTCCCAACTACGACTCCCGCGTCAAGGCGCTGACGCGCACCATCGCGCTCACCCGGCCCGACGTGCTGGCGCTGCAGGAGGTCGACGTGCGCGGCCGGCGTCTGGAGCGGGTCGCCGGTGCCCTGGCGGCGATCGGATACCAGAACACCGACCCGACCATCTCCGACACCTGCCCGCAGAAGTGCGAGTCGCACATCTTCGTCGATCTCACCAAGTTCGAGGTGCCCGGTCGCGACCTGGCTCCCACGCTGTCCGACCGCTGCCGCAACCTGCTCACCCCCGCCTTCCGCCACGCCGAGGTGGACGGGCTGCGACAGAAGATCCAGCGGATCCGGGACGAGTACGCGGGCACCAAGCCCTCCGACACCGCCCGCTGGCAGCGCTACCAGGCCGAGCTCGACGCTGTGCACGAGCAACAGGACGCCCTGACCGCCGAGATCGAAGGCTGCCGGCAGCAGGAGGCCACCGTCCGCAACTACCGCAGCCCGACGTTCGGGGTGCTGCACCTGGACGGCCTGCGCAGCGGGGCCCGCGGAAACCCGGCGGCCTTCGCCGTCATCCGCGACCGGCGCACGGGCGCCACCCTGATGGCCGTATCCCTGCATCTGTACACCCGCAGCAAGGAGGGCAACAGCAACCGGGGCCGCAACGAGGCCGTGCGCGGGGTGGCGGACTGGACGGCGCAGCGGGAGGCGCAGCTGGGCCTCGTCGGGCTGCCCACCTTCGTCATGGGCGACTTCAACACCTACGAGCGCAAGCAGCCACGCGGCCCGGACTGGACCCTGCAGCGAATGGGCTTCCGCAACGCCGACCAGGCCAAGGTCCGGGTCGGGGCCCGCTACCCCACCGTCAACCGCATGCCCATGGACGCCAAGTGGAAAGGTTTCCCGCCACGGCCACGGAAGTTCCTCGCAGGCGGCCCCCAGATCGACCACATCATGTCCCGCGGCGCCCCCCGCGCCGCGAAGTTCGAGGTGTTCATCCGGCTGACCAAAGGTGGCCATTTCGACGAGCGGTACCGCGCCTCGGATCACAACCTGGTCCGGGCCCTGATCCCGGTGCCGGTGGGGACCACCGCGGCTACGGCGTCGTCATCGACCCCTTGACGACCCACGCGTAGCAGCCCCGTCGCCACTGAACAGGACCAGTCGCCGCTCCGGGTCGGCCACCCGCAGCACGACATCCGCGCGGGTGCCGACCTCCAGCCCGCCGGTGGCCTTCGCGCGCACCCCGGGATCGCGGATGACGATGGTGAACCCCCGGGACCGGTCCCGGTCCACGACGGCCGCCCGGAACTCCTCGCCGACCCGGTCGGACAACAACACGGCCTCCACCAGGTTGATCGACTCCCGTTCGAGCGACCGAGACAGCCGCGTGGCCGCCGTCATCAGGTCGGGCAGCAGGGGCAACGCCTCCCGGACCCACGCGGGGACGGCGTGGCCCGCACTCGCCGACAGCGCGATCTCCGTGCCGAACCGGTCCACCAGGCGCCGCAACGGAGCCGTGACGTGGGCGTAAGGAGCGGCCACGGCGGAGTGGCTGTTGAGGCTGGGCGCGGCGCCGTCGAACACGGTGTAGCCCGCCCCCCGCAACAGCGTGGTGGCCAGCGACAGGAACGCCAGGTGAGCGGGCTGGCTCGGGTCGGCGGACCGGATCAGGTCGGCGTACGACCCTTGGTCGGGCCACGTCAGGCCGAGGGCGCGCGCCGTGCGGCGCACCCGGGCCAGGTCGGCGGGGGCGGGCGGCGGCATCGTGCGCAGGATGCCCACGCCCTCGGCGAGCATGATGTCGGCCGCCTGCATCCCGGTCAGCAGGGAGATCTGGGCGTTCCATCGCTCGACGGGTAGCGGCGCCCGGAACGACAGGCGCCATTCACCGGCGTCCTCGCTGACCACCTGCTCGGGGACCGGCAGGTCGATGCCACCGCGCAGCCTCTCCTGCTCCTGCCGCAGTTCGCCGACCTCGCGCAACAGGTGCGCCTGGCTGTCCGGCGGCCCGGAAGCGGCGGTCAGATCGGCCTGCACCTCCTCGTAGGACAGCTTGGCCCGAGACCGTACGACAGCGCGCACGACGGTCGTGTCGGTCACCGACCCGCCCGCGTCCAACGTCAGGCGCCACACGGCAGCGGGCCGGTCCTGGTCGGGCAGGAGACTGGCGGCACCTTCGGACAGCACCGCCGGGTGGAGGGGGATACGCCCGTCCGGCGCGTACAGGGTGAGGCCGCGGCGGCGTGCCTCCTCGTCCACCGCACCCCCGGCCGGGGCGAACGCGGCGACGTCCGCGATCGCGTAGTGCACCACATAGCCGTCGCCGTCCCGGGCCAGGAACACCGCCTGGTCCAGGTCCAGGGAGCCGGGTGGGTCGATGGTGACGAACGGGAGGTCCCGCAAGTCGACCCGGTCGGGGTCCGCCGCTCCGGCGGCGGCCGCGCGGTCGGCGGCGGCGACCACCTCGGGCGGGAACTGGCGGGGGACGTCGAGGTCCTCCCGCACGCGCTGCAGTCCGGCGCGGACCTGCCCGTCTTGGGCGCTGAGGCGCACCACGCGGCTGGTCATGGGGCAACAGTCGCAGATATCGCGTGCGGATGACCCGGCGTCACTCCCGCACGAGCAGGCAGCCGCACTCGGGGCATTCGACCAGGTCGTCGGTGGGGGCCGCCCGCAGCTCCGCGACATCGGCAGGCGGCAGCTCCAGCCGACAGCCCCCGCACTGGGAGCCGGTCAGAGCGGCGGCGGCCACGGGGGTGTCGGCCCGCACGGACTCGTAGCGACGCAGCAGGTCCGGCGCCAGGTCGGCGGTGATGGCCGTGCGCTGGGCGGCGATCTCCGTCAACTCATTCTCGGCCTCCTGCTGCGCGGCAGTGCGCGCCGCGGTGGCGGCCGCCAACTCCTGCGCGAGGCGCGGCTCCCCCTCCCGCAGGTCGGCCACGAGGCGTTCCAGATCCTCCTGCCGCTGCATCACCTCCAACTCGCCGTCCTCGAGGTCGCCCAGGCGGCGCTGGAGGGACGCCAGTTCGTGCTGCAGGTCGCGGTGCACCTTGGCGGACACTCCTTGGTCCGCGAGGTCCTGGTCGCGCTCCAGCCGGGCCCGCACGCGGCGCACGTCCTCCTCGCTGCGCGCGATCTCGCGCTGCAGGTCGGTGGCCTCGGTCTGCGCCTCGATCATGCGGCGGCGCAGGGCCGCCAACTGGTCGGTGAGCTGGTGCATTCTCCGGTCCAACTCCCGACCGGAGGCGCCATGCCGCAGCCGCGCCTCCTGGTTGTCGGCCGCCTGGAGTTTCAGGAGGAGTTGCTGCTGCTGCGGGTCGGCCTTCATTGGGGGGCTCCCGACGGGTAGTGGGCGGTCCAGGGATCGGTGCATCCGGCGGCGACGTCGGCGGTGAGCTGCCAGTCCCGCTGCTGCGCGTCGGCGAGCAGCGTATCGGCCCATGACTGCAGCCACAGAGCCTCACCAGCGGCATGCGGCACGTCGATCAGGACCGTGCCGTGGTCGCCGACGAAGTCGAGGGCGGGATGGTGGCGCAGGTCGGAGGTCACGTAGGCGTCGACGGGCAGGCGGGCGACGTCCGCCAACAGGGAGTCGCCGGCACCACCGCACACGGCGACCGACCGCACCGGCCGCTCCGGCGCCCCGGCCAGTCGCACGCCCGCAGCGGTTGCGGGCAGCACGGCAGCCAGGTGCCGCGCCAGATCGGCAGCCGTCGTCGGCGGCACTGCACCCCACCGCCCCAGCCCGGTCTCCGCCGCGAGCGGTCGCGAGGGGACGACACTGAAGGCCGGCTCCTCGTAGGGGTGGGCAACGCGCAGGGCCGCCACCACGGCCTCGGTGGCACCCGGGTCCATCACCATCTCCACCCGCCGCTCCGCGACCCGTGACAGGGTCCCGGGCTCGCCCACGTGCGGGCTGGCCGAGGGCGACGGGCGGAACTGGCCGGTACCGTCCACCCAGTAGGCACATTCCTCGTACTCCCCGATCCGGCCGGCACCGGCCGCGGCGAGTTCCCGGACCAGATCGTCGGCTTCATCCTCGGGCACGTACACGACCAGACGGTCCACGGCCACGGTCCGGGACCGCACCGGACGCCGCTGCGGAACCATCCCCACCGCATCGGCCAGGACATCGTTGACCCCGCCGGCGGCCTGGTCGGCATTGGTGTGCATGGTCAGGAGGCCACACCCACCGCGGATGAGATCGGTGAGGATGCGGCCGCGCAGGGTCGTCGGCGCCACGGAGTGCACTCCCCGCAGCAGCAGGGGGTGATGGGCGACGATGAGGGACACGTCGGCGGCCAGGGCGGCGGCGGTCACCTGCTCGGTGACGTCCACCGTGAAGCGGACCGAGCCGCACTCCGCCTGCGGGTCGCCGGCCACGAGTCCCACCCGGTCCCAGTCCTCGGCGGTGTCGGGTGCGGCGCGTCCCTCCAACAGCGCGACGACGTGTGCGAGGGTGGGTACGGCTGGCACACCCGCACTCTAGCCAGAGTCCCCGAGCCGTCGGACCCCCGTTGCAGGATGCACCCATGATCGAACGAATCGCCAAGCTGCTGAACAAGGCTGAGAACGCCGGCACCCCGCAGGAGGCCCACGTCTACTTCGAGAAGGCGCAGGCCCTGGCCACCACCCATTCCATCTCGCTGGCCCGCGCCCGCCTGACGACCTCGACCACCACGCGGCCCGCCACCCCGATCAACCGCACGATCACCATCGGGGCACCGCGCCGCCACGCCAACCGCCACCTCGTACGCCTGTTCGCCACGGTGGGCGCGGTGAACGGGTTGACCGTCGACGTGGCCCACAACTCCACCTACGTGATCGCGTACGGGTTCCCGGACGACATCGACAGTGCTGAACTGATCTGGGGCCGCATCGCCACGCAAATGGTCCGTTTCGGCGAGGAGTTCCTCGCCACGGACGCCTGGCGTGGCGACACCCGGATCGTGCTCCGACGGCGACGGTACGTGGCCGCCGAGATGACGCGGCAGACCGCCCGATCGAGTTACTACGGGGCCTTCATCGACACGATCCACCTGCGCCTGGTGGCCGCGCATGAACGAGCCGTCGCCGAGGAGCAGACCTCCCACCCGGGTACCGCCACCGCCGTGGCTCTGCGGGACCGCGACCAGGCGGTTGCCGAGCACTACCGCACCACCTCCAGCGCGCGGGGATCGTGGCACGGGGGACGCTCCTCGGTACACGCCCGCCCCGGGTCCGCCACCCGGGCGGGACGGCGGGACGCCCACCGAGTGGCGCTCGGCGGGGGCCCAGAGGTGACCGGACCCCCAGCTTCGCTGCCGCGATGAGGGACGCCGACCGGTCGGCGGTCTACGCCGCCGAGGACTTGCTCACGGCGCTCCTGGACCGGGGGGGCACGGTGGACTTCCACGGCTCTCTGCTCGAGGTGCCGCGACAACGGCACTTCGCGGCGCTGTCCGACGTCGGGGACTATCTGACGGCGATCCGCTCGCAACCGTGGGGCTGCGGCCACACCCCCGCGCCGCGCCTGCGGGTGCGGCGCGGAACCACCCGGGCCCATTGGAGCGCCCCGGTAGAGATCGCGCTGCCCGACACGGACTGGGCCATGAGCGAGATGGTAGTGCTGCATGAGTACGCCCACCACGTCACGTGGCACGACACCGGCCGCGCTGACCATGCGGGCGGGTTCCGTGACACGATGTCGGCCCTGGTCGGCGCGGCGCTGTCGCCGGCCGCAGCCCTGGTGCTGACCGCCGCCTATCACGGTGCCGGGGCGACTCAAGAATCCGCGCCCCATGCCGATGCCAGAAGTGCGGCGGGATGCGAAGGAGGCGGGAACCATGACCAGTGAACATCTGACCAACGAGGCTCTTGCTGCCGCGCCGCAGTACCAGTTGGACGAGTGGCGGTACAACGCCGATCCGCTGATGCGGCGTCGGGCCCGGGCAGAGTCCTATCGCCGGCTCCGGGTGCTGCTGGCCGGCGCTGCCTGACGGACTTTCAGCAGGTGCGGTCGCCCCACGCGACACAGGCCAGGCGGATCCCGTTGTGGGTCCGGATCTTGGCGGTGCCCCCCGTGACATCCGGGTTGAACAGGAACGGTTCGCCCACACCGAGGTAGTGCCGCAGTCCGGCGCTCTCGCCGGCTCCCGTGAAGATAAGGACGCGCTCCCCCGGCGCGAGGACGGTGCCGAGGGGGAACTCGTACACCTGGTCGCGCACCATCGCGACCGTGTAGGAGAGGTCGACGGTGCCGTCGGAGACGTTGGTGAAGGCCACCCGCTCACCCAGAAGTTCCGTGGGGCTGGGAGACGCCTGGTCGTCCACCGCCGCTCCCGACACGGAACCGCTGGCCGACGCGCTGGCACTCGACGAGACGGTGGGGCTACCCGATGCGGTGGGAGTGGGAGACGCGGACCCGCTGGCCGAGACACTGGGAGTGGGGGATACCCCCGGTGACCGGGTGGGGGATGTCGATCGGGAGGAACTCGGGGTCGGGGTGGCCGACTCGGGCCGCTGCCGGCGCGAGACGGTGCCCTGCAGGGCCCCCTGCGCGGGGTTGGTGCAGGCAACGCGACAGGGGTACATGCTCCAGGCGCGGATGTCGCCGTCTCGGTCGAAGAGGTACGCGCCGCCGCCCTGGTAGCGCGACTGCCCCGGGACGAAGAACCGGATGCGGTGCCCTTCCCAGAAGTAGGTGTTGGCGTTCTGAGCGCCGCTGCCCAGCCGCACGATCACCTCACCCTGCGCCGGGATGGCCGCCCCGGGAGGGAAGTAGAAACTGTCGTGCGCGCCTCCCCGCAGGCGCCACTTGCCGATCGGGACCGGCACCGGTCCGAGGTTGCGGATCCGCACGAACTTGCCGCTCAGGTTGTCCCAGTCGCGCCCCGAGGCGTCGTAGTTGACCTGGAGTTCCAGCGGCGCCTCCTGCACGGGGCCGGGACGGCAGTAGGTGCCGCTGAACAGGCCCTTGCGCGCGAGGGCCACTTCCTGGGCCCGCTGCGCGTACAACTCCTGTCGCGTCGTCTCCCGGCCGATCCCGTAGGGCAGCACCAGTCCGGAGTTCAGCATCGCGAGTTGGATATCGCGCCCGGACGTGCTGAAGGCATTCCGTTGCAGCCGGAAGATGCCCTTCTTGTTGGTGCGCGCTGAGTTGTGTTTGGAGACGATCACGACCTTGTTGCCGAGCGTGCGGCTCAGCAGGTCCCGGGCGGCGTGCGCCCCGCACTCGTTGTCCTCCATGGACTGGATGCCGGCGTTGCGGATGATCACGCGGCGCTTACTGCCCGACAGTCGGCCGGAGAACGTGTCCCCGTCGATGATCTCGATCTTGCTCACCACGTCCCGGGTCTCCCGGTCCGCCCGCGAGGCCCAGACCCGGCCCGGGCCCGCCCCCGGCACCAACTGGTCGTCGTCCGCGGGGGTCGCACCGGCGGTAGGAAGGCCGACCAGGGCCAGGAGAGTCGCAGGAGCCAGCACCGCGACCCACATCGGTCCGCCCCACACCCGCACGACCTGCCCCTTCTCGATCATCTTCCGCCCGCGGGCGGCTCCTACTGTTGTAACCCAGAGCCCCCCGAATCGGCTCATCCGCGGGCGGCGATGGCCCGTTTCGTCCGGCTGCACCCGCGTGCTTTATCCGATAACCGGGCGAGAGTCGCCCCGTAGCCGCATCTCCACGAACTGGGTCGTGGTCACGTCCCGTCAGCTGGCGCGCGATGTCGCGCAGGACTCGGAGCCGTCGGCGCGCACGGCGGTCGCGCGCGCGTTGGCGCCAGCGGATCCGACGTTGACGACCAGGGCGCCACTGCGGCCGCGGGTCCGACCCGCGCCCTGCTTGAGCACCTTCTGGCCGCGCTTCACGCTGTAGCGCCACTTCTGTCCGCGGCTGCGGGAGTCCACCGTCAGAGTCGTGCGGCCCCGCGCGGACGTGGCCAGGACCAGTGACGAGGCGCCGGTGCAATGGCCTTCGTGGATGGTCCGACCGGACGGCGAAGTCGTGCCGGTGTCGTACGAGTCGTCATCGCCCTCGGCGTCGTCGTCGTAGGTTCCGTGCTCGCCGTCGTCATCGGAGTCGGTCTGGTCGTCGTCATCGGCGACCCCGTCGTGACGCCCCCCACGCGGGTGTTCCGAGTCATCGCCGCGGTGCGGCCCGTCGGAGTCGTCGTGATCGTCGCCGGGCACCACGCCGACCGTCGAGTCGCAGACCTCGCCGGCACTGGTGGCCTGCGCGGAGAACACGTCGGTGGCAAGTCCGGCGCCCTGCGCCTCCACCTCGAAGCGGCCCCGCGCACTCGCCGTCGCCGTGCCGTTCGCCAGCTCGCCCGTGGGGCCCGTCACCGTGTAGTCCCAGACGCCACCGGCCGTCGCATCGTCGACCGTGAACTCGACGGCGACCGCATCCGCAGCCGTGGGTTGCACCTCCAGGTGCCACCGCGCCGAGACCGAACAGGTGCCGCGGGTCTCGACATCGGCGCCGCCGTCATCGGCCCACCCGGCGGCGGGGACCATCGGGAGGGCCAACGCCACGGCGCTGGTGCCCACGAGCAGGGGGCGACGGATCATGCTGACCTCCGGGTGACGGGCGGATGTTCTCGCGCGGTGCCACGGTACGCCGGAGGAACGTCAAGGCAACGGCAAGGCCTGCGCAAGTCCGGCTCTGTCCCGCTCCCCGTGGCATCCTGATGCCCGTGAGCGACGCCGCCACCCCCGAGGACTTCCTGCGCCATCTGGTCGTGGAGTCAACCGGCGAGGACCGGTTCTCCGCCAGGTGCGCGCCCGCGTGGCCCGGTCGTGCCTTCGGCGGCCAACTGGCGGCCCACAGCCTGCAGGCCGCCGCGACGACGGTGCCCGACACGATGCGCCCCTGGTCGTTGCACATCGTGTTCCACGCGCCGGTGCGCTCCCTCGAGCCCGTCGGCTACGAGGTCAGTCGGGTGAAGGATGGCCGGAGCGTCAGCACGCGGCAGGTGCGCGTCGTCCAGGACGACAAGTTGCGGGCCACCGCGTTGATGGTGTTCGGGGCGCCCGGAGATGGGCCCCAACACCAGTTCCATCGCCCCCCGACCACGGCCCCCGAGGATCTGCAGCCCGAGGAGTGGGTCCTCGACCCGACCATCGTGCCCGCCGACGCCGACTTCGCCGCCCTCGGCTACCCGGCCCACCCACTCTTCGAGGTACGTGTCGTACCCGAGACAGCGTCCGGTGCACGGCACGCGTGGATTCGGGTCCGGCCCACGATCCCCCACGATGAACTCACCTCGGCCTCCACCCTGTGCGCGATGGCCGACCTGAACCTGGGGACCACCGCACTCGCCCCCCACGGCGGCCGGGCGCAGGCGACCGACCTCCAACTGGGCGCCATCGAACTGGCCCTGTGGTTCACGAGCCGAGCGGACGTGAACAACTGGACCCTGTTCGCGCAGGACACCCCCTTCGGGGGCGACGGGCACGCCTTGGCCTACGGCATCTTCTACAACTCCGACGGCAACGTGTCCGCGGTCACGTTGCAGAACTCGCTCATGCGGCGGTCCTGAGCGCTCACGCCAACGGCAGGACCACCTGCGTGCGCCATCGGTCCGGGTCGGGTTCGGCGCTGGGGTCGGTCAGGTAGATCTCCCAGCACTGGTCGCCCCGGCGGGCCCTTCCCTGTGCCTGCGCCCACTGCTCCAGGGACTGCCAGGTCTGGCCCAGAGACTCGTAGGGACCGACATGGGTCCCGACGACAGCATCGCCTCCCGGCAGAGAGGCCGCCTGGATGTCCCCGTGGGTCGCGAACCCGGTTACGGGGAAGCCCGCCTCGACGTCGGCGGAGTCGGTGACGGGTCCCCAGTAGCGGGCGAACGGGGGCCCGGCGGGGCGCAGCCCCTGAGCCTGGATGGCCTGCAGCACGTCGCGGTAGGTCCCGTCGAAGAACTGGGCGAGGTCGGCGAGGGGAACGCGGGCGCGGCGGGTGGCTACGGCCTGGTCGGACAGGGTCTGGATCACGAAGTCGGTCACTCCTCCAGTGTGTGCGCCGACCCCCGCACCGTCTACGGGGTCACGGTGAGTCCATCTGCCGGAGCGAACGGACGAACACCGCACTGAGGGACAGCGCGAAGACTCCGCACGCCATGATGAGGAAGGCCGACGTGACACCGAGGGCGGTGATCAACGGGCCGATGAGGAAATATGTGAGCGGGCCTCCGAGCTGGTCGGTGGCCACCATCAGACCCACGACCCGGCCGCGCATCTCGTTGGGTGCGCGTTCCTGCATCTCGGTGTTCACCAGGGGGCCGATCGGCCCGTAGGCGACACCGGCGAGCAGGCACAGCCCCAAGAAGATGGGGAACGGCGGCACGAGAGCCATCCCGACAACAGCCGCACCGCTGACCGTCATCGAGGACACGTACAGCGCGCGCCGCGGCAGCCGCTGCCCGAAAGCCACGAAAGCGAGGGTGCCGACCACCGCCCCCACCCCCAGCACCACGACCGTGACCCCCAGGAGGTCCGGCCGGCCGATGTCCTGGAAGTAGGTCGGCAGGACGATGCCCTCGATGGGCAGCCAGAACCCCACCACCACGGCACCGAGGAGGGCGATGGCCCGCAGGACCGGTTCCCGCCACACGAAACGCACCCCGGCCACCGTCTGCGGCCAGGCCTGGCGCACGTCGGGCCTCGTGGCGGGACGGCCCGACCCCGGGACCGTCACCAACGCCATCGCGACGATGCCGAGGACGAAGAGCCCCGCGGGCAGCCAGAGCGTGCGTTCCCCTCCGATTTCCGCGAGGGCGAACCCCCCGACTCCGGCGCCCACCAGGGTCGCGGCACTCCACACGGCCTCGTGGATCCCGTTGGCGCGCTGCAGCGGCATCTGCGCCGCCCCGGCCGCCTCCGGCAGCATGGCCTCGCGGGCGGTGATCCCAGCCGGGTCCACCACGGCCCCCAGCACCGACAGCAGCACGAGCAGTGGGAAGGACAGGCCCACCAGCATGCCCAGGACGGGCACCAGGGCCACGGCGACCAGGGAGATCGCGTCCGCGCCGATGGCCACACGGCGCCGTCCGAACATGTCGACACCGACTCCCGAGAACACCAGCGACACCAGCAGAGGGAGCGCGGTGATCGCCGACATCACGCCGGCGGCCGTGGGACTGCCGGTCAGTTCCAGAGCGAGCCACGGGAACGCGACCATCACCACACCGTTGCCCATGCCCGAGGTCAGCGCGGAAACCTCGAGCGCGACGAACGGCAGGAGGCGGCGGGGGGCAGCTCCGGTCACCCGAGTCATCCCCCGCAGAGACGATCGATCGCCTCACGCAGCATGCGCCGTTGACGGCTGGGCGCCATGCCGCTGGCCATCGCCTGCAGCGCAATGCCGTCGGTGGCGGCAGTCAGCAGGGCGGCCGTATGCCGAGCGTCGGCGGCGCCCTGCCCGGTCGTGGTCCGGACACCGGCCGCCACGGCTGCCTGCCATTCCGCGTAGTACTGCTGGAAACGCACCGCGTGCCGGGCGTCGCGCGCGGCCGCCTCAGCGAAGGCCAGCCACACCGCACACTCGATGCGACTGTCTGCGGTCAGGGGCAGCGCGCTGCTCAGCTCCGCCTCCACGGGATCGGCGGAGCGCGCTTCCTCGGCGCGTTCCCGCATGGCTTCAGCAACGGTCTCCATCGTTATCGCGAGAAGCTCATCGCGGTTGTTGAAGTGGTAGGTGACGATCCCCAGACTTGCCCCGGTACGGGCGGCAACCTCCCGGAGAGAGGCTCCGTCGAGGCCCAGTTCGGCTATCGCGGCCGCCGCCGCCCAGGCAATGCTCTCCTGCTTCGCCGGCACGCCCGGCAGTATGGCACGGCGCCGCGTCCCCGTCGCGCCTTACCGGCGGGAGGTCAGCAGCGCGCGAGACCCCACGAGTAGCAGGCTTCGCGGACATCCTCGTGGGTGCGGAGGGTGGCTATGCCACTGGAGTTCGGCAGGATCGACGAGGACTCCCCCAAGTAGAAGTCCAGGCCAGACGGCGTGCCCCTGCCGATATGGATGACGGCAGTCTGACCCGGCTGCACCATCGTCCCGGCGGGGAACTCGAAGACCCGGGCGCCGGTCTCCACGACGTTGTAGCCGTAGTCCAGGGTCTCGGTGGAAATGTTGGTGATGTTGATGGTCTCCTGGTTGGGGTCCAGATTCTCGTTACCGTCCGGGTCGAAGACCACGGTCATACTCACCTTGCCCCCCAACGGGTCGGGGCACTGATAGGAACAGGGCCAGAAGCTCCAGGCGCGGAAGTTGCCCTGAGGGTCGACGAGGTACATCGACCCGATGTGGTAGCGCGAGGCGTAGGGATTGGTGATCTGGACACGGCGCCCGAAGTAGAACGTTCCCCCGCTGTTGACCCCGCTGCCGTTGTAGACCACGACGGCTCCGCCGTTGGGGGCCAGCGTCGTGCCCGCGGGGAAGGTGAACGTCTGATGTTTCGACGTGCGGATCAGCCACCCGCCCACGGGCACGGGCGCGGAACCCTTGTTGACGAGCCTGAGGTACTTGCCGGTCACGTTGACACGGTCGTTGCCGTCGGCGTTCCAGTTCACCATCAGCCGGAACTCCGCACCGGGTGAATACCGCGTCCCGCAGAACGAGGGGTCGAAGATGCCCCGATGCCCTGCAGCGGCGATCTGGGCCGCCCGCGAGTACGTGCCCTCGTTGAGGGTCTCGCGCCGGATGGAGTTCGGCAGTACGAGACCGGGCAGCAGGAGTCGCTCCTGCACGTCCTGACCCTTGCTGTCATAGGCCAGCCGCAGCGGTCGCGGCTGCGAGCCCTTGCGGTTGGGCACGTTCGCGTTCTTGAAGCGAGCCGCCACCGTGACCCGCGACTTGGGCGGCAGCATCCGCGCCAGGGCGCGCTCAGCCTCGATGGCGTGGCATTCGCCCCGTTCCATGGCCTGCACCCCGGACAGCCGGATCCGCGACCCCCCCGCCCCGCTGGGCACCCGCCCCAGGAAGGTGTCACCGTCGGTGACGCGGACGACGGTCCCCGTCGCGCGGTACTCAACCGCACCCGCGGACCCCGCGCCTCCTGCCGCCGTGGCGGCGACGAGAACGGCGACCATGGCGCGGAACACGGTCCGGTGACCAGTCGATTGCATTCCGTCATTACACCCCGGCGCCGTCCGTGATGCCGGACGGGGTGGCGCGCCGGAACGTTACGGCACCCCGCCCGAGACTGATCGACCTCCCCGGGGGCACGAGAGAGCATGCCCCAACCCGCCCGCCGCCTCCTGTTCTGGGCGACCGTCGTGAACCTGTTCGGCGCCACGGTTTACGTCGTGTGCCTGCCACCAGTGCTGACGGCCCTCACCGACTCGGTGGCGCCCACGCTCGGTCAGATCGGCCTCATCTTCGCCGCGTCGTCCCTGGTGGGGGGCCTCCTGCTGGCCCGCACCCTGGGAAGGTTCCCGCTGACGACGTCCGCCGCCGGGCTGCTCACCGCCATGACCGCTCTGCTTCTGTCCGTCCTCCTCGCCGGCGGCTTCGCGAGCCTGACGGTCCTGATGCTGATGCAGGTGCCGTTCGGCATCCTGTGCGGCGCCCTCGCGAGCATGCTTCCCGTCGTGTTCGGCAGCACCGACCCCGAGCACCCCGCCCGGGCGACCGGGATGTTGGCCAGCGCTGGAGGCGTGGCGGCTGTCGCCGGAGGTCTCGGCGGCGACCTCATCCTCGACCATCTGGGACTGGAGGCCGCGCTGTTCGTCGCGTCCCTCGCCTCGCTGCCCCTCGCGGCGGTACTGCTGCGCCTGCATCTTCCCGCGACCACGCGTCCCCGCGACCCGGGAACCCGCGGGTCCTCACTGCGCGCGGCTGTGGGCCGCGCGGACCTCAGACGGTGGCTGCTCGTCAGCCTCATGATCGCGCTGCTCCTCCGCCCCGTGCGCAACCTGGTGGCACCCCTGAGTTGTTCGATCTGCGATGTCGGGAGCGCCGAGAACGGTCGCTTCCTGGCAGCCACCGCTCTGGGTCTCGCCCTGACCCGGGTCGTCCAACGCCTGGCGAGGGAGCGCCGGCTCACCCTGCCAATCCTCTTCCTGACGGCCGCAGCCGTCCTGGGCCTCTTGGCTCTGGCCACACTCTGCGCCGCCTCGCCAGTACTGCAGGTGGGTGTGCTGGTCCTCCTCGCCAGCGCCGGCCTGCTCTTCGGCCTCCTCGAGAGCGCCACCGTGGGCGGCGTGCAACGCGGCCGGGACACCCAAGAGCGCGTCACCTCCGTCGCCCTCGTGTCCAGCGCGACCACGTTGGCGGCCGGCGTCAGCACCTGGGTCTGGGGCGTCGCCTTCGACACCTTCGGCGTCGGTGCGACGGTCGCCGTGGCCGCGGCGGGCGCCCTGCTGACAGCCGCGGCACTCCGTCTGGTGCGCGAGCGTGGCGTGGGCATGGCCCGTACCGTAGGTGCGGGAGACGCCGGTACCTCAGCTCGGAGACTGCATGAAACTCACGGTCGGCACGTGGACGTACGGAGCCCTGTCTTGTGCAGTGGCAGTGGGGGTGGTGGCCGGAGGTGTCCCCCGCGACGTCGCATCAGCCGCCCAGGGCTCGGCCCAGCAGTGGACCACACCCGGCTCCTACACCTTCACCCCCCCGACGGGCGTGAACGGAGCCCTGGTCGTGGCCACCGGTGGCTCCGGTGCCGGAGTCTGGACCGGCATCTCCCCCTCCCCCGGAGCCCCGGGCGGCGGCGGTGCCGTGGTCACGGGCTACCTCCCCGTCGGCGCTCAGCCGGGGCCGTGGACGGTCTTTGTCGGAGGCGCAGGAGTCCCGGGGAACTTCAGCGACTCCGGACCGACCGCGGGCGGCGGCGGCGGCAGTTCGGGCGTGTACTCGGGTGACACGGCGACATCGGTGATCGCGGGCGGGGGCGGCGGCTCGGGGGCCGCCGGTTCGGGCACATCCGCGCAGGGATCCGGTGGCAGCGCCGGCAACCCCGACGGCTCCGGACAGGCGGGCAGCGGGACGGACGCCGGAAATGGTGGCGCCGGTGGCACCGGGGGAAGCGCCACCGGAGATGCCCTGGGCAAGGGCAACGGCGGTGGCAATGGCACGGGGGGAGCCGGTGGCTCGGGAAGCGACGGCGGCACCGGCGGTTCCGGCCCGCCGAACGGCGGGTACGGCGGTAGCGCCGGCGACCACCAGTTGGGCGGTGGCGGCGGCGGTGGCTATGGCGGCGGCGCCAGCGGCGGGGCGCTCGGCCTGTTCAACAATTACGGAGGGGGCGGGGGCGGCGGCGGCTCCTTCGCGCCATCCTCCGCGGGCTTTCCCAGCCCGCTGTATGCGGCCGGTCCGACGTCGTACAACGGGGCCGCCGGTAGCGTGACGATCGCCACCGTCACCCCCGCCGGTAGCGTCACGGCCACCCCCGTGGCCAACGGGACCGTGGCGATCGATTGGGAGGAGCCCGCCCAATGGCCGGGACTCGGCAACGTCTCGTATCAGGCGTTCGTCGACGGCCAGCCAGTACTGTCCGCGCCGGGAACCGTCGACGGCTTGGACCCGACCCAGACCGTGGCCGTGACGGTGGTGGCCACTGCGGGCTCGTTGACGGCGACCACGACCCCGGTTACGGTCCTACCCGCGGTAAGCCCCGTCCTCACTCGCGTGGTCCCGTCCTCCGGGTCCACGGCCGGCGCCTACTGGGTGACGATCCAGGGCTCCGGATTCCTGTCCCCGGCGGCCATCACGGTGAACGGCGCAGCCGCCAGCCAGGTCCAAGTCCTGTCGGACTCGATGGTCAACGCGCTGGTCCCCGGCGGCAGCGCCGGACCCGCCACGGTACAGGTGACGAACAGTGGGACCGGCCTGTCCGGTTCGGCCTCCGGGCTCTTCTCCTACTTCGTCCCCGGGCCCGCCACCGTGGCTCCCGCCATCACGGCCCTGGCGGTCGCCGGCACCCCGCAGGTTGGCACCGATCTCGTGTCCGAGGTCACTGCGAGCGGGGCTCCGGCGCCGACGCTGACGTACGCCTGGAGTTCCGGGCCGAGCGCGAGCGGGCCGTGGACCGCGGTGCCGGGCAGCCCGGCCGCTCCGGGGTACGTGCCCACCCAGGCGCAGATCGGGCAGTACCTGCGGGTGACCGTGACTGCCACCAACGGGGTCAATCCGGCCGCCACCCAGTCGGCCGTCACCGCCACCGCCGTGTCGGGTCTGCGCGCCCAGGTGGGCGACGTCGGCGTGAAGGGCACCGCCCAGGTCGGCAAGCAGCTGGCCGCGGTCGTACACGGCCTCAAGGGTGTGCCAACGCCCTCCGTCGCCTACCAGTGGCAGTCGCGCACCGGATCGACATGGAGCGACATCGCCGGCGCGACGGCGGCCCAGTTCGACCTGACGGCAGCGCAGGTGGAACAGCAGGTGCGGGTCAAGGTCACCGTCGACAATGGCGTGGGCAGCGCCGCGTCGGCCAACTCCCCCGCTACGCAGCCGGTGCGTGGCACCACTCCCGAGATCGGCGGAGTGACGGTCTCCGGTGACGCCGCCGTCGGTGGCACCCTGACCGCCGCGGCCACAGGCGTCTCCGGGGTCCCCACCCCGACCGTGCGCTACCAGTGGCAGGTCGGCGGCGGAGGAGCGGGCACGTGGACCGACATCCCCGGAGCGGAATCGGCCACTCTGGAGGTCCCCGCGGATGCCGCGGGCCAGTCGGTGCGGGCGGTGGCCAAGGCGCACAACGGAGTGGACCCGCGCGCCTGGGCGTACTCGGACGCCGACCCGGTGCCCGCCATCCCCCTGGCCATCGGCAAGGTGGTGATCGCGGGAAAGGTACAGATCGGCAAGACCCTCACCGCCGACCCCCGAGACGTGACCGGGGACCCCACCCCGAGCCTGACCTACCGCTGGCAACGCAAGACAGGCAATCACTGGCGCGCGGTCAAGAAGGGCTCGCGCATCAGCGTGAAGGTGAAGCGCGCGTGGTACCGCGACCGGCTGCGGGTGCGGGTGACCGCGACGTCGACCGCCGGGCAGGCCAAGAAGGTGTCCGCGGCGACCCCCAAAGTGCGCAGCGCCCGGCCCGCCCTGGACCAGATCTCCCCCGCCCGCGGCAGCTCCCGGGGTGGCACGAGAGTGCGGATCAGCGGTTCCGGGTTCATGCCCGCGCCGCGGGTCCGGATCGGGGGTGCGCGGTGCGAGGTGATCCAGGTACGGCGGTCCCGCATCACGTGCCGCACCAGTGCGCGCCGCCCCGGCGACGTGGCCGTGATCGTGCGCAACAGCGACGGCCGGGACGCGGTACTGCCGCAGTCGTTCCGCTACACCCGCTGACGTCCCTCCCGGAGTCCGACCGTCCGGACGGCCGCGCCGGACCGTTCCGGCAGTCCGCCGGGGGTTCCGGACCCCGGCCGGCGGCAATCAGAAACCATGACCGCTTGCCTGTGTTCCGCTGCCCGCTCGCTGGCCCGGAGGGCAGCCGCCACGGTGCGACCGGTCTGCGGTGTCCTCGGGGTCGCCGCCGGCCTCCTCGCCACCCTCTACGCGCTGGCGGTCTGTACTACCCGGGGACAGTTCACGGAGGACGCTGCCGTGCTGGGTTCCGACAGCCTGCACCCGGATCCGCTCTGGGCGCAGAGCGCGCTGGCTGCCATCGCCGCCGACAGTTCCCTGTTCATCGCCATGGCGGCGGTCGTCCTCCTCGGGTGGCGGCAGCGCCGGTTCACCGTGGGCGCCGTCGCGGCAGCCACCATGCTCGCCGCCAACATCACCACCCAGGTGTTGAAGAACCTCGTCTTCGTACGCCCCGACCTGGTGGTCAATCCCGAGGTGGGCACCGGCAACTCGCTGCCCTCGGGCACCGTCACCTTCCTGTTGTCGACCGCGCTCGGCCTAGTCATGGTGCTGCCCCGTTCCCCGGCCTCCTTCCTCCTGCCCGGCGCGGCGATCGCCGTGGGCTGCGCGACGATCACGCTGAACTGGCACCGGCCCGCCGACGTGCTCGCCGGGGTGGCCGTCGTGGTGGGCTGGTTCGTCATCGCCCGCTCGACCCTGGACCGGAGGTATGGCCCGGGGCACACTGTCCGCGACTGGCGTCCGGCGGCAATAGGCCTGACGGGGTGCGGCGCCGTCTCCCTGCTGCCGTTGGCGGCCGTGATCATCGCCCCGACGTTCCCCCTCGGCGGCACGGCCCACGGATCTCTCGTCTACGTATTCGGCCTCGTCGTGGTGGCCGTCGGGTCCGTACTCGCGGTGGCGCCGCTGCCTGCGCTGATGACGTCCGAGCCGATCCCGGCCGTGCGGCACCATGCAGTCGCGAGCGCACTGTGAGTGGGCCCTTCGGCACCCCATCAGGGGCCCAAGGGCCTGCCGCGCAGCACCTACTGTGAAGACATGCGAACCCCCCGCTCCCCGCGCCCTCCCCGCCTCCTTCGGACTACTTCTGCGGCGCTCGCCGCGCTGATGTGCGTCGGCCCGGGCGTTGTGGGGTCGGCCGCGGCATTCGACTCCGATGCCACTCCGGACCGGGACGGCAGCACCGTGGCGTGGACGGAGTGCCCCTCGGACGAGCAACCCGACAAGCAATGCGCTCTCTTTCCCGTGCCGGTGGACTACGCACACCCGGCCGGACGGAAGATCCGGATCGCCTTGGCGCGCATCCCCGCCACCGGAGCCCCCGATGAGTACCTCGGGACTCTGTTCTGGGACGCGGGCGGACCGGGCGGCCCGAGCACACAGATGGTGGACACCTTCGTGCAACGCCTGTCTCCCGAGGTGAGGGCCCGCTTCGACTTCGTAGCGTTCGATCCCCGCGGCATCGGCGGATCCCGCCCCGCTCTGACCGACTGCGGCCAGCCTTGGCTGAGCCGTCCCCCCCGCAAAGAGACCCCGAATTGGCAGGCCGTCCAGCGGAAGTCAGCGGACGAACTCGCCGCCGACAACCGTACGTGCCTGGGTGGCAACGAACGGATCGCACCGTGGATGGGGACCGTCAACGTCGCCCGGGACCTGAATCGGATGCGGAAGGCCGTGGGCGACCGCAAACTCACGTTCTGGGCGACCAGCTACGGGACCCGGATCGGATACGTCTACGCCTTGCGGTACCCGGTACGCGCCATGGTTCTCGACGGCAACATCGATCCCAGCACCGGCTTCGTCGGCATGCCCAGGATCGGCGGCACCAGCCAGGACAGCGCTCTGGACTTCATGGCGAACAACTACCGGGTCGGCTACGACGCGATCATGGCAACCGCGAAGAGTCTCGCTACCGACCCGATCCGACTGCCGGACGGAACGTTGTTCTCCCGATGGAACTGGCTGGACATGGTGGGAGACAGCATCCCGTTCCCCGAGTCCTGGCCTCAGGTCGCCGACTGGTCCACCGCAATCGAACGTGCCCGCGGCGATGGTGCCGATGCGGCGGGGATCCGACAGGAACTGCAGGACACCAAATCCCGGCCCAACGGCAACGAGGGCGCCGGCTTCTCGACCGTCAACTGCCTGGACTACGCGGGCCGACTGTCTGCGGCGCGGCAGGTCGATCTGGCACGTGTCAACGGGGCCGAGTACCCCGTTTTCGGCCCGTCTCTCACTTTGACCTATGGCATGGGGTGTGCCGGACTGAAGGGGCTCACACCGGATCCGGTGCCGCTGGTCACCACTGCCGCGCAGCGGGAGATCCTGGCCGACGTGCCGGTCGTGGTCGCCAACGCGACACATGACGGGGCCACGCCGATGGCGTGGGCCAAGGACATGGCCGTCGCATTCGGAGACCGGCCGATCATCAGGTACCGCAGCGGTCAGCACGTCATCTGGGGAGGCGTGGACTCGGCGTGCGTCAACGAGCCGATCGACCGGTTCGTGATTCGCCGCATCGAGCCCCAGCACGGGCGGGTCTGCCCGTTCGTGCCGCCGAAGCCGGCGCCCACCGGCTCGGCGTTGTCCTTTCCGAGCCCGACGTCCCCCTAGGAACCAGCTGCTTGGGCGAGCTGGCGGGCGGCCTGCTCGATCGCCGTGTGGTGCCACTCGGCGGCACGCGACTCGGCGGCTCGTAGGCCGGCGACGTCGACAGTCGTGAAGTCATTCGAGATGGGGAATCCGTAGTGCCCCTTGGTCTGCGGATCGGTCCCGGGATGGACGCTGAGGAACCATACGCCGTACGCCTCGATCCCGTCGCGGGCGATCAGCTCATCGCCCGCCTCCGCGCTCGGTGGCACCCACGGCGTGGTGTCGCTCACCTTGCCGTCGGCGATGAGTTTCCGGGCGTGCTCGACGGCTGTCGAATTCAGGTCGGCGGGGTCCGCATGCATGGGTCACCTTCTGTCGTTGTCCGCCCCGCCAACGTGTCACACACCGCGCCGGGGTGGCCACCCGAGTTCTGTCGTTGCCCTTCTCGTGCTGCGCCCGGAGCGCGTCCCCGACAGTCACAAGACCCCGCCCCTCGTCGCGACGCGGGCGGGGTCTTGGGGACAGTGGGGAGCGGTCAGTTCCTCAGGCTGATCTCGAACTCCTTGTACGAGGAGCTGTCGGACCGCCGCTCGGAGTCGAAGGTCCCCCAACCCTTGCCGGTGAAACTCCACTTCTCACCGACCGAGAAGCTGTGGCTGACGCTGGGAAACTCGCTGCCCCTGACGCGCAGCCATGGGTAGCCGGCACTCGGGTTGTTTCCGGTGATGTTGAGCTTGCCACTCGTGAAATCTGACCGGCCCGCGTCCTCGCGGGTCTTGGAAACCCAGATGTCGACGTCGTCGGCCGTGATGTAGTCCCCACTGGAACTGAACCTCTGTCCGGGCTTCACCTCTTCCGGGCGGGAGTCGGTCATCTCCCGGGACACGAACAGTGTCGTAGAGGTGTTGTTCGTGAAGGTGACGCTGGTCCCCAGGGTCACGGGCCACGCCGGCCGCTCGTCCGCAGACGTGGCCTGGGCGGTCTGGGTCACGGTCGCCGGCGCCGCCGCCGCGGGCGCGGCCAGAGCCGCGGCGGCCGGGCCGGCAGTCAGAGCGGCTGCGGCCAGGACGACGGTGCCGATGCGGATCTTCAGGTGCTTGTTCATGATGTCTCTCCGGTTCGTTGTAAGTGAAGGTGTTGGTTCGAAGATGCCCCGGCCACCAGGCCGAAAACCCGACCCGACAGGTGCACCGGTGCACCGCGGTCACCGGGGTTGGAAGGAGTAGCCGGCGGTTATCAGTGAGGCATCAGAGAACTCGAACAGTGAGGAACCATCATCATGAAGAAGCTTCTTGTCATCGCTGGCCTGAGCACCGCCCTGACCATGGGGATAGCCCCGATGGCCCTGGCCGCGCCCGCACCGGCCGCCGCATCGCCGGCCACCTCGGCCGCCCCCGCGGACAGCAGCATCGCCGCCTGGATGAAGAAGGTAGATGTCACCTTCATCAACGAGACCGGACGGACGCTCTACCTGGGTGGGACCAAACTGGAGCCCGGCCAGAGCTCTCGGGTGACCAGCTCCAGCGACGCCGTCGTGAAGGTGTTCTACAAGAACAACCCCAACGACGCGAACCGGAACTACATCAAGGTCGAGAACTACAAGATCATGACTCCGGACGTCACCGTCACCAGCAACGGGTCCTGCTCCACCCGCGAGGTGTGGGAGAACTCAGGACGCCACCTGTCGGCCGGTGACGCCACCATCTACGCCTACCGTCACGCCGACACCGGCAAGGAGTGGGACGGCTACAAGGTCTTCGACGTGCGGATCCAGAAGGCGCCGTGACCGTCGGCCCTTCCCCAGCTGCGTGCCTCGTTCCCCGAACGGGGCACGCAGCCACGTTCGGGGCACCTCACGGACGGGTCGACGACTCGCGAACGGACAGTTCGAAGGGCAACTGCACCGGCTCCACCGGCCGTCCCGCCACGGTCGCGATACACAGGTCAGCAATGACCACTCCGCTGAGCAGCGACATCAGAGACAGGGTGGAGATCTTCGGCGTCATCGCGTCCTCCACCACCCCGTCGGCCTGCACGACCAGCAGCACGTCGGCAGGGGCCGACTTGCCGAGCGCACGCAGCGCGTCGTAGACCATGGGCGTAGGCGCCATGGCACTGAAGACTCCCTCCACCCCCGCGGCCAGCAGCTCCCCCATCGCGTGGGTGACGCCATCCGGGGTTCCATCGTGTCGGACCGTGGTGAAGGCCAACCCCATGTCCCCGGCGACCTCGTCCAGCGCCAGGGTCCACGGCTCGAACACAGCATCCACCCCAGGACCCAGCAGCCAGCCGACATGGCGGCACCCCTGGTCCCCGAGGTGGCCCATGACAGTGCGCGCGATGGCCACCGGATCATGATGGGCCCACGAGAACGGGCGACCGTCGACCGTCTCCATCGCCACGACGGGAAGGCCGAACGGCATCTTCAGCGAGTCGAGGAAGTTCCGGTCTGCGGAACCCAGGACGACGAGCATGTCGATCCCGGAATCCAGCAAGGCCTGCGCCTTGGCCTGGCTGGCGAACGACACCACCAGGCCCGCCTCCGAGCATCGCTGCACGAAGACGGCACTGATCCCGGAGACCACCATCCCGGGCACGAACTCGGCCACCATCACCCCGATCACCGGGGTCCGGCCTCGACTCAGACTGCTGGCGGCCGAATCCAGCCGATAGTCAAGGGACTTGGCTGCCGCGAGGACGCGGCGGGTCGTCTCCGGCGAGGCCTTCTTGCGACCACTGAGCACATTGGCCGCGGTCGTCTTGGACACTCCCGCAAGGTGCGCCACCTTGGCCAGCGTGGGTCGAGCTGTCACGACGGAAGTCTTGCACGGGCTGAAGACAGCCCCGTCGCCGCAGCCACCCGTTGGGACGAGGCGACAGCCGCTGCTTCCGGGGGACTGTCGGACCCCTGTGATCCCATGGCCTATGGCTCGGAAGTCGGCACGTATCAGCGGTGGGGGAGCCCTGCGGGGCGTGCCTCATGTGGACCTCGATCCGGCCCATTCCCGCGCTGGCTCTGCCCCGTCCGGGCAGGGCTCCGGGCAGGGCTCCGGACGCATCGAGTCGGGAATGGCCACTGCGTTGTGGCAGGCCGCTCGCCCGCCATGGACCCAGGCGGGGTGGTGGGACGCTGAGCTACGCCCGCAGGTGCGGGCGCTCCTGTGGCTGCCGGTGGGCCGGGAGCTGCTGGACGCTTTGCTGGAGCTGTCACGCCGTGATGTGGCCGACAGCTGCCAGCCCGGAGAATGCCCTGCCCCCCACACCTCCCCGACCCTCGCCGAGCACGTCGGTTCGCCCGGCTTCCCGTGCGGCTGCCAGATCGTCACCATCGCCGCGTGGGCGGCAGCGGCGTCGTGGACTGCGTCGCTGGCCGACCGCGCCGTGCTGGCCGCCGCGGGCAGCCGCCCGGTCGAAGAACCCATCGCGGCGACCCGCCCCGAGTTGGGGACCATCACGGACGCGGCGGTCGAAGACCTCGCTCCCGCGCTTCGGGTCTCCCCGGGCAGCGCCCGCAACCGCCTCGACGGCCTGCGGCGCATGCACGCCCTGCCCGCTCTGCGATACGCGGTGCAGTGTGGCCTCATCATCGGGTGGCACGCTCACCTGGTGGCCACCGACTTCCGTCACCTGACGTTGGCCGACCAGACCCGAGTGGTCGAGGAGTTGCTCACGGCGGTTCGCCGTCGGCGCCGCAGCGGTCGTCGGGACTGGACCTGTACCGAACTGAGGGCCCAAGCCAAGCGCATCGCAGCGCGCCTCGAACTCGATCTGGCCGCGCGCCGCAAGGAGAGCCACCGATTCCGCGGGGTCCGGTTGCGACTGGAAGGCAACGGGTCCGCCACCTTGTCCGCTGACCTTGCCGAGGATGTCGCGACC
>JAPOIY010000019.1 GCA_029978705.1 Actinomycetota bacterium
GGCACGAGATAGGCCAGCCACGCGACGACCTCGAGCCAGGTCGTCGTCGGTGAGAAGTTGAGGATGCCCTTGAGGATCGTCGCCACCGCTGTCCCGGGGACGATCAGGTGGCTGACATCGAAGGCGATGTTGTCCAGACCGGGCAGGATGCCCGCCTCCTGCAGATCGTGGATGGCGTAGGAGAAGACCCCGGCGGCGACCACGATGAGAGCGACCCCGGTCCACTTGAAGAACGTGGCCAGATTGAGCCGCAGCGCCCCGCGGTAGAACAGCCAGCCGAGCAGAACCGCCGTGGCCAGCCCCAGCACGGCTCCACTGAGCGGCGCAGGCCCGCCGCCGGTCGCCCGGACCGCCGACCAGATGAACAGCGCGGTCTCGACCCCTTCCCGTGCGACTGCGAGGAAAGCCACGAGGATGAGCGCCCACAGTCCGCGGTCGGCCACCCGGTCCACGTGGCCGTGCAGTTCCCCGCGCAGCGACCTCGCGTTGCGGGCCATCCAGAAGACCATCCACGTCACCAGTGCCACGGCGAGGATCGACATCACACCCCCGAACGCCTCCTGCGCCCGGAACGACAGTTCCGCGGTGCCGAAGGTCAGCGCCGCACCGACCGCCAGCGACAGCAGCACGGCGAGGCCGACTCCCGCCCACACCCGGGGCACGAGGGACCGGCGGTCAGTCTTGACCAAGTAGGCGATGAGGATACTCACGACGAGCGCCGCCTCGAGTCCCTCGCGCAGCCCGATCAGATAATTGGCGAGCACACGACCCCCAGCCGTTCCGTGACGATTCGTGAGGGTGAGAGTGGAGTACTTCACCATCAACTTAGGTAACCCTAACCTTACCGCACCCCGGCCGCCGCCGACCACACGATGCGTGAGACCCGCGTCACGGCGCCTCCCGCTATCCCGGTGGCTCAGGCTGATCCGGACGGGCCCGCCGGGTGCGCGCCGACCAGGCCCGGCGCAGCAACTGCACGGCCGCCACCACCATCAGGACCGCGAACAGGTAAGCCGCCACCTGCTGCGGGATCCACTGAGCCACCAGGGCGGCGCCGAGGGCCGCCGGTACCCCCGCCAATCCCGAGATCCATCCCACCCTCGTGTCGAGGGCGCCAGCCCGCCAGTTGGAGAGCGACGCGGTGGTCGCCGTCAGCAGGATGACGACCAGACTCGTACCCCGCGCGGTCGTCAGGTCCATCCCCGCCAGGAGCGCCAGAGCGGGAACCACGACGATCCCGCCGCCGACCCCGAGCAGGGCCGCGATCAGCCCCGCGATCACCCCCACGATCACCAGTAGGGCCCACGGTTCGCCGCCCACCTGGTCGGTGGGGGCCGCCGACGGGGCCACCAGGCGGACCGCCGAGTAGAGCAGCAGCACCGCAAAGGACAGTTGCAGCCAGGGGACCGGGATGTGGGGCAGCAGGCGCACGCCGACCTGCCCACCCACGATGCTGCCGACCCCGATGACCAATCCGACCCCCCACGCCACGGCGTCCCCGACGAGATACCCGCCGATCGCCGCCACCGAGATCGGGATGATCGCCAGTAGGGACGTGGTGATGGCGGTGCGTTGATCGAGACCGAGCCACAGGGTGAACAGCGGAACCATGACGATGCCGCCGCCGATCCCGAAGATCCCCGACAGAGCGCCCGCCAGGATTCCGGACACGATGATGCGGGAGAGGACCACCTGGGCAGGCACCCGCCCACGCTAGTCGCGCGAGCCTCGCGGCGGCGCTCCGGCGCCCGCGGGGCCGCGATAGACTCGTGGCATGAAGCGCAGCGTTGCCCTTGCCCTCCTCCTCGTCCCCGCCCTGCTGCTCGGACTCGTCGCCCCAGCTTCGGCGGGAGACGGGATCCGCGGCACCGTCGAGTACGAGAAACTGAAGTCCTACGCCGACCTGCTGGAGTCCAAACGCAACGACCCCGCCACCCAGCAGCAGATCGCCAAGTACCGCCAGACCCTGGGGCAGCGGCGGACGAAGGCGAACATGAAGGTGCGCGCCATGTACCGCACCGACCTGTCGCAGGCGAAGGAGAAGCGCCAGGTCAGCCGCGACAAGGTCCGCCGTATGCGCAATGAGCGGCGCGCCGACGTGCGTCGCCTGCGGGACAACCGCAACAGCGAGCTGAAGCAGCTCGCGGACAACAAGCAGGCAGCGGTCAACCGCGTGGAGAACCAGTTCAACGGCAAGATCGACGCCCTGCAGGCAGAGGTGAAGAAGTTGCAGCGCAAGTTGGCGCGCGCCAAGAAGCCGTCGGTGCGCAAGGAGTTGCGCACCGAGATTCGCAGCGACAACCGTCAGATCACGACGCTGAACGACAGCAAGCAGACCGAGATCAACGGGATCAACAACAGGTACCGCAACAACGTGGACAACGTGAAGGGACGGTTCGCCGCGCAGATCGCCCGCGCGAAGGCCGAGTCCCTGCGCCAGATCCGGCAGGCGGAGCAGAACCTACGCGAGGCATTCGCCGCCCGTCGCGATGCTGCTCAGACCCGCCGCGGCGACAACTTCGACGCCGTGCGGCGGCAGTCCGAGCGCGGTCTGGACGCCATCCGCAAGATGCCGGTGAAGGGTCAGAACAACAACTGAGGAATCCTCAGTCGAGCAGTTCCGCCGCGGCGGCGGCGGAGGAGTCCCGCAGGAACTGGGAGCAGCGCTCCGCCTCCTCCGCTTCACCCATCCGGTCCGCGGCGAGGCTCAGCATGGCCAGGCAGCGCAAGAATCCCTGGTTGGGGGTGTGGTCCCACGGGATCGGGCCGTGACCCTTCCAGCCGTTGCGACGCAGCGCGTCGAGGCCGCGGTGGTATCCGACCCGGGCGAAGGCGTAGCACTCGACATCCTGGTCGTCATCCGCGGCCCCCAGCGCCACGGCCGCCCATGCCGCACTGGAGGTCGGGTGCAGCCGGACGACGTCGCGCGCCGGAAGCCCTTGGGCGAGTTCGGCCGCCCCGGGATCGTCGGGCAGGAGGGTCGGGTCGGGTCCCAGCAGGTTGTTCATGTCGCTCATGGGTCCATGATGCGCGAAACCGCCGGCGGGACGCTCCCCCTCCAGGTCGGGAGCGGACCGCCGGCGGTGCCGGCCGATGTCGTCAGACCGTGGTGGACGACGAGTTGCGGAAGGTCTCCCACGCCGTAGCCCGGGCCTCCTGCCACACCTCGCGCGCATCCATGACGGCCGCCTTGCGGGCCTCGCGGGCGTCGGCGGTGTCCTCGCGGTACTGCGCGACCGCGGTCCGCTTCTGCTCGGCGGTGGCGTCGGGATCGTTCAGCACCGACTTCAAGGCCTCCCGCTCCACCTCGGTGTCGGCGGCGAACTGCGTCATGGCCTCACGGACGGCCTGCCGGAAGGCGGTGTTCGCCGCGCGGAGGGCCTCCTTCAGGGCTTGGCGCGCCTCGGGCGTCCCGCCGATGTCGTTGGCTCCGGGACCACCCTGCTGGCCCTGCTGGTCATCGGTGCCATGGTGGCCGGGACCCTGCTGGCCTCCGGGACCCTGCTGGTCCCCGGACCCCTGCTGGCTGCCGGGGCCGTGACCGCGCGGGCCCTGCAGACCGGCGCCCGCGGTGTTACCGGAGCCGGCGTTGGGGCAGTCGTCGGCGAACGCAGCGGCCGGGACCGCGACGAGGCCGGCCGACAGCATGGTTGCCGCCGCGAGGGCGATACTTTTCTTCATGATGGATACCTCCATTGGTTGCGTCATCACGATGAGCATCGTCGGGTCCGCGTCCCGGCCTCCATCGGACCATCGTCCTAGGACCGGTCCAGCCCCCACCGCGGCCGTTCCGCTGCGGGGACCAGGGCCACGTCCTCCGGATGGGACCTCACGTACTCGGTGAGGAACGGGCAACTCGGGAGGATCTGCCGGCCGCTGGCACGGGCGTCGGCCATGACCCCCTCCGCCAGCACCCCGCCCAGACCCTGGCCGCGGTAGTCGTCGGCGATCTCGGTGTGCACGAGATCGAGAACGGCGCCGGTCGCCACGTAGTCGACCCAACCGGCCACGGCACCCGCCACGAACAACTCGTAGCGGCGGGCATCCGCATCGTGTCGGACCTCGGTCTGCATGGCGCCTCCTGGTCTGCGCCGACGGTACCGCCCCGTCAGTTCCGGCGATACCCTCGCTGGGTTGCCCTGGAGGTCTCCGTTGCCCCGACATCTGTTCGCCGTCCTGCCCGCTCTTCTGCTCGTGGCTGCATGTTCCTCCACCACGCCCGCGGCTCCCGCGGCCGGCAGCGCCAGCCCCACCCCTCCGGCGAGCGCTCCCAGTGTTGGTGGCTCGGCCGCGGGACGGTACTGCGATGGGGTGACCAGATTCCTCGCGGCGTCGAAGAAGGCCCTGGCCGACCCTTTGCAGGCCGACACCCAGGACCTCACCCGACAGGCCCAGGACCTGCAGGAGCAGGCGACGGCCCTGGCGGGCGAACTGATCGATGACCCGGAGGCCATCAGCCAGGTCCAGGCCTGCACGGAGAAGCTCCAGGAGTTCAACTCCGCCAACTGAGATCCCGGCCCCTACCATCGGGGCGGGCGAAGGAGTCCGATGATCACCGACTGGCTGGCCGGCTGGGGCTACGCGCTCCCCGAAGTGCAGGCGGGGCTCCCCTGGTGGCCGGTGCTCGCGGTCGTCGTCCTCCTCCTCATGATCAATGTCGCCGCCAACAAGGCGGTACCGGGGTACTACCTGTTCTGGACCCTCGGCGGGTCGGTGGTGGTCCTCGCGCTGGGCCTGATGGACGGCTGCACCTGGGCCGACCTGGGTCTCGCGCCGCGCACCTGGATCTCGGGCCTCGTGTGGGGCGGCATCGCCATTCTTCTCGTGTTCACCGTGTACGCCCTCGGCTCCACGTGGCAGCGCACCCGTCAGGCGTTCCACGACCAGAACATCGCCGGCCTCTCCCTGCCCCGCCTCTTCTGGCAGTCGATGGTGGAGCTGCCGTTCGGCACGGTGCTGTTCGAGGAGGTGGCCTTCCGCGGCGTCCTGTGGGCCATGCTGGCGCGCCGCTACGGGCTTCTCTGGGCGACGCTCGGCAGCGCGTTGCTGTTCGGGCTGTGGCACATCCTGCCCTCGCTGGACATGCATCTGCGCAATGAACGTCTCGGGGCCGTGGGTGGAGGTGGCCGGCGGGCGCAGTTGACCGCGATCGGGGGCTCCGTGCTGACCACCGCGATCGGGGGGCTCGTCTTCACGCTCCTGCGGATGGGTTCCGGCTCGCTGTTCGCCCCGATGGGGCTGCACTGGGCCACGAACGGCTGGGGGTATCTCTTCGCGCGGCGGGTCAGCCCGCGGCCGGGACCGTGAGCCGGACATCGCGGCACGGTAACGATGGGCACCCCCAGGGGTGCGGGCTCGTCGAACGGGTAGGGCGACAGGGAGATGAACAAGACCCGCAGCACCGTGATCGGGGACACCCCCTCGTGGGATCCGCTCCCCTGTCGTACCTCCGCCGTAGACTGGCCACCGCACCTGGATGGTTCCCCGAGGTCCCCCCGCGGGCCCGGCCCATCCCGGGGACCTGCCCGTACGGAACGAGGAAGTTCGATGGCTCACACGGCAGTCGGTCTGGACCACGGACTCGGCGACCACGCCCTCAGTGACCAGGAGCGAGCCATCCTGGACTTCGAACGGTCCTGGTGGCGCTTCGGCGGTGCCAAGGAAGAGGCCATTCGGGAACAGTTCGACCTGACCGCCACCCGCTACTACCAGTTGCTCAACCGGCTGATCGACCGGGAATCCGCCCTGGCAGCCGACCCGGTACTCGTCCGGCGGCTGCGGCGGTTGCGCCAGCAGCGGCAAGAAGCGCGGTCCGCCGGGCACCGCTCGCGCCGCTGACCCGCGTTCAGGTGATGCTCAGCTCCCATCCGGGCACTCCCCAGGCTGATGACCCATTCTGGGCACTAGCCAGCAGGAGGAGGTAGCCATGGACAGTCCGTCCCTCAACCGCCGCGGATTCCTCATCGGAGGGCTTGCGGGCGCGCTGACGATGACGGCCGCGGGCACCACGGGTCTGCGGCTGTTCGACTCGTCGCGGGCGAGCGCGGGGACGGGATTCGTCGTCGACGTCACCGGTGACTACGAGTTCACCGACTCCGCCACCGGCTGCCGCGTCTCCGTGCAGGTCCGCAACGGCATCCGCCGCATCCGCGCGAACGGCCTGCCCAACCACAGCCACGGGTCCTTCCCGAACGCCTCGGTCAGCCCCCAGTCCTACGACTTCTCCCTCCCCACCGCCCCGAGCCGCGGGGGCGGCACCGCGTTGACCATCCCGCAGCCCTTCGGGATCGCCGTGAACGGCGTCCTGTTCGACCCCCTGGCGGCCGAGTGGTGGAACAACGACCCGGCCTGGCACTACAACGCCCTGGGCGGGGGGGTCCCGCTCTTCCTGGACACGAACAACGCCCACGTACAGCCGACGGGCGCCTACCACTACCACGGCATCCCGACCGGGCTGCGCGAGTCGATGCCGACCACGCGCCACTCTCCCCTGATCGGCTGGGCCGGCGACGGTTTTCCCGTCTACCTCAACCGGGGCTACCGCAAACCGCGCAAGAAGAGCAGCGGCCTCACGCGGCTCACCTCGTCCTACCGGCTGAGGTCCGGCACCCGTTCCGGCGGCCCGGGGGGGCGCTACGACGGCCAGTTCCTGTCGGACTACCAGTACGTGGCCAAGTCCGGTGACCTCGACGAGAACAACGGGCGGTTCCAGGTGACCCCCGAGTACCCCGGCGGCACCTACTGCTACATCCTCACCGGCAGTTTCCCGGTCATCCCCCTGCGTCTCGAGGGTCCTCTCGCGGACAGTTTCGTCCGGCGTCCCGGGGCGGGCGCACCGCCCCGCTGACCCGGTTCAGCCGGGGACCGGATCCCCGCGGCGGTCGGCCAGGTAGTCGGGCATCGTCACCAAGGGCGGCCGTTCGCACGTCTGCACGGCGTGTTCCCGCACGATGAAGGCGTCACCCTCATGCGCGAACTCGGGCAGCGTCGGGGTCGACCGGGCGTCGTAGACGATCTGATCCGGGTCGCACCGCGTCAATGCGGCATGCAGGATCTGCGCCGACATCCGGGACAGGCGGGTGGCGTCCTGATGCCGATGCTCGCGCTCCCCGAGGTCCACCTGGGCGATGGCTCCCAGCCCGGCCGTGCGGTAGGTGTCGACCAGCAGTCCGATCTCCACGCCATAGCCGCAGGGGAACGGGAGCAACTCCAGCAGCGAGCGGCGCATCGCGTACTCCCCCGCCAGCGGCTGCGCCACCCCGGACAGGTCGGGCCACAGGGCGTTGATCAGGGGCCGCGCCAGGATCTCCGTCACCCGGCCACCACCGGCTGCCACCCGGGTGTCCCCCTGCACCAACGGCCGGTCGTAGACGGCCTTCACCAGGTGTACGCCCTCGTCGAGCAGCAACGGGCCCAGCAGTCCGGTCACGTACTGCGGGGTGAAGGACCGCAGGTCGGCGTCCACGAAGACGACCAGATCACCCGACGTCGCGGCCAGTCCCCGCCACATGGCCTCACCCTTGCCCCGTTCCCGGGGGATGTCGGGGAGGACGGATCCGATGGGGACCACCCGGGCACCCGCTGCGGCCGCGCGGGCCGCGGTCGCGTCCACGCTGTCCGCATCCACCACCACCAAGTCGTCCACCAAGGGAACCTCGGGGGTCATGAGACTGCTGCGTACCGCGGTCACGATGTCGCCGACCGTCTGCTCCTCGTTGAGGGCGGGCAGGATGACGTCAATGGTGCGGGTCCCCTTGGCCGTCAGGAGCCGTTCCACCGGCCAGTCGGCCGCCGCGGACGTGCGACGGTCGAACCACTCCCGCACCTCTGCTCGCATCGCGGCACTCCCGTCGCACCGGACACCCGCCCGGGCGTCTCTCGCCCGATTATCCGTCATGCCGCGGTCCGAGGCGGGTCGACGAGGGGACCGGGCGGTCCGCTACAGTGGCCCGACAACCGAATACCGCTCATCCAGAGGGGCAGAGGGAAACGGCCCAGTGAAGCCCCGGCAACCGTTCAGTCGGTGCCAAGTCCGTCCCGTCACGGGAAAGATGAGGAGACTTCATGACCGTGCTCGCCAACACCGCCCCCCCGGACACTGCTGCCGACCAGCCTGCTTTCGGCAACGCGACCGGCCTCGTCTGTCGCGAATGCGGGGCGGACTACAGCCTCGGTGCCGCCTACTCGTGCATCGAGTGTTTCGGGCCGCTGGAGGTCGCCTACGACCTGACCGGCATCACCCGGGAGGCGATCACCGCCGGGCCGCAGTCGCTGTGGCGCTACGCGCCCCTGCTGCCGGTGGCCCCCTACGCCGGTTCGGAACCGAACCTGCATCCCGGTATGACGAAGCTGGTACGGGCCGACAATCTGGCCGACGCCCTGGGGATGACGGCGCCGCTGTGGGTCAAGGACGACAGCGGCAACCCGACGCACTCCTTCAAGGACCGCGTCGTCGCCGTCGCGCAGTCCGCGGCGCGGCGCCTGGGCCTGAGCACGATCGCCTGCGCCTCCACCGGCAACCTGGCCAACGCGGTGGCCGCCGCCGCCGCCCGCGCGGGCATGGGCTCCGTCGTCGTCATTCCCGCGAACCTGGAGGCGGGCAAGGTCATCACGACCGCCACCTACGGGGGCACGCTGCTGGCTGTGCGCGGCAACTACGACGACGTCAACCGGCTGTGCAGCGAGCTCATCGGCGACCCGATCACGCAGACCTGGGGGTTCGTCAACGTGAACCTGCGGCCCTACTACGCCGAGGGGTCCAAGACGCTGGGCTACGAGGTAGCCGAACAACTCGGGTGGCGCACGCCCGGCCAGGTCGTGATTCCGGTCGCCTCAGGCTCGCTGCTGACGAAGGTCGACAAGGCATGGCGGGAGCTCACAAGTCTGGGCCTGATCCCCGAGGGCGACTACCGCGTCTTCGGAGCCCAGGCCGACGGCTGCAGCCCGGTCGCGCGGGCCTTCGCCGACGGCATCGATGTGATCCGGCCCGTGAAGCCGGACACCATCGCCAAGAGCCTCGCCATCGGCAACCCCGCGGACGGCCCCTACGCGCTGGATGCCGTGCGGCGCACCGGTGGTGCGGTCGGCAGCGTCAGCGACCCCGAGATCGTGTCCGCGATCCGGCTGCTGGCCCGTACCGAGGGAATCTTCGCCGAGACCGCCGGCGGCGTCACCTTGGCCACCTTCCAGCGACTCCTGGAGTCCGGGCAGGCCGCCCGGGACAGCGAGACGGTGCTGCTCAACACCGGCGACGGGCTGAAGACCCTCGATGCCGTGGCCGACGTCGTCGGCCCCACCGCGGTGATCGACGCGTCCGTGTCGCAGGTGCACGAAGCTCTCGCCACCCCCTGAACCCAGCAACAACAAGGAGAATCCGATGGCCGTTACCGTCCGCATCCCGACCATCCTGCGCACCTACACCGGTGACGCCGCCGAGGTGGCTCTCGTGGAACCGGGAGACACCCTCGGTTCCGCCCTGGCGGCGCTGGAGGCAGCAGCTCCGGGGATCACCCCCCGCATCCTGGACGACGAGGGCAACCTGCGCCGGTTCGTGAACGTCTACGTGAACGACGAGGACGTCCGCTTCCTCGACGGACTAGCCACCCCCCTGGCCGACGGGGCATCCATCGCGGTCATCCCCGCCGTCGCCGGCGGCTGAGCCGGGGGCTCAGAACTCCTCGAGTGCCTCGCGTGCGCGGCGCGTCAGCGAGGGGTCGCGCACCTCGTCCTCGTCCTCCTCGCTGACCATGTGCATCGCGGCCTCCTCGGCGGAGAGGTCCTCAACGTCGTGACTGTCGAGGGCCAGCACCTCGGAGGTCACATCGGTGCGGACCCCTTCGTCCTCCTCGACCAGGCGACCCACGACGTTCTCGTCGGGGTGACCGAAGGTCTCGGCGGGGCCGTCGGTACCGAGTTCCTCGGACAGTTCGTGGTAGAGCTCGTCGACGACATCAGCGGCCGGGTCGTCGAACTTCTCGCGTGCCCGTCGTGACATGGCGACCTCCTCTGCCTGGCGCATAGCGCGTCCTGACCCGATTCTGTCACTCCTGGACCGCCACGTCTGCGTCGACCTCAGCCACCATGAGGGATCCGTCACCCCACCGTCGCAGTCGGGTCCCGGACGGCCGCACTCCGTCATCGGGCCGCTTCCCCACGCCCGGTCCCCTAGCCTGCGGAGGACCACCCCCGACGGAGGAGGTTCCGATGTCCCGGCCTCCCCCCGCTGCGGGCGTCGCCGCCGGCCAGCGTCACCTCAACGGGCCCCAGACCACCGGACGCGACCTGTCAGGTCTGTCGGCCCCCCGGTTCGCCATGACCTCCGAGTGGGATGTGGGAGTGCGGGTGCGGGACGGGACGACCCTGATGGCCGACGTCCACCGTCCCGCGGCGGACGGGAGGTTCCCCGCGCTACTGGCGGTGTCCTGCTACCCCCGGCAGATCCAGAACTCCGGGGCACCACTGGGATTCGTGGAGGCGGGAGCATCGGACTTCTGGGTGCCGCGCGGCTACGGCCACGTCATCGCCAACTCCCGCGGTACCGGGGGTTCCGAGGGGGTGTACTCCTGGCTCGATGCCACGGAACGGCAGGACGTCGCGGACCTGGTGGAGTGGACCGCGGCCCAGCCGTGGTGCGACGGCAATGTCGGCATGATCGGGATCAGTTACTTCGCCATGACGCAATTGGCGGCCGCCGCCGAGGCGCCCCCGTCCCTGAAGGCCCTGTTCCCGGTGGCCACCACCGCGGACGTGTACGACGCGGCCTGGCACCACGGCCTGTTCAGCGAGACCTTCGTCACCGCGTGGCTGGCGGGCGTGGCGACTCTGGCCCGGGTGAAAGGCCTGCGGAACGCTGTCACGGACGCCCTGTCCCACCTGCTGCGCAGCGCACCGGTCCAC
Organism: Actinomycetota bacterium; assembly: GCA_029978705.1. GTDB lineage: Bacteria > Actinomycetota > Actinomycetes > S36-B12 > CAIWTL01. The sequence continues at coordinate 10,897 of JAPOIY010000019.1, forward strand.
GCCCGCTTCGAACACCTCAACGGCGAGGCGGCCCTGTCCTCCCTGGCCACCGTCATGCGCGCTCACTTCCCCGACGAACCGTGGGGGGAGTTGTGGCGCGACATCGCCGTGCGCCACCAGGTGCGCGACTCGTGGTGGGAGGAACGTGACCTGCTGCGGCTGCTGCCGGGGTGCCGCATCCCCATGTACCTGGGCTGCGACTGGCAGAACGTGCCCCTGCACCTGCCCAGCACGTTCGACGTGCTGCGGGCAGTGGAGCCCACCGCACCCGTACTCGTCGGCATGCTGGGCAAAGACGGCCTGACGTGGCCGTGGGAGAGCCTGCATGTCGAGGCCCTGGCCTGGTTCGACCACTGGCTCAAGGGCATCGACACCGGGATCATGAGCGGGCCCCGGATCCGCTACTGGCTGCCCGGGGCCGACGAGTTCCGTTCCGCCGAGGCGTGGCCGCCCCCGGACACCGAGTTGCGGCCGCTGGCCCTGGCCGCCGACGGCGTGCTCGGGGGCACGGCTGACGGATCCCGCGCCTTCTGGCACGCCGGCACGGGTCCGCAGCCCCCGAAAGGCGCCCCACCCGTCCCGCTCCCGACCCACCTGACCTGGCAGACGGACCCTCTCCCGGTGGATCTCGACATGGCCGGGGACCTCGAGGTCGAGTTGTCCGCCACGGTGACGGCGGCGGACACGTCGTGGATCGTGACGCTGCAGGAGGTCGCGCCCGACGGCACAGTCGCCGACGTGACCGCGGGCTGGCTGCGGGCGTCCCTACGCGACGTGGCGGAAGCCGACAGCGTCCCCGGCCGTCCGGTGCTGCCCTGCACGACCCCCCGCGCGGTACCGCCCGGCGAGCCCGTGACGTACCGCATCCCCCTGGTCGCGAACGCCCGCCGTTTCCGCGCGGGCCACCGGGTGCGGGTCGTGGTCGCGTCGGACGACTGCGGCCCCGGCCTCCCAGCGATCCTGGGTTTCCGGCACACCTCAGTCGGTACGCCGTCGGTGAACACGGTGCATTCCCGCTCGCGCCTGCTGCTGCCGGTGCTCCGGGACACCCCCTAGGGCTTGCACTCTCGGGGTGAGAGTGCTAATCATGTATTAGCACTCTCAGGCGTCGAGTGACAGCCCGGTCCGCCGGGCGGGAGGTCGACCCGGAGGGCTCACCGGATCGGCGAGATCCATCCGTCTTCCTGACGATCAGGGGGGCGGGGGGTCGACCGTCGCGGGCGCCGGCCCGGTGTTCCACCATCAACTGTTCTTTCGGAGGAACGCACCCGATGTCAAAAATGATCGCGTTCGATGAGGAAGCTCGCCGGTCGTTGGAGCGGGGTATGAATACCCTCGCCGACGCCGTCCGGGTCACGCTGGGGCCGAAGGGCCGCAACGTCGTCCTGGAGAAGAAGTGGGGCGCCCCGACGATCACCAACGACGGCGTATCAATCGCCAAGGAGATCGAACTCGAGGACCCCTACGAGAAGATCGGCGCCGAGCTCGTCAAAGAGGTTGCCAAGAAGACCGACGACGTGGCCGGTGACGGCACCACGACCGCTACGGTCCTGGCTCAGGCCCTCGTGAAGGAAGGCCTGCGCAACGTTGCCGCTGGCGCCAACCCGATGGGTCTCAAGAAGGGGATCGAGCAGGCCGTGGAGGCCGTTTCGACCCAGCTGCTCGAGATGGCCAAGGAGGTCGAGACCAAGGAGCAGATCGCGGCCACCGCGAGCATCTCCGCGGGCGACCCCGAGGTCGGCGAGATCATCGCCGAGGCCATGGACAAGGTCGGCAAGGAAGGTGTGATCACCGTCGAGGAGAGCAACACCTTCGGGCTGGAGCTGGAGCTCACCGAAGGCATGCGCTTCGACAAGGGCTACATCTCGCCGTACTTCGTCACCGACACCGAGCGTATGGAGACCGTGCTCGACGATCCCTACATCCTGATCGTCAACAGCAAGATCTCGTCGGTGAAGGACCTGCTCCCGATCCTCGAGAAGGTGATGCAGAGCGGCAAGGCGCTGGCCATCATCGCCGAGGACGTTGAGGGCGAGGCGCTGGCCACCCTGATCGTCAACAAGGTGCGCGGCACCTTCAAGTCGGTCGCGGTGAAGGCTCCCGGCTTCGGTGACCGCCGCAAGGCCATGCTGCAGGACATCGCGATCCTGACCGGTGGCCAGGTCATCTCCGAGGAGATCGGCCTCAAGCTCGAGTCCGCCGACCTGGACCTGCTGGGCAAGGCCCGCAAGGTCGTGGTGACGAAGGACGAGACGACCATCGTCGAGGGCGCGGGCGACGCGGAGCAGATCGCCGGACGGGTCAACCAGATCCGGGCGGAGATCGACAACAGTGACTCCGACTACGACCGCGAGAAGCTGCAGGAGCGCCTGGCCAAGCTGGCCGGCGGTGTTGCGGTGATCAAGGCCGGGGCTGCCACCGAGGTGGAGCTCAAGGAGCGCAAGCACCGCATCGAGGACGCAGTGCGCAACGCGAAGGCGGCTGTCGAGGAGGGCATCGTCGCCGGTGGCGGCGTGGCCCTGCTGCAGGCATCCGAGGCCGCGTTCGGCGAGCTGGAGCTCGACGGCGACGAAGGCACCGGCGCGCAGCTGGTCAAGGTCGCCGTACAGGCGCCGCTGAAGCAGATCGCCACGAACGCCGGCCTCGAGGGCGGCGTCGTGGTCGAGAAGGTCCGCTCCTTGGAGCCGGGCTTCGGCCTCAACGCGGCTACCGGCGACTACGTCGACATGATCGACGCGGGCATCATCGATCCCGCGAAGGTCACCCGGTCCGCGCTGCAGAACGCCGCGTCGATCGCCGGCCTGTTCCTGACGACCGAGGCGGTCGTGGCGGACAAGCCGGAGAAGTCGGCGCCGGCGATGCCGGGCGGCGGAGACATGGGAGGCATGGACTTCTGAGGAGGCCAGGAGACGAGGTAGGGGTCGCGCCGCAGGCGCGGCACCTGCCGAGTCGAGAGGTCGACGAAGAAGCCCACATCCGACACGGCATGGTCTTCTGAGGAAGTCACGAAGGGCGGTCCCGCCACGGGGCCGCCCTTCGTCGTATCACGAGCACCACCACCCCGGCGTCCCGATGAGTCGTCACGCCGGGGCGGCGCCGCCAGGGCCTTCCCCGCACCCCGAACGCCGCAGCCCCACGAGACCCGCGGCGAACATGCCGAGGCCCACCAGCCCAAAGACCGCCAGTACTTCGGGGCGGGTGCCGACGGTACCACCGAGTGCGCCCGCCAGGGCCGCGGGAATGGCCACGCCCAGCATTCCCCCGAGGTTGCGGGCGAACATCACGAGGGCGGTCGTCGCGCCGAGGTCGGCGCGGGGCGCGGCGGACTGGGCGGCCATGAGGTTGGGAATGGCCACGAGGCCTGCCGCCACGCCGGCCATGGTCGCTCCCGTCAGCAGACCGAGCTGGACGACCGCGAGGTCGGGACTGGTTCCGGCCAGTACCAGGACTGCCCCGGCCGCAGCCGTCAGGGGTCCGGCGACCAGGATCAGCACCCGCAACCCGACCCGCAGCGTGAGCTTCGCACTCACGGCACTCAGCACGGTCCACCCGGCGGTCAGGGGAACGACGACCATGCCGATGAACGCCGGTCCGGCGCCAGCCTCCGCCGCCACCATCGGCAGCGCCGTGATGCATCCGAACAGGGCGAAGCCATTGGCGACGGCGATCAGGACCCCGACACCGATCGGGCGGCGGCCCAGCAGTCCGGGACATAGGACGGGATCGGCAGCCCGACGGGCATGCCGGAGGAAGGCGGTCGCGGCAACCCCTCCGATCGTCGCGGACAGAGCAGCCGGAAGGACCTGTCCGGTGCCCAGCAGTTGTACGGCGACGAGGATGCCCAGGAGCGCGATCGTTAGCAATGCGGCGCCGGGGAGGTCGAACCGGCGGTGTCGGTCCTGGCGTTCGGTGGACAGTTGTCCCCGGAGCAGGAGCACCGGAAGGATCAGGGCCACCAGCAGCACGGCGAAACTCATGCGCCACGAACCGAGCGACAGGGCGGCCGCGCCAATGAACGGTCCCACCGCGGCGAAGATCGCGTAGTAGATCGTGTACCAGATCTGGAGCCGGGATCGCTGCTGCGGACTGCAGCGCCCCGCCAGGATGGCCTGCCCGAGAGGGGTGAGCCCACCGCCCCCGATGCCTTGCAGGACACGCGCACCGACCAGGATGGCGATATTCGGGGAGATCATCGCCAGGAGGGTGCCGAGGGCGAAGACCGCCAACGCTGCCGAGTAGGCCGCGCGTTCCCCCCACACGTCCAGCGCGCGACCCCACAGAGGGATGGTCACGGCTGAGGCCAACAGGTACGCCGTGACGAGCCATCCGACAGTGCCCTGCGCGCCGAACTGGTCGGCGATCGTGTCGAGGGCGGGTACCACCACCGTGGCATCCATGACGGCCAGCGAGCCGCCGAAGATCACCCCCGCGACCACCCGCGCGGGAACGGGTCGGTCGGCTGCGGAGGTGATCTCCGGCCCGGCCGATGGGGGGGTGAGCGTGCTCATGCGGCGCGGGCCTCGTCCAGCCACGCCATCGTCCAGGTGCGCAACTCATCGAAGGTCACGCCGGCGAGGCCGACGGAGGCGAGCGTGCGCCCGGTACTCCCGTAGTCCGCTCCGTTGACGGTCTCGGCGATCGTGACGACTGCTTGTGTGGCGGGCATCGGGATGCCGGCCAGTCGACCCAGTTCCAGCAGGGGGACCAGCCCGTGCGGGACGTCCTCGGAGACGTAGCGATGGTCGGTGCTCGCCGGCAGGATCTGCCCACGATGGCCGGGGGAGGAACGGATCGTCGCGTAGGCGTCCGTGCCGACCAGGTCGTAGTAGGTCCCCCAGATCTCCGGGAAGGGCTGCGCCACCACCCCGTAGGCGGCCGCCACGGCCAGCCGCTCGCGGTCGATCGCATCGATCATGGCGCCCATCCCGGGGCTCACGTCGTAGTTGTCCACGACGGCGCCACCCCGCTTCTCGATGTGGGCCATGTTGAACAACACGGTGGCGGGGTGGAGGGACGACGACGAGGTGTTGAGGCTGGTGTGCAGGACCGACGGCACGCCGGTCACCTCGGGGTACAACTCGCGCAGCCGGACGACCAGTTCACCGAGCCGTGCGGGACGATGACTGGCGACGTGCAGGAAACGTTTGCGCCCCCGCAGCCAGACATGATGACCGTCGTGGACCTTCGCGATGAACAGGAAGGTGTCGGAGGCTCCGATCAGCAGTTCGTCCGGATCCCGGCCCGTGAGCCGCATCTGCTCGGCCAGCGCGAACGCGCCGTACTTGTCGGGTGTGATGAACACCAGTGTCTGCGGCCCGGCCCCCTCGGCAATCAGGCGGAAGTACTCGGTGCGAGCTGTTGCCGGCAGCGACAGCACGATTACGTCAGCGGACGCCACGGCCGCGGCGACGTCGGTGTCGACACGGTCAAGGCGGGCCATGATCCCCACGTGCTCGTCGTCGGCTACCGCCTCGACCAGAATGCCTCCGGCTGCACCGATCGCCGGAACGAAGCCCGGGTGGTCACTGATGGCCGCCAGGTGGACCTGGTGGCCGTGCAGGGCTGCCACGCCGGCGGTGGCGACGCCGGCGTGGCCGGCCCCGAGCACACTGATACGCATCCGAATCACCTTTTCTGGACGATGTCCTAGTAAATCTTCCCCGGGACCGCTCCTCCAAACATCCCCGCACGAGCGCACGTGCACCCTGTTGTCGTCCGCAGGTAGATTTCGTTCCATGGCCGCGCTGTTGTCGGAGCAGTACGAGGAGACATGTCTGTGGCAGGACCAGGTCACCCCTCCGGCCCCAACACCCGGGGATCTCCCCCCCTCGGCTGACCTGGTGGTCGTGGGCGCAGGACTGTGCGGCCTCGCAGCCGCTGCGGTCGGGGCACGGGCCGGGCTTACCGTCGTGGTGCTCGACAAGGAGCCACTGGGGTGGGGAGCGTCTAGCCGCAATGGCGGCATGGTGATCCCGGAACTGAAGGCGGGGCCAGGCCGGTTGCAGCAGCGGTACGGCCACCTGGGCCTGGAGATGTTCCGTCAGGTGAACGAGGCCTACGACTACGTCGCCGACCTCACCAGCACTGAGATCGACTGCGACTTCCGGGAAGCGGGCCTCCTGCTTCTCGCCCACAGCCCTTTCCAGACCAGTGCGGTGGAACACGAGGCCGCCGACCTGACTGCCCACGGGGAACCCGCCCACTTCCTCCGCAGGCAACAACTCGTGACAGAGATCGGCAGTCGCGCTTTCTCTGCGGGCATGCTCCTGGAGCGGACCGGCGGACTGCACCCGGCGAAGTTCCACGCGGGGATGGCGCGTCGTGCGATGGCAGCCGGTGCCCGCGTGCACGACCGTACGGCGGCGACCCACATCGCCGGTCGGAGCGGACGCCACCAGGTCATGACGACACGCGGGCCGATCGACGCTCGGGAGGTGTTCATCGCCACCAACGCCTACGCCGACGACGTCCTGCCGTGGCTGCGGCGACGCACGACGCCGGTGTCGTCCTACATCATCGCGACCGAAGTCCTCGACCGCGAGCTGCTGCGGTCGGTGACACCCACCGGCCGCATGATGGTCGACACCAAGAACTTCCTCTTCTACTGGCGGTCCACTCCCGACGGACGCATCGCCTTCGGGGGGCGGCGCAGCCTCGACCCCGTGGATGTGCCGACCGCCCGGGACTTCCTGTACGACGCGATGCTGCGCCTCCATCCGCAACTGACGGGTACTGCCGTGGACTACGCATGGGGCGGGAACGTGGCGCTCACGCTGGACCGCATGCCGCACGCGGGTTGCCACGACGGCATCTGGTACGCCACCGGCTGCAACGGCAGCGGGGTGGCCACCAACACATGGCTCGGGGCCCGCGTCGCCGAGACGATCACCGGCCAGGCGGAGCTGCCGGCGGTCGCCCGGCTACGGCACCGGGCCGTGCCTCTGGCGACCCTCAGCAGCTCCTACCTTCCGCTGGTGAGCCGGTGGTTCTCCTGGCAGGACTCCCGGTGAGAGCCGCGACGGAACCCGCGCGCCACTGAGGCGCTGCGTCGATCGGCTGATGCGTCGGCATCCGCTGCGGCATAGGCTCGGGGGATGCCCACCCGCGCCCGCAGCCTCGCCGAGGATCTGCGGGCCCGCGACGATGACGCACTGGCCCGCCTGCTGCAGCTACGTCCCGACACCCTGCGGCCGGTTCCCCGTTCTTTCGCGGATCTGGCGCTGCGCGCCAACAGCGGGCCGGGTGTGGTCGCCGCCCTCGACGACCTGACCGCGGCTCATCTGGGTGTGCTCGAGGCGGCCTGCGCCCTCGCGCCCGCCGGACGGTTCGCCGTCGCGGACCTGGCCCGCGGACTCGATACCGACCCCGACGCGGTGGAGGTCGTCGTCGCCGACCTGTATGACCGGGCCCTGCTGTGGGGGGGAGGCGACGATCTGCGGGTACCGTCCGCCGTGCGCGACGCCATGGGGCCGTACCCCTGCGGCCTGGATACGGTGGTCCGCGAGAACCTCCCGGCGGTCCGACTGGCCACCGACGACCCCGCTGCCTTCTCCGACCGCCTCGCGCTCGCTCCCCCCGCGGCGCGTGACCTGCTGCTCGCCCACATCTGGGGCCCCCCCACGCTGCCCGACGTCCCCGGGCGCGACTGGCTGGCGGACGCGGACTTCATGGCCACCGACGAGGCGGGCAACGTCCTCGTGCCGCGCGAGATCGCGCTCCAGTTGCGCCGCGGGTTGTTGGCGCTGGACCCCGTCCTCGCCGACCCCAGCGCCGCGGCCCCCCCGACTCAACTGCACGCTGCTGACGCGCCCGCCGCGCACGCCGCCGACCAGTTCCTCCGGGACACCGACCGCGTGATCCAGCAGTTGGAACGTGTCGCCCTGGGTCGCCAGGCGAACGGGGCCTTCCCGGTGCGTGACCTCGACACCCTCGCCACGGCCGCGGGCCTGCCCAAGGAGGGAGTGGCGCTCATCCTGGCCGTCGCCCACGCCGCCCAGTGGGTCGACTACGACGAGGACCGGCTGCGCCCCACCACGTGTTATGAGACGGAGTTCCCCCATGCCGTCGCCGACCGCTGGGCCACCCTGGCCCTGGCCTGGTACCAGATGGACCGAGGGGTGCCCCGCGAGCCGGCCCGGGTCTTGGCGGCGGCCCCCGACCCCGCCCTACCGGCGGTGCGTTGCCTGGTCCTCACGGGTCTGGCGGCGGGAGCGGCCCGCGACCTGACCGGGTGGCTGGCGTGGTTCCGGCCGCGGGCGGACGTGACGGGCGCCACCCTGGCTGCCGTGACGGCCGACGCCGACGCCCTGGGCCTGTGCTTCGGCGGGGTGGCGGGCGCGGGCGCCCGGTACCTGGCGAGCGGCGCGACCGAGGCGCGCGAGCTGGCCGCAGCGATCGCCCCCGACCTCCCCGAACTCACCGACCGGTTGATCCTGCAGGCGGACCTCACCGCCACGTCCCTGGGCCCGCTGCACCCGGGCGTGGAGCGCCGGTTGGGCGACATGGCCGAGTGGGAGTCAGGGGGCGCCGCCACCGTGTACCGCTTCACGCCGGCCGGCATCCGCCGGGCGGTGGCCCAGGGGATCGACGCCACGGCCTTCCTGGACTGGCTGGAGTCCCTGTCCGCCACCCCCGTTCCGCAGGCCCTCGGCGTCCTCATGGCCGACGAGGGCGCGGCTACCCCAACTCTCACGGCCCACTCCGCGATGACGGTCCTCACCGGCGCCGCGGACGCCATCGCCAGCCTGGCCGCCGATCCCTCCCTGGCCGAGCTGGGACTGCGGGAGGTGGCCCCCGGCGTGATCGTCAGCCCCGTCCCGTTGGAGCGGGTGAGCCACGTCCTGCTCGACAACGGCCACCAGGTGGCGCTTCCCCCGGGGTCGGCGCCCCCTGTCCTTCCCTCCGGCGCAACTGCAGCGGGGACTGCCGCCCCCGACCCGCGCCGCGTGGTCCGCTCCCTGCGTGGGGTGGAGCGGGGGAACCCCGCGACCGACCCCGCCCCCCCGGACCTCGCCCCCGCCGGCCCGGCCCAGATCCACGATGCCCTTGCGCGGGCGGCAGCCGGACACGGGCAGTTGTGGCTCACCTTCGCGTCCGAGGACGGGGAGCGGATCACCCATCTGCTCGAACCCCTCGATCTCGCCGCCGGCGACGTGTGCGCCTTCGATCACAGCGCGGGCGAGATCCGCACCATCCCGCTGGAGCGCATCGTCGCCATCTCGTCCGTGTGAGCGGGCCCGCGCGGCTCGCCGACCCCCGATCGTCGGCGATACTGGTGAGGTGAGCGGCCCCCTGATCGTGCAGAGCGACAAGACCCTGCTGCTGGAGGTCGACCACGAGCAGTTCGTGGAGTGCCGGAACGCGATCGCCCCCTTCGCCGAACTCGAGCGCTCCCCCGAACACATCCACACGTACCGGATGACCGATCTGGGCCTGTGGAACGCCGGCGCCGCCGGATACGACGCCGAGCAGGTCGTCGACACGCTCATCACCTACAGTCGCTTCCCCGTCCCCCACTCGCTGTTGGTCGAGGTTGCCGACACGATGTCGCGCTACGGGCGGCTGCAACTGCACCACCACCCGGCCCACGGACTGGTCCTGAGCAGTGGTGAGCCGGCCATTCTCGACGAGGTGCTGCACAGCAAGAAGGTGCAGCCGATGGTGGGGGAGCGCATCGACCGTGAGACCGTTCGCGTGCACCCCAGCGAACGGGGTCGGCTGAAGCAGATCCTCGTCGCGCTCGGGTGGCCCGCGGAGGACCTCGCGGGCTACGTGGACGGCGAGGCGCACGAGATCGCGCTGGCGCAGGGCGAGTGGTCACTGCGGGACTACCAGAAGCAGGCGGTGGACGGTTTCCTCGCGGGCGGCTCCGGCGTCGTGGTGCTGCCGTGCGGGTCCGGCAAGACGATCGTGGGGGCCGCCGCCATGGCGGACCTGTCCGCCACCACGCTGATCCTGGTCACCAACACCGTCGCTGCCCGGCAGTGGAAGGCCGAGTTGCTGCGCCGGACGTCGTTGACCGACGAGGAGATCGGGGAGTATTCGGGGGCCCGCAAGGAGATCCGGCCCGTCACGATCGCGACCTACCAGGTGCTGACGACGCGGCGTCAGGGCGAGTACCAACACCTGGATCTGTTCGACGCCCGCGACTGGGGTCTGATCATCTACGACGAGGTGCACCTGCTGCCGGCCCCCGTCTTCCGCTTCACGGCCGACATCCAGGCCCGGCGGAGGCTGGGCCTCACGGCGACGCTGGTGCGCGAGGACGGCCGCGAGGGGGACGTGTTCGGACTGATCGGGCCCAAGCGGTACGACGCCCCGTGGCGGGAGATCGAGGCCCAGGGCTGGATCGCGCCGGCGGAGTGCACGGAGGTGCGCGTGGCCCTGACCGACTCGGAGCGCACGGTGTACGCCGTGGCCGAGTTCGAGGACAAGTACCGCCTGGCCGCCCACGCTCCGGCCAAGACGCGGATCGTGCGCCGCCTCCTGGCCGAACACGAGGGCGAGCAGACCCTGATCATCGGGCAGTACCTGGACCAGCTGGAAGAGCTCGCCGAGTCCCTCGCCGCCCCGCTCGTGACCGGCAAGACGCCGGTGCGGGAGCGGGAGCGGCTGTTCGAGGCCTTCCGCACCGGCGAGATCACCACCCTGGTGGTGTCCAAGGTGGCCAACTTCTCGGTGGACCTACCGGAGGCCACCGTGGCGATCCAGGTGTCCGGGACGTTCGGCTCCCGCCAGGAGGAGGCGCAGCGGCTGGGCCGCATCCTGCGTCCCAAGGCCGACGGCCGCACCGCGCATTTCTACACGATCGTCACCCGCGAGACGGTGGACGCGGAGTTCGCCGCCAAACGGCAGCGGTTCCTGGCCGAGCAGGGATACGCCTACTCCATCGTCGCCGGCGACGACCTGCTGTACGGCGACCCGACGGCGTAGGACGTCAGTAGCGGGTCAGTTCCTGGATGCGCGGCCGCACCTCGAACAGGTAGACGAGGGCCACCACGACCCCCGCGAGCCCGATGATGCCGAGCGGGTCGAACAGCAGCCCCGTCAGCGCGCTGATGCCGGTGAGGATCAACCACAAGGCTTTGCTCTGCCGCTGGACGGCGGGGAAGGCATCCGGCCGCTGCCGCAGGCAGTCGATGAACGCCCACACCTTGAGGACGGCGAACACCGCCCACACCACGATGGTGACGAGACTCTGAAACGCCATGAACCCGGTCATCCGGTCCTCCCCACTGTTCTGCGGCCACGGTACGCCCACGCAAGAGGGGAGCCTGCCAGCGGCAGACTCCCCTCTGAACGTTGTGTGGGTCAGACGCCGACGGCCTCACGCAACAGCACGACCGACTTGGTGATGCTCTCGCGCAGGTCGACGACCATCTCCTCGACCTTCTCCGGCGCCGTCATGACCGCATCCTGGATCTGGTCGAGGCGACGCACCAGGTTCAGTCGGACCTCGTCCGCCGACGGCAGCTCGACCGGGGCCACCTTGGGCAGATCGAGGGAGGGCAGTTCCAGGACGGGCAGCTCCACCTTCGCGAGGTCGAAGTTCCGCAGGTCGCTGATCTTGCCGTCGAGCCACGCACGCAGACCCTTCTCGTCCGCGTGCGGCGCGGCGAAAGCGGCTGCCGTGGGCGTGGCCTGCGACGCCGTGGCGCGCGGGGTGGTCTTGCGGGCAGCGGGCTTGCGGGTCGTGGTCTTGGTGGCCGTCGCCTTGCGGCTCGCCGCGGCCTTCGTGGCCGTGGTCTTCCGGGTGGCCTTCGTGGCCGTCGCCTTGCGCGCCGTGGTCTTCTTGGCCGCGGTCGGACGCGTCGTCTTCTTCGCGCTGGACTTGGTGGCGCGCGGCTTGGCGGTGGTGCTCACTGCGATGCTCCTGATGTCGGTTCGCGAGGACCCTTCCGGCCGCCGCGGGCAGTCCCCCGTGGGGATATCTCCCTTATTGTCCGGATCCGCCCCCGATAAACCAAATGCCGGTCCCCGGGGGGGACATGGATCACACTTCAGACGTTGTCGGATCGGTACCGGTCAGCCATCTCGACCGTCAGCCGGTCGATGACCGCATGGACGTCGGCCCGCACGCCGGACACGACCCCCTCCTGCTCCTTCAGCCGGGCGACCGCGCCGCGCACCTGCTCCGGCGTCATCGACGCAACATCCGACAGGCCCACGTCCGAGATGAGGCGTTCGACGTAGCGGCGCCGCTCCATCAAGCGGCTGGGTTCCGCCACCAGGTGCCGACTGGACGACGGCTGGACCGACCCGTGGGCCACCAGCGCCTGCGTGAGCCGGGCCACGAGCTCCTCATCCGTGGCCGCCTCGCCGGAGTCGAGCTGCTCAGTGAGGATGTCGATCCGTCCTTGCAGCATGCGCCGCACGTAGGACAGGTCCGCCTCTTCCTGCATCGCCTCCTGGCGTCGCTCGCGCACCTCTTCCAGAGATAGTGAGGAGAGGTCCGTCACGAACTCGGGCGCGAGGACGCGGTCGATGCGGCGTCGGCCGCCGGGCATCGGTGTGACCACGTTCCACCTCCGGACGCCGCCCACCTTATCGACCCTGTGGCGAATCCCGACAGCAGTTCCCTCAAGAACGGGTCTGCGGGTACCGACACCTTCTGACATCGCAGCACCGACTCGTGAGCAGGAGAACCACATGAGCACGCCTTTGACCAGCCGCCCCGCCTGGGCGGACGAACTGCTGGACCTGTGTGCCCAGGAAGCCACCGGACGCCTTCTGGTGCGTTCCGCCGAGGGCGAGGAGGGCTGGATCGAGATCCGCGACGGCTCCCTGGCCGGTGCCAGCGCCGCGGGCCGGCGCGTCCTGCTGGGCCGTCGCCTGACGTCCTTCGGGGTCATGTCGGCAGCCGATGTGTCGCAGATCCTCTCCTCGCTGCGGGACCGCCGCGGACAGCGCCTGCTGGACGTGGTCCTGCAGGACCGGCTGGTCCCTGAGGATTTCGTGGCGGACTTCCTCCGCAACTCCCTGGCCGAACAGCTGGGGGCCATGACGGGCTACCGGGACGCGACCCACCACTTCGAGTCGACGACCGTGCCCCACGTCCCGGTCCCGGTCGACCCGCACGATGCGGTGGCCGACGCGCTCACCGGCTCGCACCTCTTCCCCGACGAGATGGGCGACGCCGCCGTGCGGGCCCTGTCGTTGGGCGCCGCCGACGTGCCCCCCGTGTACCAGGCCGTCCTGGCCGCGGCGGACGGCCGCCGCCGCCCGGTGGAGATCGCCGACGAGTGCGGCCTGACGGTGGCTGAGGCCGTGGTCGCCCTCACCGACCTGCGCAACCGCAACCTGGTGGACATCGTCGACCGCTCCCTGGTCGGCGCCTGGCAGATCCCGGGAGCCGATCCGGTGCCGGCGGCGCCGCCCGCCGGGCCCGCTGTCACCCCCTTCGCGGCCCCGCCGAACCCCGGCAGTGCCGTCGACTTCGAGCGCAACGGGTTCACCCTGGCGCCCGACCTGGGCTGACGCCGCTCAAGCCGAAGGCGACTTCAACCGACAAGGGATCAGGGACCACCAACGCGGAGTGAGCCTTGACCCAGACCAGTGCGACCCCTCAGTGGGTCGACCACGTACTCGACCTGGCCGCCCAAGAGGCGACCGGGCGATTCGTGGTGGCCTCGGAGCCCAGTGACACCGACGGGTGGATCCTGCTGCGGGACGGCGAGATCGCCGGCGCCAGCGGGGACGTCCGGCGTCCCCTGCTGGGACGACGGCTGGTCGCCTTCGGCCTGCTTTCCGAACAGCAGGTGACGCAGCACCTCAGCGTCCTGCGCCAGCAGCAGGGGCGGCGCCTGCTGGACCTGCTGATCCATGAGCACGCCGTTCCCGAGTCGTTCTTCACCAGCTACCTGCGCAACACGCTGGCGGAACAGGTCGGCTCGATGACAGCGTTCGCCGAACCGGTGACGCACTTCGAGCCGGGCCCGGTGCCGCACGCGCCGCTGCGCCTCCCCGTGCACGAGGTGCTGACGGCGGCGTTCGGCATGTCCCACTCCTTCCCGGAGCAGATCGCCGACCTCGCGGTGCGCGGCGTCGGCGCACCGCCTCCCGAGTTGCCCGTCCTGCACGGCGCAGTCATGCGGTCGGCCGACGGCAGCCGGCGCCCGGGCGAGATCGCCGACGACTGCGGGCTGACGGTCGCCGAGACCGTACAGGTGCTCACCGACCTCCACGGGCGCCGACTGGTGCAGTTGGTGCGGCCCGCCGTCCCGCCCGCGGCACCCGCTGCCGCGCCTCCCGCTTCCGCCCCGATTCCGCCGGCGGCTGCTGCGACCCCTCCCCCCCTTGGTCCTCCCCCACACGCTCCGCCGGCGCCGCGCACCGGGCCGGTTCCGGTGATCCGTCCGTTGGCGCCCGAACCCGTCGAACGCGAGCCGGAGGGCGCGCCCCGCAGCACTCCGGAAGGCCGCCGGGAGGCCCTCACCGCACTGGCCGCCCTCACCGAACCGAGCGAAGCGACACCGTCTCCGGCCCCACCGCCGCCTCCGGAGCCCCAGGCGGAGGTGACGACGACGCCCCCCCGCATCTGGACGAAACGACCGACGCGACCCGCCAATCCGATGGAGTCCGGCGACGTGCTGCGCGAACTGAAGTCGCTCGGCGACTGAGCTCAGTTCACGACCACTTCCTGCGCAGCCGCCACGCCATGCGCGGTCAGCGGATCAGCGGGGTCGACCCGGTGTTTCACCACCGCCAGGGCGATCGGCCCCAGTTCGTGGTGCTGCACCGTCGACCCCACCCTGCCGACGCTGCGGTCCCCGAGGAGGACGGGGGTGCCGGGCCCGGGGAGCTCCCCGGCCGTCCCGTCGAGGTGGAGCAGCACCAGGCGGCGCGGTGGTCGGCCCATGTTGTGGGTGCGGGCCACGGATTCCTGGCCGCGATAGCACCCTTTCGCCAGGTGTACGGCGGAGCCGATCCAGCCGACTTCATGGGGCAGCGTGCGGTCATCGGTGTCCAGTCCCACCCGGGGGACAGCGGCCGCCACCCGCAGCGCCTCCCAGGCCCACGTGCCGGCCCGCGCGGGAGCGTCCCGCATGACCGCAGGGAGGTCCGCCCGTGGGACCACGCTCTCGACCGCGGGGAAGGTCGCCGGGCGTTGTGACACGTACTTCCCGGCGTCGCCACCGCGGTCGGCGCCCGCCGGAGTGGTGCCGGTCCCGGCGAACTCCGCCGGAACGTGCCACGTCACGGTCGCGCCGGGGATTCCGTCACCCAGGGACCCCACCACGGCGAAATCGGCAGTGACGTCGGCTACCTCCACGCGCAGGAGGAACCGCATCGACTGCAGGTAGGCTGCGATGCTCTGCGCGGCACCGGGCTCGGTGGTCAGCCACGTCGCGCCGCCGTCGTCGACGACGTGCAGTTCGTGCTGGACCCGGCCGTTGGGATCGAGGATGAGAGCCGTGCGCGACTCCCCGGGCGGCAGGTCGGCCAGCAACGCGGTGGTCAGGTCGTTGAGCCAGGTGAGCCGGTCGGGGCCGGTGACCGTGAGGATCCCCCGGTGGGACAGATCCACCCGGGCCTGTCCGGCCGCCAGTTCCCGCTGCTCCCGCATCGGATCGCCGTAGTGCCACGGCACTCCGGCATCCACCGACCCGTTCGGGGGGAGTACCGCGTCCGTCGTCACGACGTCATTGTGCCGGACGTCCCGGGCCTGCGGCCGCGGCGCACGCGCGACACACTCCGTAGACGGCGGAGTGGGTCGGGTCGATGCGGAACCCCACGGCCGCCCCCACCTCCTCGGCAAAGCCTGCAGCGAGTTCGCCGGGCACACTCGTGACCGCACCACACCGCAGGCAGGACAGGTGCACGTGCGGCGGCCGGTCAGCCAGGTGATAGACGGGCGGCCCGGAGCCGAAGTGGGCGTGAGTGACGACGCCGAGGTCCTGCAGCACGACGAGGGTTCGGTAGACCGTGGACAGACTCAGTCCCGGTTCGGCAGCGACCAGGTGGGCGTGGATGGACTCGGCCGTGGGATGCGGCAGGTCCTGGACCGCGCGCAGGATCGCCTCGCGCTGGGGGGTCACCCGCTGGCCGTGCGACCGCAGTTGCTCCCGCCAGGCCTCGTCACTCACCGTCGGGCGTTTCCCCGGTCTCCGGCTGCAGGCGGGCCGCGAGGTGGTTCTGCAGGTCGCACCCCATGGCCGCCATGTCGAACGTCCACAGCAGGTCACCTTCGACCAATCCGTACAGGCGGTGCCCGGCGGTGTACGGCTTGGCCTCCTCGGTGCGAGCGACGACGTCCGTGCGCATCTCGATCCGCGCGCCGGTGATCGTGTCCTGGACCAGGCCGGTGACCTCCACCTGGCCCTCCCAGATCTCGGCGTACCCGGTGGGATGCGTCAGCAGGAACTCGACGGAACGGTCGGGCAGGGCGCGCAGGAACCCCGACTCGGTCGCCGTCGGCCGCACCCGCTCACCCGCCTCGTCCAACTCCCACGACCGCGACCAGTACGTCAGGAAGGGCCGTCCGTCACACGAGAACTGGACCTCCTGGCCGAACCGGAAGTCGTCGATCGTCGGGTACTGGCCGGTGCCGACCCCGATCCAGCGCCCGATCAGCCACGAGACCGGCAGGACCTCGGGCGGCAGCGCGCTCAGTTCTGCCCCTTGAACAACTGCACGATCACGTAGATCGCGAACCACACGATGGCGATCGACGCCACCACGAGCAGAATCTCGAAGAACTGGGTCACGACACGAAGGATACGCCGCCCCTACCCTGCTGGTGTGGCACGGGCGATGGTCGTGAAGGCGACAGCGGGCATGGATGCACCGGAACGGTGCGCCCAGGCGTTCACGGTCGCGGCCGCTGCCGTGGCCGCGGGAGTACCCACGTCCCTGTGGCTGACCGGCGAGGCGGTGCGGTTGGCGCTCCCCGGCACTGCCGCCTCGTTCGACCTGGCCCACTCCCCGGACCTGGCGGAGATCCTGGACCTCCTGCTGGCCGAGGGCAGTGTCACGGTCTGCACGCAGTGCGCGGACCGGCGCGCCATCGCCGGGACCGATCTCATCCCCGGCGTACGGGTCGCGGGTGCGTCCACCTTCGTCGCCGAGGTGATGACCGACGGGACGCAGGCTCTCGTCTACTGAGGTGTCAGGCGCGGCGGAACCGCTGCGCCAGCAGATAGATCTCGCAGCCCAAGCAGAAGTTGAAGGCGGCGTTGAGGAATGCCGCGGCCAGCGCCAGCGCCGTCGCGAGCTGGGCCACCAGCGGTACGCCGAACGCCAGGCCACCCAGCGCCACCAGGACGAAGACCAGGCCCACCTGCTGAGCGAAACGCGGCGGCGCGGCGTCCTCCAGTTCGGCCGGCGGCCCCAGTTTGGGCGCCACGGAGGCGCGGTACAGCATCCCGTAGGGCTGCGCCGAGATCCCGAACAATGCGGCCGCACCGAACGCGATGGCCTGCCACACCAGCAGGATCACGGCGACGATCGACGGGATGGCGAGCAGCGCCACCGCAAGGACCAGCACGGTGATCGCGGCGCCGAACCGGGGGCCGCGAGGGTCGATCATCTGACGGGGCGCCGCGGCGGCGTCGCTCGGGCTCTCGTCGCCATGCGCCTGATCGGTCTGGGTCTCGTCGGAGCGGGCGCTCTCGCCGCTGTCGTCCTCGTCGGGCACCTGCGGGGGGGCAGAGTCCCCGTCGGCTGCGCCGACCGCGGCTTCGGCGTCCCCTTCATCGGGCACGTCCGCCTGTGTGATCACGTCGGCGACGTCGGTGTCCTCGTTGCCCATCTCGGCATCCACCGTGGCGTCGCTGTCGGCGGCGACTTCGCGGGACTTGTTCATCGGCGACCTCCCTGCCACAGGGTTACACGACCTGACCGAGTGCAGCCAGCACTTCGCTACGACGGGGCAGGCCGGTGGCCTGCTTCCGGATGGCGCCGTCGGCGTCCAGCAGCAGGACGGTCGGGGTGCGCCGTACCTCAAGACGCCGCACCAGCTCCATGTGGTGCTCGGCGTCGATCTCCACGTGAGCGACTCCGGGGAGGGTCCCGGTGATGTCCGCCAGCAGGAGGCGGGTGGAGCGGCAGGGCTGGCAGAACGCCGACGAGAACTGCACGAACGTGGCCTTCTCGCCCAACGGCTCCCCCAGGTCGGCGGCGGTGAGGAGTTCACCGCCGTGGTGCGCCCGGTCCGGGGTGGCGACGTGCGCCTCCGGCTCATCCGCTCCGACCGGCACCGGGACATCGGACATCCGCCCGTCGGTGTGGCGCCGCCAGAGCCCGAACGCCGTCGCCAGCACGAGAACGGCCACGAGGATCACCGCACCGGTCACCGCGGGCACCTCCAGATCAGCGACTGCCACCGCCAGTGTCACGGGAAACGCCCAAGCCGCCAAACCGATTCCCGGCAGCAGTACCCTGCAGCATGACCCGTCGGCCCTCGACCGCAGGCCTGGGCGCCAAGTTGCGCAACCGCGTCGCTGCGCGCCGCGCCACCCGGGTCGCGATCGTGGTCCCCGTCGTGTTGTGGGTCCTCATCCACATCCCTCCGCTGGCCGGGTCCGCGCTGTTCGGGGTGTTCGCGGCGCTGTCCCTGCTCCTGTTCGCGGACTTCGGCGGCCCGCTGCGGGACCGGTTCGCGGCGTACGCCGCGACGACGGCACTCGGCACCCCGATCATCCTGGTCGGCGTCGTCCTGGGCCAGACCGCCTGGAGCGCCTCGGTCATCATGTTCGTGGTCGCCCTCATCATCGGGCTCGCCGGTGTCCTGCGCGGCCCGGTCGCCTCGGCGCAGACCGTGCTGCTGCTGGTGACCGTGCTGGCGGTCACCAGCGCGCCGCCCGGGTCGCAGTGGACGGCCATCGTCTGCTGGCTCGTCGGCGGTCTCGCGGCTGGGGTCGCGGCGGGGACGATGTGGCCGGCCCAGCCCTCGCGGCGGCTCCTCGAGCCGCTCGGCGAGCTCTACCACATGGCGGGCACCGCCGTACGCACCCGCTGGGTCGACGACGACGAGCCGGGGTGCACCGCCTGCCTCACCGACATGGACAGCCGGTTGCAGGCGCTGCACGGCCAGTTCGACGGCAATCTGCTGCGCCCCTCCGGGCTGACCAACATGGACCGGGCCATCGCCCAGTGGGTGGATCTGGTGGGTCGCGTGCGGGCCTACCAGCGATGGCCGCACTCCCGCACCGTGGTGGACGAGGACCAGGCAACGGTGGACGAGATCAACGCCGACCTCGCCAAGACCGTCGCCACCGAGCTGGAACTCATCGGGACGGACATCGAGACCGAGGACCACGGCGTCTCGGCCACCACGATCCAGCAGGCGCGTGACCGGCATCTGGAGCGCACCACGGAGTGGGTGGCGCAACGGCGGGGAGTGCTGCCGGCCGAGCGGATCCGGGACGTGATCGACGCCTCCTTCCCCCTGCGCCTCACCGCCATCAGCACGGAACTCGCCGCGGCGAGCGCCAACCCGCAGGCCCACTTCGACGACCCCGTCCTGGCCGGGGAGCTGGCGCAGGCGCGGCGCGGGGTCCGCGACCGGATCAGCCGCAACATCGCCTGGACATCCCCCTGGTTCCGGAACGCGCTGCGTTCCGCGATCGCGCTGGCCATCGCCGTCGCCCTGGCCAAGAGCCTGGGTCTGCAGCACGGATTCTGGATCGTCCTGGGCGCCCTCACCGCGCTGCGGTTCGACGCGCTCGGCACCGGACGGACCGCGATGCAGGCCCTGCTGGGCACGGCGGCGGGCGTCGGCGTCGGCGCCGCCCTGATCCTGGCCTTCGGCAACCAGCCGCTCGCCTGGTGGTTCCTGCTGCCCCTCGTGCTCCTCGTCACGGGCTACACCCCCGGCAACTTCTCCTTGACGGTCGGGCAGGCGGGCTTCAGCGTCACCGTGATCGTGCTGTTCTCCGTCCTGTTCCCCGCGACACTGGCCACGGCGGAGCTGCGCCTGATCGACGTCGCCATCGGGCTGGGGGTCAGCCTCGTCGTGAGTGCGGTCATGTGGCCGCATGGCGTGGTCGCCAGCCTGCACAACCGGATGACCGACGCCTTCACCGCGTCATCGGACTACCTGCTGATGTCGATGGACTACGTCGTCGGCGGTGCGGTCGACCGGCAGCTCCTCGACGACTTCGCCCGGCGGTCCTCCGTGGCCCTGGAGCGGGCCCGGGAAGCGTACGACCTGTCCGTGGCGCAGAAGCCGCCCCACAGCGTGCCCGTCCGGAAGTGGTTCCGCGCAGCTCTCGTCGTCCGTCACATCGACGCAGCCGCCCGTCAACTGCCCGGGGCTGCTAAGCGGGTCACCGACGCGCACGGCGGCCGCACCGTTCCGGAGCCCCTGGTGGGACCGATCCTCGACACGACGCGCGACGTGCGGGAGAACCTGCACGGTGTCGTCGCGTCGTGGAAGGAGACGGACATGGCACGGTCGGTGTCCGACGAGGCCGACGCCCCCATCGTCATGCCGCTGTCGATGGACCCGGACGACCGGTCGGTGCAGACCGTGGCCGAACTGCGGCACGCGATCGACAGGTGGATCGCCGAGCCGAGCGACTGGCACGGTGTCGGCCCGGACCCCCGCCCCGTGGTGCTGTCCTGGACGGCCGACTGGGAGGCCTTCATCGCGTGGAACGCCGACCTCCTGGAGGAGGCCCTCAAGCCGTCTGCTCCCGCAGCCACGCACTGATCCGGCCCACGAGGGGCAGGGGGATCGCCACCTCCGCATGGCCGAAGTCCTCGATCCACAGTGCCGTGCGGTCGGGCACGCCCCGTTCGGCAGCCCCTGCCGCGGCGGCCCGTCGCAGAGCCCGGGGATGTTCCAGCGGGAGGAACCCGTCCTGGGCGCCATGCACCAGCAGCAAGGGGACGGACGGGATGCGGGCGGCCGACTGTTCCGGGGTCTCCGGCCACGGCTCGGGCCAGGGGGGTGGCAGGACGCGGGTGCGGGTACGCCGCAGGTAGAAGCGGCCGACGGGGTGCTCGATGCCCCGGTGGAGCAGCCTCATGGCGGCGGTCCCCCGGTAGTGCCAGAAGGCAGGACTGCTGACCGCGGCGACGCCCGCCACCCCGCCCATCAGGCCAGCGTGGCGGAGGGCGACCGCGCCGCCCATCGAGAACCCGACGGTCACGACCCGGGGGTAACCCAGGACCCGGGCCCAGTTGACGGCGGCTGCCACGTCCAGGATCTCGCGGTGCCCGAGGGTGGAGATCCCGTCACTGCGTCCGTGGCCCCGCAGGTCGACGGCGACCACCGGCATCGACCGCGTGATCGTCCGCAGTACCGCCAGGTTCTGGTCGGCGTCGCTGGACATGCTGAACCCGTGCAGCAGCACGGCAGCGAGCCCGCCCGTCTGCGGTCCCGGCGCGTGGCCGGCCCACAACCGGGCGCCGTCTTCCGCGATCAGAGCACGCTCCTCGCGGAACTCGGCGGGGAGCACATTCCTCACGGTGGGCTATTCTCGCAGGGACACCGCGCGCCGAGGGGCAAGGATGCGACTGCTGCTGCTCACCTCGCAGCCAGGCCCGGCCGCCACCATCCTGCCGGCGGTCGAATTGCTCACGCACTCGTTGCGGGTCCTGCCCGCCGAAGGGTCCGCCCTCCTGGACGCCCCCCCGCACGATCTGATCCTCGTCGACGGTCGGGTCTCGCTACCGCAGGCCCGGTCCCTGACCCGGCTGATCCGGACCACCGGGGTCACCGTCCCGGTGCTCCTCGTCCTCACCGAGGGGGGCCTGGCGGCGGTGCAGTTCGACTGGGGCATGGACGACGTCCTGGTGGACAACGCGGGACCCGCCGAGGTCGAGGCCAGGCTGCGGCTCAGTGTGGGGCGGCTGCGCAGCAGTTCCGACGACGACGAGTTGGAGTCGTCGGACCGGATCAGGCGGGGCGCGCTCGTCATCGACGAGTCGTCCTATACCGCGGCCTTGGCGGAGGAGCCTCTCGATCTGACGTTCAAGGAGTTCGAGTTGCTGCGCTACCTGGCGACGCACTCCGGTCGTGTCTTCACGCGGGCACAGCTCCTGCAGGAGGTCTGGGGCTACGACTACTACGGCGGCACCCGCACCGTCGACGTCCACGTCCGGCGGCTGCGCGCCAAACTGGGGTTGGAGTACGAGGCCCTCATCGGCACCGTCCGCAATGTCGGCTACCGGTTCGTCGAGGACGCGGTTCCGGATGCCCGGGAGACCGCCGAGGCATGATCGAGCGCGTCCCGCGGTTGACTCCCGTCCAGGTGGCGGCCGTCACCGAGTTGATGAACGCCGAGGAGCAGCGGACCGACCGGCGCCCCCTCGACGAGGTGAACCGCCTGGCGATCGCCGGCGCGGACGCTCCGCCGCGGGAGCACTGGCTGATGGGGGACCCGCTGCGGGCCTACGGCATCGTGACGGTCGAGGAGGTCGCCGAGGTGGCCGCGGCCACCCCGGAGGATGCCACCGACCTGCTGTCCGCGATCCGTGCCGCCCACCCCGCCGGCTCCCTGTGGTGCCATGGCGACCGCGCCACGGCTCATCTGGCTGCCCGGACCCTGCACCTGCCGTGTTTGCGGGAACTCGTGCTGCTGGCCCGCGACCTCCCCCTGGGCCGGCCCGAGCGTGCCCTTCCGGCGGGCATCGTCCGGTCCGCGTTCGACCCGGACGTGGACTCCGCGGACTGGCTCGCGCTCAACCGCACGGCGTTCGCGGATCTTCCCGACCAGGCGTCGTGGACCGCGGCCGATCTCGACCTGCGGCTGGCGGCCCCCTGGTTCGACCGGTCCGACTTCCATATCGCTCGTGCCCCGGACGGATCCCTCGCGGGGTTCCACTGGACGAAGGTCGATCCCGACGCCGCCGCCGGTGACGGCGTCTCGGGGGAGGTGTTCGTCATCGCGGTGGCCCCGCAGTGGCGCGGCAGCGGCCTGGCCGGATCCCTGCTCGATCACGGCTTGGCTCACCTGGCGCAGCGCGGGATGGCGCAGGCACACCTCTTCGTCGACTCCACCAACGAGGCCGCGCTGGCGCTCTACGAACGCGCCGGTTTCCGGCGAGTCGACCGCGACCGCCAGTACGCTCTGCGACAGGACAGTCCGACCGGAGGGGCGTGAACGCGTGACTGCCGACGACGGTCATCGCGTGGTCACCCACCTCAAGACCGCCTTGAGCAGCAAGGCGGGCGTGCCGGTCGCGTGGCGCACCAGTATCGGCGTCGTCCTGGGGATGGCGCTGGGCGGCGCCTTCGGGGTGGTGGTCGATCAGAGCCTCGGCGGTGGCACGGTCGGCCTCAGCGTCGTGTCCGGCATGTTCCTGGGGGTGGTGGCTGTTGCGGGGCCGTTCTTCATGGCCCTGCGCCTGGTTGCGATGGTGGGCCTGTTTGTCACGCTCACCACCGGCCTGGCGGTCGTCGCGGGGGATCGGCCCTGGCTGGCCGTTCTCGGCATGGTGGTGCTGGTCTTCATCGGGGCGGTGTGGACCGCGATCCCGCTGGCCGGGGGGATGTTGGGGTCCTTCCCGACCATCGTCTATCTGATCGTTTTGGCGAAAGGGGCTTCCGTGACCGGGGGCGCGACGGCGCCACGGGCGATGCTGGGGGCCGCGGCCGCGATCGCGGCCGGGCTCGTCGTGGTGGTGGTCATGTCCGGGTGGGATCCGCGCAAGGTCACCCGCGCCGCCGTGGCGGGGGCCTGGTCGCCCACCGCGACGTGGCCGCAGATGGGGCAGACCCTGGCCCTGCTGCGGCTGGACTCGGCCCCCCGGACTCTCCTCGCACTCACCCACTCGGCGGTGTTGGCGATGATCGCGCGGTCGTGGCTGAAGGACGAGACGCAGTCGGCCCCCTTCCGTCAGGCCACTGAGGCGCAGCAGGCCGTCGCTCAGACACTGATACCGCGGGGGCGGCTCATCCCCCGCCCCGTCGCTGCGGCGGTCCCGGACGCCGTGGCCGCAACGGAGGCAGCGGGTCAGCAGGCGACCTCCCACAAGACCGCCTACGCCTGGGACCGGCTGTCGGTCGCGCTGCACGCGGCCGCGGGTCTCCTCGACGGCTCGATCCGGGCCAAGACCGTGGTGATCAGCCGAGACACGCTCCTGAGAGGCCTGCTGCGGGCCATCGTGCACCCCGACAGCGCCCCGTTCCGATACGGCGTGCAGCGTGCTGTGGCGCTGGGTACGGCGACATTCATCATGGTCACGTTCCCGGCGAACCAGTTCTTCTGGGTGCCGCTGACGATGTTCTCCGTCCTGCAGGTCAACGCGATCGCCACCCTCGGCCGGGCCGTCCAGTACGCCTTCGGCACCTGGATCGGGGCGGTGGGCGCCATGGTGCTGGGCCTGGTCCTGCCCGCGCCGGTGGTGTCCGTGGCCGCCCTGATCCTCCTCGCCGCCGGTTTCTCCTACCTGGCGCGCAACTACTTCGTCTTCGCCATCGCCGTCGCCTCCGCCGTCGTGCTGCTGGTCGGCGGACCCAGCGGCGACTTCGTCGGGTGGGCCGCCCTCCGCGCCCTGGACGTGACGGTGGGGGCCGTGGTGGCGATCGCCGTCTCCGCGTTGGTGCTGCGGGTGCGCCCCCAGCCACAACGGCATGTCGCCCAGGCGAAGCAGGCCCTGACGGCGGCGATCGCCGGTCTGCGCCGCAGGAACAGCCAGGAGCCGGAGGACCTTCAGCGGATCCTGGCGCCGGAACACCAGTTCCTCCGGGCGATGGGCAACCTGAAGGCCGACCTGGAGATGTCCCGCGACGACCCGGCCCTGACCACGGTGACCGGGGAACTGAGCGACGCCAACGACCAGCTCCTCGCGATGTCGACGATCGTCTTCCAGCGCACCGCCCAGGTGGACGCGAAGAGCCCCGAGGGCCGCCTTCTCATCGACAACGCGCTGGACCGGCTCACCGACACGGTCGCCGCCATCTCGCTGCCGCCTTCCCCCTGACGGCCCCGGGGGGCCCCGAACTGACGGCCCCGGGGGGCCCCCGAAACAGTCGCATGCGACTGTTCGCGTCAGAGGCGACGGCTGCAACGGTCGCTTCTGACCCGAACAGTCGCTTCTGGAGCGCGTCGGCACTTCTGGCGCGCGTCGGCACTTCTGGCGGGCGTCATCGCGGCTGGCGCGCACGGTCCAGGGGGCACCGGCATCCGCCAGGGCCCGCAGCCCTCAGGACAAGACGTCCTTGCGCGCGAACCGCACGAACGCCACTGCCACGAGCACCACGAAGGCCACGGCGGAGTAGGTCGCGCCGCGGGCCATCTGCGACCAGTCGATCTGGGGGGAGAGCGCGCCGACCCAGGCATTCGTGTAGTCCGTCGGCAGCCACTGCCGCAGGTCCCCCAGGGCCTCGATCGCGTCCAGGATGCTGCTCACGATCACGATGATGAGAGCGGCTCCCACCGCTCCCAGGGGAACGTCGGTCGACACGGTCATCAGGAACGCGATGCCTGCCGTGAACAGCAGGGACAGCATGATGAAGACCGCGATCACCATGACCCGGGCGGCGGCATCCCAGCCGTCGTAGACCCCGCCGGCGGGACTGGCCAGCGGCCCGGAGCCGAACGCCAGGAGTCCCACGCCGTACGAAACCACGATCAGCAGGAACAGACCGCCTGCCGTCGACAGCAGCCCGACGACGAGTTTGACCCCCAACAACCGACCGCGGGGAACCGGTGCGGCGAGCAGGTACCGCAAGGTCCCCCACTGCGCCTCCCCGGCGACGGTGTCGCCGAGGAACACCGCGGTGACCAGGACGAGGAGGAATCCGGTGGCGAAGAAGAGCATCGTGATGCAGAAGTTCCACGCCCCGCTCGTGGCCAGCCCCACAAGATCCAGACTGCCGCCGCCGAACCGCCGGGAACCGGGATCCGACGAGGCCGATGGACCCAACTTCACCGCGGCCACCACGATCAGCGGCAGGAGGACGAGAAGGCCGTAGACCACCAAAGTGCGGGGCCGGCGCAACTGGCGCGCCAGTTCGACCCGAACCGGAAGGACGGTCCCCGACCGGACGTGGGGTGACGCTGTCATCGACCCTCCCCCACCGTGTGTTCGTTGCCCACAATGCCGAGGAACACGTCCTCGAGGCGCTCACCGCCGGCCCGCAGGTCCGCGACTTCGCCCTCGGCCACGACGCGGCCCCGGTTCATGACGATGACGTGGGTACACGTCATCTCGACCTCCGCCAACAGGTGGGAGGAGACGACAACAGTGCGCCCGGCCGCTGCGTAGTCCCGCAGGACGTCGCGCATCTCCCGGATCTGGGGCGGGTCGAGCCCATTGGTCGGTTCGTCCAGGACCAGCAGGTCGGGCATCCCCAGCATCGCCTGCGCGATGCCGAGGCGCTGCCGCATGCCCTGGCTGTAGGAGCGGACCTTGCGGTCCGCCGCACCGCCCAGCCCGGCGATGTCCAGGACTTGGGCCATGCGGGGGTCGGAGCTGCGGCCGGTCGCCCGCCAGTACAGCTCCAGATTGGTGCGTCCCGACAGGTGCGGCAGGAACCCGGCGCCCTCGATCAGGGAACCGCACCGCGACAGCACCTCCGCCCCGGGGTGGACCCGGGAGCCGAACAGGTAGATCGCCCCGGCGGAGGGTTCGATGAGTCCCATGAGCATCCGCATGGTCGTTGTCTTTCCCGCTCCGTTGGGGCCGAGCAGCCCGAGGACCACGCCCGGCGGAACCTGGAAGGTGATGTCGTCCACGGCCGTGGGTCCGCGGCGATAGGACTTGCTGAGCCCCTCGATCACGACGGGGACCTCGCTGAGTTCCGGCCGCTGGGTCGGGCGGGGGGCGCGGGGGCGCAGCAGCCAGGCCAGCAGGACGACCCCCAGCATCAGTGGTACGGCGAGCAGCAGCCAAGGGGAGATGGGCTGCTGCGCGTTCTCGATCCCCGGTGTCGCCGGCAGCAGGAGCCGCCGGTCGGCGAGGTCGACGGAGTAGACCGCGGGCTGAACCGGCAGTTGGTAGGCGGCGTCGGTGGTTGTCACCACGACGCGCAGGCGGTCGCCGACGGAGACCCGGGTGGCGATGGCGGGGAGGTCGACTGTCGCGGTGGTCGGCGCCGGACCGAGCCGGTTCAGCCGCACCGGAGCGACCAGCCCCTGCGGTGCGATCTCGGTGCCCGTCGCGGTCACGACCCGCAGTTGGGCGAACAGCGCCACGTCCCGGACCTCGCGCGTACTGCTCAGTTGCAGGGTGACCCGCGGTGATCCCACCAGGGTGGTGTCCGTGGTCACGGGGGCGCTGTCGAAGGCGGCGGACTGCCCCGGCGGGGACATCGTGGCCAGTCCCGCCAGCGCCCCGGCTCCGGGGAACGAGGAGACCGCTGCGGGAGCCCCCCCGGCGGGAGCCCGCACGGCGGTGGCCGTTCCGGTGAGGTCGATCGGAGTCGGATCGCCTCCGGCCAGTCCGGGGAAGGCGGGCATCGTCGCGACGACCGGTTCACGGCGGGAGTCAGCGCCGAGCGCACCGTCGGTGAAGGTGACCTCGAAGTCTGTGTCGACGGGCGGTCCCCCGGCCAGATGGGCGGTCATCCAGGCGGTCATGAGGTCGGCCAGCCGCTCGCCCTCGGGCGCTCCCCCGTCGTGGCCGCCTCCGTGCCAGACGAGTTTCACCGGGGTCCGCGGGTGGGCTGCCGTGATCTGCTCGTAGGTGGCGACAGCTTGCGCGAACGGGAACAGCGAGTCGGCCTGTCCCGCGCCGATGAGGGTGGCGGCGGTGATCCGGCCCGTCACGGACCGGGGGCTCGACGCGGCCATCAGGCGGGCGTCCGCCCGGGTCAGGACTCCCCGCGTCGCTGCCCGGTCGAAAGCCCGGCACCAGTTGCGGGCGAACCGGCCGCAGGGTGTCGCCCGCGCCCCCGGCTGTTCCAGCCCGACGGTGAAGAAGCTGCCCGCCCACCAGGACTTGAACACCCCGAGCTCCCCGCCGGGCACGCGGCTCTGCCCGAACAGGGAGGTCTGCAGGTCGTTCCAGGTGATGTCGGCGGCGACGGCGTCGATGCGGTCGTCGGATCCCGCCAGCAGGAGGGCCAGGGCGCCGCCGTAGGAGCCGCCCGTCACTCCGACGCGGGGGTCGCCGGGAGCGTCGGTGAGCACCTGCGGGGTGCCGGCCAACTCGGAGACGACCGCGCGGGCGTCTGCGACCTCGTAGCGCGGCGCGTTCATCGAGATGCGGCCCGTGGACTCGCCGAACCCGCGCGCCGTGTAGGCCAGCACCACGAATCCGGCGTCGGCCAGTTGGGTGGCCTGGGGGGCGACGTCCGTCTTGTCGCCCCCGAAACCGTGGGCGATGACGACGGCCGGGGCGGGGGTCGTCGGCGGCAGGTAGAGGTCGGCCGACAGGCGCACGGGGGTGGGGTCGGCGGCCGACGTCGGGCCGCCGTCGATCGTGAGCGGCACGGGCGCCCCCGCCTCAGCCACCGGTACCGCGGCCTGCGCGGCTGGCGGCAGGAGACCGGACCCGGCCAGGAGCAGGCCCCCCAGCAGCGCGGGCAGACCCCCGACCCGCCCAAGCCACGGCGCTCGGCTCACCGGAGACCCCCCGGCCACGCCTTAAGCCGAAACAGTCGCATGCGACTCCTCCCGTCAGAAGCGACCGTTCAAACGGTCGCTCTTGTACCGAGCGGTCGCATGCGACTGTTTCGGATCAGGCGAATGGGCTCAGTCGGCGTACTGCCAGAACTTCACGAACAGCTCGGTGGGGGCGTCGGCGGCGATGAACTCACACAGCCACTTGGTCCGGCCACCCGTCGGCTGCAGGGTCTTCACCTTGGCGGCCTTGCACTGGAAGCCGCTGTACTTGACCTTGGCGCCCTTCTTGCCGGCCTTGTCGATGGTCTTCTTGGTGAGCTTGCGCATCGTCTTGCACGTGGCATCGCTCTCGAACCCCTTGGCGATCTCGGTGCCAGCCAGATCGACGACGGGGGTCTCCCCGAAGTTCTCGGCTCCGTAGCACTGGATCGCGAGATCCTTGATCGTGATCTTGCTGGGGTCGCCGGCCAGGGCGGTACCGGTGGCGAGCGCGGAGGCGCCCAGAGCGGCTCCGGCCAGGACAGCGGCAACACGGGTCTTGTTCATGGAACTCTTCCTCCAAGTGAGTGACTGAGGGGTACGTTACCCGGCGCGTGGCGGACGCACAGCCGTTCCCCGTGGACCGCGGCGCTCCCTGTGACAGGATCGGTACATGACCGCCGAGATGACCGACATCCCCGCGTCGGACGAGGCTGAACTGGAGCCGCTGCCCCCCGACCGGTTCCTCGACCGGGAACTGTCCTGGCTGGCGTTCAACGAGCGGGTCGTGCAGTTGGCCGAGGACGTGCGCTCACCCCTACTGGAGCGCGCCAAGTTCGCCGCGATCTTCGCGAGCAACCTCGACGAGTTCTTCATGGTCCGCGTCGCCGGCCTCAAGCGCCGGATCGCCACCGGGATCGCGGTGCAGGCGGCTAGCGGCCTGCAGCCCAAGGAGGTCCTGGAAGGGATCTGGCAGGAGTCCCGCAGCCAGATGCGCAGGCAGGCTGCCGTGTTCCGCGACGACATCCGCCCGGCCCTGGCCGCGGAGGGCATCGAACTGCTGTCGTGGGACGGGCTGTCCGGCCTGGAGCGGCAGGAGTTGCACGAGTTCTTCCGCGACCGCGTCTTCCCCGTGCTCACTCCCCTGGCCGTGGACCCCAGCCACCCGTTCCCCTACATCTCCGGCCTGTCCCTGAACCTGGCCGTCGTCGTGCGCAATCCCGACACCGGCAACGAGCTGTTCGCGCGCGTGAAGGTGCCGCCTCTCCTTCCGCGCCTGGTACATCTCGACGGCCAGCGGTTCATCCCCCTCGAGGACGTCATGGCCCAGCACCTCGACCAGTTGTTCCCGGGTATGGAGGTCCTGCAGCACCACATCTTCCGGGTCACCCGCAACGAGGACCTGGAGGTCGAGGAGGACGACGCCGAGAACCTGCTCAAGGCGCTGGAGCGGGAGCTGATGAAGCGGCGGTTCGGCCCCCCCGTCCGCCTGGAGGTGGAGGAGTCCATCGACCCCCACGTGTTGGACCTGCTGGTCAGCGAACTGGGTGTCAGCCCCGACGAGGTCGTCCAGGTGCCCGGGCCGCTGGATCTCACGTTCCTGTGGACCCTGGTGGGGCTCGACCGCGGCGACCTCAAAGAGGCCCCGTTCGTACCGAAGACCAACCGCGAACTCGCCGAGGTGGAGACCGCAGCGGAGCCCGACGTGCTCGACACGATGCGCGAGAAGGAGGTGCTGCTGCACCACCCGTACGACTCCTTCTCCACCTCGGTGCAGCGGTTCCTGGAACAAGCGGCAGCCGACCCCCACGTACTGGCCATCAAGCAGACCCTGTATCGCACGAGCGGGGACTCTCCCATCATCGACGCCCTGGTGGATGCCGCGGAGGCCGGTAAGCAGGTCCTGGCCCTCGTCGAGATCAAGGCTCGCTTCGACGAGCAGGCCAATATCAAGTGGGGGCGCAAGCTGGAGCGTGCCGGCGTGCACGTGGTCTACGGTCTCGTCGGGCTGAAGACGCACTGCAAACTGAGCATGGTCGTCCGCGACGACGGCGACACGCTGCGCCGCTACATCCACATCGGCACCGGCAACTACCACCCGAAGACTGCGCGCCTCTACGAGGACTTCGGCCTGCTCACCACCGACCCGGTCGTCGGGGAGGACGTCAGCCGCCTGTTCAACGTCCTGTCCGGGTACTCGATGAACACCACCTACGACCGCCTCCTCGTGGCGCCCCACTCGATCCGCACCGGTCTGCTGGAACGGATCGAGCGCGAGGTCCAGCACCACCGCGAAGGGCGTCCCGCGCGGATCCGCTTCAAGTGCAACTCCATCGTCGACGAGCGACTCATAGACGCCCTGTACCGCGCCGCACAGGCCGGAGTGCCCGTCGACATCTTCGTGCGGGGCATCTGCGCCATCCGACCGGGTATCCCGGGCACCGAGGACCGGCTGCGGGTGATCAGCATCCTGGGTAAGTTCCTCGAGCACTCCCGCGCCTACGAGTTCGAGAACGGCGGCGAGCCCGAGGTCTGGATCGGCTCGGCCGACCTCATGCACCGCAACCTCGACCGCCGCGTCGAGACGCTGGTCCGGATGGAGGGCCCGGATCACGTCCGCGAGGTGTCCGGCCTGTTCGACCTTGCGTTCGATCCGGGGACATCGGCCTGGGACTTGAACAACGACGGCACTTGGACCCGTAGGATCGTGGATGAGGACGGCAACGAACTGGTCGACTACCAGGACACTGTCATCCAGATGAGGACCGGCCGCCGGGGAGCGTGATCCATGGGTCTGACGCCCACGACCCACCGCGAGGTTGAGAAGAAGCTGCGTGTCCACGCCCTCTTCCGGCTGCCCGAGTTGGACAACGTCCCCGGTGTGGGCACGATCGTCCCGCAGCCCACGATCACCCTGACCGCGGTCTACCACGACACCGAGGACCTCCGACTGTTCCGCTGGGGCATCACCCTGCGCCGCCGCGAGGGTGGCGACGACGCAGGGTGGCACGCGAAGTTCCCGGTCGCCGGCGAGGGCGAGGGCGTCCGCGACGAGGTCCGCCTGCCGCTGTCGGAGGGCACGACCGGCAACGTGCCCGAGTCGCTGCGGGACGTGCTGACCGCGCTCACCCGCGAGCAGATCCTGGTCCCCGTCGCCACGCTGCGCACCGAACGCACCCCCTACCTGATCAAGGACGAGTCCGGCGAGGCGGTCCTCGAACTGGTCGACGACACCGTCAGCATCCTCGA
Source organism: Actinomycetota bacterium (assembly GCA_029978705.1). Taxonomy (GTDB): domain Bacteria; phylum Actinomycetota; class Actinomycetes; order S36-B12; genus CAIWTL01. The sequence continues at coordinate 42,585 of JAPOIY010000019.1, forward strand.
CGGCAAACACGTCGCCGCCCGCTTCCGCGAGATCGAGGTCGAGGCCCTGACGCCCGCCGCCGCACGCGGGGACCTCATCGGCGACGTGGTGGCCGAGTTGCAGGCGAACGGTGCGATCCCCGGTACCTCCTCCAAAGCCGCGACCGCGGTGGGGCCGCGCGCCTCCGCCCCCCCGGATGTGGTCGAGCTCGGCCACGTCGAGCCCGGCGACCCCGCGGGCGACGCCGTCCGGGCCCACCTCGCCAAACACGTGCGCCGCTTCCTTCTCCAGGACGTGCGGGTGCGGCGCGACCTGCCGGACTCCGTGCACCAGATGCGGGTGGCCGCCCGCCGGCTGCGCAGCGGCCTGAAGGGGTTCGGGCCGTTGGTCGACACCGACTGGGCCCGGCACCTGCGCGACGAACTGGGCTGGATCGCCGGGGAATTGGGGGCCGTGCGCGACACCGAGGTCATGATCGAGCGTCTGGACGAGCGGGCCGCGGACCTCCCCCCCGACGAGCAGTACCTCGCTCAGACCACGGTCGACAAGGAACTGTCAGCGCGGATCACCGACGCCCGGGAACACGCACTGGCGGCCCTGCGCAGCGACCGGCACCAACGCCTCCTCGTCGACCTCGTGGAAGCCGTGGCGGACCCGCACCTGACCCCGCTTGCCGACCGTTCGTGCGCCGAGGCTCTCCCGCCGCTGGTGGAGAAGACGTGGAAACGGCTGGCCAAGGACGTGCGGGGACTGCACCTCGACAGTCCCGCCTACCCGTGGCACGAGACCCGGATCGCGGCCAAGAAGGCCCGCTACGCCGCCGAGGCGGTCGAGCCGGTCTTCGGTAAGCCCGCCAAGGACCTGGTGAAAGCCCTCGAGGAGGTCACCGAGATCCTGGGCGACCATCAGGACGCCCACGTCGCCCAGATGACCTTGAAGACGCTGGCCGCGGAAGCGCACATCGACGCGGCCAGCGGCTTCGCCCTGGGCCTCCTCTATGGCCGCGAAGTCGACTACGAGATGAACCTCCGCCGGGAGTTCCGCCGACTGTGGCCGCGGATCGAGAAGATCCACGACACCACCCACCTCGCGTGATGGTCGAGATCGCCGTTCGCGCCGCGGGCGTGGTCCTGCTCCGCAAGTCCTCGCGTGGGCCGAAGCTCCTGGTCGTGCACCGGCCCCGCCACAAGGACTGGTCCCTGCCCAAGGGAAAACTCGACAAAGGGGAGCACGTCGTGACCGCGGCGGTGCGCGAGTGCGACGAGGAGACCGGGATCATCCCGATCCTCGGACCCCACCTGGGCCGGCAGGCATACCCCGTCATGGGGCGCCCGAAGATCGTCGACTACTGGGTGGCCACCGTGGGCACCGACCAGGGGTTCACGCCGGACAGCGAGATCGACGAGATCCGCTGGGTGACGCCCGAGCAGGCGCGCGGCCTGCTCTCCTACAAACGCGACTACCAGATGGTGCGCCGCGGACTGGCCATGCCGCCCACCAGTCCGCTGGTCCTCCTGCGCCACACATCAGCGATGAAGCGGGCCGATTTCAAGGGCAAGAACGACGCTCAGCGGCCGCTCAGCGGCAAGGGGCGCAGCCAGGCGAAGGATCTGGTGCCGATCCTGCGGGCGTTCGCCCTGGACCGCATCCACAGTTCCGACGCCACCCGCTGTATGCAGACCGTGCAGCCGTACGCGTCGCGGGACCGCGTGTCCATCGAGCAGGAGCTCCTGTTCAGCGAGGCCGCCTTCGCCGAGAAACCCAAGGCGGCGGTGCGCCGCATCACCACGCTGGCGGACTCCACCCACCGCCTGTGCGTCTGCTCCCACCGCCCGGTGCTGCCCAGCCTCCTCAAGCCGTTCGCCGCCGAGGCGAAGCGCCGCGATCAGCATCTCTTCAAAGAGCCGCTGCCACCGGGAGGCATGGTCGTGGTCCACCGCCGGATCACGCGTCGCGGCTGGGACTTCGTCGCCTGCGAACGCATCGAGGTGTGAGCCTGCCTCAGTGGGGACTTGTCCCCGCAGAGGCAATTACCCGTACCGACCGGACACGTAGTCCTCGGTGCGCTGATCCTTGGGCTGCGTGAACATCGTGTGAGTCACGTCGTACTCGACCAACTCACCGAATCGCTCCCCGTCGCCGTCCAGTTTCGCCGTGAAGAAGGCCGTGCGGTCCGAGACACGGGCGGCCTGCTGCATGTTGTGGGTCACGATGATGATGGTGTAGTCACTGGCCAGTTCCTGCATGAGGTCTTCGATCTTCAGCGTCGCGATGGGATCAAGTGACGCGCAGGGCTCATCCATCAGGATGATCTGAGGGCGCACGGCTATGCAGCGGGCGATGCACAGACGTTGCTGCTGGCCGCCGGAGAGCGCCAGACCACTGCTCTTGAGTTTGTCCTTGACCTCATCCCAGAGCGCGGCCCGCGTGAGGGCCTCTTCGACGACATCGTCGAGGCCCTTCTTCTGTCCCAGGACGCGCGGCCCGTAGGCGACGTTGTCATAGATGGACTTGGGGAAGGGGTTCGGCTTCTGGAAGACCATTCCGATGTGACGGCGTACCTCTACTGGATCGACGTCGGGAGCATAGATGTCCTGACCCTGCACAGTGATGGAGCCATCGACCCGGGTGCCGGGGATGAGGTCGTTCATCCGATTGAGCGAGCGCAGCAGAGTGGACTTTCCGCAGCCCGACGGCCCGATCAGAGCCGTGATCTCATTGCGGCGCATGTCCATGGAGACCCCGCGTAAGGCGTGATAGTCGCCGTACCAGACGCCGACGTTCCAGAGATTGAGGATCGTCTCCCCGGCATCCCACACAGGCCGCTTGGGCGTTCCCGTCGCCGGTCGAGGAACGGTCGCTCTTTCGGTTGGCCGATCCTCCACGCCATCTCCCTTCGCTTCCGCTACGCCTGCAATGGCTGATTCGGTCGTCATGGCGTCACCATCTCTTCTGGTACTTGTTTCGAAGGAAGATCGCCGCCCCATTCATGAGGAGCAGGAGGAGAAGCAGCACGATGCACAGGGCAGCAGCCAACACATGGAAGGCGTCACGCGACTGGGAGACCCAGTTGTAGATCTGGATCGGCATGACCGTGTAGGAACTCATCAGGCCGTTGGGGTTGAAGGTGATGAACGTGACCGCCCCCAGGAGTAGGAGAGGAGCCGCCTCACCGATAGCGCGGGACAGCGCCAGGATCGCGCCTGTCGCTGTGCCTGGAGTGGCCGCCGGAAGCACCTGTTTCCAGATGGTCTGCCACTTGGTGGCCCCCAGGGCCATCGACCCGAACCGAATCGACTGCGGGACGGCCCGGATCGCCTCCCGGGTGGAGATGATGATGATGGGCAGGATCAAAAGAGACAGGGTCAGTGCGGCCGTGATCACGGTCTGCCCCAGCGCCAGCGCCCGCGCGATCACTCCCAGCCCGAGGATGCCGTAGACGATGGACGGTACCGCCGCCAGGTTCTGGATGTTGATCTCTACCAGGCGATGGAACCGCCCATTGGGATTCCCGTACTCCTCCAGGTAGACGGCCGCCATGATGCCGACCGGCAAGGAGATGACCGCAGTGGTGACGATCACCCAGATCGTGCCCGTGATCGCCGACTGCGCCCCCGCGATCTCCGGGAGTCGGATCGACGGCATGTTGGTGAACAGTTGGAGATTGAACCGCGGCGCCCCGGACACGAGGATGAAGGCGAGCAGGGCGGCCAGCGTCAACAGGGCTATGGCCAGCGACAGAAGGAGAACCCACCGGAAGCCCTTCTCCGGTAGTTCGCTGTGATGCGACTGTAGGGTGCCTGCCTCGATCTCGAGGGGGGCGATGTCATCGAGCGTGGGGCTCATTCGTACACCTCCCGGTACTTGCGCACCAAACGGATGCTCACCATGTTCATGAGGAAGGTCATGAGGAACAGCAACGTTCCTACCGCGAAGATCGTCTGGTAACCGATGGAGCCGGTCGGCTGATCGCCCGAGCCGGCCGCCGCGATGAAGGACGTCATCGTCTGCATTCCCTCGAGCACGTTGAGGCTCAGGTTCGGCTGCAGACCGGCGGCCACCGCGACGATCATCGTCTCGCCGATGGCGCGGGATACGGCCAGGACGAAGGCGGCGACGATTCCGGACAGGGCGGCAGGAACAACGACCTTCACCGCGACCTGGCGTTTGGTGGACCCTAGGGCATATCCCCCTTCTCGTAGCCCGTGCGGGACGGCTGCCATTGCATCCTCCGACAGGGACGCCACGGTGGGAATGATCATCACGCCCATGACCAGTCCCGCGGACAGCGCGTTGAAGACCTGGATCTCCGGGAAGATCGGCTTGAGCACTACTTGTGTCACGAACTCCAGCGCGAAGAATCCGAAGATGACGGTGGGCACTCCGGCGAGGAGTTCCAGGATCGGCTTGAGGGTGGCCCGCGTCTTGGGCCTGGCGTACTCGGAGAGGTAGATGGCGGACAAGAGACCGAGGGGGATGGCCACGAGGCAGGCGATGCCGGTGATGACGAGCGTGCCGCAGACGAGGGGGAGGACGCCGAACTCAGGAGACGCGAAGAGCGGGGACCATTGCGTACCGAACAAGAAGTCGGTGACGGGGACGTTACTGAAGAACTGAATGGTCGGAACGAGCAGCGACCAGATGATCCCCACCGTGGTGAGGATCGAGATTGCGGCAGCCGCCAAGAGCAGGACACCGATCACCTTCTCCCCGTAACGAGGAGACGACTGCCGGAAGGACGGCGGGATCTGCCCGCCGTCCTTCCGCAGGGTCACCGAAGCAGCGGCCACGGTTCAGCTCGCCGCCGGCGACGAACCCGACACGCCCGCTTCGGAAAGGGCCTTCTGGAACGCCGAGTTCAGTTCCGTCTTCTGCTGATCGTTCAGCGGGATGAACTTCGCCTGCTCGGCGATACTCGCGTCGTTCTCGACGTAGTACGTCAGGAATGAGGCGAACGCGGCGTTGGATCCCAACGCCTGGATGGAAGGGTAGACGAACAGAGGGCGCCCCAACGGTGTGTAGGACTTGTCCTGGACCGACTCGGGCGAGGGAGTGACGCACCCGTTGCCGCTGTCGATCTGGACGGCGTTCACCTTGTCGGTGTTCTCCTCGTAGTACGTGTACCCGAAGTAGCCCATTCCGCCTTTGGATCCAGACACCCCCTGGACGACCACGTTGTCATCCTCACTGGGCGTGTAATCGGTGCGGCTGGCTCCCTCTTCACCGTTGATGACGTCCGTGAAGTAGTCGAACGTCCCGGAGTCGGTGCCGGGCCCGAAGAGGGTCAACTTCTCGTCGGGGAAGGTGGAGTCGACCTGATTCCAGTTGTTGATCTGCGATTTGGGCTCCCAGATCTTCTTCAGCTGTTCGGTCGTCAGGCACTTTGCCCAGGTGTTCTCCTTGCTCACGACCACCGTGAGAGCGTCGTTGGCCACGGTCAAAGGCGCGTACTTGACTCCTCCCTGCTCGCACGCGGCCTTCTCCTCGGCTTCGATGGGCCGGGACGCGTCGTTCATGGCGGTCTCGCCGCGGCAGAACTTCTCGAAGCCCCCGCCTGTTCCGGAGGTGCCCACCGTGACGTTCACGCCAGAGTTCTGGGCCTGGAAGAGTTCGGCTGCCACCGAGGTCAGCGGAGCCACCGTTGACGAGCCGTCCACCGCGACGGCGCCGGACGCCCCTCCCGAAGTTCCGGAACCTCCGGACTGCTGCCCACCACACGCGGCCAGAGTCAGGGCGCCGCCGGTCATCATGACCGCCACGCCCCACTTGATGCGGGTGTTGTTCACCCTGCCTCCCATTGTTGTCACGCCCACAGATCAGGACGTCGTGACGGGAACGCTAGAGGCCTGAGATTTCCGGAGCGCCACCTGCATGTGAACGCTGGGCGTCAGGTCAATGTCCATTCGTGGCCGGCGTGCGGAAATGGGGCGAGCACTAGGATCGCCGCATGGTCACCCACGTCGTCATGTTCCGCTTCACCGATCCCCGCGATATCGACGAGGCGATCGGTCGGTTGCGCGGCATGGTCGGTCAGGTGGCCGGGCTGAAGGCACTACGGGTCGGCCGCAACCAGAACTCCGGGAGCAGCGCGTTCGAACTGGTCCTGATCACCGAGCACGAGTCGTTCGAGGATCA
>JAPOIY010000050.1 GCA_029978705.1 Actinomycetota bacterium
CCCCCACCTGCGGCTGTTCGGCCTCGACACGTGCAATCAGGTGATGGGGGCCGACGGTGCCGTGCCGCAGGACCAGTTCGACTGGCTGCAGGACCAGTTGGGTCAGGCGCGCGACCAGCGCAAACTGGCGATCGTCATCAGCCACCACAACAGCAAAACCCTGGAGAACACGGCTGTGGCCGCAATCGGGGAGTCCCAGCCGCTGATCCACACCGAGCAGTTCGTCGACATGCTGCTCCAGTATCCGAACCTCATCGCGTGGGCCAACGGCCACACCCACATCAACACGATCGTGGCGCACCCCCGCGACGACGGGAAGGGCGGGTTCTGGGAGGTCACCGCCGCCTCCTGCATCGACTACCCGCAGCAGCAACAACTCCTGGAGATCGTGGACAACCGCGACGGCACCCTGTCGATCTTCGCGACCACGCTCGACCACGCCAGCCCGGCGTCGTGGCGGGAGGGGGACTTCAGTCAGGAGGGCCTGGCGTCGCTCAGCCGGGAACTGGCGAGCAACGACTGGACCGCCAACCCGCTCATGCGCCTCGGCTCTCCCCTGGACCGCAACGTGGAACTGCTGCTACCCGCGCCGTTCGACCTGGCGCACATCAGCGACCGGGAACTGGAGAAGGAGACCATGGCGCGTCAGGCGACCCTCATTGCCAACTCCCGGGGGGGTGCCGCGTGAGCCGGCGCTTGGCCCTCGGGATCGCCCTGACTGCCGGCGGCGTGCTGTTGTCGGGCTGCGCCAACATCAACACAGAACTGTCCACGCTGAAGCCGGTGGCCGGGGACAAGGTGACGGGACTGAACATCGCGGTCAACGATGTCCTGTCGGCCCACGACGTCCCGATCCTGGTGGCCCCGGTGTGCACGTTCGGCACCGACGCCTACTCCTGTTCCGGGACCACTGTGTCGGGCCAGCGGATCGAGGCGACCGCGTCCGGCGCCGAGGCCGAGACGATGACCGTCACGGTGGGCAAACGGGAGTTGTACTCCGGCCCGATCGCGGCTGTCCTGACGAAGGCGGGCCGGCGATGACGGCGGAGCGGTACTACGGGTTCTCCGCCCTGCTCAGCGGTCTGGGGAGGATGTGGCGGGCCGCGGTGCCTGCGCTCGTCGTCCTCGTGGTCAACGCGGTCGTGCAGGTGGTCCTGCTCCTGCCCGACCCGCAGGTGTCCTGGACGCTGCCCTTCCTGGTGCTCCTGGTGCTGTCGGCAGCGATGTTCCTCGTGACCGCCGGGGTGCTGGCTGCGGGGGCGTACGAAGCGGCGGCGGGGCCGGCCCCGTTCGGCGCCGTCCTCGGGCGGTTCCGCCGCCACGCCGGGCGGTTCGTGGTGTGGGTGGTGGTGCAGGCGGTGGCCATCACGCTGGGGTGGCTGGTGTCGCCCCTCCTGGGAACTCTCGTCGCCTGGGTCACCGTCTATGTGCCCGTCGCCGCCGTGTCCGACGACAGCGACACCCCATTCGTGGCCAACTTCCGGGCCATCGGGCGCCACCCGGTCCGCTGGGTCGTGACCGGCGTCATCGTCGGCATCCTGCTCACGCTGGGCTTCCTGCTGTCGGCGCTGAACACCTTCTTCATCAGCGGATGGATGGCCGGCGCTCTCGCGATGCTGGTCGGTGGGCTGTTCAGTTGGTGGTACCTGACCGCCTGGGCGTGCCTATACCGCAGTCGGCAGTGATCGCTGCCACACCCGATCCGTAGGTCGGCGCCAGAACCGGTGCCGTAATTCACCCGTTCGGCCCTATTGTCTGGAAACCCGCAAGAAAACCTTCAGGGCACGTACGTCCACGACGATCCACCACTTGTCATCGCCCTCATCATCCATAGGGCACTTGGGAACAAGTGAAAGGAAACGATCATGATCGATCGTCTCAGCAAGCAACGCGAGGACGAGGGCTTCACCCTCATCGAGCTCCTCGTTGTCATCATCATCATCGGCATCCTGGCCGCCATCGCGATCCCGGTCTTCCTGCGGCAGCGCGAGAACGCCTGGAACGGGGCCGTGCAGGCCGACCTGCGCAACGCCGCGACCGCCGAGGAGACGTACCTGACCCAGAACAACGCCTACTCGACGCAGTCTCCGATTGCCGCCGAGCTGGTCAGCGCCGGCTTCAAGTACTCCGACGGCAACAACTACCAGGGTGGCACTGCAGCCATCGACGTGACGGCCAATGCCGGCGCCGACTACTGCCTGATCGCCCAGTCCGCCTCGGGCACGTACTTCAGCTACGGCTCGACCACCGGTCTGCAGGAGCAGGGCACCACGGCGACCTGCCCCGCCCAGTGACGGTCTAGACAGACCGCAGCATTCGAGGCCCCCGGCACACGCCGGGGGCCTCGTGTTGCGTCAGGAGATCACCGTGAGCAGGCAACCGGGAGTCCTCAAGCGAGAGGCCGTCCGTGACGATATCCCGTGGGTGGAGAAACGTCCTCGTGATCTGTGCCGCCGGCTCGTCCGACGGTCATGTCGCGACGACTCCGGCTTCACACTGATCGAGGCAGTCGTGGCTCTGGGGGTCGCGACCGTACTGTTCACGGCCCTCGCCTACGCGGCGATCGGTGCCGTCCGCTCGACTCAGATCGCCCGCGCGAACCAGCAGGCGATCGACCTGGCCAACGACCGGCTGGAGGGTCTGCGCCAACTCCCCTGGGGGGAGTTGACCACGCTGGTAGGGGACGGCGCGCCCCCCGCCACCACCGAGGCGGTCCAGTCCAACAACGTGGACTACACGGTGCGCACGTACGTCTGGACACCGGCCACGTCGACGGGCGAGCGAGAGGCCCGCATCGTCGTCACCTGGGACGGCTACGGGACCACGCAGGAGAGAGTGGCCAGCTCCGCCATCTCACTCAAGACCCAGGGCCTGCCGAATCCCGACTTCGAAGTGGTGCCGACCACTCCGACCGACCTGACCGTGTCCCCCGGGTCAGCAGCGGTCTGGGGGTTCCGCTTGGCCAACCGGGGGGCTTGGGACAGTTGGACGCTGTCGTCGACCCCGCCGGGCATCACCTTCTACCAGGACCGCACGTCGCAGGCCGATGCCACCCCCGACGGCCTCTTCGACGCCGCGGTCGACCCCGCCATCACCCAGACCGGACAGATCGACCCCTACGACTCCTTCAACTTCTGGGCGGTGGCCGACTCGACAGCCGACACGGGAACCTTCACCTGGACCGGGAACGCCAAGTCCACCGCACAACCCACCGCCGCTACCGGTAGTGGCAGCTGGTCGATGAATCTCACGGTCAAGGACACCACCCCGCCGCCGGCCAACACCCAGGTCTGCCTGGACGCCAACACCTCCGACCCGGCGGCGGTGCCCGCCTACACCGTGGTGTCGTACTACCTGCACAACTCCGGCAAGACCCCGTGGCCGCCCGCTGGCGCCAACGACCCGGTGGCGGGCACCAACGCGGCCAACCCCCTGGACCTCACCACCAACAACGGCGTGCTCGATGCGTCCTGGACGCTGCCGTCCTATTCGTTGGACGTGGACTCCAGCAAGCCCGGGCGTGTGCTCCAGCCCGGGGGGTCCACGGCTCTGCCGGCCCAGAACGCGACCTGGCAGATGCTGCGGGCCAACACCTGGTACACCGGAACCGTTCGGTTGCGCCTGTTCGTGCGCAACCTCGACCCCGGGACCCCCGCCCAGATCCAGGCCCAACTGTTCAAGGCCACCGTGTCGGGAGCCAACACGACCTACGCCACCATCCAGAGTTCGGCCGCCACCCCTGTGACCGCCTGCGAAGGGGGCGGCGGATACCGCGAGGTCGTGATCGACTTCCCGCTCACCACGGTGCAGAAGCTGGCCAAGACCTCCTACCTGGGATTCCGGGTGACCAACACCGGGAGCCAGAACGTCGCTCTGGCCTACGACCACGACAAGTTCCCGGCGCGCATCACGGTGGTGGAGAAATGATGACCACCACTCGCCTGCGGGAGGACCGGGGCATGACCCTCATCGAAGTCCTGGTCACCATGGTGCTGCTCGGCGTGGTGGGCACCCTGGTCGTGGGAGCCATGACGCAGACCAGCCGGGTGTTCGTGCGTACGGACGAGGAGGGGCAGGGGCTCGCTGACGCCAAAGTGGTCCTGGACCGGGTCACCCGGGACATCCGTGAGGCCAGCCGGGTCACGTGCGACGGCGTCATGCCGGGAGGTGGAACCGACACCGACTGCCGGCTCCACCTGGAACTGTGGCTCGACCACAACGCCAACTACGTGGGACCCCCTGCCACGGCAGGGGCGAGTTGGACCGAGCCGGAGGAACTCGTCACGTGGTACGTCACTCCCTCAGGCGATGGGGTGCACTGCGATGTCTTCCGCAGGGAAGGCACCCAGCCGGCCGGGAAGGTCGCAGACTCCCTCGTCATCGAAGGAGACAGCACGTGTCGCACCTTCTTCGAGTACGAACCCATCGGGTCGTTCGCCACAGCCGGCGTGGAGCCCGACCTCGTCACGTTCAAGATGTTCTACGACCCGCGGGCCGGCGGGGGAGTGGGCGAACGGCTCGCCTCCACGTCGGCACGACTGAGGAACGGGTGAGGTCACCATGCAGCAGCGCCACCTGTCCGTTCGGAGCGACTCCGGCGCGGGACTCATCCTCGTCATGGGGATCTCCCTCGTCGTGTTCTCCCTGATCGCGACCGCCCTCATGATCGCCACCAGTTCGCTGCGCCAGTCCAAGAACCGGACCGACTTCGAACTGTCGCTCGCCGCAGCCGAGGAGGGCGTCGACATCGCGTTCGCCCGGCAGCAGGACGCCTTCGATCAGGGCATCTCCACCGGATACGCCATCCCGTCGCCTGCGGGGGCCGTGTTGAAGTCCGCCACCCCGTGTGCCGCCCCGGAGCAGGCCGAGTTCAGTGGCGCCGACGAGATGGGACAGGCCCGCGCCGCCCTGGAAGCCCTCGCGGATCGGCCCGGATGCCTGCAGCAGGGGGCATCGGGGCAGTTCGTGGTGATCCGACCCGCGCAGACCGTGAACTCCGGCACCATCTACGCGATGGGATGGTCCCCGTCGCGGGCAGATGCCAATGCCTCCGAGCGCATGCTGCGGGTGGACTACATCTTCAGCCCCTACGCCCCCCAGCACGCCATCCTGACCGGCGGCGACCTGGCGATCGACGGCAGCGTCGACATCAACGTGGTGCCGAACGCCCCGCCCGTGGCGGGGGTGCACACCAATGCCGACCTGACGTTCACGAACCAGTCACTCACGGTCTGTGGGTCCGTCTCCGGTACGGGGACGGTCCCCACCACCACGTACTCCAACGACTGCACCGGCACCACCCAGGCACCGACCCAGCAGCCCGCCGTCGCGCTCCCGTTGATCCGTCCGCTCTCGTTCTACCGCCGGGCCACCACCGTCTCGACCGCGGCTGATGCCATCAACCAGAACCTGTGGTTCGACCTCTGCCCCGGCAGTGGGACGAACTTCACCATCCACGGCTACGACACGGTGGCCCCCAACGAACCGTGCCAAGGTCCCCTCCTGGGTGATCAGAACTCCCCCATCAACTGGGGGGTGGAGTACGACCCCAGCGGGACCGCCGGCGGCCCGACCTTCGCCCTGCAGAACGCGGCGAAGTCCGGGGTGTACTACGCCCACGGTGCCAACCTCACCACCAAGCAGGGGGGGCAGGCCCCCGCGACGCCGCCGCGCCGCACCCTGATCGCCTCGCAGGCCAGTTCCTGCGACCCGGCAACCGGCAACATCGAGTACACCCACTTCGACATGGCCGACGGCCCGTACATACGCAATCTCTTCCTGCTCGCGGAGGGCGACCTGTGGGTGGGTCCCAACCTGAAGCTCGGTAACCCACAGACACCTGTGGGCGGCATGTTCGTCGCGGGAGACGAGGTGGAGATGAACACCAGTTCGCAGGGCTCCGTCGGCGCGGTCGTGGCCGCGGACCGGTGCCCGGCGACAACGGGTGAACTCATCGACGACGGCCAGAGCCGCATCCAGGGCATCACCTTCTGGTTCGACCCCAACGCCGAATCTCCCTTCTCCTCCATCATCAACGTCACGCTCTGGCAGGAAGACTGAGGCGCAGCGCACCTGTGGCTCACCGGCCACTTGATCCGCTGCACACGACACAATGACTCCTGTGGAACCCCTGCTCATCGTCGGCTGCCTGGTCCTGGGCCTGGTCATCGGTTCGTTCCTCAACGTCGTCATCTGGCGGGTGCCGCGGGGGGAGTCCATCGTCCACCCGCCGTCCGCGTGCCCCAACTGCCGGACGCCGATCCGCGGCTACGACAACATCCCCGTCCTGAGTTGGCTGATCCTGCGGGGCCGCTGCCGCGACTGCGGCGCCGCCATCTCCGTGCGTTACCCCTTGGTCGAGGCGGGCACCGGCGTCCTCTTCGCGGTCCTGGCGTGGCGGTTCGGGCTGTCCTGGGACCTCCCGGCTTTCCTGTACTTTGCGGCGGTGGCGGTGGCCCTTGCGCTCATCGACATAGACGTGAAGCGACTGCCCAACGTCATCACCCTCCCGTCCTATGCGGTGGCCGGGCTCCTGCTGCTGGTCCCCGCAGCGGTCGGCGGACGGTGGGGCGACTACCTCACTGCCTGGCTCGGGGCCCTCGCACTGTTCGCCTTCTACTTCCTCGTGGCGTTCGTCTATCCCGCGGGCATGGGCTTCGGCGACGTGAAACTCGCCGGGCTGATCGGCTTGTATCTGGGGTGGCTGGGCTGGGGCTCGCTGCTGGTCGGAGCCTTCCTCGGGTTCCTGCTGGGGGCCTTGTTCGGCGTCGCGCTGTTACTGCTCGGGCGGGGCGGGCGCAAGACCCGGATCCCCTTCGGCCCCTACATGCTGGCGGGCGCCTTCCTGGCGGTCATATGGGGACAGAACCTCGCAGATGCCTATGTCGGGACCCTGCTGGGATGACCAATATGCAAATTTCCGGTTCGGACAGTTCAGTTCGAATCCGGACAGACCGTTACACAAACCAGTTGATCGCTAGTGTGGGTAGCCCAGCGCGCGCCATGCTGGGACGGACGGGCGTCAGTCGGGAGGTGGCCGGACCATGAGTTCCACGCGCATCGGCCTGGACATCTCCACGTCCTCGGTACGCGCCGTGCAACTGTCCGTGAAGGACAACGCCTATCGCCTGGACCGGTTCGGCCAGATGCCGCTGCCGCTCGGTGCGGTCCAGGAGGGCGAGGTCATGGACCCGCAGGCGGTCGGCACGGCGATCCGGCATCTGTGGAAGCAGAGCAAGTTCCGCAGCAAGAAGGTGTCCATCGGTATCGCCAGCCAGCGGGTGGTGGTGCGGCTCATCGAGATCCCCTACGTCGAGCCCGACGAGCGCCGCAAGAGCCTGCCGCTGATGGTGGGCGACCAGATCCCGATGGACCTCAGCGAAACCGTGCTGGACTTCGTACCGCTGGAGCAGGGCATCAACGCCGAAGGCAACGCCACCACCAAGGGCTTGCTGGTCGGTGCCGCCGAGGGTGTCGTCATGAAGTCCATCGAGGCCGCCGAGGCGGGCGGTCTGACCGTCACCGACGTGGACCTCACCCCGTTCGCACTGGTTCGGGCCCTCGTGCGCGCCGATCATCTGGGGATGCGGCAGGAGGCCGAGGCGGTGGTGGACATCGGGGCCGCGACGACCAGCATGGTGATCCACGTCAACGGCGTGCCGCAGTTCGTGCGCATCCTCATGATGGGCGGCCAGGACGTGACTGAGCGGCTCATCACCGACTTGGGCGTCAACCTGCCCACTGCTGAGTCCATCAAGCGCGAGACCGTCCTCGACGGCGGCGACACGATGGTGGCGACCATCGACTCACCCGTCATGATCATCTCCGATGTGGTGCAGCAACTCGTCGACGAGATCCGCGGGTCACTGGACTACTACCTCGCCACCGGCCCCATCGACCACATCGACAGCATCGTCCTGACCGGCGGCGGCTCCCTGGTGCCCGGCCTGCAGGAGCGCCTCGAGATCGCCACCGGCCTCCCCGTCCGTCGCGGCACCCCGCTGTCCGCGCTCGGCCCCGGGGACAGCGGCTTGACCCCCGACCATCTGTCCTTCGCCGACCCGCTCGCCTCGGCAGCGGTCGGCCTGGCTATCTGGGACGACCAATGAGTCCACTGACCCTGCGCCGGAACAAGAACGAGGACGTCGTCGTCGAGGAGCATGTCCCGGCCGAGATGCCCGACGTTCCCGACGAGCGGCCGTTCCCGGGATACGTCCGCGTCAACCTACTGCCGCAGCGCTTCCTCGAGCAGTTGCGGCTGCGCACCATCAAGCGGTGGCTGTTGGCCGGCCTGGTGTTCGTCCTCCTGTTGCTGGGGCTCCTGTTCTACCTCGCGCAGCGGGATCTGTCCGAGGCGGAGACACAACTGAACGCCGCGGAGATGCGCCGCACCCAACTGCTGGGCGAGGTCGCCCAGTACGCGGAGGTGCCGCGGGTGTTCGCCACGGCCTCGTTGGCCCAGGAGTCCATCAGCACCGCGATGTCACGTGAGGTGCGCTGGGCGTTCCTGCTCAACCAGTTGTCCTTCGCCACCCCGGCCGGCGTCACCCTCAACACCGTCGGCGGCGCGATCAGTGAGGAGGGGCCCGTTCAGACGAGCCCGGGGGACGTACTCCCGCCCGCTGAGTCCGTCGGGACCATGACGTTCGCCGGCACCGGGTCGTCGTTCAGCGAGGTGGCGGCGTGGCTGGACAGTCTGCAGACCCTGCAGGACTACACGTACCCCTTCCTCACGAACTCGGCCAAGGCCGCGCCCACGACCGACAAGGCGTCCAACGCGACGGTCGCGCCGGTGACCGGCGGCGGCGACATCTCGTGGGAGTCGGCCGCGGATCTGAGCGCGAACGCCTTGTCCGGCCGATACGGCACCCCGCCCCCCGCGACCGGGACCAGTGGGAGCACCACACCCGCTCCGACCGCGACCCCGCCCGCACCCGACGGGGCCGCGCAATGACCGCGACCCGCAAGTGGCTGTTCGGTGGGATCGGTGGACTGATCCTGATTTTCCTGCTGGGTTTCTTCCTTCTCGTCAACCCCGCACGCAACGCCGCGAACGAGACGTGGGACGAGGTGACGGCCACCAACGAGGAGAACACCCGCCTCGAAGCCAAGATCGTGCAGCTGCAACAGCAGTCCAGCGAGGTGCCCGCCAAGTTGGATGAGATCGAGGCAGTGCGCGTGAAGATGCCGGCTGAGGTGAAGCAGCCGGATCTCGTGCGGGCGATCGAGTCCGACGCGAACTCCGCGGGGGTGGACCTCACCGGGATCACACCCGGCACCCCCGTCGAGGTCCCGAACGCCTCGACCAAGATCGTCGCGCTGCCGATGGATATCACCGCCATCGGCAGGTACGCGAACATCAAGACTTTCGTCGACAACCTGGAGCGCCAGGAGCGCGCGTTCCTGATCAAGACCGTCGACGTGACCGCCAGCGCCGACAACACGGCCGACGCGTACACCTTGACCCTCAACGGGGACTACTTCACCCTGCCCGAGTCCCCGCTGGAGACCGAGGTGAGCCCTTCGGCCGCGCCGACCAGCCCAGCGACTCCGGCACCCACGGCTCCGGCCGCGGCTCCCAGTGCGGCTCCCACCGCTGGCGCCGCCGCCCAGACGCCGCCCAAGAAGTAGTCACAGCCCCCGCGTGCCACCACCCTCCCGGGACAGGACAGCCTGCGACTGTTCCGGGGGAGGGCCGACGGCCACCCCAGCGGCGGATCGGTGACACAATCGTCGGCATGCTTCGTTGGTTGACTGCAGGGGAGTCCCACGGCCCCGCCCTGGTCGCGATCCTGGAGGGGATGCCCGCGCAGGTCGCCGTCACGTCCGCGGACGTCGCCGCCCACCTGGCGCGGCGCCGCCTCGGCGCGGGTCGAGGCGCACGCATGAAGTTCGAGGCCGACGAGGTCAGCATCCTCGGCGGGGTGCGGCATGGCCTGACCATGGGCGGGCCCATCGCCATCCAGGTCGGCAACACCGAGTGGCCGAAGTGGACCACGGTCATGGCGGCCGACCCCGTGGCGGTCGAAGAACTCGAGGGCCTCGCCCGCAACGCCCCGCTGACCCGCCCCCGGCCCGGTCACGCCGACCTCGCCGGCATGCAGAAGTACAGTTTCGCGGACATCCGGCCCGTGCTCGAGCGCGCCAGTGCCCGCGAGACCGCCGCCCGGGTGGCTCTCGGTGCCGTGGCCCGGGAATTCCTCGCCCAGGTGGGCGGCATCCAGATCGTCAGCCACGTCGTCGAACTCGGCACGGTCAGCAGTAAGAGCACAGTCCTTCCGACCGCCGCGGACGTGGCCGCGCTCGACGCCGACCCGGTGCGGTGCATCGACCCTGCCGCCAGCGAACAGATGCAGGCCGAGATCCAGGCGGCGTTGAAGGACGGCGACACCCTCGGCGGCGTCGTGGAGGTCGTGGTGCACGGCCTTCCGCCGGGCGTCGGCAGCCACGTGCATTGGGACCGCCGCCTCGACTCCCGGATCGCGGGGGCCCTCATGGGCATCCAAGCGATCAAGGGCGTCGAGTTCGGGGAGGGGTTCACCCTGGCCCGCACGCGCGGCTCCGCCGCCCAGGACGAGATCGTCAACGACAGCGGCAGCCTGCGGCGCACCTCCGGCAAGAGCGGCGGCGTCGAAGGTGGCATGTCCACCGGCGAGATCCTGCGGGTGCGCGCCGCCATGAAGCCCATCTCCACGGTCCCCCGCGCCCTGCGGACAGTCGACGTCACCACCGGTGAGGAAGCTGCCGCCATCAACCAGCGCTCCGACGTGTGCGCGGTCCCCGCGGCCGGCGTGGTCGCCGAGGCGATGGTGGCGCTCACGGTGGCCGACACCTTCCTCGAGAAGTTCGGCGGTGACTCGCTGGGGGAGTCCCGCCGCAACCTCGAGTCCTACCTGGACCACCTGGTCGTCCGCTGATGGCGCCGCGGGTGGTGCTGGTGGGCGCTCCCGGATCCGGCAAGAGCGCTGTCGCCGGACTTCTGGCCGACCGCTGGCGGGCCGACATGATCGAGACCGACACCTTGGTCGAAGCGGCCGCCGGGATGTCCGTGTCCGACATCTTCGTCGCTGAGGGGGAGAGCGGGTTCCGGCAGCGGGAGACCGCCGCGGCCCGCGCGGCGCTGACCACCGACGACGCCGTCGTGGTCCTCGGCAGCGGTGCCGTGGAGGACGCAGTACTGCGCGCGGCTCTCACCGACCAGACGGTGGTCTTCCTGGCCGTCGGCGCGAACGAGGCGGGCAAACGCCTGGGGATCACGGGCATCCGACCGGCGGGGCTGGGCCCGGTGCGTACCCGGTGGAACGCCATGATGAATCAGCGCACCCCCTTGTACGCCGAGGTCGCAACTGCCACGGTGAGCACCGACAACCGCACCCCCGCGGACGTGGCCGACGCCGTGGCCGCCCTGGTGGAGGAGACCTCATGAGCCGTACCGTCACCGTCGCCGGCCCGCGCCCTTACGACGTGGTGGTGGGCCGCGAGTTGGGCGACGTCGTCGTCGCTGCCGTGCCGGAACGCGCCCACAAGGTGGCCATCCTCTACGCGCCGGTCTTCAGCGATGAGGTCGACGATCTCGCCGAGGCCCTCCGCGAAGCCGGCCACGCCACCATCGCGATCGAACTGCCCGACGCCGAGGCCGCCAAGACGTCGCATACGGCCGCGGACTGCTGGGACGCCCTCGGCGCTGCCGGGTTCACCCGCACCGACTGCCTCGTGTCGTTCGGGGGAGGCGCCACGACCGACTTGGCCGGCTTCATCGCGGCCACCTGGCTGCGCGGCACCGACATCGTGCACGTGCCCACGACCCTGCTGGCCATGGTGGACGCCGCCGTCGGCGGCAAGACCGGCATCAACACCACGGCGGGCAAGAACCTCGTCGGCGCCATTCACCCCCCGCGCGAGGTGGTGTGCGACCTCGACCGCCTGGGCAGCCTCCCGCCCGCCGACCTGGCCGCGGGCATGGCCGAGATCGTCAAGGCGGGGTTCGTCGCCGACCCCCACATTCTCGACCTCATCGAGAAGGACCCGGCCGCGGCCGTCGACCCGGACGGCGCCGTGCTGGAAGAACTCGTGGTGCGAGCTGTACAGGTAAAGGCTGACGTCGTCGCTGACGACCTGCACGAGTCGGTCGACCGGGTCCTCGGCCGGGAGGTCCTCAACTACGGACACACGCTGGCCCACGCCATCGAGAAGCTCGAGGACTACCGCTGGCGGCACGGCGACGCCGTATCCGTCGGCATGGTGTTTGCCGCCGCCCTGAGCCTCGCGGACGGGGGGCTCATGCCCGAGGACCTGACCCGGACCCGGGTCCTGCTGGAGTCCCTGGGGCTGCCCACCCGCTACCCCGACCCCGACCGTTGGCCGCGCCTGCTGGAAGCAATGCGCATGGACAAGAAGGCCCGTGGAGCGACGATGAGGTTCATCGTGTTGGATGGGGTCGGCCGTCCGGCGCTGCTGTCCGGCCCCGACGAGGCCATGCTGGCTGCTGCGTTCCGGGAGGTGTCGTGATCCTCGTGCTCAACGGACCCAACCTGCGCCGCCTCGGCACCCGCGAGCCGGAGGTGTACGGGTCGACCACGTTCGCCGACCTCGCCGACCTCGTGCAGCGCACCGCCGCCGACCTCGGTGTGACCGCGGAGGTGCGCCAGACCGACGACGAGGCCGAACTCGTCGGGTGGATCCACGAGGCCGCGGACAGTCGCGCCGACGTGATCCTCAATCCCGCTGCGTTCACCCACTACAGCTACTCGCTGCGCGACGCATGCGCCCAACTCCCGGGCCGGTTGATCGAGGTCCACCTCAGCAATCCGGCCGCCCGGGAGGAGTTCCGCCACCACAGCGTCATCTCCGGAGTGGCGGACGGCACCATCGCCGGATTCGGTACCGGCTCCTACGTGTTGGCGCTGCAGGCCCTGGCCCGTCCGTGACCCGTGCAGCGGTCGTGACCCACCCGTACGCCGACCGCCGCCAGCGTCTCCGACGCCGGTTCGCTGAGGCAGGGGCCGCCGCCATGATGGTCAGCGATCTGGTCAACGTGCGCTACCTGACGGGATTCACAGGGTCCAACGGCGCGCTCGCCCTGACCGACGAGGACACCTTCCTCGTCACCGACGGCCGGTACCTCGAGCAGGCCGCAGCGGAGGCGCCCGACGTCCGGGTCGTGACCGGTCGCGCAGCAGCGGATGTCGCGGTGCGCGAACTCCCCGCGGTCGGCGGTGTGGCAGTGGAGGCCGACCACGTCACGCTGGCGGATTACGAACGTCTGACCGCCGTCGCGCAGGCACCCCTGCGGCCCACTGTCGGACTGGTGGCCGGCCTGCGCCGTCGCAAGGACGCCGGCGAGGTGAGCCTCATCCGCCGGGCCTGCGGCATCATCGACGCCGTCCTGGCGGAACTCACGTGCGAGATCGAGCCCGGACAGACGGAGCGGGAGATCGCGCGACGGCTGTACTGGCTCGTGCAGGAGCACGGTGGCGACGACGTCGCCTTCGACACCATCGTCGCCACCGGGCCCCACTCAGCCATTCCCCACCACTCGCCCACGGACCGCCCGGTCGCCGCGGGCGACCTGCTGAAGATCGATGCCGGGGCGCTGTACCGGGGGTACCACTCCGACATCACCCGCACTTTCGTCGTGGGAGCCGAACCGAGCCGCGACCAGGTGGCGCTGTACGACGCCGTGGCCGCGGCCGCCGCGGCCGCGCGGGATGTCACCCGAGCGGGGACCCCCGGGTCAGTGGCGGACGCCGCGGCTCGGGACCAGCTGGCCACCGCGGGTTTCGCAGACCGGTTCAGCCACGGACTGGGGCACGGGGTCGGGCTGCAGATCCACGAAGCACCGATGCTCGGCCGGGAGCAGACCGATACCATGGAGGCAGGAGATGTCCTGACCATCGAACCGGGGGCCTATATCCCCGGATTCGGTGGTGTCAGGGTCGAAGACACTCTTGCGCTCACCGAGGACGGCACTGAATGCCTGACGACGGCCGCGCGGGAACTGATCCGCCTCGGATGACCGGGGCCTGGCGGGAGTAGCAAGTGGCAACCACCAATGACCTGAAGAACGGGCTGGTGCTCAACCTCGACGGCCAACTGTGGACCGTCGTGGAGTTCCAGCACGTCAAGCCGGGCAAGGGCGGTGCGTTCGTGCGCACCAAGCTGAAGAACGTGCTGTCCGGCAAGGTCGTCGACAAGACCTTCAACGCCGGTGTGAAGGTCGACACCGCCAACGTCGACAAGCGGACGATGCAGTATCTCTACCACGATGGGGATGCGTTCGTGTTCATGGACAGTTCGTCCTACGACCAGATTCCGGTCCAGGAGACCGTGGTGGGCGACGCCAAGAACTACCTGCTGGAGAACCAGGAGGCGGTCGTCGCGCTGCACGACGGCAACCCGCTCTACGTGGAACTGCCGACGTCGGTGGAACTCACCATCACCTTCACCGAGCCGGGCCTGCAGGGCGACCGCTCCACTGGCGGCACGAAGCCGGCCACCCTGGAGACCGGTGCGGAGATCCAGGTGCCCCTGTTCGTCGACGAGGGCACCAAGGTCAAGGTCGACACCCGCGATGGGTCCTACCTGGGGCGCGTCAACTAGGTGGGGGCGCGAACCCGGGCCCGACGCCACGCCCTCGACATCCTCTTCCAGGCGGAACTGCGCGACGTCCCGCCGATGGACGTCCTGGCGGAATACCGCGAGCGACGGCAGCAGTCGGACCAGCAGGACTACAACCCCTACGTGGTCGACATCGTCTCGGGCACCACGCAGGAGCGGGACCGCATCGACGAACACATCACGAAGGCTTCGATCGGATGGGATCTGGACCGTATGCCCGGCGTCGACCGCAATGCCCTGCGGATCGGCGTGTGGGAGATCCTGTGGCGCTCTGACATCCCCGACGAGGTGGCCATCTCCGAGGCGGTGGAGTCGGTGAAGGAACTGTCGACCGACGAATCCCCCGGTTTCGTGAACGGAGTGCTGGCCGCCATCAGCGCCGACCGGAACCCGGGAGCAGCGGCCGACGAGGGGGAGTGAGGTCGTGAGTGCCCCGGGTGGGATTCGAACCCACACTGGACGGTGTTTGAGACCGCTTCCTCTGCCGGTTGGGATACCGGGGCGACACCGGAATCCTACCGTCCGGCTCTCCGGCACCGGAGGGATGCGGGATGTCTGAGACGCCACCGAGAGTCGTCGTTGCCGAGGACGAGGCCGTCATCCGGCTCGACCTGGTCGAACAGTTGCGGGAACTCGGCTACGACGTGGTGGGGGAGTGCGGCGACGGAGCGGCCGCGGTGGCCCTGTGCCGAGACCTGGCTCCCGACATCGCCCTGCTCGACATCAACATGCCCGGCTCGGACGGCCTGGTGGCCGCCGCCGACATCGCCGGTCTCGGCACCACCGCTGTGGTCATGCTGACCGCCTACGGGCAGCGCGACCTGGTGGATCGGGCCGTGGCGGCCGGGGCGATGGCGTACCTGACCAAGCCGTGGACGGCCTCGGACCTCCTGCCCGCCCTGGAGACCGCCCGCATCCGTTTCGCCGAGATGCGGTCGCTGTCCGCGCAGGTCGATGACCTGTCGGACACGTTGCGTCAGCGCAAACTGATCGACCGGGCCAAGGCCCAACTCATCCGCGCCTACGGGATCAGCGAACCGGAGGCGTTCCGGCTGCTCCAGAAGAAGGCCATGGACGGTCGGACATCGATGGCCGCCGTCGCCGAGGAGATCCTGGGTCCCTGAGGTCAGGCGAGAGCGCGCAGTTTCAGCAGATCCCGCAGGGAGGCGTCCAACCGCACCTGACCGGTGGCCCAGGCGTGGGAGAACTTCAACCTGCCCGCCACCATGTCGATCAGGTCGTCGCTGGAACAGACGACCCGCAGTTGCGGTTTGCTCTCGCCGGACTCCTTGTGGACGTTGATGAGTTCCCCGCTCTTGAAGTCCCCCACGTACGAGATGTCATGGTCGAGCAGAAAGATGCCCACGCTGCGATCGGGCACGTGCTTGCGCCGGGCGTCCGCGTCCACCGTCCCCAGCCGCTCAATCAGGGTGTCGAGGGCGGCCTCACACTCCGCTTCGGACGCCATGAGCCTCCCTCGCCAGGACCTTTCGGGACACGATACTGCGACTGGTTTCGTCGCTGCCCTGTGGGAGTGGGACAATCACACGACCACAGCAACTCCAGGCGAGAGGAACGGTCATGGTGCTGGACGTCGTGAAGGGCTACTTGCAGGTAGCCAACGGTCTCAGCGATGTGGCGATGCAGCGCGCGCGGGAACTCGCCGAAGCGCTGACGTCCCAAGGCATGGAGGTCTCCACCCAGACCCAGGAGCAGGTCCAGGTCCTGACCGACGAGATCCTGGACGCCAGCCGCACCAACCGCGACCTGCTGACGGGACTGATCCGCACGGAGGTGGATCGTGCCGTCGGTCGGATGGGTTTTGTCCGCGAAGAGGAACTGGCCGCTGTGCGCAAACACGTACAGCGCCTCGAGGACCAGGTGCGCAAGGAGCAGCAGCGCGCCACCGACCGTGCTACCGGAGCGGTGATGACGGCCGCCGACGTGTCCCGCAGCGCTGCCGTGGCCGCCGGGTCCACGGTGACCGGCGCCGCCAGCAAGGTCAAGGGGCTGGCGGCCTCCGGCGACCCCACCCTCGCGGCGGAGGCGGCGGTCGACGCGGCGACGCGGGTGCCCAGCGACATCGCGCGGGCCGCCGAAGTGGCCCGTAGCACCGCCCGATCTGCGGCGGAACGCGCCACGGCGCCGCCGAGCGCCAAGAAGGCGCCCGCGAAGAAGGCGCCCGCGAAGAAGGCGCCCGCGAAGAAGGCGCCCGCGAAGAAGGCGCCCGCGAAGAA
>JAPOIY010000150.1 GCA_029978705.1 Actinomycetota bacterium
ATCGACATCTCGCAGGATGGCGGCGGAACGTTGCTGATGGAGATGCGCCTGGACCCGGCCGCGCAGCGGGCGATCAACCTGCCGCGGCAGCTCCAGGAGGGCACCTTCGAGCGGTTCCTGGACGTCCGCACCGAGCGGTGGCGGGCCCCCGGCAATTCGGGCGGGCCGTTCTCGCAGCGCACCGAGGCGGACGGGACCGTGGTGATGCGGTCAGTGCGGCGCCTGAAGGCCGGCACGCCCCAGTTGGACGACCTGAACAGTGCCCTGGGGGTGCTGCGGCCCATCGACCCCATCCTTTCGGCCACCGGCCGCTACTGGGCCGCGCCCAACCCCGGTGACTCGCCCACCAGCACCTCCACGACCCCTGAGAGCGGCACTGCCCCGGGCGGCGAGGCCCAGCAGGGCATCACGGGCCTGCCTTCGCGGGTGCCGCTGCAGTCGATGCTGGTGGACGACTTCACCGCCGCCTACCGCGACCGCGGTCGCTCGGTGGCACCCACGTTCTCCATCGCGTCGCGCGGCGGAGTGGGGGACGTGCTGGATCCGCCGTGTAACGCGCGCAGTCGCCGGGTGGACTTCACCCGCGCCGACCTGGCGCTGCAGACGGGCCTGCAGTTTCGCTACGCGTGGGCTATGCCCGCCCGCATCGCCCAGTACTCCGCCGACGGAACCCTGTCGCGCGACCGGTACGTGGCCTCGTGGTCGATGCCCTACGGGGAGTGCCTGCGCATGGAGATCTCCTCCGCCGGCGCCGAGGACGGGCGCGTGGTGAACGGAATCATCCTGGGCGCCGCCATCCTGTTCCTGGCGCTGGTGTTCTCGCTGCGGGCGGTGTCGCGCCGCCGGCGTCGCCGGGGTGCCCCGGACGCGGACAACGGCTGACCGGTACCCCGGATGTCCTGCAACAAATGGTTGCAGTGTCATCCGGAAACTGCGGAAAACGGTAAATACAGTGCCCGCGCGGGGTTGACTGCGCCGCATGCGCCGCTAGGGTCGTCCGCGGCCAATGACCTCCAAGGGGCTCCGTCCGGCAGTTGGGCGGTGGCCTACAGCCACGGTGGAGCCCGCCTCGCGGGCTGTGGCGGAAAGGGAGCCAGGA
>JAPOIY010000049.1 GCA_029978705.1 Actinomycetota bacterium
CGTCTTGTTCCCCGTCGCCAGGACCAGGTGCCCCTCGGCGTTGCTGAGTCCCATGAGCGTGACGCCGCGCACCCGCGCCTGCAGGTTCTCCTCGGCCAGGCCGGTCAGGTGCAGCGAGCCCTGGAATGCCTGCACCATCGGGGCGATCGGCACAGTCCGGAACGACAGCCCGGTACGTTCGGCGGTCAGGGCCGCGTCACTGCGGGAATGCTCGGAGGAGTAGACACTCGGCAGGGACACCCCGTGCACGTTGGCAGCACCGATCGCGTCGCACGCGATCGCCGCGACCAGGGCCGAGTCGATGCCACCCGACAGGCCGAGGATCACCGAGGCGAACCCGTTCTTGCGCACGTAGTCGCGCAGCCCCGTCACGAGCGCCCCGTAGACCTCGGCCTCCGCCGACAGGTAGGGGATGCCGCGGCCGTCCCCGACGATCAGCGCCGGCTCCCCGGTCAGGACGACGTCGACGTGCCGGTCGCTGCGCACGGGTTCCTGGGTGGGGGATGCGGGCAACGACGTGACCAGCAGGTAGGACACGAACTGCGGCGCCCGTGCCACCAGACGACCGTCGGCCGTGACCACCATCGAGTCGCCGTCGAAGACCAGTTCATCCTGACCGCCCACCATGTTGACGTAGGCCAGCGTGCAGCCGGCTTCCGCAGCCCGGCGGCGGCACAACTCCAGGCGCAGGTCGTCCTTGGCGCGTTCGTACGGTGACCCGTTGATGACCAGCAGCAGGTCGGCCCGGGCCTCGCGAGCCCACTGCACGGGGCCCCCTTCCTGCCACAGGTCCTCGCAGATGCTGACGGCCACTCGCTGTCCGGCCACGTCGACGACGACCGGCTCCGACCCGGGGACGAAGTAGCGGTACTCGTCGAACACGCCGTAGTTCGGCAGGTGGTGTTTGTGGTAGCGGGCGATGACCTGGCCGCCGCGCACGGCCCACGCCGCGTTGGCGGGCCGGTAGCGGGGCACTCCCAGGTCGGTTTCGGGTTCGTCGGTGCCGTCGAGCAGCCCGAAGACGACGGTGAGTGCTCCCAGGCCCTCCGCGGCCAGGTCTGCCGCCAACTGTTCCCCCGTCTGCCGGGACGCGGCGATGAAGGAGTGCCGCAGCGCCAGGTCCTCGATGGGGTAGCCGGTGAGCGTCATCTCGGGGAAGACCACGAGGTCGGCACCGGCCCCCGCCGCCAGCTGGCAGGCGTCCACCACCTGCCGGGCGTTCCCGGTGAGGTCGCCCACCGTGGGATTGACCTGGGCGAGTGCGATCGTCAACGCGGCCACCCCAGGACCTTACCGCCGCCGCACCCGCGGGCAGAGGTTGAACGGCCCGCGCCCCGCGGAGGTGGGGCCTGGGGCAAGATGGGGGCATGGACAAACAGACCGAGTACGTCCTCCGCACCATCGAGGAGCGGGACATCCGGTTCATCCGGCTCTGGTTCACCGACGTCCTCGGCACCCTCAAGTCCGTCGCCGTCGCGCCGGCCGAACTGGAGGGGGCCTTCGACGAGGGCATCGGGTTCGACGGGTCGGCGATCCAGGGGTTCGCCCGGGTGTCCGAGGCCGACATGATCGTCAAGCCGGATCCTTCGACCTTCCAGATCCTGCCGTGGCGCGGTGAGTCCCGCGGTACCGCGCGGATGTTCTGCGACATCCTCATGCCCGACGGCAGCCCCGCGTGGTCCGACCCGCGCTTCGTGCTGAAACGCACGCTGGCGAAAGCCGCCGACCTGGGCTTCACGTTCTACACCCACCCCGAGATCGAGTTCTTCCTCTTCACGGCCCCGCATGAGCCCGGCGGTCCGCCGCCGGAGCCGATCGACCGCTACGGCTACTTCGACAACGCCCCTCACGGTGTCGCGCACGACTTCCGGCGTTCCACGATCACGATGCTGGAGTCCATGGGCATCTCGGTGGAGTTCAGCCACCACGAGGAGGCACCCGGTCAGCAGGAGATCGACCTGCGGTACGCGGACGCGCTCACCACCGCCGACAACCTCATGACCTTCCGCCTGGTCGTGAAGGAGATGGCGCTCGAGCACGGGGTGGTGGCCTCGTTCATGCCCAAGCCGTTCCCCGACCATGCCGGCTCGGGCATGCACACCCACTTCTCCCTGTTCGAGGGGGACACCAACGCCTTCTACGAGCCGGGCGCGCAGTACCAGTTGTCGAAGGTGGGGCGCGCCTTCATGGCCGGAGTGCTCACCCATGCGCGGGAGATCAGTGCGGTCACCAACCAGTGGGTGAACTCCTACAAGCGACTGCAGGGCGGCGGGGAGGCGCCGGCGTGGGTCTGCTGGGGGCACAACAACCGCTCCGCCATGCTGCGAGTGCCCATGTACAAGCCGCACAAGGGCGGTTCGACGCGCGTCGAGCTGCGGACACTCGACCCGGCCTGCAACCCCTACCTCGCGTTCGCGGTGGTGCTGGGGGCCGGGCTGAAGGGCATCGAAGAGGGGTACGAACTGCCGCCGGGGGCGGAGGACGACGTCTGGTCGCTGACCGAGGCGGAGCGCCGCGCCCTGGGCATGGAGCCGCTGCCCGGCAGCCTCGGGCAAGCCGTCGACACCATGGCTTCCAGCGAACTCGTCGCCGAGATCCTCGGAGAGCACGTCTTCGACTACCTGCTGCGCAACAAGCGTGCCGAGTGGCGGGAGTACCGCCAGCAGGTCACACCGTTCGAACTCGACCGCTACCTGCCGATCCTGTGAGCCGGCCGGCGGAGGCGACGCTGGCCCGCCTCGGCTTCGGTGACCCCGCCCGGGCGGCCGGCATCCTGACCGCGGAACCTCTGTCCGGCGCGCTGAGCGCCGCCCTGCTGACGGCCTTCGGCGACGCGGCCGATCCGGACCTGGCGTTGCTGTCCCTGGCCCGCATCGCAGCGGCCGTGCCGGATCCCGCAGCGCTCGTGGCGCAACTCGGCGGGGATCCCGAACTGCTCGTCGGAACGGTCGCGGTGCTGGGAGTTTCGGAGGCGTTGGCTGACCACCTCGTGCGGCACCCCGACGACCTGCCCCTCCTGGCGGGCGGCGAAGCGGTACCGGACCGGGACACGATGCGCCGGGACCTGCTGACGGCGGTCGGGGCGGATCCGGGCGCCGCGGCGCCCACGGCTGCCGTGGCGGCTGCCGAAGGAGCGGTGGCGCTGCGCCGGGCCTACCGATCGATCCTGCTGCGGATCGCCCGCGCCGACCTGTGCGGCACCGCCGACTACGACGACGTCGTGGTGTGGCTGTCGCACGCAGCGGACGCGGCACTGGCGGCCGCCCTGGCGATCGGTCGCCACGATGTGCCCGACGCGGCGCGGTGCCGCCTCGCGGTGATGGCGATGGGCAAGAGCGGCGCCGAGGAGTTGAACTACGTCTCCGACGTCGATGTCATCTTCGTGGCCGCCCCCGCCGACGACGGCACCGACGACGCCGACGCCGTGCGCATCGGGACCGCGCTGGCCACCGCGCTCATGAGGGTCTGCAGTGCCAGTACCCCGGAGGGCTCACTGTGGGAGGTGGACCCCGGACTGCGCCCCGAGGGCAAGGCCGGTGCCCTGGTCCGCACCCTCGACAGCCACCTGGGGTACTACCGCCGCTGGGCGCAGACGTGGGAGTTCCAGGCGCTGCTCAAGGCCCGGGTCGCGGCCGGCGATACGGCGCTGGGTGACGCCTACGTCAGCGCGACGCGCGAATTGGTGTGGTCCGCGTCTGGCCGGGAGAACTTCGTCGACGACGTCCAGGCGATGCGCCGCCGAGTCGAGGAATCGGTAGCCAGCCGCTCCGCGGAACGGCAGCTCAAACTCGGTCAGGGCGGGCTGCGGGATGTCGAGTTCAGTGTGCAACTCCTGCAACTCGTCCACGGCCGCGGGGATGCGATGGTGCGCAACGCCAACACCATGCGCGCGCTGGAGTCGTTGGCGAACTACGGCTACGTGGGTCGCAAGGACGCGTCCGGCCTCGCCGACGCCTACCGCTTCCTGCGCATGCTGGAGCATCGCCTGCAGCTGTACCGGCTGCAGCGCACGCACGTGGTGCCCGAGAACGAGCGCGACCTCCGCCGGGTGGCGCGGTCCCTGGGGTTCCGCATGGACCCGGAGCAGCAGTTCGATGACCGGTGGCGGGAGACCCGCCGGGAGGTACGGCGCCTGCACGAGAAGTTGTTCTACCGGCCCTTGCTGCAGGCTGTCGCGCGGCTGGAGCCGGGGGAGGTGCGGCTCACGCCGGAGGCGGCCGAGGAGCGGCTGGTGGCGCTGGGGTTCACCGACCCCGGGTCCGCCCTGCGGCACTTGGAGGCCCTGTCCTCGGGGGTGAGCCGCCGGGCCGCGATCCAGCGCACCTTGCTTCCGGTGCTGCTCGGGTGGTTCGCCGACAGTCCGGACCCCGATGGCGCCCTCCTGGGGTTCCGGCAGGTCTCGGACGCCCTGGGGGGTACCCCCTGGTATCTCCGGCTGCTGCGCGACGAGTCGGCGGCGGCGCAGCGCCTGGCGGCCCTCCTCGGGTCCAGCAGGTACGCGTCGGACCTACTGTTGCGCGCGCCCGAGGCCGTCGCCATGCTCGCCGAGGGCACCGAGCTCTCGACCCGGCCACCGGCCGCACTCGAGACCGAGGCGCTGGCCTCGGCCGGCCGGCACGACGATCCCGTGGCGGCCATCGGCGCAGTGCGGGTCTTCCGGCGCCGCGAGTTGTTCCGGGTGGCGGTCGCCGACTGCCTGGGGGACGGCGACCCCGAGGCGACGGGCGTGGCCCTCAGCGACATCACCACCGCCACACTCACCGCTGCCCTGCAGGTGGCCGTGATGGCGGTTGCCGGTCGCGACAGACTCGGGGTGCGCCTGGCGGTCATCGGGATGGGCCGCTTCGGCGGCGGGGAGATGTCGTACGCCTCCGATGCCGATGTGCTCTTCGTGCATGACGCCCTGCCCGGTACGCCGGAGGACGTCGCCTCGCGCCAGGCAGTGGCGGTGGCGAACGAGATGCGGCGCCTGCTGGCGCTCCCGTCGCCCGATCCCGAGCTGATGGTGGACGCCGACCTGCGGCCGGAGGGACGCAACGGCCCCATGTCCCGCTCCCTGGCCTCATACCGCGCCTACTACGAACGCTGGTCGGCGCCGTGGGAGGCGCAGGCCCTGCTGCGAGCGCGTCCCGTGGCGGGCGACCCCGGACTGGGTGAGGAGTTCGCGGGGCTCATCGACCCGCTCCGCTACCCGGCCGATGGTCTGTCGGCGGACCACGTCCGCGAGATGCGTCGGCTGAAGGCCCGGATGGAGTCCGAGCGGTTGCCCCGTGGTGCCGACCCGGCGCTGCACACCAAGTTGGGTCCTGGCGGGTTGTCGGATGTCGAGTGGACCGTGCAACTGCTGCAGATGCAGCACGGCGCCTCGGTCGCAGGCCTGCGCACCACGCAGACCTTGCCCGCTCTGGCGGAGGCGGTCGCGGCGGGTCTGGTCGACCCCGCGGACGCGGAGGTGCTGGCGGCGGCGTGGGCTGTCGCCACCCGGATCCGCAATGCCGTGGTGCTGGCGACCGGGAAGCCGGACGACCAGGTGCCCAAGGAGTCGACACGGCTGGGCGCCGTGGCCCACCTGCTCGGTTACGCGCGGGGAGACAGCCAGCGGTTGGTGGAGGACTACCGGCGGGCCACGCGGCGCGCGCGCAGCGTGATGGAGCGGGTCTTCTACGCGCAGTAGGGGTCAGCGGCGCACAACGACGGTGCGGGCGGCCCGGTCCTGCAGGCCGCGGGTGTCGCGGTCCCAGATCACCGCGGGGATGACCAGGCAGATCAGCGCTGTGCGCGCAGCCAGCGGAAGGACGCCTAGCCGGCCGCCGTCGACGCGCACCACGGCGATCGACGTCAGCCGCTGCCCGAACGACGACCCCATCAACCACTGCAGCACGGTCGTCTGGACCGCGAAGATGGCGAGGGTGAGGATCGCGTAGCCGTCTGACCCGTAGCCGGCGAAGAAGGCCGCCACGATCATCGCGGTGAACCAGTCGATGGCGAGGGCGATCACGCGGCGCGACACAGGGGCGACCGATCCGGGCCCCTCGGGGGGCAGGCCGAGACGCTCCCCGCGGTAGGACTGCTCGCGTGAGTCCACCAGTTCGGGGGCCTGGCCGGGGGCCATGAGCCACGATCCCAGGGCACGTCGATCCACCCCGCCACGGTATCCGTAGACCGAGCAGGCGCCAATCCGGCCGGTTAACATTCCCGAAACACGGCGGAGACCGTGACTTAATCCCCCCCTCCTACTGTCGGGATCACCGAGCGAGGGACACTGGGTACTCGGCTCAGGGTCTCCCCGACCGGCGGACACCTAGGAGGGTGCATGTTCAACAACGCTGACGACGTGCTGCGGTACGTCAAGGACGAGGACGTCAAGTTCGTCGACGTCCGGTTCTGCGACCTGCCCGGCATCATGCAGCACTTCAACGTGCCGGTG
Source organism: Actinomycetota bacterium (assembly GCA_029978705.1). Lineage (GTDB taxonomy): Bacteria > Actinomycetota > Actinomycetes > S36-B12 > CAIWTL01. The sequence continues at coordinate 6,428 of JAPOIY010000049.1, forward strand.
GAAAGCGTCGACGAGTCCTTCTTCACCGAGGGCCAGATGTTCGACGGCTCCTCGATCCGCGGCTTCCAGGCGATCCATGAGTCCGACATGAAGCTGATCCCGGACCCGGAGACCGCCTACATCGACCCGTTCCGGGCCGAGAAGACGCTGGTCATGAACTTCTCGATCCGCGACCCCTTCACCGACGAGCCGTACTCGCGCGACCCCCGCCAGATCGCCACCAAGGCGCAGGACTACCTGCGCTCCACCGGGATCGCGGACACCGCCTACTTCGGCCCCGAGGCCGAGTTCTACGTCTTCGACGACGTTCGCTTCGAGACCAAGCCCAACGCCGGCTACTACTTCATCGACTCGATCGAGGGCGCCTGGAACAGCGGGCGGGAGGAAGAGGGCGGCAACCGCGGCTACAAGACCCGGTACAAGGGCGGCTACTTCCCCGTCCCGCCCGTCGACCACTACGCCGATCTGCGCGATGAGATGTCGTCGACCCTGATGCAGGTGGGGCTGGACGTCGAGCGGGCCCACCACGAGGTCGGCACCGCGGGTCAGGCTGAGATCAACTACAAGTTCAACACCCTGCTCCACGCCGCGGACCAGGTGATGCTGTTCAAGTACGTCATCAAGAACGTGGCCTGGGCCAACGGCAAGACGGCCACCTTCATGCCCAAGCCGCTGTTCGGCGACAACGGGTCCGGCATGCACTGCCACCAGTCGCTGTGGAAGGACGGCGTTCCGCTGTTCTACGACGAACTCGGCTACGCCGGGCTGTCGGACATGGCGCGGTGGTACATCGGTGGGCTGCTGGCCCACGCGCCGGCCGTGCTGGCCTTCACCAACCCGACCACCAACTCGTTCCACCGGCTGGTGCCCGGCTTCGAGGCCCCGGTCAACCTGGTGTATTCGCAGCGGAACCGGTCGGCGTGCATCCGGATCCCGATCACCGGGTCCAACGCGAAGGCGAAGCGCATCGAGTTCCGGGTTCCCGACCCCTCCAGCAACCCGTACCTGGCGTTCTCCGCGATGCTCATGGCCGGACTTGACGGCATCAAGAACAAGACCGAGCCGGTCGCGCCCGTGGACAAGGACCTGTACGAGCTGCCCCCCGACGAGGCCGCCGACATCCCGCAGGTGCCGTCGTCCCTCGACGGAGTGCTCGACGCGCTGGAGGAGGACCACGACTTCCTCACCGAAGGCAACGTGTTCACCCCCGACCTGATCGAGACGTGGGTGGACTACAAGCGCGCCAACGAGATCGACCCGATCCGGCTGCGCCCGCATCCCCACGAGTTCGAGATGTACTACGACATCTGATCGGGTCGTATCGGGCCGCTCCGGGGACACTCCCGGGGCGGCCCGCTGCATGTGAGGACGCGCGCCCCCGATGGCCTCGGAGGGTAGTCCTTGCTCCACCAAACGGGGCTCCCGGTGTTACGCTCTTCGGCGCCGGAGGTCTGGCCCTGGTCCGTCGAAAGAGGTCGAGATGAACCGCTTGGCAGGCTGGATCACCGCCGCGCTGGTGCTGGGATTGATGACGGTGTCCGGACCGGTGCGGGCGGAGACGGTGAACTCCAACACCGCCGACTGTCCGAGCCAGAACTCGGTGATGACGTCGACCGACTGGCAGTCCTCCAGCGGCTACCTCTGCGCCCAGGAGAACCACAACGGCGACACCTCCATCGGACCCGACGAGACCCACACCTGGACGATCAACACCAACGTCGACTACTACCCCGAGTACAACTGCTACGACACGTCGTCCTCGGATGTCACCGTCGCTCCCGCGTTCATCTTCGGCAGTGGCTCGTTCACGGCGACCAACTGGCTGGCGGCCAGTTCCACCTCGGACAACACCCGCCACTGGTCGGCGGGCATGCTGTGGACTCTGGGAGCCGGGTCCGTGACCGGATTCGACAACGGGTGCGAGGTCTCCGACCAGACGTGGACCGACCCGCCGGACATCCTCACCCTGACCAGCTTCTCGGCCACGGGCCTGCCCGACAACAACCAGGCCGTGGCGGGGCAGGCCTACAACATCACGGTGACATTCTCGCCGTCGGACGTCACCGGCGAAGTGGGTCTGATGGACGCGCCGTCCGGCGGTACCGCCGTCTCGGCCGCCGGTGCCACGATCACCAACGGTGTCGCCAACTTCACCTGGATCCCGGCGCAGGCGGGCGATCGCACGGTCACCATCGGATACGCGGGCGACTCAACCCACAGCGGTGCCATCACCGATGACATCGAGATGAACGTGACCAATGGGGTCAGCCTCAACATCGATGACATCACCAGCAACCCGGCCGCCGGTACCGCGATCGCCTCCGTGGATGTCGGCCCGACCTCGTTGACCTCCGAAGTGATGATCATCGATACCGACGACATCAATCCCTCCACCGGGAAGCCGACCGTCCTGGGGGAGGCGCCGGCTGCGAATGGCAGTGCCGACGTCACGTTCAAGTACGTGCCCGGTGTGGACCACACATATGTCGCGTCCGTGGTCAACTCATCGAATCAGGTGATCGGTCAGTCGTACGCGTATCAATGGGCGTCGCCGCCGGCCATGACGTTGACCGTGCCCTCGGCGACGATGCAACAGAACTTCCGCTATCCCGGAACCGTGACCTACAACCCGATGCCCGACATGGCGACCACCACCATCCTCCAGGACGGCACCTCGGTGGCCTCGACCAGCAACGAGATCAGCACGTCGCTCCCCTTGTATTTCACGGCCGCGACGCAGGGATCGCACAGCTACCAGGCGACGTACTCCGGCACGTCGACGATGGGAGCTTCGCAGAGCCCCACGGTGACCGGCACCGTCGGCGCGGGGTGGACGATCTCGATCACCGATATCGACTGCCCGTACGGGTCGACGTCGTGCAACGTCTACGTGACCGTCACCGGCACCAACGGTGCGGTCTACAACGGACCGGTGAGTCTCTACAGCAACGTCATCGACACCACGCAGCCTCCTGGCCCCACCAATGGCCTGCTCGTGCAGTCGAACAAGACCGCCTCCAACGGTCAGGTCAAGTTCGGTGTCTCCAACGACGGCGGCTGGACCTACCAGGTCAACGCCGTCCTCACCGACTCCAACAACGGCTTCCTGTGGTCCAACACCAAGTCGGTGAAGCTCGGTGAGACCGCGATCAAGCACCCACATGCCGACAAGAAGCCGTCGGCGACGCACGGCCACCCGAGTCAGGCCCAGCAGAGCAAGCCCGGCACCCGCCCGGCCGGCTTCGCCAAACCCACTCACGCCGCGACCGTCAACAAGACCAAGAAGATCAAGAAGTCGAACAGTCGCAAGGTGCAGACCACCTGCCCGAACGGCTCAGCGTTGTTGAATGCGGACGCCCTGACCGACGGACCGGATGACTCGATCAGTGTGTCCATGACCAAGGACGGTGCGAAGTTCACGGCACCCAAGTCCGACATCGGCTACCAGATGCGCACGCAGTTGCTGTGCCGCAAGAAGAGCGCCGGAGTCCTGGCCAGCGGCAGCTACGGGCTGGGAACGACACAGGCGGACCGGATGGCGCTCAAGAAGACGGGCGGGATCGCCTTCGGCGGCCTCGGGGCCGACCAGATCGTCTCGCGGGCCGGGAAGTCCTCGCTCCTCGGCGGGTTCGCCGCTGACCAGTTGGTCGTCAAGAAGGGGTCGTCGATCGCCAACGGTGGCCCTGGTGACGACAAACTCTCGGCGCAGACCACGGACAAGATCCGCGTGCTGTTCATCGGTGGACCCGGCAAGGACACGCTGCGCGGGTCGCGGGGCCGCGCGGTACTGAACGCCCGCGACGGTTCCGGGGCGGACCACGTGATCTGCCGGTCGGCTCAGACCCGCGTGTACGCCGACCGCGGGGACAAGGTCACGGGGCCCTGCACCCACGTCCGCTACGGCTGAGCGGGTCGCAAACCGTCAGTCGAGACGGTAGGCCAACCCCAACTCGTCCGCCGCGGCCGCCACGCAGCCCGCGAGGGCCGCACGCGATTCGACGCGCCCCGACTGCCAGGCCGACACCGACACCCCGACGCGCCCGGCAACGATCACTGATGCCACTCGCAGTGTGCCGTCGAGGTCGTCGAGTTCACGTCGCGTGAGGGATTCGAGGCTGCGTACCCACAGCCGGTCGGCATCGGTCCCGTCCGGCCGGTTCACGGCTTCCGCAACGGAGCCGAGGTGCGACAGTCCCACGGGAAGTCCCTGACCCAACGCCATCACCTCGAGCCGGCGCACCAGCCGCCGGGGGACGTAGGGGGTCAGCGCCACGGGGGCGAGCAGGGCGTTGCCGCACTCGGAGAGTTCCGCCATCGCCGACCTCTGCGCGGCCCGTACCGGACGCAGATCGGCACTCGCCTCCGCGGGTGCGACGGTCACGGAGATACTCGACAGTGCGTTGCCGCGCGTGTCTCCCGGGGTGCGCAGACTCACCGGCAGGACCAGGCGCACCCTCCCGTCCGCGTGGGTGCGGCCCAGACAACGGGCCACGAGCGCGGCGAATGCCCCGAGGAGCGAGGTTGTGGTGCCGTTCAGGTCGTGCGCGCGGGTCCTCCACTGATCGGCGTCCCCGGTGAGCAGGGCAGACGGAACTGTCACCCCCGGCCCCCGGGGCCCGGGGCGGCGCCGCGCGCGCCGCGGCGACTCGCGACCTTCCGGGCGCGGGACCCGGAGTGCGGCGGACACCGCCCGGCCGGTGTCCGGGAGCGAACGCACGGCGGTGCGCGTGTCCTCCCGGAGCGCTTGCGTCGGGGTCCGGGCACCAGCAGGTGGGTAGGCCGGGCCGCCCCCGGCTCCGGTCACGGCGGCGGTGATCGCCTCGCACGTGCCCAGACCGTCGGCGAGCGTGTGCGACACGAGCAGCACGACGACCGTGCCGCCGCCGGCCAGGGGTCGCACGAGGAGGCGCCACCCGGGGCCGTGTTCGGGATCCACGGAGAGCGCCGCCTGCTCATCCAGCCAGGTCCCGATCTGCTCTTCCGGCAGCTCCTGGTCGATCAGTTCCAGGGGCGGGGACGCCGCTCGGACCCATCGGTGGCGGCCGAACGGCAGGACGGAGGTCTCGACCAGCCGGCCCAGCAGGCCGACCCCGAGCCCGGCGTGGAACCGCCGCAGCGTCGCCAGGTCGACGGGCCGGTGATAGACCCATACGAACTGGTTCACGGGGCCGTGGCCGAGGGCGCGCAGGCCCAGGAACGAGGCCTGGTCCAGGTAGTCCAGGGTGGGGTCCACGGGTCGATCCTAGGTGCGCGCCGGTCGCCTAGAGGTGGGTGCCGGTGAGTCCGAAGTCGGCCAGCGCAGCGTCGAGGAGTGCCCGCAGCCGCTCCCGGGAATTGTCGGCCCCCAGCTCCCACGACTCCACCGAGATGCTGACATCGCCGCCGATGCGCCCCGCCACCACGACCAGGTGCCCGTGGGAACGTTCGAGGTCGGCGAGGGTGACGTGCGCGTCGACCCCCCGCACGATCATGTGCTCAGCGGGTGTTCCGTCGGCCTGCGCGATGTGGGGGGGCAGCTCACCGAGATTGGAACACGAGACCGGGAGGTCGTCGGAGTAGGAGAAGACCATGTCCGGGGCGCTGCGCATGGCGCGCAGCGGCAGCCACGGGACCAGGGGCAGCATCTCGAGGACGGGGTCCGGCCTCTCGTCGAGTCGCCGGCGGGACTCCCGCAGCACGGCGCGGGTCGGGCCGAGGTCGGCCTCCATCCCGGTCGGGTCGACCGTGGCCTGGGCGAACTCCATCACGATCGCACGGTCGTCCGCCAGGCTCGTGCGCCGGTTGACGGCCATCTGCAGCGTCACCGCGCCGTCCGAGGGACGGCGCCGGCCGAAGGCGGCCCCGAGACGCGCGGCGATTCCCGCCAACAGCGCATGGGAGTTGCCGGAGAGCCCGCGGGCGCGCTCGTCCCAGTCCGTCGGTGACACGAGCGCGGTGGCGGTGGCCAGGTGCACCGTGGTGCGGCGGGCGGTGGGGGTCGGCGCCGCGGGCGTCGCCTCCCGTTGCCGCCGGGCCGCGCGGATCGCCCGGGCGGCGGTGCGAGCCGCGGTCACGGTGACCGTCCGGTCGGCCCACGCCTGGCGCACGTCGGCGGCGATCGCTGCGCGCAGCGGGCGGGTGTCGGCGGTGTCGTAGGGGACGTCACGCATGGTGCCGGTAATGGCTTCGTGGATCGCCATGAGGGCGCCGACCCCGTCGCCGATCGCGTGTGAACCGATCATGCTCACGGCTGTCGACCCGTCGGTGAAGGGTTGCAGCACCAACTGCCAGGCGGGCCCGACGACGGGGTCGATGGGCAGTTGTCCCAGGGAGTCGGCCCAGTCGAGGAGCTCGTCGCGGGGGCGCGGGCTGCCGACGAGCAGCGGCGGGGGCGGTCCGGCCGGCCGCACCCACCGGGGGCGCCCGAACGGCAGTGGGGACGGCTCGATCAGGCGGTGCGCGATGGAGCGCCCGAGGTTGTCGTGGAAGCGGGCGAGGCCCGTCCGGTCGATCGGGTGCTCGTAGACCCACACCGCCTGCATCAGCTGGCGCCGGCCGGTGGCCCGCAGCATCTGCAGGATGGCGTGGTCGAGGAACTCCAGGCGGTGGTCGGTCATCAGACGACCTCGCCGGTCACGCCGAGGTCAGTGGCCGCGGCCACCAACTCCCGGCGCAGCTCGGAGGACGTGGTGACCGCCCCGGGCTGCCATCCGGTCGCCGTGAGGACGGCCTGCTTCCCGATGACGCCGGCGAACACCGACAACACCCCGCGGCGACGCCTCAGGCTGTCCGCCGACACGCGCCGGTCGACCCCGCGGAAGAGCGCCAGATCGGCGAACGTGCCGTCAGCGCGGAGGACGGCAGTGGGGAGGGTGCCCATGTTCGACACCGACACGGGCAGATCGCTGCCGTAGCCGAGAGCCTGGTCCACCAGTCTCCCCATCGCTCGCCGCGGGACGAACGGGATGAGTGGGAGCAGGGTCGTCATCGGGTCGGGTTCGCGGCGGGCTGCGGCGAGGCCGCCGCGCAGGGCGGCCCGCAGGGGGGTGAGGTCCTCTTCCCATCCTCGTGCCGGGACGCGGATGTGGGCCAGCGACACGACGTTGCCGGAGAGGTCGTCGTCGGCGCGCTCGCTCACCGGGACGAGCAGCATGACGGCGCCGTCGCGCTCGCGCCCGACCGCGGCGGCCAGCCGGGTGGCTACCGCCGCGGCGAGGGCGAAGAGGGTTCCGTTCAGTTCCTGCGCCCGTCCGGTCCAGTCGTCGGCGTCGCCGACCAAGGACACCGTGGGCAGGTGGACCACTCGTGCATCCCCGAGCGGGGGCGGGGGGGAGCCGGCCACGCGTCGACGGCTGGCGCGGCGATCACGGAGCAGGGCGCGGGCGCCGGACCGCAGGGCTGCGCCGATCTCCGGCAGGTCGGAGCGCAGCCGGCGCAGATCAGCGGTCGCGCCGTGTGATGCGGTGCGGAGCCCGGGCCGGGGAGAGGGGGCGCCGCCTGCTCGATCGTCGGCTGCGGCGACCAGGGCTTGTTGGACGGCGGCGCCGTCGGCGATGCAGTGGGACACGACGAGGCTGACCACGCTGCCGCCGTCCGCAAGCGACGTCGCACTGAGTCGCCAGGCCGGCCCGGCCTCGGGGTCCAGGGGGAGATCCACCTGCCGGTCGGCCCACTCGTACAGCGATGCGCGGGGCACGCCTTCCTCGGTCACCGTCAGCGGCGCTCCGGCCGCTGCGACCCACCGGTGGCGTCCGAACGGCAGCGGGGAGCGCTCGATCCGGCGTCCGAACAGTCCCTGCTCGAGGCGGTGGTGGAAACGGCTCAGCGCCGCCCGGTCCGTGGGGCGTCCGTAGAACCACAGTGCCTGGATCACTGCTTCCTGCGCGGCTCCCCGCAGGGTGAGCAGCATCGCCTGGTCGGCATAGGACAGGTACTCCTCGGACCCGGTCACCCCGATGCCTCCTCCGCGACGCGGGCGACCGTGGCGATCAGGGCGCCTGTGTACGTGTCGAGGGCCTGTCGTTCCGCGGGATCCTCGGGGTAGGCCACCGAGAGGAGCATGCCGTCCGGAGTGCGGGTCACCCACAGTCCGATCTGCTGCGAGGCTCCCCGGTTCAGCAGCAGCCTGCCGTTGTGGTTGTCCCACCCCGCGATCACGCTGGGGTCCATCGGGGGCAGTTCGGTGTCGAGGTAGGACAGCATCGGCACGACCGAGGTGGCCGGCGGGATGGGTGGCTCTGCCAGTTCCAGGACCCGCTCGATCGGCACCTGGGCCAGGGGGAGCCCGTCATCGAAGGCGGACTGCGCGGCGCGGGCGAGCTGTTCGAACGGGACATCGGTGTGGGTGAGCAGGATCGGGACGACACTGGCGAACCAGCCGCTGGTGACCTGTTCGGCCGGGGTGGCGCGGGTCGTGGTGGGAGTGATCACCGCGTATCGCGTGGCACCGGTCAAGGTGCTCTCGGCGAGGGCCGCGCACGCCAACAACCCGCCCAGGGTACGGGCGCCCACCGCGGCGCAGGCCTTCTCGAACTTCGCGCTGGCGACTGCGTCCAGCAGGGGGAAGACGACGACGTCGGTGGGGCAGTCCGGGAGGTCACCGAGCCCCAGCGGCAGCCGGGGCAGGCCGCCGCCGTTGCTCTCCAGAAAGGCCGACCACGCGCGGATCGCAGGAGAGTCGGCGGTCAGTTCCGACAACGCAGCCTCCTGGCGGCGGCAGTAGTCGAGGTAGCTGCCGACTTCCGGAAGGGCGGGCACGGGGTTGCCGACGGCCAGGGCGGTGTAGGTGCTGTGCAACTCGTGAAACAGGAGCATCACGAGCGACACGTCGGCGTGCACGTGGTCGATGCCCGCAAAGACGGTGAAATGGTCCTCTCGCTGGATGACCCCGAAGGTGAAGCAGTCCCAGGTCAGGGGACCGGGGGTCGCCTCGACGTGGGCGCGCCAAGCGGCAGCATCGCGGAGACCCACCGTCACCGGCTCGACCGCGAGGGTCTCGGGGTCTTGGAGGTGGTGGCGCACGGCGCGGTCCTGGTCGTCGAAGGAGAACCGGCTGCGGTAGGTGTCGTGGCGGCGCAGATGAGCGGTGATGGCCTCCGTCATGGCCGTCAGATCGCACTGGCCGGGCTCATCCCACGCCAGGGTGATGAGGCGGGCCATGGGGACCCCGGTGTCCGCGAAGTGTCGGTAGGCGCGTAGGTGCTGCTCCTGCTGTCGGCTCGGTGGCGTCGGGACGAAGGGCGCCGCCGTCACAGCGTCGCGCGTGGCCGGCGTCGGCTGCCAACACACAAGTGTCCCGGGAGCCCCGGTCCAGGTGCCGAGGGATTGCAGGGCGACCACGCGTTCACCCACCCCCTGCGGGGGTCACCGCGTCGCTCCCCGGGCGCATGGCTGTCGCGCACTTCGCTGCTGCTGCGACGCCTGTCCGGTGCATGTGCCCAGTGTCCCAGAGTCGGCAGGGCGACGGTCGGGTGGAGGGCGTTACGCCGGAGCGCTCCACTCCCGGGCGACTGTGACGTAGATCGGGGTGGAACCTGCTGGGGACGGGGGATGTCCCTGTCCCTCCTTGTGTCGAACGGGTGTTCGAATGCGGGTGGGAGGGGTGGTGAGATGACCAGCAGTACCGATGGCGGGGATGGCGGGGTCGTGGGCGTCGATGTGGCGGGGCAGGTGTTGGCGGGGGTGGACAACTGTCCGCCGGAGGTGCGGGCGATCGTGGCGGCGGTGGCGGAGGCAGTGGGCACTCCGCTGGCTGGTGGGTTGGTCAGTGGGGCGGGGTTGGCTGACCGGTTGGCGGTGTTGGGGCGTCTGCAGGTGGTGATCACGGCTGAGGTGGGGCGCACGTTGGCGGCGGCGGAGGCTGCGGGTGCGCTTGCCTACACCCCGGGGGTGTTCTTGCAGCGGCGCGCGGGGTGGGCCGGTGGCGCTGCGGGGGCGACGGTGGCTGCGGCGCGTCTGGCGGCTCGGCATCAGCAGTTGGCCCGGTTGTGGCGCAGTGGTGGGGTGTCGGGGGAGGCGGTGGCGGTGTTGGCGCGGCAATTGAAGGGGCTGCCGGTGGCTACCGAGGGACAGTTCCTGGCTGCGGTGATCGAGCAGTTGCCGCGCCTGTCGGTGGCAGGGGTGCGGGTGGTGGCCCGCCGGTTCCTGGATCTGTTGCATCCCCACGACCGCGACGCTCAGGAGCAGACCGATTGGGACCGGCGCACGGTGACGTTTTCCCAGCACGGCGGCATGGTCACGGTGGTGGGGGAGTTCCCCCGCCTGGAGGGTGAGGCGATCGTGACGGCGTTGCAGGCGGTGGCGCAGTCGCTGCGCACGGCAGGTGACAGCCGTCATGCGGGGCAGCGCCGCGCGGATGCGTTGATCACGCTGGTCAACCGCGCCGCCAGTCGCGGTGACCTGCCGGCCACCCGCAGCGGGTTGCCGGTGGCCACCACGATCACCGTGGGAGTCAGTGAGGCCGACCGGGTCGCTGCGGGGCAGTCCCGCGAGGGCATCACCGATCTGGCCCACGACGTCGGCGCCGGCACCGATCCGGGTGCGTTGGCGGTGACCGGCCACGGCCACGGCCTGACGCTGGGGGATGCTGCGGTGCGGTTCGCGTTGTGCGCCGGTGACCACACCGGTGTGGTCATCGACGACACCGCTACCCGGGGCGGTGCGATCGCGCGGGCCCTGGCGGTGACCCGGGTGCAGCCGTTGGCGGTCGGCAGGCGGTTCCGGTTGGCCACCGCAGCGCAACGCACCGCGTTGGCGCTGCGCGACGGCGGCTGCATCCTGTGTCAGCAGCCCCCCGCCGAATGCCAGACCCACCACGTCACCGACTGGAGTCACGGCGGGGCCACCGACCTGGACCAGTTGGTCCTGCTGTGCTGGGTGCATCACCGAGAAGTCGATCTCCACAGGTGGCGGATCGAACGCAACCCCGACACAAGCCCCGACCAGCCCTACTGGATCGTCACCCCCACCCCGCGGCACCAGTGGCAGCAGCCAGCGGCATAACCCGTCAGCCCATCAAGTAGGAGTACGCGGACCATGCACCACTGCCACCGGACACTCGGCAGGCGGGTTCCGGAAAGCCGCCGTTCGCGTGTCGTCTCAGCGGCACCGGCTGACGTCGCTCAACGGGGTGGACGGGTCAGCGCTGTTCCCAGGCCCCTGGCTCCTCGAGAAGCCGCGCTGTCGCCTTCGGCAGGTGCCCGTCGGTGATGTCGGCCAGCGTGACCTGTTCCAGCACGGTGCGCATGGACGCGCGGGTGGCCACCCACACGTCCCGCAGGGGACCGGCCGGCCCCGTGTACTCGGTCGCCTCCGGCGGCTCCCCGCGCACGGCGGCCAGCGGACCCTCCAATGCTCGGATGACATCGGCCACGGTGATGGCGGTAGCCGGGCGCGCCAACCGGTACCCACCGTCCGCACCCCGCTGGCTGAATACGAAGCCCGCCCGGCGCAGTTGGTTCAGGATCCCTTCCAGGAACTTGGGCGGGATCCCCTGACGGTCGGCCAGGGCCTCCGCCTTGACCAGTTCGGCGGGGTCCACTTCCGCCTGGGCGGCCAGTTCGACCAGAGCCCGCATCGCGTAATCAACCCGCGCGGACACCTGCATGGTGCCATCTAAC
>JAPOIY010000036.1 GCA_029978705.1 Actinomycetota bacterium
ATTAGTCACCAGTTTCTACCAGTAATGTCGCAGAAGTGTTTGCAACTGCCCCGGCGGTCGGTCAAGGTAGCCGGACTGTCCGCTTCGAGAGGGAGACATGAGCAAGCGACTGAGTCTCACAGTTGCAGCGATCGCGCTGACGGTGCCGGGAGCGGCCCTCGCCCAGGCCCCGGCCGTGGCGGCCGACCGGACCACCCCCACGAGCGCTGTCCCCTACACGAAGAACATGCCGTTCAGCTCCTACCCGACGGCTGACATCCGCACCCGCGACTCGCGGTGGACCGGTTTCACGTTGCGCCACCCCGGAGGCGGGCGGTTCTACCCGCAGGTCACGCGCTGGGCCAACCTGGTGCTGGCGGTCATGGGTGAGCACGAGATTCCCGCGAAGTACCTCCCGGGCATCCTGGCGCAGATCCAGCAGGAGTCCAGCGGCAACCCGTACGCGGTCAATGGGTGGGACAGCAATGCCGCCCGCGGCACCCCGTCGAAGGGCCTCCTGCAGGTGATCCTGCCGACCTACCGCGCCTACGCGAAGCCGGGATTCCGCGCCCGGCAGTTCCAGACAACGCCCTACACGAACATCTGGGCGGCGCTGAACTACGTGATCGACCGGTACGGCCGCGACAAGTTCCGCAGCTGGAACCACGGTCACAATCAGGGTTACTGACCCCGGCTCCAGGGCGAGTCCACGTCCTCACGGAAACCGAAGCCTTCGAACAGCTCGGTGGGCGCGGCCGTGTCATCCGGGCCGGCGTCCCACAGGTCGCTGCCGTCCGTGCGACCCGTGCGGTCGGCCCACCAGGTCATGCCGGCCAGGAGCGCCAGGATGATCGTCAGAGCGGCGTAGAGCCCGGTGAAGAACAGCGAGACCGCCGGGCTCGGAATGAGCAGGCTGAACACCATCAGCACGGCCGCGGCCGCGGCGGCACTGCCGAAGACGCGGATGCGGCTGACCAGCACCCACTCCTTGCCCCGGTCCCACGCCGACTGAACCTTTTCCCCGGTCTCGATCCCCATGCGCACCAGTGTGCGGCGCAGGGGCGGTGCAGCACAGCACCCACGCGGTAACAGTCCGGAGTCAGTGCGGCGATTTGATCAGCAGTTCGGAGACCACCCCGGCGTGATCGGAGTCCCAGTAGCCGTTGTGCCGGTACCGGCCTGGAACCCAGGTGTTGAGCCGCTTCACCAGAGAGGGGGTCGGGGTGAGGATCTGATCGACTCGGTGGTTGAAGTCGGCGCGACTGCCGCCGTCCTTGAGGTTGTAGGAGTGTTCGATGCAGCAACTCAAGGGGTCGCGGGTGCCGCGGCTGACGTAGCCGTTGTCCTTCATCACCTTGAAGGCCTGCTCGTCTCCGGGGACCAGGCCCGGGTAGTCGGAGTTGAAGTCCCCGACGGTGACCATGGGCATCCGCGTGGTCTTGGTGCGGTCGACGAGTTCCTGCGCCTGCCGGGCGCGGATACTCGGGCGGTCCTCCCGATTGTCGAAGGCCTCCAGGTGGGAGTTGGTGAACCGGAACCAGGGGCTGTTGCGCACCTGCAGTTCGAGGGACTGCCACCCTCTCAGCACCTGAACGACGACCGCGCCCGCCACCTTCACCGTGAAGAGGTTGGCGTCCGAGAAGGAGTCGCCGCGGGCGTTGCGGGTGCGGATGCCCTGACCGCGGCGGATGAGGATGGCGTCCCTCATCGTGAGTCGACCGTTGATGTCCGCCCCGTAGATGGGACCCGTCTGCGGGTTGCCGTCCGTGTCGGCCGGAGCCTCGAAGTCGAACTCCTGAGTGACGTAGGCCAGCTTGTAGGTCTTCTTGTCGGCATTGAGTCGCTGCAACAGCAGATCGAGGAAGTCCTGGTACACCTCCGTGGCCGTGGGCTGCTGCATCAGAGCGGCGTTGATGTCGACCGGGCCGGTGCGCCACAGCGCCCCTTCCTGGATCCCCACGACGTCCGGCTTGCGGTGCAGGATTTCCCGCGCCAGCCCGCGGGACCGGACCGGCATGTTGGTGGCACCTACCTGGTTGAAGATCGCACCGTTGGCCGCGATGAACTCGGCGGCACCTGCGGCACGGAACGCCGGGCCGAGGTCCGCGCCCAGAAAGATGTTGCGGGTCATGACTCGCACGACCTCTTGTTTGCCCCCAGCTTGGGCGACTCCCGGCAGGAAGGAGGCCACAAGGGCGGCGGTGACGGCGACGCTGGCGACGACTCTGCGCGGCAAGGCCATGGGACACCTCCGGGTACTACCGCCACGGTAGCGGCCCTCGGCGGGCGATGACGGGGTTCCGACCTATAGCCAGGTGTACCTGTTGTAGATGAGCACGGCGGTCACCCGACGGTTGATGGTGTCTTCGTCCTTGAGGTCCAGCACCCGGAAGACGCCGGTGATGTGGTTCTCCACCGCCTTGGCCGACAGGACCATCCGGTCGGCGATGGCGGTGTTGCTGAGCCCGTCGGCCATGAGCCGCAGGACTTCGTGCTGTTGCTGCGTCAGGGCCCTCAGGGGGTTGCCGTCCTGGGCGATGCTGGGCGCCAGGAAGGAAGGGCTGAGGTAGGCGGACCCTTCGGCCACGGCACGGATGGCCGTAACCATGACTTCCTTCCCTCCCAGGTCGACGCTCGCGACGTAAGCGCGCGGCCGGGTGGGAGTCGGGAGCGTGGCCAGAGAGCCGCCCCGCTCGGTGAGCAGGACCACCCCGGTCGCGTCCGAGGTCTCCTCGATCGCTGTCAGGGCCGCGCCGATCTCGGACGCCGGAAGCGACCTACCTGTCGCCGGCGTGAGGAGCACCACCTCGGGCCGTTGTGTCCGGATCAGTTCGAGGGTGGCCGGATCCTCCAGACCGACCGGTTCGCGGTATACGTCGAAGGGACTGCTGAGGCGAAGGATCTCATTCATGCCGTAGGCGCGGGTGTGCCACTCGCGCAGGTACACCACGAGCACTCGGATCGACCGGTTGCTCGCATCCGCGGGAGACATCGATACACAACTCACTGAGGGATAGTGATCACTTGCCGCCACGCTAAAGGGGATCACTACCGAAACGCGATCTCCTCGCCAGCGAGTGGACCTTCCTGGGGTTTCACCCCCCTAACCTTTCGGGTTATCCCTCGAGCGGCGGCTTGTCGAGGGAGCCCCCTCCGGGGTCCTCCCAAGAGCCGCACGGGGCTTTCCCGCTCTGCGCACCTCGCGCGTCCCGTGCCGGCCCCAGCCGCTGCTCTAGCGTCTCCGGAGTGTCGTCGTGGGCCATGGTGCGCTTCATCGGCGGCACCTTCCGCGCCCTCGGAATCAATGGCGACCCCGGCATCAACCGACGGGTGGCGGCCGCCACCATCTACACCCGTCACACGTGGATGTGAATGGTCCCCGCCGCGGCTGGATCGGTCCGGCAGCTCCCTGTGCCGTGTGGCTAGCCTCGGCCGCGATGCCTCTTGGTGAGGTCGAAGTGGTACGCCATCATGCGTGCCCCCGAACTCTGGTAGGAGAGATCGAGAGCGTTGCCTCGGGCATTGAGCGTGCCGTCGTAGAGCCCGTTGTGATCGGCCCCTGTGATGATCCAGCCGCCCATAGGGCTCGGCAGTGCGACCAGGCGCAGCGGTTCCCGACTCGTCCAGGGATCGCTGGCCCTGTCCTTGAACTGCCATGTGCCCTTGGCGCTCGCATCGTGCACGGCCGTGATGGTGATGCGCTCGAAGCCCTTGCGGTGCCAGTTGTTCTCGTAGCCGGAGAAGGGGCCGACCCAGACGCCCATGAGCGCCCTCTTCAGCGGCGCGGACGCCGCGGCGGGAGCCGCGGAGTCGGCCGCCAGAGCCGACACCACGGAGATCCCCACCAGGGGAAATCCTGCTACCAGGGTTACGGCGGCACCTATCAGACTGAGCGTGGCCGTCGACTTTCGACGCATGGGGGCCTCCTGTTGGGTTCGAACCGAGCAACGACCTGGACTGGGCGTGACCCCCGGCCAACTACACCCCAAATGGGCTGCAGCCCATTTGAAACTCGCCCGCCTCAGAATAGCGACCCCCCTTGTAGAACAAGGATTTCCGCTGGTCGGGCTGACAGGATTTGAACCTGCGACCCCTTGACCCCCAGTCAAGTGCGCTACCAAACTGCGCTACAGCCCGTTGGATCACCGCGGCACTCAAGCCCCGTGCGAAGCCGGGCACCAGCGTATCCTGCCGGGCCGCGTCCTCCTTCGCGGGGTGGCGACGCGCCGTGCTGTCAGTAGCGGAACGGCTCGATCTCCACGATGGCCCCCGCCCGGTCCGGAGCGTCCATCGCGACGAACCAGTCCCCCGACGCAGTGACGGCCAGTCCCTCGGGTTTGTCGATCGCCTTGTCGAGAGCGATCCGCTTCCCCACCGACACCGACTCCCCCTCGCGGACCAGCTCGACCAGGCAGCGGTCCTGGTCGGATACGGCCAGCACTCTTCCGGCCACCGGCTCGCAGTCGCTGAGGTCACCCGGCGCGTCCGCCACCTCCGCCCAGTGGGAAACCGTCAAGGTGTTTCCGGCGGGGATCCGCCAGGCCTCGCCGACACCCTTCCACGCGACCGACGACGGCTCCCCGGGAGGGGCCAGTTCCACTGCGAGGACCGGATCCTTCTCCTTCACGATCAGAACACGGCTGTCCGCCAACGGCAGTACCCCCTCCCCTCGGGAGTTGTCGTCGCGGTCCCACAACTCCTGGAAGTCGGGGAGGTCGGTCACAGAGATGGACCACCATCCCAGGCATCGCCCGGCGACGGGATCGACCAGGATGAGCATCGCCGGCTCCTCGCCCAGCACCAACAGCCGCCCCTCGCCCGCGTCGGCCACCCCTTCGAATTGTCCGATGTTGTCCGGTGCGCCCGCCACGTGGGCGACGTCGCACTCCGTCCACTCCCCGGGTGCGCCTGCCTCCAACGGGGCCCAGGCGACAATGGGCCGGCGGTCACCTACGACGGCGAGATGCTCCCGGCCGCCCAGGGTGAAGACACACAGCCCGCTGGCCTCCCGGACCGGCGAGTCGTAGCGGGCGAGAACCCGGAGGCGCCTCACGGCCGGCCCTTCTTCTTACGCACCCGCAACTGGATGCGGATGGGCGTGCCGGTGAAGTCGAACTCCTCCCGCAGCCGCCGTTCGATGAAGCGGCGATAGCCCGCCTCGAGGAAGCCCGTGGTGAACAACACGAAGGTGGGCGGCCGCACGCTGGCTTGCGTACCGAACAGGATGCGCGGTTGTTTGCCCCCGCGCACCGGGTGGGGGTGGGCGGCCACCAGCTCTTTGAGGAAGGTATTGAGCCGCCCCGTGCCGATGCGCTGCTCCCAACCCGCCAGGGCGGCGTCGAGGGCGGCGGTCAGCCGGTCCACGCGCCGACCGGTCAGCGCGGACACGTTGACGCGGGGCGCCCACGCCACCGCGTGCAGTTCCCGGTCGTACTCCCGTTCCAGGTAGTGGCGGCGTTCGTCGTCGACCAGGTCCCACTTGTTGAACGCGAGGACCAGGGCGCGGCCCGCCTCGACCACCATGGCGATGATGCGCTGGTCCTGTTCGGCCACGGGTTCGGAGGCGTCGATGACCACTACTGCGGCCTCGGCCCGTTCCAGCGCACTGTGGGTGCGCAGGCTGGCGTAGTACTCGTGACCGGAAGCCTCCCGCACCCGGCGCCGGATCCCGGCGGTGTCCACGAACAGCCACAGCCGGCCGGAGATGTCGACGATTTCGTCGACCGGGTCCACGGTCGTCCCGGCCACATCATGGACAACACTGCGGTCCTCGCCGGCCAGCCGGTTGAGCAGGCTCGACTTACCCACATTGGGTCGGCCCATGAGGGCGATGCGGCGCAGCCCGGTGTCCGGGACGGGTTGGCCGGTGGCGGGCATCACGGCCAGCACAGCGTCCAGCAGGTCGCCGCTGCCGCGGCCGTGCAGCGCGGACACGGGGTGGGGTTCACCGAGGCCGAGGGACCACAGGTTCGCGGCCTCCAGTTCGGCGGCGGTGTTGTCCACCTTGTTGGCGACGAGCACGACGGGTTTGTCGGCGGCCCGCAGCAGGCGCACCACCTGCTCGTCGGCCGCGGTGGGTCCGACGGTCGCGTCGACGACGAAGAGCACGACGTCGGCTTCGCGGATCGCGCGTTCCGCCTGCGCGGATACGGACGCGGCCCGCCCGGTGGCGTCCTTGTCCCAGCCTCCCGTGTCGAGCAGGGTGAAGTCGCGGCCGTTCCAGTCGGCGCGGTAGGTCACGCGGTCCCGGGTCACGCCGGGGACGTCCTCGACCACCGCCTCGCGCCGCCCCAGGATGCGGTTCACGAGGGTGGACTTCCCGACGTTGGGTCGCCCGACGACGGCGACGACGGGAAGCAGTTCGTCTTCCACCTCGTCCAACTCGACATCGTCGACCCACTCCTCGACAGCGGAGGCCTCGGCCGCAGCCGCGAGCTCCTCGTCTCCGGCGTCGGTGACCCATTCCCGGTCGCCGGCCTCCGGCTCGTCACCCGCCCCATCATCTGTCATGGTGTCTCACCCACGATGTGTGCGACGGCCGCGATGGTCTCGGCCAGGTCGAGGTCGGTGGCATCGACCAGGTGCGCGTCCTCGGCCATCCGCAACGGCGACACCGCCCGCGTGCTGTCCCGTTCGTCGCGGCGCAACAGCGATTCCTCGGTGGCGCTGGCACCGCTGGTGCCGTGCACGCTGTCGGCGTCCTGAGCAGCCCGCCGCGCCGCCCGCACGGCGGGGTCGGCCGTGAGGTAGATCTTCACGCGGGCGTCGGGGAAGACGTCGGTGCCGATGTCGCGGCCCTCCACGACGATCCCCGTGCCAGCGGACGCGGCGTCCTCGGCGCAGGCCCGCTGTGCCGCCCGCATGGCTTCCCGCACCGCCGGCACGGCACTGACATCGCTCACACAAGCGGTCACGTCGGCCCCCCGGATCGGCACGCTGACGTCCTGCCCGTTCACGCTGATGGTCGGGTGCGCGGGATCTGTGCCGCTGGTGATGCGCAGGTCGGGCAGGAGCCGTGCGACGGCTGCGGCGTCGCCGGGATCGAGACCCTGGTCGAGCACGCACCAGGTGACGGCGCGGTACATCGCGCCGGTGTCCAGGTAGCGGTAGCCGAACCGCTCGGCCACGCCACGCGAGACGGAGGACTTGCCGGAGCCGCTGGGCCCGTCGATCGCCACCACGGCGGGGCCGTTCACTGGGCCAGATCCTGTCGCAGGACCTCAGCGCCGCGCAGGTACACGTGCTGCACGTCCGAACGGGGCACCGACACCTCGGCGTGCATCAGCACCCGAACGGTACGGGGCAGTGCGCCGGCAACGTCGATCTCGCTGGCGCACAGCATCGGCACCTCGGCGAAGCCCAGGTCTCGGGCCGCAGCCGCGGGGAAAGAGCACGTGAGATCGGGCGTGGCGGTGAACACGACACTGATCACGTCATCGATGGGCAAGGCGTTCTGCTGCAGCAGGGCGGTGACCAACTCCGTCACGGCATCGGTCATCTCAGTGGCATCATCAGCCGACAGGCAGGTGGCGCCGCGAATCCCACGAACAGGCACGGCCGTCAGCCTAGTGGGCGGTCGTCGGGCGACGCAGGGTCGGCCTCGGCGTAGAGGGCCAGAACCTGCTGGGGGCCCAGCTCGACGGTCTGTCCCGGGGCCAGACCCGCCAACCGCAGCGGTCCCAGTCGCGTGCGCACCAACTCCTGGACCGGGTGCCCCACGGCGTCGAGCATGCGCCGCACGATGCGGTTGCGCCCTTCGTGCAGCGTCAGTTCCACAATGGCCCGGTTCCCGTGCTCGCTGACCACCCGGAAGGCGTCGGCGCGGGCCGGGCCGTCGGCCAGTTCCACCCCGGCGCGCAGTCGCCGCCCGACCTCCTTCGGGACGGGACCGGGCACGGTCGCGCGGTACGTCTTGCTCACGGCGTGGCGGGGGTGGGCGAGGAGGTGCGCGAGATCACCGTCGTTGGTGAGCAGCAGAAGTCCGGAGGTGTCGACATCCAGTCGGCCCACGTGGAACAGCCGTTCCGGGCGGTCCGCCACGAACTCCGCCAGCGTGGGACGGCCCCGGTCGTCGGACATGGCCGACACCACGCCGACCGGTTTGTTCAGCATCACGACGACCAGATCCGCGCGCCGGGGCAGCAGGCTGCCGTCGAAGCGCACCTCGTCCTCCGGCGCCACACGCATACCCTGCTCGGTGACAACGGCACCGTTGACCGCGACCCGGCCCGCAGCGATGAACTCCTCGCACTTGCGGCGGCTCCCGACTCCGGCCTGCGCCAGAACCTTCTGCAGGCGTTCGCCGGAGGGCGGCTCAGTCGATGAGGTCATCCAGCGATCCGAGATCGGGCAGGTGGTCGGCGATGGGCGGCAGTTCGGTCAGGGAGTCCAGCCCCATGCGGTCGAGGAAATAGTCGGTGGTGATGAACCGCGTCACTCCCCCGGGTCCCTCGTCGGCGGTGGCCTCACTGATCAGGCCGCGCGCCTGCAGGGTCTTGATGACCCCGTCGGGGTTGACGCCGCGCACTGCTCCGACCTGGGACCGCGACACGGGCTGGCGGTAGGCGATGATGGCCAGGGTCTCCAGCGCCGCCTGCGACAGTTTCGCCTGGCGGCCGTCGGTCACGTAGCGGGTGATCAGGTCGCGGCAAGTCGTCGCGGTGTAGAACCGCCATCCGGAGTCGCCGCGGCGCAACTCGATGCCGCGCCGGTCGGCGAGGTAGGCCATGGCCAGTTCGGCCAGAGTCTGCTCGACCTCCGCTTCGGGGCGGCCCGTGACCTCTGCCAGCGTGACGGCGGGCTGGGGCTCGTCGGCGAGCAGCAGCAGAGCCTCGAGGGCCGCGCTCAACGTCGGTGCCCCCAGGGGCACTTCCGCGGGCACATCGGGGGCGGGGTCGTCACGCAGGTCAATCACCTCGGTCATCTCGGGCTCCCTCCTCGTCGGATTCGTCGAACTCGTCGTGGACCTCGACGTCCCCGTCGTCGGAGCCGGTCCACCGGATGAGCAGTTCCGCCAGCGGGCCCGCCTGCTCGAAGGCGACCACCTGCTCGCGGAACAGTTCCAGTAACGCCAGGAACCGCGCGATCACATGGGGCACGTCGGGGGCGTCCGACACCAGCGATCGGAAACTGACCTGCTCCTGCCGCCGCAGGCGGGTGACGATCACCGCTGCCTGGTCGCGGACGCTGATGGCGGGTGCATGGATGTGGGCGACGCTGACCTCGGGCTCCGGAACCGGTGTCATGGCCCGCACCGCAGCGGCGGCGAAGTCGTCGTGCGATCCCGGGATCTCCACATCCGGGAGCAGCCCGGTCAGGTCGGCGTCCAGTCCGACGTGTGCCGGAATCCGGGGCGCGCCCGCGTACAGCCGCTCGGCGAAGAACTCGGTGGCGTCCTTGAACGCGCGGTACTGCAGGAGGCGGGCGAACAGGAGGTCGCGGGTCTCCAGAAGGGCCAGGTCCTCCTCATCCTCCTCGACGTCGCCGGGCAGCAGACGGGCCGCCTTCAGGTCCAGCAGGATGGCCGCGACCACCAGGAACTCGGTGGTCTCGTCGAGGTCCCACTGGTCGCCCTGCAGGCGAAGGTGGGCGATGAAGTCGTCGGTCACCTGATGCAGAGCCAGCGCCGTCACTTCGAGACGGTGCTTGGCGATCAGGGACAGCAGCAGGTCGAACGGACCGGTGAAGCCCTCGACCCGCACCTCGAAGACGGAGCCGTCCCCCCGGTCCGGCGGGGGATCCCCCGCGGGCACGTCGGCCTCCGGAGGTGCGCTGATCGACACCTGATGACGGTAACCCACGTGGGGGGCGGCGCCGTGTCCCGACATGCCCTCAGCGGCCCCGGGGGTGGGCAGTGACGTACACCTCCCGCAGGTGGTCGATGGTGACCTTGGTGTAGATCTGCGTGGTGGTGACCGACGCGTGACCCAGCAGTTCCTGTACCACCCGGATGTCGGCGCCGGCCTCGATGAGGTGGGTCGCGAAGGAATGGCGCAGCGTGTGGGGATGGACCTCCGGCACCTGCGCCGCATCGGCGGCGCGACGCAGCAGGGTCCAGACACTCTGGCGGGACAGCCGCCCCCCGCGGGCGTTCAGGAACAGAGCGGGGGTCGCCTGCCCACGGGTGCTGAACGCGGGGCGGCCGCGGACCAGATACGCGTCCACGGCCGCAGCCGCATGGGAGCCGATGGGCAGCATCCGTTGTTTGTCGCCCTTGCCGGTCACGAGCAGGGTGCGCCGCTCGGTGTCGATATCGTCCACGTCGATGCCGGTCAGCTCGCTCACCCGGCAGCCGGAGCCGTACAGGACCTCCAAGATCGCGCGGTCGCGTAGCCCCGCGGGATCCTGGCCGTCCGGGACCGCCAGGATGGCCTGCACCTGCTCGACAGTGAGGGCATGCGGCAACCGGTCCGGGGCGCGCGGGGGGGCGACCTGCCCCGCGGGGTCGAACTCGGTGTGGCCCTCGGCAACGCAGAACACGTGGAACCGTCGCACTGAGACGATGGTCCGCCCGATGGACGCTTCCGCAAGGGCGACCTCCTCGCGCAGCCATGCGAGGAACTCCGCGACGTGCCGGTCCGTGACATCCGCCAGCCGCACGACCCCGACGGACCCCAGGAACTCTTGATAGCGGGCCAGGTCCCGCCGGTAGGCCGCGAGCGTGTTCGCCGCCAGACCCCGCTCGACGGTCAGGTGGTCGAGGTACTCCGCCACCTCCCCCGCCAGGGGAGGAGCGTCCGCGTGCATGACCAGACGGTAACTAATAACACATAGTTGGTGTCATTCGTTGATCCCAGCGGGTTCGTCGGTCACACTCCCTAGGTGATTGATCCCTGGTTGACCCTCGGGGGCCTTTTCGCCGGAACGGTGGTGGGCCTCACGGGACTCGGTGGCGCGGCCATCGTGACCCCGATGCTGCTTCTGCTGTTCAACGTGCCCGCGGGGGTGGCGGTGTCCACGGACGTCGTCTCCGCGGCCGTGATGAAACCGGTCGGCGCCGCCGTCCACATCAAACGGGGCACGCCCTACTACCCGGTGGTCCTGTGGCTGACCATGGGTTCGGTCCCGGGCGTGCTGTTGGGTACGTGGCTCTTCACCCTCATGATCGACGGTGAGGGCGGCGACGAGATGCTGAAGCGCCTGATCGGCGTCGTCCTGCTCATCGCCGTGGCGGTCACCATCCTGCGGATGCGCATCCGCAAGTACGCGGCCGCCCACGGGTCGGAAGCGCTGACCTTCTCCCGCGGGCGTCTGGCGATCGCAGCCGTCGTGGGTCTTGTCGTCGGCATTCTCGTGGGTCTCACCTCCGTCGGCTCGGGCACCTTGATCGCCGCGTCGCTGTTGATCCTGTTCCCCGCCATGCTGCCGAGCCGCCTGGTGGGTACCGACCTGGTGCAGGCAGTCCCCATGCTCATCGTCGGCGCGATCGCGCACTGGGGCCTCGGCGAGGTCGACACCACGGTGCTGCTGTCCCTCATGCTCGGTCAGATCCCCGGGGTCTTCATCGGAGCACGCGTCTCGAGCCGCTACAACGGCCAGGAACTGCGCTGGCTGCTGCTGGTGCTGGTGGGCGCCGGTGGTCTCGCCCTCCTGGGGGCCCCGAAGTGGCTGGCAACTTCCGTGACCGTCGTGGGTGTCCTCGCCCTGGGTGTTCCCATCCTGGTGCGCGCCTGGCGGACCCGTCACGATCCCCCCGAGGGGGCCACGCCTGCCGCACCTGAGGAGGTGTCGGGCCGCGATCCGGCCTCCTGACCGCTCAGGGCAGCCAGACGCGGTCCTGCGCCAGCAACGCATCGCGCTCTGGCCACGCACAGTCGGGTGACCGCAGCCCCGCCCAGCCGCGGCCCCGGGCTGCGGCTGCCGCGAGAATTCCGGTGACGGACGTCGGGTTCGCCAGTTCCCCCGCGAGCACCAGGTCGACCGCCTCGGCCAGCGGCACCCAGGTGGCCGGCAGGTCCGCCTCCTCCCCCGTGCCCGGTGGTCGGCCGCCCGGTACGTCCCGGATCCCCCGCGCGAGGAAACAGCGGAACGCCTCGCTGCTGCCCCCCGGGGAGTTGAACCAGTCGGCCAGAACATGCCACTCGTCGGCCAGGAGCCCGGCCTCCTCGACCAGTTCCCGTTGCGCGGTTGCCAACGGGGACTCCCCCGCGAGATCCATGAGTCCGGCGGGCGGCTCCCACAGCAGGTACCCCACCGGATGGCGGTACTGCTGGATCAGCAGGACCCGGTCGGCCTCGTCGAGGGCGATGATGCCCACGGCCCCCGGGTGCACGACATAGTCGCGCACGACCGTCTCGCCATGGGGCAGTGCCACGTGGTCGGTCCGCACCGACCAGCGCAGTCCGGAGAACCGCTCCGTGCGGTCCACGACCGGACGGGGCGCAGGGCTGTCGGTGGGGGCGGAAGTCACAGATCGGTGGGCGACTCGGTGGCCCGAACAGCGGCCGCGTCGGTCTGGGTGAGTTTCAGAGCAGCCTCCACCAGTCCCGCGAAGAGGGGGTGGGCGCGGGTCGGCCGGGACCGGAACTCCGGATGCGCCTGGGTTCCCACGAAGTAGGGGTGCTGGGTCTGCGGCAGTTCGACAAACTCGACCAGACGGCCGTCGGGGGACGTTCCCGAGAAGCTGAGACCGGCCTCGGCCAGTTTGGACCGCAGCGTGTTGTTCACCTCAAAGCGGTGGCGGTGCCGTTCATCCACGTAGGGCGCGTTGTAGAGACGCTCCACCAGCGAGCCGGAAGCCAGCTTGGCGGGGTACAGGCCCAGCCGCATCGTGCCGCCCAGGTCGCGAGTGCCCGCCACCACGTCCCGCTGGTCGGCCATCGTCGCGATGACGGGGAACTCGGTGTCCTCGTCGAACTCGTGGGAGTTGGCGTCCTCCCATCCCAGGACGTTGCGGGCGTACTCGATGACCATGCACTGCATGCCGAGACACAGTCCGAGGGCGGGCAGGCCGTGTTCCCGCGCGTGCCGGAGTGCGCCGACCTTCCCGTCGATACCGCGCACGCCGAACCCTCCGGGCACGCAGATGGCATCCAGTCCGGCCAGCTCCTCGGCCGCACCCTCGGGCGTGGCACACGCGTCGCTGGAGACCCAACGCAGCGTCACGCGGCAGTCGTGGTGGAAACCGCCGGCCCGCAGAGCCTCCGTCACCGAGAGGTAGGCGTCGGGCAGGTCGATGTACTTGCCGACCAGGCCGATCTCGATCTCATGCGCCGGCTCGTGCACCCGGCGCAGCAGCGCGTCCCAGTCATTCCAGTCCACGTCGCGGAACGGCAGGCCCAGGCGGCGGACCACGTAGGCGTCCAGGCCCTCCTTGTGCAGCACCTTGGGGATGTCGTAGATCGAGGGCGCGTCCACGGCGGCCACGACGGCCTCGTCGTCGACGTCACACATCAGGGAGATCTTGCGCTTGATGTTGTCCGGGACGTCCCGGTCGGAGCGCAGCACGATGGCGTCGGGCTGAATGCCGATGGACCGCAGGGCGGCCACGGAGTGCTGCGTCGGCTTCGTCTTCTGCTCCCCGGACGGACCGATGTAGGGCAGCAGCGAGACATGCAGGAAGAAGGTGTTCTCCCGCCCGATCTCGTGCCGAACCTGTCGGACGGCCTCCAGGAAGGGCAGCGACTCGATGTCACCCACCGTCCCCCCGACCTCGGTGATCACCACGTCGATGTCCTCGGTGGCCATCCGCAGGATCCGCGCCTTGATCTCGTTGGTGATGTGCGGGATGACCTGGACGGTGTCGCCCAGGTACTCCCCGCGCCGCTCCTTGGCGATGACCGACGAGTACACCTGACCGGTGGTGACGTTGGCCGATCCGTGCAGGTTGGTGTCCAGGAAACGTTCGTAGTGGCCCACGTCGAGGTCGGTCTCGGCGCCGTCGTCGGTCACATAGACCTCGCCGTGCTGGAACGGGTTCATGGTGCCGGGATCCACGTTCAGGTACGGGTCCAGCTTCTGCATGGTCACCCGCAGGCCACGGGCCTTGAGCAGGTTCCCGAGGCTCGACGCCGTCAGCCCCTTGCCCAGGGACGACGCCACACCCCCGGTCACGAACAGGTGCTTGGCTGTCCCATTGTTCATGGGACCCCAGGGTATAGCAGGCTGCCGCCACACCGTGCTGGCCGAACGGGTGGTGTCGCCGCCGTCAGCCGGGATAGGCGCGCATCTCGTCACGGAACTGGTCCAGGCCCATCGGGCCCAGCCGCATGGCGTACATGTGCCAGTCCCGCAGATCGAAGCCGTCGGACCGGCTGGCGTCGTCGCGCAGGTCCCGCCAGACCCGCTCCCCCACCTTGTAGGAGATGGCCTGCCCCGGCATGCCCAGGTAGCGGTCCACCTCACTGGCCGCGAAGTCGGGGGCTACGAGCGCCTCCTCCTCCAGCAGGCGACGCGCCACCTGGGCGGTGATGGCGCCGCGCGCCCCGGGGAAGCCGGCGGGCACCCGCCGGGGGGTGTGCAGCCCGATGTCGACCACCACCCGGACCGCCCGCATGAGTTGGGCACTGAGGAAGCCGATCCGGGTACCGGAGTCGTCGAACCAGCCGTTCTCGTCGCACAGCCGTTCGGCGTACAGCGCCCAGCCCTCGGCGTGGCCCGAGGTGCCGCCCAGGAGGCGCTGGTAGCGCGCCATGGAGTCCTGGACGGCGAAGGCGCCCAGCTGCAGGTGATGACCCGGCACACCCTCGTGGAACCACACGGACTCCAGCCACCAGCGGGGGAAGACCTCCGCCCCCTGCGTGGGGTACCACGTGGATCCGGGCCTGCTGAGGTCCTCACTGGGGGCCATGTAGTAGGGCGCGGCGGCGGCCCCTTCGGCGGCGATCTCCACGCGGCATTCCCGCACGCGGGGGTCGAGGTCGAACAGCACACCATCCACCCGGTCGGTGGCCCGGCTGGTGAGGTCGGCCAGATACCCCCGCAACCGGTCGACGCCTTCGATGCGGTACGCCGGGTCGTCATCCAGAATCTCCCGCGCCTCGGAGACCGGGAGGCCGGGGCGCCACCTCTCGACCTCGCCACGCAGTTCCGCGGTGAGACGGGCGATCTCCTCCCACCCCCACGCGAACGTGTCGTCCAGATCCAGGGATGAGCCGGTGAACGCCCACGCGGCTCGTTCGTACCGCTCCTCCCCCACCGCGTCCTCCGCAGCCGCCTGCGACGCATACACATCCGACAACCAGGTGGCGGTGTCCAGGTAGGCCCGGCGGGCCGCGGCGACGGTCTGCTCCGGCGCCTCCCGCTGGCGCCCGAATTCCGGGAGCCAGCGGTTGCCGTAGACGGACAACTGTTCGGCGACGGCCACGGCCTGGCGGCGCGCGGCCGGCAGGTCCTTCTGCAGTCCGCGTTCGAGGGACTCCCGCCAACCGGCCAGGGCGGGGCCGACCTGCTCGAGGAGGGGGGCGGTGCGGGCGGTGTCGGCGAACTCCAGGGCCATCCGGATGTGCTGTGGTGGACTGAAGAGCACGTTGATGTCCCGGAGGTAGTCTCCCGCGTCGTCCGCCACGACCGCGTTCTCGAACTGCTGGATCATGACCTCGCGCGCGACCCGCTCCGACTCGTCCTGCGGCACGGCCCGCCGGACGCGCCGCAGGAGGTCCACGGTGGCGGCCTGACGTTCGGCGTGGCCGCCCGGGCTGAAGTCCGTCAGCCGCTCCCCGGAGTAGGCAAGCCCCAGGGCGATCGCCGCGCAGGGGTCGGTGCGCCCCACCGTATCGACTGCCTCGTCGGACAGGCCGGTGACGGACTCAGTCATCCCGGACGCGCCTCGAGGGCCGCGAGGTCGAGCAGTTCGGCGGCGTGGGCCTGGGCTGCCGCCGAGCCGTCCTGCCCGGACAGCATGCGGGAGAGTTCGGTAGTGCGCTCGGCGCCGGTCACTTCGCTGACACTCGTGGCCGTCACCATCCCGTCGGAGTCCTTGCGCACCACGATGTGCTGATCGGCGAAGGCCGCCACCTGGGCGAGGTGGGTGACCACGAGGACCTGGGAGCGTTCGGCCAGGCGGGCGAGCCGACGTCCGACCTCAACGGCCGTGCGCCCCCCGATACCGGCGTCCACCTCGTCGAAGATGAAGACGCCGGGGGGTGACGTGGAGGCCAGCACCACCTCCAGCGCCAGCATGATGCGGGACAGTTCCCCACCCGAGGCCCCGTCCCCGATGGGCGCGGGTGCCGCTCCGGCGTGCGGGGCGAGCAGGAACCGCACCACGTCGATGCCGGACTCGCCGAACGCCACCGACGACCCGTCCGCCAGACGCAGCCCCGCGGCATCGTCGCGGCGGTCGACCGTGACGCTGAAGGTCGCCTGGGGCATGGCAAGGCCGGCGAGTTCGGCGGTCACCTGCTCGGACAGGCGTGCGGCGGCGCTGCGGCGGATCTGGCTCAGGCGGGTGGCACTGGCGGCCAACCCGGACAACGCCTCCGCCACCTCGTGCCGCAGCTGGGCGATCCCGGCGGCTCCGTCGGCGACGCCCGCCACCTGCGTCGCCAACTGCTCCCGGCGCGCGAGCAGGTCGGCGAAGGTGGGTCCGAAGCGGCGCAGCAGCGGCCCGAGCGCTGCCTTCCGGGCCTGCAGCCGTGCCAACTCCGCGGGGTCGGCTGCCACTCCGGGGACGCGGTCCGTCAGGTCCCGTCCGAGTTCGGCCGCCTGCTCCTGCAGCGCGAGGAGCTGTCCGTGCAGGGCCGTCAGGGTCGGGTCGTGGCGGGTGATGCGGTCCAGGGCGTCGGCGGCCAAGCCGAGTGCCGCCACCGCTCCCTCGTCGTCCCCGGTGACCGCGGCTGCGGCCGTCGTCAGTTGCTCGTGCAGCACCTCGGCGTTGGCCAGCCGACCGATCGCGACGTCGAGATGTTCGTCCGTGGCCGGGTCGGGGCCGACGGCGTCGATCGCCGCGAGATCGGCCCGCAGGGTTTCGAGGTGCGTCGCACGCTCCCGCTCGGTGCGCACCACCTCGGCCAGACGGCCGGACAGGTGCAGGTAGTTGCCGTACCGGTCGCGGTAGTCCGTCACCGCTTCGGCGAGGTCAGCTCCGGCGAACCGGTCCAACGCATGCCGCTGGGCGCGCGCGCTGCGTAGCCCGATCTGGTCGCTCTGGGAGTGGCGCTGGGCCACGGAGTCACCGAGTTCCGACAGGACACTCAGTGGCACGGTCGCTCCTCCCGCCACCGCTCGGCCCCGGCCCCCCGCGGTGATGAGCCGACCGATGATCACCTCGCCGTCGTCCGCCACGTCGCCGCCGGCCTCGCGTACCCGGTCCAGCGCCGCGCTGTCCCCCGGAGCATCCAGGGTCGCCTCGACCCGGGTCCCGGCGGTCCCGAGGAGACCGGAGTCGAAACGGTCGCCGAGCACCAGCCCGAGGGCGGAGACGACCATGGTCTTGCCGGCGCCGGTCTCGCCGGTGAACACGACGAGCCCCGGGGACAGGTCCACCTCAGCGGCGCGGATGACACCGAGCCCGCTGATCCCCAGGTGCGAGATCACTCCGGCCCCTTCCCGCGCCAGCCGTCGACCGGGAGGTGGAACTTCGCCACCAGCCGGTCGGTGAAGTCAGCGCGGTGCAGCCGGGCGAACCTCACCGGCTGGTCCAAGGCGGTGACCTCGATGCGCGATCCCGGGGCGACTTCGACCTCGCGGCGACCATCGCACGTCAGCACAGCCGGCTGGCTGTCGACGGCCAGCTCGAGGGCGACCGTGGTGGCGGGGTCGACGACGAGGGAACGGGAGAACAGGGCGTGGGCGCTGATGGGGGCGACGAGCAGGGCCGCGACCCCCGGCCAGATCACGGGGCCGCCCACGCTCCACGCGTAGGCCGTCGAGCCGGTGGGGGTCGCGGCGACGACACCGTCGCAGCCCCAGCGGGACAGGGGATGGCCCTCGATCTCGAGGAGGACCTCGATCATCTGCATCCGGGAGGCCTTCTCGAGGCTGGCCTCGTTGAGGGCGTAACTGCGCCACCGTTCCCGGCCGGAGGCGGTGAGAACGACTGCCAGAGCCAGACGTTCCTCAACGCGGTAGGTACGCTCCACGACTGCGGCCACCACATCCGTGGCGTCGTCGGGTTCGGCTTCGGCCAGGAACCCGACGTGGCCGAGGTTCACACCCAGGAGGGGCACGTCGCCAGCCACGGCGAACTCGGCGCCCCGCAGAATGGTGCCGTCCCCTCCGACCACGATGACCAGTTCGTAGGACGCCTGCCCGGGCTCCCACGCCGCGACGGGCAGGTCGGGAGCGGACGCCGTGAGTTCCGCCAACTCGTCATCGGGCACCCGGACGGACAGGCCGGCGGCCGCCAACCCCCGCGCCAACTGGTGGGCGACCCCGACGGCGCTGTGCCGCCCGGCGTGCGTCACCAGGAGCACCGTCCGCTGGTCATCCATTCCCACACGCTAACGCCTGCCTCCCGACACGCCACGCCTTCGCCCGCGCGTCGCCGGGAGTTCCCCCGCCGTTACCTCTAGTCTGCAGCCATTGTGCCCGGCAGGAGGGATGCACCGGTGAATCACACCGTGACCCGGATCGAGCGGCGGCGGTGGCCCGCTTTGCTGCTGTTGCTGGGCGTTCTGACGGCGTGTTTCGGGCTTCTGGCCGCCCCGGGCAACGCCGCCAAGGAAGACCTCACGGGCGAGATCAGTGGTGTGATGCGTGATGCGCAGGGCCAACCCATCGCCGGGGTGTCCTTCCAGGTGACCAACGCGTCCGGTTTCACCGGCAGCGACATCTCCAACCGTCAGGGCGAATGGGTCGTGCCCATCCCCGGCCCCGGGCAGTACGTCGTCTCCCTCGACCCCGCAACATTGCCGGCGGGGGTCACGCTCACCAACCCCGAACGGACCTCACTGACGGTGAGCCTGCTGTCCAACTCCAAGACGGTGGCGTTCCCCACCGGCGCGGCCGACACCACGCGCGAGTCCTTCCTCGACCGGTTCCTGCAGCTGGCCGTGGACGGTCTGGTCTTCGGGCTGGTGATCGCGCTGGCGGGCGTCGGACTGTCGATGATCTTCGGGACCACCGGTCTCACGAACTTCGCGCACGGCGAGATCGTGACCCTCGGGGCGCTGGCCACCTTCGTGTTCAACAACTTCATCGGGCTGCCGTTTCCCCTGGCCGTGGCGCTGGCCGTGGTCGTCTGCGGGCTCTTCGGCGCCCTCAATGACTGGGGATTGTGGAAACCCCTGCGCAAGAAGGGCGTGAGCCTGATCGCGATGTTGGTCGTGTCGATCGGCCTCGGCATCCTGCTGCGGTACATCTACCTGTTCTTCTTCGGCGGCGACACCGAGCAGTACGCCTCCTACAGCGGCCAGCCGGGGCTGGCTCTCGGCCCGGTCGACATCACGCCCAAGGTGATCATCGGCAGCGTGGTGGCGATCCTGGCGCTCGTCCTCACGATGATGTGGCTGGGACTCACCCGCAACGGCAAAGCGAGTCGGGCCGTGTCCGACAACCCCGCCTTGGCGTCCGCGTCGGGCATCAACGTGGAGCGGGTCATCAACCAGGTGTGGATCATCGGTGCGGCGCTGGCGGGCCTGTCGGGGGCGCTGTACTCGATGTCCGTGGGGGTGAACTGGCTGGAGGGTTTCCAGCTCCTGCTGCTGGTCTTCGCGGGGGTGGTCCTCGGCGGCCTGGGTACGGCGCTCGGCGCGATCGTGGGGTCGCTGGTCGTGGGCGTCCTCCTGCAGATCTCCACTCTGTTCCTGCCCACGGAGATGAAGACCGTGGGGGCCCTCCTCATCATGATCATCATCCTGTTGATCAGGCCACAGGGCCTGCTCGGACGTCGAGAGCGGGTGGGGTGACGTCATGGACATCGGATTGATCCTGAACCAGTCCATCACCCAGGGGCTGGGCGTCCAGGCCGTGATCTTCGCACTCGCCGCCATCGGGTTGAACGTGCATTTCGGTTACACGGGTCTGCTCAACTTCGGGCAGGCGGCGTTCCTCGCGGTGGCCGCCTACGGGCTCGGGGTCACGGTGGCCACTCTGGGCTTCTCCCTGTGGGTCGGGCTGATCGTCGGGGTGCTCGCCGCCGTCGTCCTGGCGCTCATCCTGGGTATCCCCACCCTGAGACTGCGCGCCGACTACCTCGCCATCGTCACCATCGCCACCGCAGAGATCGTCCGACTGGTCGTGCGGTCGGTGACGCTGCGCGACATCTTCGGCGGCTCGGACGGCATCAACCGCTTCGCCGATGAGTTCTACGCCCTCAACCCCTTCAGTTCCGGTCTGGCGCTGGGCCCGCTGACCTTCAGTCGCAACGACCTCTTCGTCGTGGTGGTCGGCTGGCTGCTGGTCCTGCTGTCCTGCCTCATCGTGTTCCTCGCCATGCGGTCGCCGTGGGGACGGGTGCTCAAGGGCATCCGGGAGGATGAGGAGGCCGTGCGCTCCCTCGGCAAGAACGTCTACTCCTACAAGATGCAGGCCCTCGTCGTCGGCGGAGTGCTCGGATGCCTCGGCGGCTTCGTCTTCGCGATCTCCTCCCAGTCCGTGCAGCCCGACAACTACGGCACCGACCTGACGTTCTTCGCGTGGGCCGCCATGATCCTCGGGGGTGCCGCCCGCGTGTTCGGCCCGGTACTGGGCTCGATCCTCTTCTGGTTCCTGCTCGTGTTCATCAACGTCACCCTCACCGAGGCCGTGCGCGTCGGTTACATCACGTTCATCGACGGAACCCAGGTGGGCCAGATCCAGTTCTGGATCCTGGGTCTGACCCTCATGCTGTTGATGATCTTCCGGCCGCAGGGGATCCTGGGCGACAAACGGGAGTTGGCTTTCGATGTCAAGTAGCGAGAAGCAGCAGGAGGCCCGCGCGTCCCTGGTGGCCGTGGCCCAGGAACCGGGGGCCCCCAAACCCGACCCCATCCTGGTCGCCGTGGGGGTGCAGCGTCAGTTCGGCGGTCTGACCGCTGTGGATGTGTCCCGCTTCGAACTGCAACGCGGCACCATCACCGCCCTCATCGGCCCCAACGGTGCCGGCAAGACCACGTTCTTCAACCTGCTCACCGGCTTCGACAAGCCGAACGAGGGAGAGTGGACCTTCGACGGGCGCTCCCTGGCGGGCATGCCGGCCTACAAGGTGGCGCGCACCGGCATGGTGCGTACCTTCCAGCTCACCAAGGCGCTGTCGAAGATGACGGTCATGCAGAACATGCTGCTCGGGGCACCGAACCAGAAGGGCGAGAACTTCTTCCGCGGCCTCATCCCGGGTATCTGGAGTGGGCAGGAGAAGGCGAACCGGGAACGTGCCGAGGAGTTGCTGCGGCACTTCAAACTCGACGCCAAGGCAGACGACTTCGCCGGCAGCCTGTCGGGCGGGCAGCGCAAGCTGCTCGAGATGGCCCGCGCTCTCATGGTGCAGCCCGAACTGGTGATGCTCGACGAGCCGATGGCGGGCGTGAACCCCGCCCTGAAGCAGTCGCTGCTGGATCACATCCGGGAGCTACGGGAAGCCGGGATGACGGTGCTGTTCGTGGAGCACGACATGGACATGGTGCGCGACGTCTCGGACTGGGTTGTCGTCATGGCACAGGGGGAGATCGTCGCCGAGGGCACACCGCGGGAGGTCATGCAGCAGCAGGCGGTCATCGACGCGTATCTCGGGGAACACCACTCCGTCTCGCTGGACTCCGGGAGCGGCTCATGAACGCCATCGACCCGTTCGAGCCCACCGAGCAGGCGGAT
The DNA here is from genome assembly GCA_029978705.1 of Actinomycetota bacterium. Classification (GTDB taxonomy): domain Bacteria; phylum Actinomycetota; class Actinomycetes; order S36-B12; genus CAIWTL01. The sequence continues at coordinate 21,649 of JAPOIY010000036.1, forward strand.
CCCCTGCAGCCGGGCTCCGAGGAGTTCATGGAGGAGCTGCACGTCGACGCCGAGCAGAGGACCCGCTCCCAGGAACTCACCACCCGGGAACACCACCTGGCGACCTCCGGCAACGCGCTCCTGCGGGCGGACGAACTGGTCGCGGGCTACATCCCCGGTGTGAACATCCTCAACGGGTGCGACTTCTACGTCGACGACGGTGAGATGGTGGGCATCATCGGCCCGAACGGCGCCGGCAAATCCACCCTGCTGAAGGCCCTGTTCGGGCTCGTGCGCGTCGGGTCCGGGACCGTGATCCTCAAGAACGAGGACATCACCAATCTGCGGGCCGACCGCTTGGTGCGGCAGGGGCTCGGGTTCGTCCCGCAGACGAACAACGTGTTCCCCTCCCTGACGATCGAGGAGAACCTGCAGATGGGCGCCTATCTGGCGCCCAAGCAGTTCAAGGACCGCTTCGACTACGTGACCGGCATCTTCCCGCGGCTCGGGGAGCGTCGCAAACAGCGGGCCTCCGCGCTGTCGGGCGGCGAACGCCAGATGCTCGCGATGGGACGCGCGCTGATGATGGAGCCCTCGGTGCTGCTCCTCGACGAGCCCAGCGCGGGCCTGTCCCCCGCCCTACAGGACGAGGTCTTCGTGCGGGTCCGGGACATCAACAAGGCCGGCGTCACCGTCATCATGGTCGAGCAGAACGCCCGGCGCTGCCTGCAGATCGTGGACCGGGGGTACGTGCTCGATCAGGGACGCAACGCCTACACCGGCACGGGCCGCGACCTGGCCCACGATCCCAAGGTCATCTCCCTGTACCTGGGCACGTTGGGCGCGGAACGGGACGAGGGCACCAAGGGCTGAGGCCCTTCACCACGTCTCACCGGCGGGGCCGTCCGGCTCCAGATCGGGTGGAAGTGCCTTGCTGGCGTACCGCTCCCAGTTCTCCTGCAGCGCGTCGATGAGTTGGGTCACCAGCAGCGGTGACAGGTTGACCCGGGCCACCAGGACCCCCGGCAACTCGGAAGCCGTCTCGCTCGCGTACTCCATGCGGATGAAGTCGAGGGTGAACTCGTAGGGGCTGTGGGCCACCGAGGCGAAGTTCGCCCACACTCCCCCGCGCGACTCCGCGGGGACGTGGATGTTGATGTGCTGCTCTGCGGGGTACTCGTTCACCCCTGCAGGTTAACGCTGTCGCCCCCCCGCAGGGGGGCGACAGGCCGTCAGGACGCCCGGGTGGGCAGCGCCCCACACAACAGCGGCGGGTTGTATGTCCAACTACTGGCCGCGTCCACCTCGTCGTCCGCGGCAGCCGGACCCGCCGCAGCCGCGAGGGCACGCGCCTGCGACTTCATGGTCGACTGCGTGGTCATGAGGTCCCACTGCAGGATGTTCGGCGTGTTCCAGTCCTGATTGAACGTGTTGATGAACGTCGTCACGCCTTGGACGCTGTTGAGCCACTGCGACCCCGCGTTGGCGCGCACGGTCATCATGAGCCCCAGCTCGCGGTTGTTGTTCAGCGAGGAGGTGCCGATGTTCTCCGACCCCACGAAGGCGTCGGTGCCGTCGACAACGACAACCTTGCCGTGGATGTACAACTGCTTGGAGTAGTCGCTGGTGTCGTCCACCTGGAACAGGCGGATCACCGCGCCGGCCTGCACGAGTTCGTAGTACTCGGGGATCCAGCTGGTGGACACCGTCATAATGATCTGCACCTTGCCCGGGCCGAGCTGCTTGGCCTTCTGCGCCAGCATGTCGACGATCGCGTCATCGCCCATCTCCTCGTTGTAGACGAGGACCGACTTGTCGGCGGACTGGATCAGGTTCTGGATCCGCTGCCGGGCATTGCCCTGGATCGTGCCGCCCTTGGGCAGGTACTGGGGGTAACCGACCGTCGGTGACGGGTAGCCCACGGTGCCGCCGGTCTGGGCCCAGGTGGCGCCGTTGGACCAGGTCAGGGGGGTCGTCGTCCCCAGCAGGTTGTTGGTGTTGGTGCTGGACGGGGCCGTGTTGGGCGGGACCGCGCCACAGTACCGGTCGGAGAAGAACACCGACTCGATCTCGCTGACGAGATCGGGCTCCTCCAGGATCGTGAAGAAGTCACGCGCGGCCCACTCGGCGGCGCACTTGCCTCCGGAGCAGCCCTTCGCCGGGTTCGTCACGGACCCGGAGCCCCAGCCGTAGGTCTGCAAGTTCCCCGTGGATACCAGGGCCGCGGCCGTGGGCGGCAGTTGAGCAGCGGCCAGCGGCACCCCGGTGGTCGGGTCGGCCGCATCCACCAGGATCGTCTTCTGGTGAATGATGTTGAAGTTGTTGGAGCCGGCACCCACGAAGACGCTGCCCGCACCGCTGCCGGCCGACTGCGCCGCCGCCTGCAGGGACGCCAGGGTGGCGTACGCCCAGTCGATCTTGCTGTTCGCCGCGCACTGGCTCTGCGTGGCCGGCGTGGACCCGCAGCCGGGCAGGAACCACTGCGGGTTGAGGATGATCCGCACGTCGACACCGCGGGAGACGGCCCGCATGAGCGCGCCTGCAGCGCCGGGCTGCCCGACGATGTTGGGTCCGCCCAGTTCGTAGATCGTGATGTCGACCGTCTTCTTCGCGGAGTCGATGGTGTTGACGATCGTCTGCCCGGCGTCCGGCAAGGCATAGGTCGTCGCCTGGTCGTCGCCCAGGGAAGCCCCGTCCAGGTTGGCGTACAGCAGGTTGATGTGGTTCAGCTGGGCGCCCACCAGATTGGCGTTACCCAGATGTGCCCGCTTGAAATTGGCCGAGTTCATCTTGGCTTTGGGAAGCTGCGCCTTCTTCAGCGTCGCCTTCTTGGCATTGACGTCACGCAGGTCGGCCTTGTGCAACTTCGCCTTGTTCAGGTTCGCATTGTGCAGGTCGGCCCCGTTGAGCCGAGCGCCCTTGAGGTTGATACCCGTCAGGTTCTTGCCGCTGAGGTCGCGGCCGCGCAGGTCCGCGCCGGCACAGTTGGCCCCCTTCTTGGGGACACAGGTGCGGGCAGCCGCCACGTCCGGTTGGGCTTGGGCGGCGGGCACGCCCGCCAGGGCCAGGACGGCCACTGAGGGCGCGACGAGCCAGGAAAGTGCTGCGAATCTCATGCACGAAGCGTAATCGCTAGGTGACCGTAAGCCAAACCTTCGATTCGTCCGGATTGGCAAGATTCCCTCAAGCGAAGAGGGGTGGGAAGCCCTCCGGCTTCCCACCCCTCTTCTGGGTGCAGTGCGGTCAGCTGCTCGCGGGCGAAGCCCCCGAAGCCGCGGGCACCGTGCCCTCGATGAACCGGTCCGACTCGTAGGTGTTGTCGGACTTGTACTTGTAGACGCCCATGACAGCCATACCCGGGTCGCCATTGGCCTGGAAATCGATCTGACCGGACTGACCGTTGTAGTCGATGTCCTTGCCCTCGTCCAGGAACTTCTTGCACTCCGAGAAGGTGTCGCAGGGCTCGCCACCGGTGGTGACGTTCACCAGCTCGCTGGCGATCCCCGGACCACTGTCGTTCTTCGACGCGATCGCTCCGAGCGCAGACACGATGACCGCGTCGTACGATTCGGGCGCGTAGGCGAAGTCCTCGAGCTTCGGGTCCACCTTCAGCAGCTGCTGCTTGAACGCCTCGGGAGCCTCAGCGCCGGGCAGCGTGCCGAGCGTTCCCTCGAGCTCGCCCTGGGGCAGGCCCTTGCCGAGGGTGTTCGACAGGTTGCCGTCCACCAGGAAGAGCGGGACGTCCTTGGGGCCGATGCCCTGCTTGATGAGCTCCTGGATGACCTTCTTGGACTCCTCGAAGCCGATCAGCACGACGCCGTTCGGGTTCATGGCCTTGGCTTGGCCGACCTCAGCGTCGAAGGTCTGGGCCTTCGGGTCGTAGAAGATCGGGTCGCCCGCCATGGTGCCGCCGGCCGCCTCGAAGTTGGTCTGGAAGTTGCTCGCCAGGCCCTCTCCGTACGAGTCCTGCAGCACCAGCACAGCCGGCTTGGTGACGTTGGCCGAGGTGACGACCTCAGCCAGCACCTGGCCCTGGAACGTGTCCGGAGGCGCGGTGCGCCAGTAGAGCCCGTTGTCGTTGTAGGTGCTGAGCTCGGGCGACGTGTTGGCCGGCGAGATCTGCAGCACACCTGCTGATGTGATCTTGTCGATGATCGTCAGAGAGACCGACGACGAGGCGGCACCTACGATGACGTCGGCCCCGCGGGCGATCATCTGATCGGCCGTGGTCGAGGCGACGTTGGTAGCGGTGTCACCGGAGTCGCCCTGGTAGTACTCGACGTCCTTGCCGTTGACGCCGCCGGCCTTGTTGATCTCCTCGACGGCGAGTTTGGTGCCGGCGAACTCGGGCGGCCCGAGGAACGCGAGCGAACCCGTCTGCGGCAGCACAGTGCCGATCTTGAGCACACCGTCGGAGGAGCCCGACGGGGCGCTCGAGGAACCTGGTGAACTACTGCTGCTGCCGCTGCTACTGCTACAGGCGGACAGCGCCAGAGCGGCGGCACCAGCCAGCGCAGCGAACTGCAGCATGGAACTGCGTCGTGTCATGGAGACAACCCCTTCGTTGGTCCCGCGACCTCCCGCGGGTGACGCCAACCTAGCCCAGTGGTGACCTACCGCACATTTTGTCCGAAACCCGACCCTGCGTTGTTATCGTTCCGTGCCCTGCAGCCACACGAAGAACTCGACGTTGCCCGCAGGCCCGGGCAACGGGCTGCGCTCCCGGGCCACCGGCGACCAGCCCAGGTCCGCCGCCGTTCCCACGACGCCGACGACTGCGCTGTCCCACAACTCCGGGTCCCGCACGACGCCCCCCCGTCCCAGCGCCTCCTTCCCCACCTCGAACTGTGGCTTCACCATGAGGACGAGATCGGCGTCGGGTCGCGCGACGGCGACCAGCGCGGGGAGTACCAGCCGTAAGGAGATGAAGGACAGGTCGGCGACGACCAGGTCCGGGGCGTACGGCAGATCCCGCGGGGTGAGGTGGCGGATGTTGCACCGGTCGCGGACGGTGACGCGAGGGTCTTGCTGCAGCCGCCACACCAGTTGCCCGTACCCCACGTCCACGGCGATGACGTGTGCGGCTCCGCGGCGCAGCAGCACATCGGTGAACCCACCCGTCGAGGCGCCGGCATCGAGACACTGGCGTCCCGCGGGGGGCCGCAACCCGAGAGGTTCGAAGGCGTCCAGCGCGCCGATCAGTTTGTGCGCACCGCGGGACGCCCAGTCCTCCCCGGGCACCTCGGCGACGACGACCGCTTGGCTGGCGAGCACCATGCGCGACGGCTTGTCGGCTCGCTGCCCGTCCACGGTCACGCGACCGGCCTGGATCAGGCGCTGGGCAGCCTCCCGGGACTCGGCCAGGTGGCGCCGCGTCAGCTCCACGTCGAGGCGCCGCCGGACGTTCACTCCTGCGGGCTCTCCCGGAGCACGGACTCCAACTGCGCGAGGACGGTGCCCATGACCTCGGCGGAGCCCTCCAGGTCGGCGGGGTCCATCTCGGCGAGCAGTGCCATGGCCGCGTCCACGCCGGGCACTCCCGTGCGCGCCATGCCCGCGAGTTCCTCCTGCACCGCAGCGATGTCGTGGGTCAGCCGCTCCCGGTTCTCGTCGGCGATCGTCTGCAGCCCCTCTTCGGTGACCACCTCGGTCTCGTCCGTGACCGCCATCACCACCACGTCGTCATCACCGGTCCCGGGCTGCTCGGCGTCGGTCATGCGCGGGGGGCCTTCTTCGCGGCTGCCTTCTTGGCGGGGGCCTTCTTGGCCGGAGCCTTCTTGGCCGGAGCCTTCTTGGCCGGAGCCTTCTTGGCCGGAGCCTTCTTG
>JAPOIY010000146.1 GCA_029978705.1 Actinomycetota bacterium
CATGCCGCCATGGCCAGACCAGACAAGGCAGCCACCACCGACGCCACCACATCCGGCAGTCGCCCACGGGCAGCCATCATGTCGCCGAGCCCCGCCGGTCAGGCGTTCGCGCTCGGCTAACTCCAACAGGGCCGGAATAAAAGCGCGGGCCGGCGTCGGGCCATCGTTCGCCGGGGTGATCGCGGCGGCCAGGGCACGGGCCGGCAAGTGATGCAGGATCACTGCGCGGGCGACGGCCGATCCCTTGGATAGCTTCGGGCTGCTCCGGTCGGAGGTCAAGAGACCGCGAACAGTTAGGCCGAAACGGGCGAGCAGATCGCGAACGTCGGCCGGCACTGCGCCGGGTGCGTCGCGATGGATCAGAGCGGGCATGGGGCAAGGGGTAAGAGGTAAGGGGTAACCAAGGGGCCGCAAGTCCCGAGGGGGTAACCAAGGGGCCGCAAGTCCCGAGGGGGCGGATTAAGACTCAGGGGCAGTCTGGGGATGCGGCGCCGGCTGCCAGTCGATCGGCAGTGGCACCCCCTGGGGGATGGCGTACAGGATCCTGTACAGGGTCCGACGCCGGGCCAACACTTGACGGCGGCTGTCGTCATGCCAGAGGCGGCGGAGCAGCCTCTGACACTTCAAGATCTCGGCCGAGACGCGGGCGACCTGTTCGGGGGTGAGCTTCGGGTCTGGGGTCATGACTCAGGGGCGGCGGGGGCAATGGCGGAATCGACAGCAGACTTAACAGCTGGAGCCATGGATGCTGGACCGATCGGGTAGGCGTAAAGGTCGCCGCCGTTCATCGACAGGGCGGCGCCTAGGACTGACCACCCGAACCCCTCTAGGCGGTTAATTCGATCAACCGCGGCGCGGGCTGCCGCGTCGGGACCATCGGCGAAGGGCACCGCTGCGCGGTAGCAATCGGACCGCTGACGGCCGCGACGGATCACGGCGACCCACTGGGAGCCGCGGCGGTCGGTCGGGCCGCGGTATTCAACCGAGCAGCCGGGGACGTAATGAGCAGGGGACTCAGGCATGGGAGCAACGGGCAGAGGGCAGGGGTGGGAGAACAGGGGCAGGGCCGGGCCAACGGACGGGACGCGGCGGCATAACCTCGCCGGGTAGCAGGGGGCGGCGACGGTCAGGCATCGGCCAGG
>JAPOIY010000003.1 GCA_029978705.1 Actinomycetota bacterium
CATCCCCATGTTCTATTTCAGCGGCGCGACGACCATCTTCGAGGTGCCCTGGTTCCAGGTGCAGGGCACGTTCGACCCGGCGAAGTACGACCAGGAGAACGACATGCAGCTGACACAGGAACAGGCCAAACCGCCGCTGCCCTTCTCCCCGCACCTGGCGAAGTTCCGCGCCAACCACTGGGACCTGTCCTACGACACCTTCCCCTGGTGTGCGTCCCTGGGGTGGGAGTGCGCTAGATCACGCAGGCAGCGGGGTTGGGGGATCCGGGAGCCTCGGCTACACTGAACTCCGGTCCGGTGTGCCCACCCCCCGAAGATTCGTGGCAGTCGATGCTGCCCGTGCCCTCGCGGGACTGGATAGCCGGCCCGGTGGCGGTGCAGACCGCCGCTGACAACAACGGTAGTCACGACAGCCAGAAGCAACAGCACACGTGGGGGACCACGTGGCACCGGAAGGATCCGAGTCGGGTGGCGAAGAAGGACGGAGCGATCGAGCTCGAGGGAACCATTGTGGAGTCCCTGCCGAACGCGATGTTCCGCGTCGAACTCGACAATGGTCACAAGGTGCTGGCCCACATCAGCGGGAAGATGCGGATGCACTACATCCGGATCCTGCCCGATGACCGGGTCGTGGTGGAACTGTCCCCGTACGACCTCACCCGGGGTCGCATCATCTACCGCTACAAGTGACAGGGATCCGGAGCAGATGAAGGTCAAGCCGAGCGTCAAGCCGATGTGCGACAAATGCCGCGTCATCCGACGCAAGGGTGTGGTCCGCGTCATCTGCGACAACCCCCGCCACAAACAGCGTCAGGGCTGACCTGACACTGCCGACAACAGCAGATCACCCGTCCCCTGACCCCGGTGCCCGGGGCCAGGACGTCACCTCCGGCCGGCGGGCCGGGGACCCGCCGGGCGGCGGGGCTGGTGATCTGGAAGGACCCGCCGACTAGAAGTAAGGAACCCCGCCCGAATGGCACGTCTCGTCGGAGTCGACCTGCCCCGCGACAAGCGGCTCGAGGTCGCCCTCACGTACATCCATGGCATCGGCCGTTCCCGCGCCCAGGAGACTCTCCAGGCGACCGGGATCAGCCCCGACCTCCGGGTCAACGAACTGGGAGACGCCGAACTCGTCGCCCTGCGCGACTGGATCGAAGCGAACTACAAGGTGGAGGGTGACCTGCGCCGCGAGGTTCAGGCTGACATCCGGCGCAAGGTGGAGGTCGGCTCCTACCAGGGGATCCGGCACCGCCGCGGCCTCCCGGTCCGCGGGCAGCGCACCCATACCAACGCCCGTACCCGCAAGGGTCCCCGCAAGACCGTGGCGGGCAAGAAGAAGGCCAAGTAGCCCTCCGCCCCGCATCCCTACGTACGAGAGAACAGGAACGCATGCCTCCCAAGTCAGGTGGCGCCAAGAAGGTGCGCCGCAAGGAGAAGAAGAACGTCGCTCACGGCCACGCGCACATCAAGAGCACATTCAACAACACGATCATCTCGATCACCGACCCCACCGGCGCCGTGATCGCCTGGTCCTCATCGGGCCAGGTCGGGTTCAAGGGCAGCCGCAAGTCCACGCCGTTCGCGGCGCAGATGGCGGCCGAGGCCGCCGCCCGCCGGGCTATGGAGCACGGCATGCGCAAGGTCGACGTGTTCGTCCGCGGTCCCGGTTCGGGCCGCGAGACCGCCATCCGGTCCCTGCAGGCCACCGGCCTGGAGGTCGGATCGATCTCAGATGTCACCCCCGTCGCCCACAACGGTTGCCGCCCCCCCAAGCGGCGCCGAGTCTGAGCAGGAGAAAGTAGTGGCTCGTTACACCGGACCCGACTGCCGTCGCTGCCGTCGGGAGAAGATGAAGCTCTTCCTCAAGGGCTCCAAGTGCTACACGAACTGTCCGCTGGAGAAGCGGAAGGCGTATCCCCCGGGCATGCATGGGCAGGCCCGGCGGACCAAGGAGTCCGAGTACCTGCTGCAGATGCGGGAGAAGCAGAAGTGCGCCCGCATCTATGGCGTCCTCGAGAGGCAGTTCCGCGGGTACTTCGCCGAGGCCTCGCGCCGTTCCGGCAAGACCGGCGAGAACCTGCTGCAGCTGCTCGAGAGCCGGCTGGACAACGTGGTGTATCGCGCCGGCTTCGCGTCGTCGCGGGACCAGGCCCGGCAACTCGTCACGCACGGGCACTTCACCGTCAACGGTCACAAGGTGGACATCCCGTCCTACCGCGTCAAGCCGTCCGACATCATCGAGGTGAAGGCGTCGTCCCGCGAGATGGTGCCGTTCCTGGCGGCCATCAACGACGCGGGTCTGCGGGAGGTCCCCGGCTGGCTGGAGGCCATCCCCACGCAGTTGCGCATCCTGGTGCACTCGCTTCCCGAGCGGGAGGCGATCGACACCGACATCCAGGAACAGCTCATCGTGGAGCTCTACTCCAAGTGACCCCGGTGGCCGCCTGTGCGGCCACCCCCACAGCTCCCGGCGTCAAATAGCGGTCGCCGGCGGAAAGGAAACCAAACAGTGCTCATCACCAAGCGCCCCGTCCTGCGGGAAGAGGAGATCTCCGACTACCGGTCCCGGTTCATCCTGGAACCGCTGGAACCCGGCTTCGGCTACACGCTGGGCAACTCCCTGCGCCGGACGCTCCTGTCGAGCATCCCGGGTGCGGCCGTCACCAGCATCAAGATCGACGGCGTCCAGCACGAGTTCTCGACCATCGAGGGGGTCAAGGAGGACGTCACCGAGATCATCCTCAACGTGAAGTCCCTCGTCGTGTCCATCGACGGCGACGACGTCGCGACCGCCTACATCCACCGCACCGGTCCCGGGCTGGTGACCGCGGCGGACATCCAGCTGCCGGCCGGCGTCGAGGTGCACAACCCCGACCTCGTCCTCGCGTCGCTGGACGAGCGGGGACAGTTGGAGATGGAGTTGACCATCGAGGCCGGGCGTGGCTACGTGTCCGCCCAGGCGCCCGCTCGGGACGCCGGCGTGGAGATCGGCCGCATCCCGGTGGACTCCATCTACTCGCCCGTGCTCAAGGTGACCTACAAGGTCGAGGCGACCCGCGTGGAGCAGCGCACCGACTACGACCGCCTGATCCTGGACGTCACCACCAAGCCCTCGCTGCTGCCCCGCGATGCCGTGGCGTCGGCGGGACGCACGCTGGTCGAACTGTTCGGCCTGGCCCGTGAGCTCAACGTGGACGCCGAAGGCCTGGACCTCGGCCCCTCCCCGGACGACGAGCAGGCCAGCGAGCAGCTCAACACCAGCATCGACGCGCTCAACCTGTCGGTGCGGTCCCACAACTGCCTCAAGCGGGAGGGCATCGCGACCGTCGGGGAGTTGGTGACCCGTTCCGAGGCCGACCTGCTGGACATCCGCAACTTCGGCAGCAAGTCGATCGACGAGGTCAAGGTCAAGCTGTACGAACTGGGCCTCGCGCTGCGCGACAGTCCGCCCGGGTTCGACCCCAGCCAGGTGGTGTACTACGGCGACGATGACGCCGGCTACGCCGAGACCGAGCAGTACTGATCCCCTGATCCCCCCGAGGAGTACCGATGCCTACGCCGACCAAGGGAGCCCGACTGGGCGGCAGCCCCGCGCACCAGCGCCTGATGCTGGCGAACCTGGCGACCGCCTTGTTCGAGAACGGCCGCATCACCACGACCGAGGCGAAAGCCCGGCGGCTGCGCCCGTTCGCGGAGCGGCTGGTCACCAAGGCGAAGCGGGGAGATCTGCATGCCCGGCGCCAGGTGGCCGCAGTCATCCGCAACAAGGCCGTGGTGCACGAGTTGTTCACCGAGATCGCACCCGGCTACGCGGGCCGGGCGGGTGGCTACGTCCGGATCACCAAGATCGGGCCCCGCAAGGGGGACAACGCGCCCATGGCCGTGATCGAGATGGTGGAGCCGCTGGCCGAGCAGACCGTCGCGGAAGCGACGGCCGCCACCAAGCGCGCGGCCAAGGACCGGGACGAGAACGCCGCGGAGAAGAGCACCGAGGCCGCCCTGGACGCCGCGGTCGCCGAGGTGGCGGAACTGGCGGAGGAGAACCAGGACGAGATCCTCGCCGAGGCGGAGGCCGACACGGCGGAGATCGACGCCGAGGCCGCTGACTCCGACACCCCGGCGGGCGACCCGTCCGACGAGGAGCCCGACACCAAGAAGTGACCGGCGCAACCTCCCGGCTCATCCTCACCCTCGGCTACGACGGCGGGGGATTCGCGGGCTGGGCCCGGCAGCCGCAGTTGGACACCGTGCAGGGAGCGCTCGAAGGCGCCCTGCACCGCGTCGATCCCGAGATCGGAACGGTCACGTGCGCCGGGCGTACGGACGCCGGAGTGCATGCGCGGGGGCAGGTCGTCCACGTGGATGTCCCCACCCGGCTGGTGCGGGAACGCGGCCCGGAACGGCTGCGCCGACAGATCGACCGGCTCCTCGACGAGCGAGTGCACCTCCGCTCCGTCGCCGTGGCACCGCCCGGCTTCGACGCCCGCTTCTCGGCGCTGTCGCGGACCTACAGCTACCGCCTGTGTGACGACCCCACCCGCTGGGACCCGCTCTTCCGCGGCTGGGTGACGATGCACCGCAAGCCGCTGCGCACCGCACCCATGGCCGAGGCCGCGGCCCAACTGGCGGGGGAGCACGACTTCGCCGCGTTCTGCCGCCCCCGGGAGGGGGCCACGACCGTCCGGCGGGGGCTGCGCACCGACGTGCACCGCGACGGCGGCCGCCGGGTCGTGGTCACCATCGAAGCCGACGCCTTCTGCCATTCCATGGTCCGGTCGGTCGTAGGGGCGCTGACGGCGGTCGGGGAGGGCCGCCACGACCCCGGCTGGATCGCCCAGCTGCTGACCGCCGCCCAGCGCGACTCGCGGGTGCCCGTCCTGCCGCCCCAGGGCCTCGTCCTCGAGGCCGTCAGCTACCCCCCGGACGAGCTCGTCGCGGAGCGGGCCGCTGAGGCCCGCAACCTGCGCGGACCCGTCCGGGGCTCCTGACCGGCGAAGATGCATCCCCCGGGCGGCCTCTGCCAAGGTGCCAGGGAGTCGTACCCCGAACAGCGAGGAGGCGCCGTATGCGCGTCGTAGTGGCCCTGGGTGGTAACGCCCTGCAGAAGCGCGGCGAGCCGATGACCGTCGAGAACCAGCGGGAGAACGTCAAGACCGCGTGCCGGGCCCTGAGTCCCGTGGCCATGGATCACGAACTGGTCATCTCGCACGGCAACGGCCCCCAGGTCGGCCTGCTGTCCCTGCAGGCCTCCTCCTACGACGAGGCGTCCACGTACCCCTTCGACGTGCTGGGCGCCCAGACCGAGGGCATGATCGGGTACTTCATCGAGCAGGAGCTGGGCAACTACCTGCCCTTCGACAAGCCGATCGCGACGATTCTCACCATGACCGAGGTGGACGCCGACGACCCGGCCATGGCCGACCCCACCAAGTTCGTCGGTCCCGTGTACTCGGAGGAGGACGCCAAGCGGCTGGCCGCGGAGAACGACTGGGTCGTCAAGCAGGACGGCGACAAATGGCGCCGCGTGGTCCCGTCCCCAGTGCCCAAGCGCATCTTCGAGATCCGGGCCATCAAGGCGCTGCTGGACATGGGCGCGGTCGTCGTGTGTACCGGTGGCGGCGGCATCCCCACCATGTACCTGCCCGGCACCACCGAGCTGGAAGGCCCCTGGGACTTCAACGCCAAGCAGCTCGTCGGCGTGGAGGCGGTCATCGACAAGGACCGGTCCTCCGCGGTGCTCGCCCAGGACCTCGATGCGGAGTTGCTGGTCATCGCGACTGACACCGACGCCGTCTACGTCGGCTGGGGCACTCCCGACCAGAAGGGCATCGCGGAGATCACCCCGGATGCGATCGAGGCCTACGACTTCCCGGCCGGCTCCATGGGCCCCAAGGTGGAGGCGGCGGCCGACTTCGCCCGGATCAATCCCGGCAAGATCGCGGTGATCGGGGCGTTGGACGACCTGCCGGAGATCATGGCCGGGACGAAGGGGACCCGCGTCACGACGGAGGCGGGCGAGACCCGCTTCTACTGACGCGTTCCCGCCGCAAGCAGGTCGGGGTCGGTATGGTGAACCGGTGTTCGCTGCCCTTGCCGAGCTGCCCGTCATCGCAATCGTGGCGATCTTCGCCCTGTACTTCTCCGCGGTCACGTTCGCGACCCGATACCTGGTCCGGCGCCACACCAGTCCCGAACGCCAGGCTGAGCTCATCACGCTGGCTGACGTGATGAACGGCCCCACCGGGGTCTCGATGGCGTTCCTGATCGGCTTCTCGGTCACCATCACGTGGGGGACGATCAGCGCCGCCCAGTCGGCCGTGGAGAAGGTGGCCTCCTCCACGCAGGAGGTGGCGTGGCTCACCGAGCACATGGAGGACCGGGAAGCGGCCCGGGCCCTCAGCGGGACGCTGAAGAAGTACCTGGTCACCATCCAGACCCAGGACGTCGCCCGCCTGGCCGACCGCGACCTGCGCGAGATGCCGAGCTTCACGTATCTCGACGAGTTGCAGGGTCAACTGCACAACCTGGCGATCGACAAATCGGTGCAGGACGCCGAGGCCTCCCGCGCCCTCGACGCCGCCGCCGCCGTCGCCGAGAACCAGGCCGAACTGGTGTCCATCGCGCGGCGCGAACTCCCCGCGGCGTTGTTGTGGCTGCTGCTGGTCGCGGGCACGCTGTCGTCGATGGTCATGGGCATCGTCGCCACCAAGGTCGACGGGCCCTTCCTGCTGGTCGGGTGGGCCCTGGTGTCCGCCATCGGGATCAGCGTCGTCCTGATCATGTACGACCCGTTCTCGGGCGACATCGCCGTGGACATGCAGGCGCTGGACGACGCCGCGCACCGCATCCTCGTCCCCTGACGGGCGGGTGCCACTAGCCTCGGACCGTGACCACATCCCCTGCGTCGTCCTGGCGTTCCGCCGTCATCTGGGCTGGCATCCCGCTGGTCATCGGGGCCTTCAACGAGTTCGCGCTCTCGGTGGCCCTGCCCGACATCCGCCGCGAACTGGGACTGCAGTTGCACGACGTGCGCTGGCTCGTGCTCGCTTTCCTCATCGCCGACGCCGTCGTGCTCATCGGCGCGGGACGGCTGGGGGACCGCATCGGACGCCGACCGGTCCTGATGACGGGACTCGCAGTCGTCGCGGTCGGGTCGGTGGCGGCCGCGCTGTCCCCGGGTTTCGGCTGGCTCGTCGTCGCCCGTGTGGTGGAGGGGCTGGGGGCGGGGCTCATGTTTTCGGGCGTCCTGGCCATCGTCAGCGACGCGGTGCCCCCGTCGGTCCTGGGTCGGGCGTTCGGCCTGTGGGCGTTCGTGGGGGCCTGCGCCGTGCTGCTGAGTCCCATCGTCGGGGGGTTGCTGACCCAGTACCTCTCCTGGCGCTGGATCATGGTGATCAACGCTGCGCTCAGTGTCGCCGCGCTGCTGCTGACCCCGCGCTTCCTCACCTCCGGGGCACCGGGAGTCCCCCCGCCCCACAGCACCCGGCGCCTGCTGCACAGCCCCAACTTCGTCGCGGCCACCGTCGTCACCGCCCTGATCTACGCAGCAGTCGGTCTGACGTGGTTCACGCTCTCGTTCCACCTCTTCGCAGTCGTCGCCCTGACGCCCTTGGGGGTGGGGCTGGTGTTCGCCTCCTACGGGGTCTGGTGGCTGGTGCTACCGCCCTTCACCGGGCGGCTCGCGGACCGCGTGGGGGTGCGCGTGCCGGTGCTGACGGGCCTGGTTCTCGTCCTCCTCGGCATGCTGGGGCTGTCGGTCGGTGCCGCGGCAGCAAGCCTGCCGACGGCGGTCGTGGCGATGTCGCTCACCGGCATCGGCGTGGCCTTCGCGCTGCCGGCGACCAATGCGGCGGCCTTCGGGCAACTCGACCCCGACGACCGGGGCGAGGCCTCGGGGCTGAACATGACGGTCCGCCTCATCGGCAGCGTCCTCGGGCTCGCGGTCGCGGCCTACCTGCTGGAGGCGGTCAGTGGCACCGCGATGCCGGAATTCGGGGTCGCCGGCGGGCTGGACCTGGCCGCGGCGTGGGTCTGGCGGGTGGGGGCGGTCCTGGCGGTCCTCGCCGTGATCGTCACGCTCGCCGGCGTACGTGAGGTGCGCGCGAGTACCGCGACGACCTGAGCCCCGGGCCACGTCCCCGGACCGCCTTTGACCCTTCCCGGGTCCGCCAGGTACGCTTGTGAGGTTGTCGCCCCGCCCGCGAGGGCGTGGGCTGGACTCCACTCACGGCTCACAGACGACCGCAGGAGATGATGGTGCGCACCTACACGCCCAAACCGGGTGAGATCGAGCGCAAGTGGCATGTCATCGACGCCGAGGACATGGTCCTGGGCCGGCTGGCGACCCACGCGGCGCAGTTGCTGCGCGGCAAACACAAGACCGCCTTCGCCCCCCACGTGGACACGGGCGACTTCGTGATCGTCATCAACGCGAGCAAGGTCGCCCTGACCGGTTCGAAGGCGACCGACAAGTTGGACCAGCGGCACTCCGGGTACCCCGGTGGCCTGTCCACGCGCACCTACGGCGACCTGCGGGAGAACGACCCGCGGCGCATGGTGGAGATCGCGGTCAAGGGCATGCTGCCGCACAACTCCCTGGGCCGGGCGCAGCTGAAGAAGCTGAAGGTGTACGCCGGTCCCGATCATCCGCACTCCGCGCAGCAGCCCGAACCCTACAAGTTGGAGCAGGTGGCCCAGTGAGCGAAGAGACCGCCGAGACCGAGGTTGTCGAGACCGTGGTCGCCGAGGCCGAGGACTTCGGTGACGTGACCGTCGTGACGGAGATCGCCGAGGTGAGCGCCGTACCGGCGCGCCGCGCCGAGGCGGCGGCCGTCGGGCGGCGCAAGGAGGCCGTGGCCCGCGTCCGCCTCGTGCCCGGCTCCGGCACGTGGACGATCAACGGTCGCACCCTGCCCGAGTACTTCCCCGACAAGGTGCACCAGCAGCTGATCAGCAGCCCGTTCGTGTCGACCGGCTCGGTGGACGCCTACGACGTGTACGCGCGCATCGACGGCGGCGGCCCCTCCGGTCAGGCAGGCGCCCTGCGGCTGGGCATCGCCCGCGCGCTCAACGAGGTGGACGCCGAGGCGCACCGCCCCGAACTCAAGAAGGCCGGCTTCCTCACCCGGGACGCCCGCGCCAAGGAGCGCAAGAAGTACGGACTGAAGAAGGCCCGCAAGGCGCCGCAGTACTCCAAGCGCTGAGGCCATGGGGCGACTGTTCGGCACCGACGGTGTCCGAGGTCTCGCGAATCGCGACCTGACCGCTCCGCTGGCCCTCGAGCTCGCCACGGCAGCCGCCCGGATACTGCCCGACGACCCGTCCGGCCGGGATCGGCCCCTCGCCGTCGTCGGCCGCGACCCCAGGGCGAGCGGGGAGTTCCTCACGGCTGCGGTGACGGCCGGCCTCGCCGCGGCCGGGGTGGATGTCTGGGACGTCGGCGTGCTGCCCACGCCGGCGGTCGCCTTCCTCACCGACGACAGCGACGCCGCCTTCGGCATCATGCTGTCCGCATCCCACAACCCCATGCCGGACAACGGCATCAAGTTCTTCGCCCGCGGTGGCCTCAAGCTCGGCGACGACGTCGAGGATCGGATCGAGGCGGCCATGGCCGACCCGCAACCCGGCCCCACCGGCGCCGCCGTCGGCCGGGTGCGCACCGGCGGCGATCCGCTGGGTCGCTACCTGCGCCACGTCGTCGGGACGGTCGACCAGGACCTGTCCGGCCTGCGGGTGGTGATCGACGCCGCCAACGGGGCCGCCAGCGCGGTGGGCCCCCGCATCCTGCGGGAACTCGGCGCCGAGGTGATCGAGATCCACACCGCCCCCGACGGCTAC
Source organism: Actinomycetota bacterium (assembly GCA_029978705.1). Classification (GTDB taxonomy): domain Bacteria; phylum Actinomycetota; class Actinomycetes; order S36-B12; genus CAIWTL01. Next base: position 9,838 of record JAPOIY010000003.1, read on the forward strand.
AACATCAACGCCGACTGCGGGTCCACTCACATGGGGGACCTGCAGGAAGCCGTCATCGCCGAGCAGGCACACGCCGGCATCGCGAACGACGGGGACGCCGACCGGTGCCTGGCCGTCGATGCCGAGGGCCGGATCGTCGACGGCGACCAGATCATGGCCATCCTCGCCGTGGCCCGCCGGGAGCACGACCGGCTCCCCGGCGGTGCCGTCGTGGCCACGGTGATGTCCAACCTCGGGTTCAAACTGGCGATGCGCGACCAGGGCATCGGGATCGTCGAGACCGGAGTGGGCGACCGCTACGTCCTGGAGGCGATGCTGGCCGGGGGCTATACGCTCGGCGGGGAACAGAGCGGCCACCTGCTGCAACTGGACTACGCCACCACCGGCGACGGAGTCCTGACCGCGGCCCACCTGCTCGCCCGCGTGGCCGAGGCGGGACGCCCCCTCGGGGACCTCGCTGCCGTCATGCGGAGGCTGCCGCAGGTCCTGGTCAACGTCGGCGGGGTGGACCGCGCGGCGCTGCCCGGAAGCGACGAGGTCGCGGCCGCCGTGCAGGCCGCGGAGGACCGGCTGGGCGACGGTGGCCGGGTCCTGCTGCGCCCGTCCGGCACCGAGCCCCTCATCCGTGTGATGGTGGAAGCCGAGTCCGCGGCGGACGCCGAGGCCATCACCGCCGAGCTCGCCGCCGTCGTGGAACGGCATCTGGCCCTCTGAGCCGGAACCGACCACGGCCCCTCTCCGCTCAGCCCGTAGGCTGTGCGCCATGTGCGGAATCGTGGGCTACGTCGGGCACCGGCCCGCCCTGGACGTCGTGATCGCCGGCTTGCGCCGCCTCGAGTACCGCGGCTACGACTCCGCCGGCGTCGCCCTCGCCCTGCCCGGCGAGCTGTGGACCGAGAAGCGCGCCGGAAAACTGGCCAATCTCGAGGCCGCGGTCGCCGACAGTGACCCGCCCCCGGCCACCACCGGCATCGGTCACACCCGCTGGGCCACCCACGGCGGCCCCACCGATCAGAACGCCCACCCGCACGTGTCGAGTGACGGCGCCGTCGCCATCATCCACAACGGCATCATCGAGAACTTCGCCGAACTGCGGGAGGAACTTGCAGCCCTCGGCATCCACCTGCGCTCCGAGACCGACACCGAGGTGGCCGCCCACCTCGTGGGCCGGGAGCTGCCCCGCTGCGACGGGGACCTCGCCGAGGCCATGCGGCGGGTGTGTCGCCGGCTGAACGGCGCCTTCACGCTGGTCGCGGTCGACTCCGCCCGCCCGGACGTCGTCGTGGGGGCGCGGCGTAACTCGCCGCTCGTCGTCGGGGTGGGGGAGGGGGAGGCGTTCCTGGCCTCGGACGTGGCCGCGTTCATCGAGTTCACCCGCGACGCCATCGAACTCGGCCAGGACCAGGTGGTGGAGGTCCGCCGCAGCGGCGTCACGGTGACCGACTTCGACGGGCAGCCGGCCGACGTGCGCCCGTTCACGGTCGACTGGGACGCCTCCGCCGCCGAGAAGGGCGGATACGACCTCTTCATGCTCAAGGAGATCGCCGAGCAGCCCAAAGCCGTGGCCGACACCCTCCGCGGTCGCATCGACCGGGACGGCCGCCTGCGCCTCGACGACGTGCGGATCCCCCCGTCCGAGCTGCGCGAGATCGACAAGATCGTCGTCGTGGCCTGCGGCACCGCGTACCACGCGGGCATGGTCGCCAAGTACGCCATCGAGCACTGGACCCGCGTCCCCGTGGAGTGCGAGCTGGCCAGCGAGTTCCGCTACCGCGACCCCATCGTCGGCCCGCGCACGCTGGTCATCGCCATCTCCCAGTCCGGCGAGACCATGGACACCTTGATGGCGATGCGGTATGCGCGGGAGCAGGGCGCGCGCGTGCTGGCCATCTGCAACACCGTGGGAGCCACCATCCCGCGCGAGAGCGACGCGGTGCTGTACACCTACGCGGGCCCCGAGATCGCGGTCGCGTCCACGAAGGCCTTCCTCACCCAGATCGTGGCCGCCTACCTCGTCGGGCTCTACCTGGCGCAGGTGCGCGGCAACAAGTTCGGTGACGAGGTGCGACACATCCTCGACGACCTCGCGGAGACCCCCGCGAAGGTCGACCTGGTGCTCGACACCGTGGAGGGGGTCCGCGAGATCGCCCGCGAGCTGGCCGACTCCCCGTCCGTGCTGTTCATCGGGCGCCACGTGGGGTATCCGGTCGCCCTGGAGGGCGCCCTGAAACTGAAAGAGCTCGCCTACATGCATGCCGAGGGCTTCGCGGCGGGCGAACTGAAACACGGCCCGATCGCCTTGATCGAGGACGGTATGCCCGTCGTCGTGGTCGTGCCGTCCCCCGAGGGCCGGTCGGTGCTCCACGACAAGATCGTCTCCAACATCCAGGAGGTGCGCGCGCGGGGGGCGCGCACGATCGTGGTCGCGGAGGAGGGAGACGAGGCCGTCATCCCGTACGCGGACCACATCGTCTGGGTGCCCCCGTGCCCCACCCTCCTGCAGCCGCTGGTCGCCACCGTCCCCCTGCAGGTGTTCGCCTGCGAGATGGCCACGGCCAAGGGGCACGACGTGGACCAGCCACGCAACCTGGCGAAGTCCGTCACCGTGGAGTGACCCCATCGGGGGAACCCGATGAGCAACGCGGCAGACGAGGTGCAACTGTGGCGGCGTGATCGTGGGGATCGGAGTCGACGTCGTCAACGTGGCCAAGTTCGGGGCCACCGTGATGCGCACCCCCGGGTTCGGTGAGTCCCTGTTCACCGCGCAGGAGCGGGTCGATGAGGGGGGTGAGCCCCGGTCACCGGCGTCCCTCGCCGCCCGCTACGCCGCCAAGGAGGCGCTCGCGAAGGCGTTCGGCGCCCCCCCGGGCATGCACTGGCACGACTGCGAGGTCATGGTCGAGCCCGACGGTCGCCCGTACCTGCGGCTGCGGGGCCTACTGTCCGAAGCGGCCGCCGAACTGGGCGTGGCGACGCTGCACCTGTCGCTGGCGATGGAGGGCGACGTGGCGGTCGCCTACGTCGTGGCCGAGGGCACGGCGTCCCTGGACGGGGCGGGCGCCGCCCCGATGCCCGAGTCCGCCTGACGGTCTGGTGGGATGGTCCCGTGCGCTTGGCCTACGACACGACCGCGGTCTACGCCGCCGAAGCCGACCTGATGTCGCGGGTCCCCGAGGGCAGTCTGATGGCCACGGCCGCCGCGGGGGTGGCCCGGGTGGTGCGCGACCTGCTCGCCCCCGACGGGCTGGCGGGACGGCGGGTCGTCCTGCTCGTCGGATCGGGCAACAACGGCGGCGACGCCCTCTACGCGGGGGGGCTGCTGGCCCGCCGGGGCCTGACCGTCACCGCCGTCACCACCGCGGACTCGTGGCACGACGCCGGGGCCCGCGCCCTGCTGCGGGCCGGTGGCCGGTTGGTCCCCGCCACTGCCGCGGCCGAGGTGGTCGGAGGGGCGGACGTGGTCGTGGACGGCATCGTGGGGATCGGCGCGACCGGGCCGGTGCGCCCCCCGGCGGTCGGACTCCTCGCAGCGATCCCCGCCACCGCGTGGGTCGTCGCCGTCGACATCCCCAGCGGCGTCGACCCCTCGACGGGAGCGGTGGCGGACCCGGCGGCCGTGGTCACCGCCGACGTCACCGTGACCTTCGGGGTGTTCAAAGCCGGGCAGATCCTGGCGCCGGGACGCGACCGGTGCGGGGTCGTGGAACTCGTCGACATCGGGCTGGGCCCGGCCGCCGCGCGCCAGCCGGAGACCTGCGGGGTCCTCACCGTCGCCGATGCCCGCCCCTACTTCGCGGCCCCCGCGGTCGAGGACTACAAGTACAGCCACGGGGTGCCGGGGGTCGTGGCCGGATGTCCGCAGTACCCGGGTGCCCCGCACATGGTGGTCGGCGCCGCCCGGCACAGCGGGGTCGGCATGGTGCGGCTCTGGCAGGACCCGGCGGCCCCCGCTGTCGCCGCCGCCGTCGTGCAGCGGTTCCCCGACACCGTCTGCACGGACTCCATCACGGACGCCAAAGTGACGGGCTGGGCGATCGGTCCCGGCATGGGGACCGGCAGCGGGGCCCGCGACCGGCTGGCGGAGGTCCTGGCCGCGGACCTGCCGGCCGTCGTCGACGCCGATGCTCTCACGCTGCTGGCCGGCGACCCGGAACTGCGCCGGATGCTGGGGGACCGCACGGCGCCGACCGCCCTCACCCCCCATGTGGGGGAGTTCGCCCGGCTGGGGTATGAGGTGGGCGACGACCGGCTGGCGGCAGCCCGGGCGGCGGCGGCCGACCTCGGGGCCACCCTGCTCCTGAAAGGCCCGGGCACCGTCATCGCCGACCCGGACGGGACCGCTTTCGTGGACGTGATGGCGACCTCGGCGCTCGCGACGGCCGGCAGCGGCGACTCCCTGACGGGCATCATCGGGGCCGTCCTGTCCCGCCGCCCCCCCGCCACGGCGGAGGCCGTCGCCGCCGCGGTTCTGGTGCATGGGCTGGCGGGGCGGTTGGCCTCGGCCGGCGAACGCCCGATGACAGCCTGGGACCTCGTCGGCGCCGTGCCCGACGCGGTCGCGGACGTACGCCGGACCTGAGGCTCAGTCGGGGGTGGCGATGAGGTCCTCGACCACCTCGTCGGGGACGACCGCCAGGGCCGCCCGGATGGTGTGGCACGTCAGAAGACCCTCGTCCACCTCGAACCGTCCCGCGACCTGACCCTGGCGGTCGGCCACGGGGGCGCGCAGCGTCAGGGCCGCGGACGCGGCGACGGCGTGTTCGAAGACCGACGCGGGCAGGGAGAGCGAGCGGGCCCACCGCTCGGGGAACCGTTCGGCGAGGTAGCCCTCGGTCAGACCCACCGCGACGCCGGCGACCTTCCGGGCGTCCTCGTCGTCGGTCCACCGCTGCGCCAGCAGGTCCATGGCCCAGGCGACGGCGGCGGCGGGATCCGCGGGCAGGAGGTCCGGCGGCACGCCGAGTCCGGCGCGGTAGGCCGCCACGTCCGGCCACATCTCGGCGAACAGTTCGTCGGTGTGACGCTGCACGCGGTGCCGCCCGGCCGTGGTCGTCATCAGCGCGTACCACGTGGCGGCGGCCAGCAGCCCCACCACCAGGACCAGGCCGAGCAGGTCGGGGTCGGTGGCCCGGACCGTCGTCCCGTCACTCCTGGTCGTCACGATCCGGCTGTGGATGTCCCACAGGCGGCGGGCGGCGAGTTCAGCCTGCTCGGGGTGGCCGAAGTGCAGGTCGCGCAGCAGTTCCCGGGTCCGGCTCACCCGGTCCACGGGACGCCGATCGAGGTTCGAGCGCTGCGCCAGCAGGAGGGCGATGTCCTCGTGGTGGGCCGAGATGAGGGCCTGCCCGTCGCCCGCGACGAACGCCAGCGGGTGGCTGCCGACGCGGTACAGCGTCGTGCCGCGGGGGTAGACGGTGGACTCCGGCGTCAGGAGGCTGCGGAACTCCGCCAGGGTCGGCAGATCCGACGACGGCTGCGGGTGGCTCACCGGTCGATGGTAGAGGCCCGTGGTCCGCTGCGGGCCGGATGGTGGCGCCAACCGGGTGAGGCGTCCGGCCCGACCCTGCCTCCGGTACGTTCCTGTGCAAGCATCCAACTCACGGTGGTAGGAGCCAGGAGGTAACGATGAGGTTCGCACGTTGGTCGGGGATCGCGTTGGGAGTCGCCGTGGCCATGGCGGGACTCGGTCAGGCCGGTGCGCAGGCGGCGGACGCCGCGCCCGCCGCGCAGCCGTCGGTGATCTTCCTCGGCGACTCCGTCACCGCGGGCTTCGGGTACCTGGGGGCGAAGGAGAACGCCCCCCACATCTCCGGCCCGGTGAACAGCGAGTACGCCAACAGCTGGTACTTCGGCGACAACTCGTTGAGTGACTGCAGCCCGCCGTCGGACGGGTCGGTCCCGATCGACCAGTGCAGCAACAACAACTACAACGGGCGTCCCTGGGACCAGGGGCCCTGGCAAGCCGGCCCGAACGCCCCGAACGTGTCGTACTCCTACCAGATCGCCGCGAACCAGGACCCCACCCGGGCGGCGCCCATCGAGAACTGGGCGGTCACCGGGTCCACACCGGCGCAGTGGGACACCGGCGGTCCGTTCAACTTCCAGTTGCGTCAGATCAAGAACACGACCGTGGTCATGACGTTGGGCGCCAACCCCATCCTGGCGGCGTTCCTCAAAGTAAGGCTGGGCGGCATCAACCAGACCAACGGCGTCTGCACGGACAGCACCATGTGGTTCAGTCCCTGGAGTGGCTGGTGGTCCTATACCGACGGGGTGGTGTCCAACTGCGTCAACCAGCAGTGGGCTGTGGAGAAGCAGCACGATCATCTCGTGAGCATCTACAAACAGCTCCTGACTGCCGGGAACCGGGTGATGGCCGTGCAGTACCACCGGGCCTGCACCTGGGCCTTCGGCAAATGGCAGCCCAACGGCAACATGACGTCCGGGCCCGCCGCCGGCAACGACTGCCGGGGCCAGACCGAGAAGATCTCGGACTGCTCCAGTTGCCCGGAGTACAACGGCGGCAGTCAGTGGCGCCAGGCCGTGGTGGCAGGCAACGAGTTGAACGCGAACCTGAATGCGGCGGTCGCCGACGCCCAGAGGTGGGCCGACCAGAACGGCTACAGCGGGAAACTGCAGCTCGTGCAGCAGGACCAGAACCGGTGGGAGAGCCACCAGGCCTGGAACGCGGACTCGTGGGTGTTCAAGAACGACACGTGGATCCATCCCAGCAAGGCCGGGCACACGGAGTTCGCGCGAGTCGTGACCACGACCGCGTGCCAGGTCTGGGGCACCTGGTGCGGCAATCCGTACCGGTGGGACGCCGGGGCGACGGCCCCACAGCCCACGCAGGTCCAGACTCTGCCGGCGGTTCCGGGCCGGATCGGGATCGAGGACGGCTGGGCGCTGCCGAGCGCGACCCGTCAGGGCCACCCGCTGCACTGGCGCAGCCGCAGCCCCCGGGTGTGCAAGGTGGCGCTGGCCCGACACCTGACGACCTACAACCGCGACATCACCGCAGGCGGGGGCACCTCCGCGCAGGATCAGGGAACCTGCAAGCTGGCGGCGTTCGCGGCGGCGAGCGGCAAACACCGGGAGTTGCACAAGACGGTCCGAGTGCAACTGGGCAAACGCGCCTGACTCACCCCTCGGTCGGTGCGTCGGTGAGGTCCCGCAGCACACGGTCCGGCAGCAGGGCGGCTGCCGCCCGGATCCCACGGGCGGCTGTGATACCGGCGGGCACCGAGCGCCCCCGGGTCACCTCCTCCCGGCGCCGCGCCAACGGTCCCCGAAGGCTCAGGGCGGCCGTGGCCACGACCGCCTGCTCCAGGGCTGCCGCCGCCAGCCGCATCCCGCGCTGCCACGGGCGGGGAAAACGTTCCGCCACGTAGGCCCGGGCCAGCCCCAACGAGGTGCCCGCCACCCGGCGTGCGTCCGCTCCGTCGGTCCAGTTCTCCGCCACCAGGTCCATGGCCCAGGCCACGGCCTCACCCGGGTCGTCGGGGAGGAAGCCGGCCGGGATGCCGACGCCCGCCCGGTAGGCCTCCCGCTCCGGCCACATCGCGGCGAACAGCGCATCGGCCCCGTCGGTCAACGGCCGTCCCGACAGCGACGTCGTCATCAGCAGGTGCCAGGTCGCCCCGGACAGGTGACCCATGACGAGGATGAGCGACAGGAGGTCGGGGTCCGTCGCGCTCACGGGTGTGCCCCGCGGATCCCGCACCGTCAGCCGGGCGTGCACGTCCCACAGTCGCCGGGCGGCGAGTTCCGCCCGTTCCGGGGAGCCGTACTCCAGCTCCGCCTGCAGCGCCCGGGTCTGCTGCACGCGCCGCACCGGACTCCAGGCCAGGTCGCGGTGCGTCGCCAGGATGGCCGCGATCCCGGTGTGATGTGCGGTGAGCAGTTCCTGTACGTCGGCCCCGACGAACGACAGCGGATGCCGGCTGACCCGGTGCGAGATGGTCCCCGGTGGGTACGCGCCCGCACCGGGGGCGAGCCGGGCGCGCAGCTCGGCCAGGGTGGGGAGGGTCTCGGACGGTTCATGTGCACCCACCGGGCGGACCTCGTTCCCGCGTCGTGGACGTTGGAACAACCTACTGCACGCGGATACTGCATCGCGGCCGGTCTGCCGTCAGAATCATCAGGTGACCCGAGCGCAGGCCGACGTTAACCTGGACGCCATCGCTCACAACGTGATGCGACTGCGCGCCGCGGCTCCCGACGCCCGGATGCTGGCCGTGGTGAAAGCCGACGGGTACGGCCACGGGATGGTGCCGGTGGCCCGGGCCGCGCGCGGCGCCGGCGCGGACTACCTCGGAGTGGCTCTCCCCGAGGAGGCGGTCGCGGTCCGGGAAGCGGGCGACAACGGTCCGTTGCTGTGCTGGCTGTACCCGCCTTCGGCCGACCTGAGCGAACTGGTCGAGCGGCGCGTCGAGATCTCCGTCTCCTCCCCCGACGCGTTGCAGCAGGTCGTCGCCGCCGCCCGAAAGGGAGATCGCCGCGCCCGCATCCACCTGAAGATCGACACCGGCCTCGGCCGCAACGGCTCGACCCCCGACGCCTGGTCCGACCTGGTGGCCCGCGCGCTCGCGCACCAGGACGCCGGCGTCCTCGAGGTGGCCGGTGTGTGGAGCCACCTGGCCGGCAGCGACGAGCCGGAGTCGCCCGTGACGGGCCGCCAGGTGGTGGCGTTCCGGGAAGCCCTGTCCGATGCCGAGAGTCAGGGGCTCGTGCCGGAGGTGCGGCACCTGGCCAACAGCGGCGGTGTCCTGCACCATCCCGACACCCACTTCGACATGGTGCGCTGCGGCATCTCCGTCTACGGGCTGACGCCCGGTCCGGCCATCGGCACCTCCCGCGGGCTGGGCCTCATCCCGGCCATGACCGTCACCGCCGAGGTGGCCCTGGTCAAGCGGGTCCCGGGCGGCCACGGCGTGTCGTACGGGCACCGCTACCGCACCCGTCGGTCCACACAACTCGCTCTCATCCCCGTGGGCTACGCCGACGGGGTGCCGCGCAGCGGCTCCAGCCGACTCCCCGTGATGATCAACGGCCAGCGGTTCTCCGTTGCCGGGACGGTCGCGATGGACCAGGTCGTCGTGGATGTGGGGGACGCGCGGGTGCGGGCCGGCGACCGGGTGCACCTGTTCGGCCCCGGCAGCCGGGGTGAACCCACCGCCGACGAGTGGGCCGCAGCCTGCGCCACCATCAACTACGAGATCGTCACCCGCCTCGGCCCCCGGATCCCGCGGCGCCACCTGGGGGGTGGCTGACATGCGGTACCTGGCAGTGGCCGCGGCGGCCGCCCTCGCGGGAGGCGCCGTGGCCGGGACGCTCGCCGAGCGGCTGCTGATGTGGCGCTACTTCGACGGCAGCGCGGCCGACGAGGGGTTCGGCAGCCTGCGGGGAGTACCCCACGAGGTGATCACCGACGATGGCACCGTGCTGTACGCGGAGGTCGACGACCCGGCCGACCCGGCGTTGGGCGACGTGACCGTGGTGTTCTGCCACGGCTACTCGCTGAACCTCGACACCTGGTACTACCAGCGCCGCGCCCTGCGTGGGCGGGCGCGCCTCGTCTTCTGGGACCAGCGGTCCCATGGCCGCAGCGGTACGGCCCCGCGCGGCTCCCACTCGATCGACCGGCTGGGGCCCGACCTGTACTGCGTGCTGCGCGACCTGGCCCCCCACGGGGACGTCGTGCTCGTCGGCCACTCCATGGGCGGAATGACGATCATGAGCCTGGCCGACGACCACCCGGAACTGTTCGGTGCGCGGGTGAAGGGCGTGGCCCTCATCGCCACCAGCGCCGGACACCTGTCCGACGTGACGCTGCGGCTGCCGGGGCCCGCCGCCAAGGTGCTGCAGCAGAACACCGAACGCCTGGCGGCCCTCATGGAGGCCTCGTCGGCCGGCATCGACCGTAACCGGACCCGGACCACGGACCTCAACCTGCTCCTCACGAAGCGGTACTCCTTCGGGCCGCAACGCGTGTCGCGGGAACACACCCGCTTCGTCGCCGACCTGCTGGGCAGCACGCCCATCGAGACGGTGGCCCAGTTCCTGCCCGCGTTCGGGGAGCACGACAAGTCGGCCGCCCTCGGCGCGCTGGCGCAGTGCCGGGTGGTGGTGATGGTCGGGGACTCCGACGCCCTCACCCCCGAGGCTCACAGCGAGGCCATCGTCAGTTACATCCCCGGCGCCCGGCTCGTGGTCGTCCCCACCACCGGACACATGATCATCAGCGAGCGGCACGACGTCGTCGACGGACAGCTGCGGGACCTCGTGGCCGAGGTCCGGGAGACGTGATCAGCGTCGAGGTGCACGACGCGACCGCGATGACCGACCTCGGGCGGCGCCTCGGCGCCGGGCTCCGCGCCGGCGACGCCGTCTGCCTCACAGGGCGTCTCGGCGCGGGCAAGACGACCCTCACCCGCGGCATCGCGGCCGGCCTCGGGGTCACCGGGCCCGTGTCCAGCCCCACGTTCGTGATCAGTCGCCGGTACCCCGGGCGCGACGTCGACCTGATCCACTGCGACGCCTACCGCCTGTCCGAAGACGACGACTTCGCGGACGTGGTCCCCGACGCCGAGCGGGCCGTGACCGTGATCGAATGGGGCAGTCCGGTGATGACCGCCATCTCGGACAGTTGGCTGGAGGTCGAGATCGTGCGGACCACGGGCGCCGGGGACGAGACCCGCTGGGTGCGGTGCGAGGGCGTGGGGCGTGACTGGGCCGAGGCCCGCGTGCGCGAACTGCTCGCGGAGGCGCCGTGATCCTGGCCGTCGACACCTCGGGACCGTTGGTCGCCGTCACCGTCACCGACCCCGACGGCGTCCCGCGGTACGCCGCCCGCGGCACGCGGCCCCGGGCACACGCCGAAGAGATCGGTCCCCTGGTCGCCGCGGGTACCGCCGGAGCCGACATCAGCCACGTCGTGGCCGGACGCGGTCCCGGCTCGTTCACCGGACTGCGGGTAGGTCTCGCCTTCGCGCAGGCGTGGGCGTGGGGCCGGGACACCCCGGTCAGCGGCATGTGCTCGTTGGACGCGATCGCGGTCGCCGCCGGCCTGGCGACGGGCTGGGTCGTCACCGACGCCCGACGCGGCGAACTGTTCGCGGCGCCCTACCGCGACGGTGTGCGCAGCGGCGACACCCGGGTGCTGCCCCGCGCGGCCGCCGCCGAACTCGTCGCCGGCAGCGATGTCGCCGGAGACGTGGCCCTGCTCACCGACGACGACCGCCGAGCCGCCGGGACCACGGCCGTGGTCCCCGAGGCCCTCGCCCGCGCCGCCGCCCTCTCGGTCCGCGACGACCCGGGCGGGTCCCTGCAGCCGGACTACCTGCGGCGGCCCGACGTGACCCTGCGGGCCGGCTCGTGATCATCAGGACCGCCCGGCCCGACGACCTGCCCGCCCTCCTGGCGATCGAGGGTGACGTCTTCGGCGCGGCCGCGTGGTCGGAGCAGCAGTTCGCGGACGAACTGGAGCGGATGGCCGAGACCCGGTGGTATGCCGTGGCCCAGGAGGACGACGGGGGCCTGGCCGGGTACGCCGGCCTCTACCTCAGCCCGCCGGACGCCGACGTGCAGACGGTCGCCGTCTCCCGGGAGCTGCAGGGGGGCGGGGTCGGGCGGCATTTGCTCACCGCCGCCGTCGCCCACGCCTGGGATGCCGGCTGCACCCGACTGTTCCTCGAGGTGCGCGCCGACAACGACCCCGCCCTCGCGCTGTACCGGTCCGCGGGGTTCGTCCGGATGGGGCGCCGGCCGCGGTACTACCCCGACGGGACCGACGCCATCACCATGCGGCTGCGCAAACACGAGGTCCCCGACCTGGCGGAGGCCGTCCGTGGCCGGTGAACCCGTCGTGCTCGGCATCGAGACCTCCTGCGACGAGACGGGGGTGGGGCTGGTGGTGGGGGGCGAGTTGCGGGCCAACGTGCTGGCCAGCAGCGCCGCCGAGCATGCCCGCTTCGGAGGTATCGTCCCCGAGGTCGCCAGCCGCGCCCACCTCGCCGAGATGCTGCCGACCCTGTCGGCGGCCTGTCGCACTGCGGGCCTCGGGCTGGGCGACATCGACGCGGTCGCGGTCACCTCGGGCCCCGGCCTGGCGGGTGCCCTCCTGGTCGGGGTAGCCGCTGCCAAGGGCCTGGCGCTGGCGCTCGACCGCCCCCTCTACGGGGTCAACCACCTATGTGCCCACGTCGCCGTCGACACCCTGGTCGCGGGTCCCCTGCCAGCCAACAGCGTCGCCCTCCTGGTGTCGGGCGGCCACAGTTCGCTGCTGCACGTCTCCGACATCGTCACCGACGTGCGGCCCCTCGGGGCGACCATCGACGACGCCGCGGGCGAGGCGTACGACAAGGTGGCCCGCCTGCTCGGTCTCCCCTTCCCCGGCGGGCCGCCCGTGGACGAGGCGGCCGCCGCCGGGGATCCCGGGGCGATCGTCTTCCCGCGCGGGCTGACCGCCCCCAAGGACCAGGAGCAGCACCGTTTCGACTTCTCGTTCAGCGGGTTGAAGACTGCCGTGGCCCGGTGGGTGGAGCAGCAGCGCGCCGACGGCACGGCCATCCCCGTCGCGGACGTGGCGGCCTCGTTCCAGGAGGCCGTCGCCGACGTGCTGGTGGCCAAGGCCGTGGCCGCCTGCCGGGACGTGTCGGCTGACACCCTCGTGATCGGCGGGGGGGTCGCCGCCAACTCCCGGTTGCGGGCCCTGGCCGCGGAACGCTGCCGGGCCGCCGGCATCCGGCTGCGGGTGCCGCCCCCGGGCCTGTGCACCGACAACGGGGCGATGGTGGCCGCCCTCGGAGCCCTCGCCGTCGAACGTGGACTGCCGCCCAGCGCCGGGGACTTCGGGGCCGACCCGGGGATGGCGGTCACCGAGATCCTCAACCCCGGGCCTGGTCGGTCCGTGGGTTAGGCGCCCCAACCGGCGGCCCGCAGCAGCGCCGCCACCGCACCCGCGACCACGACCACGACGATGAAGTGGGCCCGCAGCAGCAGCGCCACGAATCCCGCGGCGACGCCCGCGGCCCGCGCGTCCACGGTCAGCGACTGCCCGGTGGAGAACGTCTGCACGACCACCAGGGCAGCGAGCATCGCCACCGGGATCAGCGCCGTGACCCGCTGGACCCGGGGGCGCTCCAGCCAGTGCCGCGGCGCCAGGTAGCCGGCGAGTTTGAGCAGGTAGCAGCCGACACTGCCCAGGACCACTGCCGGCCACATCAGGACGTCGCCCCTCGGCCGCGCCACAGCCCGGCGCCGACCGCCACGAGGGCGCTGGCGAGCACGGGGACACCCGGGCTCACGACCGGGATCAGCACGAGCGTCACCAGGGCCGCGACGAGGGCCACCACCCGCGCCTCCCGGTGCCCGAGCCGCGGCCACAGCAGGGCCAGGAAGGCCGCGGCGGCCGCGGCGTCCAGGCCGTACATGCGGGGGTCCCCGATCGCGCCGGCGGCCAGCGCCCCGACCAGCGTGCCGACGTTCCACAGCACGAACACGGACAGACCCGTGGCGCCGAAGGCGTAGCGCATGGCGCCCGGGTCGGGGTCCTCGGAGTGCGCCACGGCCATGGCCGTGGACTCGTCGATCGTGAGCTGGGCCAGGCCGGCACGCTGCCAACCCCGCGGGGCGAGGGGACCGGCCAGCGACACGGCGTAGAGCCCGTTGCGTAGGCCGAGCAACAGGGCGGTGGCCACCGCCGCGATCAGGGTCCCGCCGCCGCCGAGGATGGCGACGGTCGCGAACTGTGAGGCTCCCGTGAACATGCCCAGCGACAGCACCTGCGTCTGCCAGGGACTGAAGCCGTTGGTGACGGCCAGCGCCCCGAAGGAGATGCCGTAGGCGCCGGTCCCGGCGCCGATGGCGAGGGCGTCGACCGTGATTCGCCGGCGGTCGCGGGTCTCCGTCACGAGGCGTCAGCCTACGCACGCCTCCGGCATCACTGTCCCGGAACGGCCGGGTCGGTGACGAGCAGGGCTGCCCCGCGCCCGGCGATACGGGTGACGACGAGGCCCGCGGGACGCCCCTCCCCGGCCGGCCCGAGCTCCCGCCGCAACCGCTGCGGGTCGAGCCCCAGACCGCGGGTGCGGATCTCCACCGGTCTGACGCCCAGCCGGCGCAACTCCGCGCGCAGGGCACGGGGACGGGCGGGGAGCACCTCCTGGACCCGGGAGACCCGGCCCCAGCCCGTCGGCTCCGGTCCGGACCCGGTGAGGTAGGCGATACCGGGGCTGAGGACCCCCGCGCGCCACCGCCCGGCCAGGTCGCCGACGAGGCCCGCGCGAATCACTGCGGGATCGGGCTCCAGGAGCCAGGCGCCCACCGCCACGGTGGCGGCCGGTTCCCCCGCGCCGCTGAGGCAGCGCTCGGCTGCGACGGACCAGGGGTCCGACCCGGGCGTGAGCAGGGTCGCCGTGCGGCGGGCGCGGGCGCCGCGCACCCCGGGGAACCAGAGGGTCGCCTCCACGAGGTCGCCCGCCACACTGACCCATTCGACCGCCACGTCCGGCCCCGGCAGGTCCCGGTCGATGCCGGGGGCGACCTTCGCCACCGTCGCCGGGTGCCCCACGGCGAGACCCTGCAGCCACGACCACGGGGGGTGCCACTGCTCGGGAGCCAAGGTCCGGCGGGGGGAGCCGTCTGCCCGGAACCCGGCCCGACGCCCCGGATCCACGAAGGCGATGGCCGAGGGCGGCACCGGGAACGATGTCGCGTCGCCGCACACCACCTCGAACCGGCCGGTCGGGGCCAGGGCCGCGAGGTTGTGAGCGGCTGCGCGGGCGGTGGCGGGGTCCTGCTCCACGGCCGTGACCGCCATGCCGGCGCGGGCGGCCGCGATGGCGTCGATGCCCACGCCGCAGCCGAGGTCCACGACGGAGGTCGCGCCGGACTCGGACAGGAGGCGGCCCCGCCGGGCGGCCACCGCAGGGCGGCTGGCCTGCTCCAGGCCCGCCGCAGTCAGGTCGAGGACCGCGGCGTCGCCCCCGAACTTGGCGCGGCCCCGCCGCCGCAGCAGTGTCACGTCGACCACGTGATGCCACTCCGCAGCGGTCAGGGACGGATCGGTGGCCCGCAGCCGGTCGAGGTCGGCGGCCGTCGGACGGTCCGGGAGGGTCTCCGCCTGCCGCCAGACCGCGTCGGAAGGAGGCATGGGTCTCAGCCTGGCAGAACGCACCCGCTGGCACTCGCCTTGACGGAGTGCTAATGACCCCCTAGGCTAGGTCTGGCACTCTCCCCTGGAAAGTGCCAACCGGCCGGCCCGCAGGTGGACCCGCGATGACACTCGCGATCCGGCCACAGCAAACCGTTCGTCATCAATCCCGTGAGGGGGAGGTCGAGGCGTGTCAGTCTCCATCAAACCGCTCGAGGACCGCATTCTGGTCCAGCCGCTGGACGCGGAGCAGACCACTGCTTCGGGTCTGGTCATTCCCGACACCGCCAAGGAGAAGCCCCAGGAGGGCAAGGTCGTGGCTGTCGGTCCCGGTCGTTTCGACGACGAGGGGGAGAACCGTATTCCCCTCGACATCAGCGTCGGCGACGTCGTCATCTACAGCAAGTACGGTGGCACCGAAGTCAAGTACAACAACGAGGAGTACTTGATCCTTTCGGCGCGCGACGTGCTCGCCGTCGTGGAGAAGTGATCTCCCGACTCTGACCCTCCACCGCCCCGGCGGCCCCGCCCGAGAGGGTTCTGGGCCGTCGGGGCGGTGGCGCTTGTCCCACCACCGAGGAGCAGAACATCATGGCCAAGATCCTGGAATTCGACAGCGATGCGCGCGCGTCACTCGAGCGCGGCGTCGATGCACTCGCCGACACCGTCCGGGTGACCCTCGGCCCGCGCGGCCGCAACGTGGTCATCGACAAGTCGTGGGGAGCCCCCACGATCACCAACGACGGCGTCACCATCGCCCGTGAGATCGAGCTCGAGGACCCGTACGAGAACCTCGGCGCGCAGCTCGTCAAAGAGGTGGCGACCAAGACAAACGACATCGCCGGCGACGGGACGACCACGGCAACCGTGCTCGCCCAGGCCCTGGTCCATCAGGGACTCAAGGTCGTCACCGCGGGCGCGTCGCCCATCGCCCTCAAGCGCGGCCTGGACACCGCCTGTGAGGCGGTCGTCGGCCAACTCCTCGCCGACGCCCGGCAGATCGACGACACGACCGAGACCCGCCAGGTGGCAGCCGTGTCCTCCCAGGACCCCGAGGTGGGCGACCTGATCGCACAAGCTTTCGACAAGGTCGGCAAGGAGGGCGTCATCTCCGTGGAGGACGCCCAGACGGTCGGGGTGGACCTCGAGTTCACCGAAGGGATGCAGTTCGACAAGGGCTACATCTCCCCGTACTTCGTGACCGACACCGAGCGGATGGAGGCGGTTCTGGAGGATGCCGCCGTGCTCCTGGCCGCCGGGAAGATCAGCGCCATCGGCGACCTGCTGCCCCTGCTCGAGGCGTCGATCAAGGACGGCAAGCCCCTGCTGATCATCGCGGAGGACGTCGACGGTGAGGCGCTGTCGACCCTCGTGGTCAACCGGGTGCGCGGCACGCTGTCCGCGGTCGCGGTCAAGGCCCCCGCGTTCGGGGACCGCCGTAAGGCGATGCTGCAGGACATCGCGATCCTGACGGGAGCCACCGTCGTCTCGGAGGAGGTCGGCCTCACCCTGGCGCAGGCCGGTCCCGAGGTGCTGGGCTCGGCCCGCCGCGCTGTCGTCACCAAGGACACCACCACCATCGTCGAGGGGGGTGGGGAGGCCGCCGCCATCGACGAGCGTGTCGCCCAGATCCGCCGTGAGATGGCCGACACCGACTCCGACTGGGACCGGGAGAAGTTGGGGGAGCGGCTGGCCAAGCTCTCCGGCGGCGTGTGCGTGATCAAGGTCGGTGCCGCCACCGAGGTCGAGATGAAGGAGCGCAAGCACCGCATCGAGGACGCCGTGGCCGCCACCCGCGCCGCGCTGGAGGAGGGCATCGTGCCCGGGGGCGGCTCCGCCCTGATCCACGCCGGGCGGGCGCTGGACGACGTGGCCCTGACCGGTGACGAGGCCATCGCCACGAAGATCCTGCGGGCCGCCCTCGCCGAGCCGCTCACCTGGATCGCCGAGAACGCCGGGCAGCCGGGCGCGGTCGTCGTCAACCGCGTCGCGGAGGCCGAGCCGGGCACCGGGTACAACGCGGCCACCGACACCTACGAGGACCTCATCGCCGCCGGTGTGATCGACCCGGTCAAGGTGACGCGGTCAGCGCTGCAGAATGCCGTGTCCATCGCCGGTCTGCTCCTGACCACGGAAGCTCTCGTCGTCGAGAAGCCCGAGGAGGCCGACGACGACGGACATGGTCACGGCCACAGCCACGGCCCCGGGGGCCACTCCCACTGAGGGACCGTCAGGCGGTCCGCGTGAGTTTGCGGGCCGCCAGGACCTCGGCCCGTTCGTCCTCGGACAGGCCGCCCCACACGCCGTAGGGCTCCCGCACGGCCAGGGCGTGCTCGAGGCAGTGGGTGCGCACCGGACACGCTGCACAGACGGCCTTCGCCGACTGCTCCCGCTCCGCGCGCGCCTCCCCGCGTTCGCGGTCGGGGTGGAAGAAGAACTCCGACTCCATCCCGCGGCAGGCGGCATGCAACTGCCAGTCCCACAGGTCGGCGTTGGGTCCAGGGAGCCGTCTCAGGTTCGCCATGGTTATGCCTCCTTCTTGCCCACCACCCTAGAACTGAGGCAAAAGTGTGTCAAACTCAACTGGGGCAAAGGTGTGGCGCAATCCTCGCGGTGCGGTGGCGGAACCGGACGCCTCCCCCCACACTCGAGAGGTGACGACGACCGCGGAGCCAGAGGTCGCCCTCTCGGTGGCCGAGGCCGCGGCCCGGGTGGGGCTGACGCCGGCCACCCTGCGCACGTGGCACCGCCGCTACGGACTCGCCCCCAGCCTCCGCACCGCCGGCGGCCACCGCCGCTACAACGCGACGGACATCGCCCGTCTGCGCGTCGTGCAGCAGATGGTCGACGGCGGTGTGCCGCCGGGAGAGGCGGTGGCCGCATCACTGGAGCTGGCGCCGGACTCGCTGCCGGACGCGAGCGCGCGGCGCCGGGGCGGGGGCAATGTCGTGTCCCTCCCGGGCGGCGACGACGTCCAACGGGGCCTCGCCCGCGCCGCGGTCTCCCTCGACGGCGCCGCGATCACCGAGCGGGTGTCCGAACTGCTCGCCCAGCACGGGGTGGTCGCCACGTGGGAGGACGTCCTCGTGCCCGTGCTCGCCGCCATCGGGGACCGCTGGTACCGCACGCAACGCGGCATCGAAATCGAACACGTCGCGTCCGACGCCGTCGCCCGGGCCCTGCAGACCCACGGCGACCTGCTGCGCGCCGATCAGCGACCGGTCCTGCTGGCCTGTATGCCGCAGGAACTGCACACGCTGCCGTTGATGGCCCTGCAGGCCGCGCTGCGCGATGCCCGCCAGCCGAGCGTCATGCTGGGCGCCCGCGTTCCACCGGACGCGCTGTACGACGCCGTACGCAAGGTCCGCCCCCGCCGGGTCGTGCTGTGGGCCCAGATGGCCGAGTCGGGCGACCGTGACGTCGCGGGGGCGCTGCCCAGCCAGCGGCCGCCCGCCAAGATCGTCCTGGCCGGACCGGGCTGGTGCGGCGACGCCGAGCCGGTCCCGGGGGCGGCATATCCGCAGAGCCTCCGGGAGGCCGTCGACCTCATCGTCGCGTGACCGCACCGCGCGCGGCGGCGTGGCGGGCCTGCCGCCGGGCGCCGCGGGCCGGCCTCGCCGACCTGGCCGACCGCGACGATCCCTGGGCGACGTGGGCCCGTGCGGTCCTGGTGATGAGCTGCGGCGACTACGGGGGCGCGATCGCCCCACTGGAGTCCCTGGCCGACCAGGGCGACCCGGAACTGGCCGGACTGGCGTGTGCCCGCATCGCGTCCGGTCTGCGCCAGATCGACGAACACGCGGCCGCCGTCGCCTGGGACGAGCGCGCCATGGCCACGGCGGGCAGCGCCGTCACCGACGGCCTGGTCGGTCGGGCGGCCGACGCCGTCGGTGCCGGTGCCCCCGACACGGCCGCGCGCTTCCTGGCGCAGGCCCGCGCCCGCGCCACCGGGGACCGGGACCACATCCGGATCGCGTGGGTCGCGTGCGAGATCGCCCTGCTCGGCGGCCGGCCCCGCCACGCGAGCGACCACGCGGACCGCGCGCTGGACCTGTCCCGGCACCTCGGGTCGCCCCGCCACATCGCCAAGAGCACGCTGTTCGCGGCGGCCGCCCGCCACGGAACCGACCCCCTGGCCGCGCGGCAACTGCTGGCGGGCGGATGGGAGGAGGTCCGGGACCTGCACCTGCGCCCCCTGCTGTGGCCGATGGTGCTGCTGCTCGGGTCTGCGGCCACCCCCCCGCAGCGGACCGCCGCCGCGGAGGCCGTGACGTTCATCGGGGCCCACCTGCCGCCCGGCGCCGGCGCGGTCTGGCGGGCCCGCGGCGACGTCGCCCGGCTCCGGGGATAGTCGGGCGAGTCGGACAAGTCGGGCGAGGGCGCGCCACCGTCTCCCGTACGCGGCACTATGGAGTGCCAGTTTCCGGGAGGCGCTGTGGTGACCGTGATGGTGTGCGACGACTCGCCCACCGTGCGAGCCGCGGTCCGGCGGTGCCTCGGCGCCATCCCCGAGGTCTCCGGCGTCGGTACGGCGGCCAGCGGGGAGGAGCTCCTCGCCCGCCATCCCGTGGAACAACCCGACGTTGTCCTGCTCGACGTGCAGATGCCCGGCATGGGAGGGGTGGAGGCCCTGCGGCGGCTGCTCGACCTGGACCGGAAGGTCACGGTGGTGATGCTCACCTCCGGGGAGGCGCCCGCTCAGGTCGCGGAAGCCGTCGGCATGGGCGCCTACGGCTACCTCGCCAAGGACGCGTCACCGCAGGAGGTCGCCGCCGTACTGGTGGCCGTCACCGAGGACGAGTCCTCCGGCCAGCCGCTGCCCCAGCAGCGCCGGGCCGCCGACCCCGGACTCACCGAGCGGGAACAGCAGGTGCTCCGGGGGATGAGTGAAGGCCTCAGCAACGCCCAGATCGGCAAGGAACTGTTCCTCTCCGAGGACACGGTGAAAACACACGCCCGGCGGCTCTTCCGCAAGCTGGAGGTCTGCGACCGCGGCCATGCCGTCGCCGAAGGATTCCGCCGCGGCCTCATCAGCTGACCCGGGGCTCTGGCCGGGGCGAGTACCCTTGAAGCCCGACCGCGAGCGAGGTGACCGTGTCTGTCGACGAAGGATCCGACTTCGGCTTCGTCGCCCCCCTGGGGCTGACCTACGACGACGTGCTGCTGCAGCCGAATGAATCCGATGTGATCCCCAGCGAGGTCGACACCCGCACCCGGCTCACCCGGTCCATCACCTTGGGCATCCCACTCGTCTCCAGCGCCATGGACACCGTCACCGAGGCGCGGATGGCCATCGCGATGGCCCGGCAGGGCGGCATCGGCATCCTGCACCGCAACATGTCGGCGGAGGAGCAGGCCGTCGAGGTGGACCTCGTCAAACGGTCCGAGGCGGGCATGCTCAACAACCCCGTGACCTGCGGGCCCGACGACACGATCGCCGACGTGGAGCGGCTGTGTGCCCGCTACCGGATCTCCGGAGCGCCTGTCGTCGACCCCGACGGGCTCCTGCTCGGCGTCGTCACCAACCGGGACATGCGTTTCGTCGAGGACCCGTCGGTGTTGGCGCGCGACGTCATGACACCCATGCCGCTGGTCACTGCGCCGGTGGGCACCAGCCGCGAGGAGGCTTTCGCCCTGCTCGCGCGCCACCGGGTCGAGAAGTTGCCCCTCGTGGACGAGACCGGCCGGCTGGCCGGGCTCATGACCGTCAAGGACTTCACGAAGTCCGAGCAGTACCCGCGGGCCACCAAGGACGACTCCGGGCGGCTGCGGGTGGGGGCGGCCGTCGGGGTGGGCGACGACTCCTACAAGCGGGCGCGGATCCTCGTGGACGCCGGCGTGGACGTCGTCGTGGTCGACACCGCCCACGGTCACTCGCGGGCCGTCATCGACATGGTGCGCAGGTTGAAGAACGACACCCCGGTCGACGTCATCGGCGGCAACATCGCCACCGGGGATGCCGCGGCCGCCCTCATCGAGGCCGGTGCGGACGGGGTGAAGGTCGGGGTCGGCCCCGGCTCGATCTGCACCACCCGCGTCGTGGCGGGCGTAGGGGTGCCACAGGTGTCGGCCATCTTCGACGCGTCCCGCGTGGCGGGCCCCGCCGGCGTTCCCGTCATCGGGGACGGCGGCCTGCAGTACTCCGGTGACATCGCCAAGGCGCTGGTCGCCGGCGCTGACACGGTGATGCTCGGGTCGCTGCTCGCGGGCTGCGCGGAGGCGCCCGGCGAGATCGTCTTCGTCAACGGCAAACAGTTCAAGCAATACCGCGGGATGGGATCCCTCGGCGCCATGCAGTCGCGCGGCGAGGCCCGCTCCTACTCCAAGGACCGGTACTTCCAGGACGACGTCCTGTCCGACGACAAACTGGTACCCGAGGGGATCGAGGGGCAGGTCCCCTACCGCGGACCGCTCGGCGCCGTCGCCCACCAACTGGTCGGCGGCCTGCGCGCCGCCATGGGCTACAGCGGCGCGAGCGATATCGCGGAACTGAAAGCCAAGGGGCGCTTCGTGCGCATCACCGCCGCCGGGCTGCGCGAGAGCCATCCCCACGACGTGCAGGTGACCTCGGAGGCCCCGAACTACTTCCCCTCCGCCCGATGACCGAATACGACCTCGGCCGGGCCCGCCGGCTGCGTCGGGCCTACTCCTTCGACGAGGTCAGTGTCGTGCCGTCCCGGCGCACCCGCGACGCCGCGGACGTGGACCTGAGCTGGCAGATCGACGCCTACCGTTTCGCCGCCCCCATCATGGCCGCGCCCGTCGACTCTGTCATGTCCCCGACGTCCGCGGCGCAGGTGGCCGACCTCGGGCTCCTGGCCGTCCTCAACCTCGAGGGGCTGTGGAGCCGGTACGAGGACGCCGACCCCTACCTCGCGGAGATCGCGGAACTGCCCGACGCCGAGGCGACCAGCCGCATGCAGCACATCTACCGCCGCCCCATCGACCCCGACCTGGTCGCCCGCCGCGTGCACGACCTGCAGGCGCCCGGACGCGTGGTGGCCGGCGCGGTGTCCCCCGCGCGGGCCGCGGATCTGGCTCCCGTCGCCGTGGCCGCCGGGCTCGACCTGCTGGTCATCCGGGGCACGACGGTGAGTGCGGAGCACGTGGCGGACAGCGGGGAGCCGATCGACCTCAAGCGGTTCATCGGCGACCTCGAGACGCCGGTGATCGTCGGTGGCTGCGCCAACTACCAGGCAGCACTGCACCTGATGAGGACCGGCGCCGCCGGCGTCCTGGTCGGCTTCGGCGGCGGCGCCGCCCACCGATCCGCCAATGTCCTGGGGATCCGGGTCCCGATGGCCACGGCCGTCGCCGAGGTCGCCGAGGCGCGCCGCGACTACATGGACGAGTCGGGCGGCCGCTACGTCCATGTCCTCGCCGACGGCTCGATGGGGCGCTCCGGCCATATGGTCCGCGCCCTGGCGTGCGGTGCCGACGCGGTCGTCGTCGGCTCGGCCCTCGCGCGCGGAACCGACGCGCCGGGGCGGGGCTACCACTGGGGACCCGAGGCCGTGCACCCCGCGCTCCCGCGCGGCGCCCGCGTGCACCTCGGCACCGTCGGCACCCTGGCCGAGATCGTGACCGGGCCCAGCCGCGTCGCCGATGGCACCATGAACGTCACCGGCGCCATCCGCAAGGCGATGGCGACAGCCGGCTACACCGACCTCAAGGAGTTCCAGCGCGTCGAGGTCGTGCTGGGCGACTGATGAGCGACGACCGTCTCAACCCCGAGCAGCGCTCCGCCGCCCTCGACCGACTGGCGGCCACCACACCGGAGGACCCCCTCGATGTCCTCGTCGTCGGTGGGGGAGTCGTCGGGGCGGGGGCCGCCCTCGACGCCGCCGCGCGGGGCCTGTCCGTCGGGCTGGTCGAGCAGCGAGACCTTGCCGCGGGAACGTCCAGCCGGTCGAGCCGGTTGGCCCACGGGGGCCTGCGCTACCTGGAGAACCGCGAGTTCGCCCTCGTCCGTGAGGCCCTCACCGAGCGCGGCCTCCTGCTCGACCGGATCGCCCCGCACCTGGTCAGCCCACTGCCCTTCGTCATGCCGTTGGCCGGGCGGGCGTGGGAGAAGACCTACGTCGGGGCCGGTGTCACGCTCTACGACGTGCTCAGCCGGGTGGGGGCGTATGGGGGGACCCTGCCGCGGCCCCGGACCCTGTCCCGGGCCGCCGTCCTCGGGGTGGCGCCCAGCCTGGCGGGAGGCTCCGTCCGCGGCGGTGTCCGCTTCCACGACGCCCAGATCGACGACGCCCGCCACACCCTCGCCACCGCGCGGTCCGCGGTGGCGCACGGCGCGGCAGTGGTCACCCGCTGCCGGGCGGAGGCGCCCATCGTGCAGGAGGGCCGCATCGTCGGGATGACGGTCGCAACGGCAGAGCGCACCGTGGCTGTCTATGCCCGGACCGTCCTGTCCGCCACCGGCGTGTGGACCGACGAGTTCAAACACCTGGCCGGGGTGACGGCCGACAATTCCCACGTGCGCCAGGCCAAGGGGGTGCACCTCATCGTGCCGCGGGACCGCATCCGGTCGACCACCGCCATCATCACGCGCACCCCCACCAGCGTCCTGTTCCTCCTGCCGTGGGGGGACAAGTGGCTCGTGGGCACGACCGACACCGACTACACGGGTGAACTCGCCGACCCCCGGGCGACCGCCGCCGACGTGGACTACCTGCTGGAACAGGCCAATCGCTGGCTGGCCCCGCCGCTCACCCGGGCCGACATCGTCGGGGTCTACTGCGGGCTGCGCCCCCTGGTCGCTGCGCAACTGGCGGAAGGGGCGGACCCCGAGACGGCCGAACTGTCACGTGAGCACGTGGTGCTGCGCCCCCAGCCCGGACTGGTCATGATCGCGGGCGGCAAGTACACCACCTACCGGGTCATGGCCCGGGACGCCGTCGACGCGGTCGTAGCCGAGCGGGCGGCCTTCGTCGCCGGGGAGCCCGAGCCGTGCCGCACCCACGAGATCCCGGTCACGGGGGCCGCCGGCTACCCGGAGATGTGGCCCGCGCGCGGCCGCTTGGCCCGCGACTGGGGGGTTCCCGAGGACACGGCGGCGCATCTGCTGCGCCGGCACGGCGACCGCGCCGGGCGCGTCATCGAGGTCATCGGGGAGGACCCGACGCTCGCCGAGCGGCTCCACCCCGCTGCCCCCTACCTGGCCGCCGAGGTCGTCGTGGCCGTGCGCGACGAAGGGGCGCTCACGGTCGAGGACGTCCTGGTCCGGCGCACCCGCGTCGCTCTCGAGACCGCCGACGTGGGGCGCGCCTGCGTGGGCCGGGTGGTGACGTTGATGGCGGCCGAACTGGGGTGGGACGCCCAGCGGGCCGCTGCCGAGACCGACCAGTACCTGCAAGACTGGCCCGACAGTTGGCAGCAGGAGATCGCGGCAGCACACGAGTAGGCGGAGGCGCCGATGACGGCCCTGGCACCCGGGATCCAGAGCGGGCTCGTGGCCGCCCTCACCGCCGAGGTCACCGCCGGGCCCGGTGACGACCGCCCCGTGCTGTCGCCCGGGGACGGCACGCTGGTGGCGATGGTGCCCCGGTCCCACCCGGACGATGTCCGGACCGCGTTCCGGCAGGCCCGGGCCGCCCAGGGGGAGTGGGCGCGCCTCCCCGTGGCCGACCGCGCCGCCATCATCCTCCGGTTCCACGACCTGCTGCTGCGCAACCGCGACCAGGGACTCGACGTCGTGCAGCAGGAGACGGGCAAGGCCCGCAAGGACGCGCTCGAGGAACTGCTCGACGTCTGCGCCCAGGCGCGGTACTACGCGCGCGACGCGCGCCGGCTGCTGCGCCCGCGACGGGTCCGCAGCGCCTTCCCCGGGGCGGTCCGGGTGACGGTGCACCACCGGCCGAAGGGCGTCGTCGGCATCATCGCGCCCTGGAACTACCCGCTGACTCTCGCGGTGTCCGACGCCATCCCGGCTCTGCTCGCGGGTAACGCCGTCGTCGTGAAACCCGACACGCAGACCACCCTCACCGCGCTGTGGGCGCTGCATCTGCTGCACTCTGCGGGGTTGCCCCGCGGAGTGCTCAACGTCGTCGCCGGGGAGGGGGAGGACCTGGGGCCCACCCTCGTGGCGGAGTCCGACTACGTGATGTTCACCGGCTCGACCCGGGTGGGGCGCCTCATCGCCGAACAGTGCGGCAGCCGGCTCATCGGCTGCTCCCTGGAACTGGGGGGCAAGAACGCCCTCGTCGTGCGGTCCGACGTCGACGTCGACCGCGCCGCCGAGACCGCCGTCCGGGCGTGTTTCGCCAACGCGGGACAGTTGTGTATCTCGATGGAGCGCATCTACGTCGACCGCGCGGTCTGGGACCGCTTCGTCCCGGCCTTCGTGGCCCGGGTCCGGGCGATGCGGGTGAGCACGGCGGTCGGGTGGGGCGCCGACATGGGGTCGCTGATCTCCGGCGAGCAACTGGCCACGGTCTCGGCGCATGTCGACGATGCGGTGGCGCGCGGCGCCACCGTGCTCGCCGGGGGGCGCGGCCGCCCCGACCTCGGCCCGTACGTGTTCGAGCCGACGGTGCTCACCGACGTCACCGACGAGATGCTGGTCTGTCGCACCGAGACGTTCGGGCCCGTGGTCTCCCTCTACCCCGTCGCCGACGACACCGAGGCGGTCGCCCGCGCCAACGACTCCCGCTATGGGCTGAACGCCGCCGTCCTCACCGGCGACCTGCGGGCCGGTACCGCAGTGGCCTCCCAACTGGAGGCGGGGACCGTCAACGTCAACGAGGGCTATGCCCCCGCATGGTCGGCCACCCGAGCCCCCATGGGAGGCATGAAGGACTCCGGCCTCGGCCGGCGGCACGGCGACGAGGGTCTGCTGAAGTACACCGAGCCGCAGACCGTCGCGGTCCAGCGCCTGCTGGGCTTCGGGCCACCCCCGGGATGGGACGACCGCAGGTGGGGCGAGACCCTCACCACGGCGATCCGGGCCATGAAGTCCCTCGGGATGAAGTGACGCGACGCCGGAAGTGAGGCAGGCTGTGCCTATGGACGCCTTCGACTACGACGTCATCGTCATCGGATCGGGATTCGGCGGATCGGTCGCCGCGCTGCGACTGACCGAGAAGGGGTACCGGGTCGCGGTCGTAGAAGCCGGGCGGCGCTACGACGACGCGGACTTCCCCAAGACCAGCTGGCGGATCAACCGGTTCGTCTGGGCGCCCCGGCTGGGACTGAAGGGCCTGCAGCGCATCCACATCCTCAAGGACGTCATCGTCCTGGCCGCCTCCGGGGTCGGCGGCGGCTCCCTCATCTACGCCAACACCCTGTACGTCCCGCCGAAGAAGTTCTTCCAGGACCGCGCGTGGGCCCACATCACCGACTGGGCCCAGGAATTGGCCCCGTACTACGACCAGGCCTCCCGCATGCTCGGCGTCGTCCGCAACCCGGACATGACCCCCAGTGACGAGATCATGAAGGCGGTCGCCGACGACATGGGTGTCGGCCACACCTTCTCCCTCACACCTGTCGGCGTCTACTTCGGCGACGGGCCCGGCGTCGAGCGGTCCGACCCCTTCTTCGGCGGCGTGGGTCCGGCCCGCACCGGGTGCACGCAGTGCGGCGAGTGCATGACCGGCTGCCGCCACAACGCCAAGAACACCCTGCCCAAGAACTACCTCGGACTGGCCGAGAAGAACGGTGCGGTGGTCTTCCCCCTGACGACCGTGACCACCCTGCGGCCACTCGACGGCGGCGGCTACGCCGTCGACACCGAGCGGACCGGTGCGGTCCCGGGCCGGGGCCGGCGGACCCTCACCGCGGGCCAGGTCGTGGTGGCGGCGGGCACCTACAACACCCAGAAACTGCTGCACCGCATGAAGGACACCGGGCACCTCCACCGGCTCAGCCCCGCCCTGGGCCGGCTGTCCCGCAGCAACTCCGAGAGCATCATGGGCGCGATGTCCGACGACCGCTCGCGCGACTTCACCCGCGGCGTCGCGATCACGTCGTCCTTCTACCCCGATCCCGACACCCACGTGGAGCCGGTGCGGTACGGCAAGGGGTCCAACCTGATGGGCCTGCTGGCGACCATCATCACCGACGAGGAGCCGGGGGTGCCGCGGTGGCGGACCTGGCTGCGCACGGCGGCGGAGACCCCCGGGGACGTCGTGAAGATCTTCACGCACCTGCGGGGCTGGTCGGAGCGCAGCGTCATCTCCCTGGTCATGCAGCCCGTCGACAACTCTCTGACCCTCTTCACGAAGAAGGGGCTGTTCGGCCGCCGCAAACTCACGTCCAAACAGGGGGACGGCGACCCGAACCCCACCTGGATCCCGGCGGCCAACGACGTCACCCGGCGCGTGGCCGAGAAGATCGACGGCATCGCCGGGGGCAACGTGGGCGACCTGATCGCCGCCCCGATGACCGCCCACTTCGTCGGCGGCGCCCCGATCTCCGACTCCCCCGAGACCGGGGTGATCGATCCTTATCACCGTGTGTGGGGCTACGACGGGCTGCACATCACCGACGGGTCCGCCGTCACGGCCAACCTCGGGGTCAACCCCTCGCTCACGATCACCGCCCAGGCGGAACGGGCCCTGGCCATGTGGCCCAACAAGGGCGAGCTGGACCCCCGGCCCACGCCCGGAGAGGCCTACCGGGCCGTCACGCCGGTGCCCCCCAAGGCGCCGCTGGTGCCGGACGAGGCGCCGGGGGCGCTGCGGCTGCCGATCGCCGAGATCCGCCACTCCGGCTCGTGACGTGGTCAGCGAGGTCCTGACCTACCGCACCGGGGACCGGCTGTTCACGGACGTGACCCGCGACGTCGCCACCTTCGTGCGGGGCCGCGGCGACGGGCTGCTCAACCTGTTCGTCCCCCATGCGACCGCCGGGCTGGCGGTCTTCGAACTGCGGGCCGGCAGCGAGGAGGACCTCGCCGCGACCCTCGAGCGGCTGCTGCCGCGTGACGACATCTACGTCCACCGGCACGGGAGCCGGGGCCACGGCCGCGACCACGTGCTGCCGGCCTTCCTGCCCCCGGTGATGACGTTCCCCGTGGTCGCCGGGTCGGTGCCCCTGGGCACGTGGCAGAGCATCGTCCTGGTCGACCCCAACGGCGACAACTCCGTGCGCCAGTTCCGGATGACGTTCGTCGAGTGAGCGTTACTGGCGGCCGCCTCCTGGTTCTGCACCGGGGCCGCACGGCGACGCCGTGACGCGGGGCGGGGAGGCGCATCGTCTACCCTGAAGACCCTCCGGCGGAGCGCCGGACCGTGGGAAGGACAGCGGTGCCCGGCGACGACCGTCCAGTGCTGGTGTTGGATTTCGGCGCCCAGTACGCCCAGCTCATCGCCCGGCGGGTCCGCGAGGCGGGCCGCTACTCCGAGATCGTGCCCGGGACGACGTCCGCCGCCGCGATCGCCGACCGCGACCCGGCCGCGCTGATCCTGTCCGGGGGGCCGGCCAGCGTGTACGAGCCCGAGGCCCCCCAACTGGACCCGGCTGTTCTGGACCTCGGGGTCCCGGTCTTCGGGATCTGCTACGGCTTCCAGGCGATGGCGCAGGCTCTCGGCGGCGTGGTCGCCCGTACCGGGGACCGCGAGTACGGGGCCACCGACTTCACGGCGGCGGACCCGGCCGTGATCCTGGCCGGGCTGCCCGCGGCACAGCAGGTGTGGATGTCGCACGGCGACGCCGTCACCGAGGCCCCGCCCGGGCTGACCGTCACCGGATCGACCCCCGGTGCTCCCGTCGCCGCCTTCGAGTCGGCGCAGCGCCGGCTGGCGGGAGTGCAGTTCCACCCCGAGGTGGGGCACACCCGACACGGCCAGCGCATGTTGGAACGGTTCCTGAGCGACATCGCCGGGCTGGCGCCCAACTGGTCGACGGAGGGCATCATCGACGCCCAGGTCGCCGCCATCCGGGAGCAGATCGGGGCCGGCCACGCCATCTGTGGGCTGTCCGGCGGCGTCGACTCGGCAGTCGCCGCGGCGCTGGTGCACCGGGCTATCGGGGACCGGCTCACATGTGTCTTCGTGGACCACGGCCTGTTGCGCGCGGGCGAGCGGGAACAGGTCGAGCAGGACTACGTCGCCGCCACGGGCGTCCGGCTGGTGACGGTGGCCGCGGAGGGGCGTTACCTTGCCGCCCTCGCCGGCGTCAGCGACCCCGAGGAGAAGCGCAAGATCATCGGCAGGGAGTTCATCCGCGTCTTCGAGGGGGCGGAGGCCGACCTGGTGGCCGAGGGCGCGGACCGCGGCGAGAAGATCGAGTTCCTGGTGCAGGGGACTCTGTATCCCGACGTCGTGGAGTCCGGCGGCGGCAGTGGGGCCGCGAACATCAAGAGCCACCACAACGTCGGCGGCCTGCCCGACGACCTGCAGTTCACGTTGGTGGAACCGCTGCGCACGCTGTTCAAGGACGAGGTCCGCGCGGTCGGGGAGGGGCTGGGGCTGCCCGCCGAGATGGTGTGGCGCCACCCGTTCCCCGGACCGGGGCTCGCGATCCGCATCGTCGGGGCCGTGGACCGGGAGCGCCTCGACATCCTGCGGGCCGCGGATGCGATCGTCCGGGAGGAGATCACCCGCGCCGGGTTGGACCGCGACATCTGGCAGTTGCCCGTGGTCCTGCTGGCCGAGGTGCGCTCGGTCGGGGTGCAGGGGGACGGGCGCACGTACGGACATCCGGTGGTACTGCGCCCCGTCACCTCCGAGGACGCGATGACGGCCGACTGGGCCCGCGTGCCCTATGAGGTGGTGGCCCGGATCTCCGGCCGGATCACCAACGAGGTTCCGGAGGTCAACCGGGTCGTCCTGGACGTCACCAGCAAGCCGCCCGGCACCATCGAGTGGGAGTGACGCCTCAGCGGGTATCGAGGATCTTGAACCCTTCCACGACAGTTCCTTCGGGGTAGCCCTGGGCCTGCGCCATCGCGCCGCCCCACTCCCGCAGTGCCGCTGCCACGTCCATGTGCGCAGTCTGGCTCTCGTGCGCCTGCAGGGCCGCCACCTTGGTGGGCAGCACGTCGGTGATGTCGCGGAAGTAGTCCGGCTCGCTGTAGCCGGCGATCCAGGTCTGCGGCCCCGTCCACTCCGCGAGCCCCTCGTCGGCCAGCAACGCCGGGTGCGCGAAGGGGTTACGGGCGTCGGGGTAGATCGCCTGCATTCCCGCTTCGCCCGCGGCCAGATGGTCGGGGTGGCTGGCGTACATACGTTCCAGGTTGCGCACCGGTGTCTGGATCACCGCCACGTCGGGGCGCACCTGCCGGATGACGCGGGCGAGGTCGCGGCGCAGGCCGTGAGTGACAGTCAGCTCGCCGTCGCGGTAGCCCAGGAAGATGCCCTCCCGGGCGCCCAGGATCCGGGCGGCCGCCCGCTGCTCCTCACGGCGGATCCGTGGGATGTCCGAGCGCGGCACCTCCGGGTCGAACCCCCCGGCGTCGCCGTCGGTGATGACGCAGTACGTGACCTCCGTGCCGGCCGCTGCGAGCTGCGCGACGGTTCCCCCGAGCCCGAAGTCCGTGTCGTCGGGGTGGGCGGCGATCGCCAACAGGCGGCTGGGGGACTCGTCGGGGGTGACCATGGACTCCTCGTTTCCGCGGGGCGGCGCAGTGCCCCGATTCTGGCCCATGTCCCGCCGGGGTGGAACGTCCGGCCCCACGTAGACTCACCAGGTGACAGCAGGACCGGGCGAGCAGTCGTTGTTCGACGACCTCGATGGGGCGCTGGCGCAGCGGCGGCAGCCGACCGGCGGGACGGGCGATCCCGGCGCCCTGCTGACCGACCTCAACCCCGAGCAGCGCGCCGCCGTCGAGCACCGGGGTGCCCCGCTGCTGATCGTCGCCGGTGCCGGATCGGGCAAGACCCGCGTCCTGACCCGCCGCATCGCCCACCTGCTGGCCACCGGTGACGCGCGGGTGGGGGAGATCCTGGCCATCACCTTCACGAACAAGGCCGCTGCGGAGATGAAGGAGCGGGTGTCGGAGGCGGTGGGACCCGCCGCCGACCGGATGTGGGTGTCGACGTTCCACTCCGCGTGTGTCCGCATCCTGCGCCGGGAGGCGGATCGGCTCGGAATGTCCTCGAGCTTCTCCATCTACGACTCCGCTGACAGTCAGCGGCTCATCTCCATGATCACCAAAGACCTGTCCCTGGACCCCCGCAGATTCACGCCCCGCGGTGTGGCGGCGCGGATCAGCGGACTCAAGAACGAGCTGATCGACTACGAGGAGTTCGCCGCCGGACTGGGAGAGGACCCCCACCCCCACGACCAGGGCATCGCCGCCGTCTACGCGGAGTACCAGCGGCGGCTGCGGGCGGCGAATGCGATGGACTTCGACGACCTCATCGGCCACACCGTCGCCGTGCTCCAGTTGTTCCCGGAGGTCGCCACCTACTACCGCCGCCGGTTCCGCCATGTGCTCGTCGACGAGTACCAGGACACCAACCACGCCCAGTACGTGCTCATCCGGGAGCTTGTGGGCTCGCCGGTGATCCCCGGCGCCGACGCGGCCGGCGAGCCCCCCGCGGAACTGTGTGTCGTCGGCGACGCCGACCAGTCCATCTACGCGTTCCGGGGGGCGACGATCCGCAACATCCGCGAGTTCGAGAAGGACTTCCCGAACGCGCGGACGCTGTTGCTCGAGCAGAACTACCGCAGCACCCAGACCATCCTCAGCGCCGCCAACTCCGTCATCGCGCACAACCCCGACCGCGCGGTCAAGAAACTCTGGACCGCCGGGGCGCCGGGGGACCCGATCGTCGGCTACGTGGCGGATGACGAGTACGACGAGGCGCGGTTCATCGTCGGTGAGATCGACCGGCTGGGGGACGCCGGCCGGGCGCGGCCCGGCGACGTCGCGGTGTTCTACCGCACCAACGCCCAATCCCGCGCCCTGGAGGAGACACTCATCCGGGTCGGACTGCCGTACAAGGTCGTCGGCGCGGTCCGCTTCTACGAACGCCGCGAGATCCGCGACGCCCTCGCCTATCTGCGGGCGATCGCCAACCCCGATGACGACGTGAGCCTGCGGCGCATCCTGAACGTCCCGAAGCGGGGCATCGGCGACACCAGCGAAGCGGCCGTGGCGGCCTTCGCCGCCAGTCAGGGTCTCTCGTTCGACGCCGCCTGCGCCCGGGCTGCCGACATCCCGACGTTGGCGCCGCGCGCCGTGCGGCAGGTCACCGCGTTCCACGACCTGATGGCCCGCCTGCGCGCGCAGGCGGCGGGGGGCGCGCCGCCCGCGGAAGTCCTCAGCGCTGTGTTGCAGGAGTCCGGGTACCTCGACTCCCTCACCGACTCCGACGACCCGCAGGACCAGAGCCGCGTGGAGAACCTGGGGGAACTGGAGTCCGTCGCCGTGGACTTCGAGCAGATCGCCGAGGACCCCACGCTGCCCGGCTTCCTCGAACGGGTGTCGCTGGTGGCCGACGCCGACCAGATCCCCGACTCCGACGCCGGCCAGATCACCCTCATGACCCTGCACACGGCCAAGGGACTCGAATTCCCCGTCGTCTTCCTGACCGGCATGGAGGAGGGGATCTTCCCGCACGCCCGCACCTTCGACACCGACGAACTGCCCGAGGAGCGCCGCCTGGCCTACGTGGGCATCACGCGGGCCCGGGAGCTGCTGTACGTCACCCGCGCGGCCACGCGGTCCGCGTGGGGGGCGCCGGAGCACCATCCCGCGTCGCGGTTCCTCGCCGAGATCCCCGAGGACCTGGTGCAGTGGCAGCGCACCGGGGCCACCGCCCGGCGCGAGGAGACGACCTGGTCCCGCCCAGTGCCTCCCGCCCCGCGCCGTTCCTCGGGTACGGCTGTCGTCACCCTGAACAGCGGCGACCGCGTCGTGCATGACACCTTCGGGATGGGCACGGTGGTCAGTGTTGCGGGGGCGGCGGAGAAGTCGGAGGCCACCATCGACTTCGGGTCCGGCGGCGTCAAACGACTGCTGCTGCGCTACGCGCGCGTGGAGAAACTCTGACCGGCTCAGCCCGCCGGCTGGACGTCCCGGTCGGTCGTGCCCCGCTGGTGGGGCACGCCGGGCGGCCGCGGCCGGGTGGCGGAGAGGGACGTGACGCCCTCGGTGCGGATCGACCCATCCGGGTCCAGATGCGCCAGCGTCGTGCAGATCTCGTGGACGACCCGACCGTCCACCGGAAGTGACATGTGCCCCACCCCGCGCACGAACACGTTGCGCGCGTTCAGGTCGGGGTGGACGATGCGGGCGTTGCGTTTGGGCATGATCACCTGGTCGAGGTCCGACCACAGCGCCAGGAACCGGGTGCGGCACCCCGGCGCCGGCTCGTCGAACTCCCGGATGACATCCGACCCGGGCTTCATCTGCTGCGACACTGGGATGGGGAAGAAACGGGCCGGGGATGACCCGCCATGCGGGCTGCCCAACGTGACGAGGGTGTGCACCCGCTCGTCGCCCCCCATCCGCTGCACGTAGTAGCGCGCGACCAGACCCCCCATCGAGTGGCCCACCACGTGGACCCGCTCGTACCCCGTCTCGCGCACCACCTCGTCCACGAGCTCCGCCAGCCGGGCTGCCACCTTGCGGATGTCCATGGCGAAGGGGGAGTAGTTCAGCGCCACCGTGCGGCCGAAGCCGCGACGGCGCAGGCCACGGCGGAGCAGTGTGAAGATCGTGCGGTTGTCGACCACGCCATGCACCAGGATGATCGGGGTGCCCGCCGCCTCGACGTCGCCGATGATGAGGCCGCGGCGCACCGGCGGCAGGCCGTCCAGGTTGTGGCGTTCGACCTCGGCGCGGGCCTTCTCCTCGGCCAGCCCCAGCGGGTACATGGCCACGTGGGTGGTCACCCACGCCACTTCGACGGCCGTCCCGCGCAGACCCCGGGCACTCAGCACCGCCCGCAGTCCGCGCCGGGTGGTGCGGCGCAGCCGCTGCGTGCGGCGGGGCTTGTCGCTCACAACAGCAGAACCTAACCCAGTGCCCCCCGACAAAGAAGACTCGGCGGGCGTGAGTGTCGCGAATGCCGGTTTCGCGGTCTCGGCGCACCGGGTCTCCTGGACCCGTGGTTCGGACTAGTCTCCTGGCATGCGCCGCGGCCTTCTCGCCCTCCTCCTGCCGCTCCTGCCCCTGACGGCCTGCTCGTCCGGGACCGGCTCCCCCGGCAGCAGCGCCATGCCCTCCTACGAGATGCCCACCGCCTCGTACTCCCCGCCGGCGGCAGCCCGGACCACCCCGCCGGACCGCATCACCCTCGC
Organism: Actinomycetota bacterium; assembly: GCA_029978705.1. Classification (GTDB taxonomy): domain Bacteria; phylum Actinomycetota; class Actinomycetes; order S36-B12; genus CAIWTL01. The sequence continues at coordinate 44,186 of JAPOIY010000003.1, forward strand.
CAACGTCCAGCCCGACGATGGCATCGCCCCCGTGGTCCGGTTCGTCCGGTCCGCCCGGACATCCGTCGACATCTCCATCTACCGCCTCGACAGCGACTACCGCGCCATCGTGCGTCCGCTGTCCGAGATCGCGGCGGCCGGCATCCCGGTGCGGATCTCGATCTCGCGGCAACTCGTCGGCATGCCCAACCCCCCTGAAGGAAACGCCAGCCAGCGCAAGGACGCCAAGGCGCTGCGGGCGAAGGGCCTGCAGGTGGCCCTGAGCCGCCCCGAGTTCCACTACGGGCACGAGAAGGCGATCATCGTCGACGCCGGAACCCGGCGGGAACGGGCGATGATCGCCGACTGGAACCTGCAGGCCAGCTACTTCGGACCCAACCAGTACGGGCCGGTCGGTGCCCGCGGCATGGCGGTGGTCGACACCGACCGGGCGGACGTGGCCACCATCGCCGCCTACTTCGACGCGAACTGGCCGCCCTACCAGCGGTGGCCGGTCAGTGACCGGGACAGCCTCGTCTGGAGTCCCAGCGGCGTCGAGTACTCCCCGGTGGGCAACAGCGTGGCCGCTCTCACCTCCTTCATCGCGGGCGCCGACCACACCCTCGACGTGTATGCCGAGTACATCCAGGACAACTCGTTCGTCCTGCCGATGATCATGGACCGGGCCCGGTCCGGCGTCGTGGTGCGCGTCGTCGGCAACTCCAGCGGCCAGTCGCCGCAGATCACCCAGCAGCTGCGCGACGCCGGGGTGCAGGTCCGGTTCGACCCCACCAACCGTCACCAGGCGCCCCGGTCGACCATGTTCGTGCACTCGAAGTCGATGGTCGCCGACGCCGGCACCCCGGACGCCCGCGCGTTCGTCGGCTCCCAGAACGAGTTCATCAACGAGTCCCTGGAGGCGATCCTGTAACTCGGCGCGCTCGTCACCGACCCGCCCACCGTCGCCCGGATCCACAACATCTTCCAGACCGACTTCAACCGGTCCACCGAGACCCAGGCGTCCCCCCGTCCTTCCCCCTCCCCCACCCCGTCAGCCAGTCCCTCCCCGTCGGCGGCCGCGTCGTGAGGGCGGGCGCGGTCGCACTTCTGGCGGGGCTGTCCCTGGCCGCCTGCGCCCCCGCGCCGTCCCCGCCGTCCTCCGGGCAGCCGCTGGCGGGCGGTGCCGTGACCACCGACCGGATCGCACTGGTGACGGTCCAGCCCGACGACGGGGTGCGCCCCGTCATCCGTTTCGTGGACGGCGCCCGGCGCACCCTCGACATCGCGGTGTACCAGCTCGATCCGCACTACCGGCCGGTGCGCCGCGCCCTGCAGCGAGCAGTTGCCCGCGGGGTGAAGGTGCGGGTCCTGCTGTCCCGGCGCATCTACCCGCCGGGGTCCCGCAACGACAACCCCGCCGACGTGCGCGCCCTGCAGCGGCTGGGGGTCGAGGCCGCCCTGAGCAGCCCTCACTACAGCTACGCGCACTGGAAGACGCTGGTTCGGGATGCCCGGACCGGGGCCGGGGAAGCCCTGGTGTGCGACTTCAACCTGGAGGCTAGCTACTTCCACCCCGACCCGGCCTTCCCCAAGGAGGGGGGCACCCGCGGGATGGCGGCCCGCGACACCGACCGGCGCGACATCGCGGAGATCTCCGCGGCGTTCGCGGCCGACTGGCCCCCCTACGCCGACCAGCCCCCCGCTGACCGGCCCAACCTGGTGTGGGCCCCGGCGGGGGCCCGGTACGACCCGCAGGGCAACGCCACCGCTGCGCTCAGCAGCCTGATCACCGGAGCCGAACGCTCGATCGACGCGTACATCCAGGAGCTGCCCGTCCCCTCCGAGCTCCTCGGGCCGCTGGTGGCCCGCGCGCAGGCCGGCGTGGCTGTCCGCATCATCAGCAACAAGGGCGGCATGGACGACTCCGTGGCCCGGTTGCAGGGCGCCGGCGTCCAGATCCGGTACGGGCCGGCGGCCGTCGACGGCAGCGGCCGTCCCCTGTACATCCACTCCAAATCGATCCTGGTCGACGGCGCCACCGACCGCGGGGTCGCCTTCCTGGGCTCGGAGAACCCGTTCGTGAACATGTCCCTGAACACCGAGCGGGAACTCGGGGTGCTCCTGACCGACCCGGCCTCCCGGGCCCGCCTGGCGGCCACCTTCGACCGCGACTTCGCCGCGGCGGCCCCCGCATGAGCCCCCGGTATTCGCGCCGCGACGTCCTGCGTCTCGCGGGCCTCGCCGCCCTGGCCGCCGGAGCGGCCGCGTGCGGTCCCGGCGCCGGGCCGGCGCCGCCCCCGAGCCGGTCCCCGTCCGGCTACCTGACGGACGCCCAGCAGGCCGCCGAGCTGGTGGCCGCCGGCGCCCGCGCCGCTGCCGCCGCCGGATCGTTCGGGATCGCCGGCGCGATCATCGACAACTCCACCGGATCGGTGGTGCACCAACTGCCGAACCGGGTGTTCCGGCGGCTGCGGGCGACGGTCGCGGTCAGCCCGGGGGAGATCTTCACGTGGGACCCCACCGCGCACGGCGAACGGCAGCTCGTCTACTGGTACTTCGCGAACCGTCACCGCTTGGGTCTGCCCGCCGCGCGGGACCTCACCGTGGTGACGTCGCTGGACCCCTGCGTCATGTGCACGGGCGCCCTCGCGACTGCCGGCTTCAACGCCGCCGTCGTGGCGATGGACACCTTCAGCGGCATCAACTTCCGGGGGGACGGCCGGTTCGCCGATCTCCCGGAACCCGTGCGGACCCGCGTGCGGGACAGCTTCGGGTACTACGCCATCACCGGTGGCCGGCCCTACCAGGGGGGAGACGCGGTGGCTTTCGCCGACACTGCCATCACCCAGGCCGCCTACGACGACTGCGAGAGCGTCTACCAGTCCAGCGCGAAGGCGGTGCGCAGCGCGCGGCAGGCCACCAACACCCCGCCCGACCGCTTGCGCGACCCCGGCACGTGGAAGACCGCCGCCCCCATCCGGGCTGCCTTCCGCCGTTCCTACCCCGAGGCCTTCACCCACCGGCTCGACGACTTCCGCCGTCCCGACCGCACCCTGCGCCGGATGCTGGAACGCCTGGTCACCGACACCGCCGGTGCGGACAACGCCGTGGCCTTCGTCGACCCGTTCGGCAATGTCGTCACCGCCGCTGCGGGCCCCCACCCGGCCAACCCCGCCGCCACGGGATTCATGACGGCCGCGCAGGCATATGGCCGGACCCGCTTCGCCCTCACCGACGACAAGGACACCACCGGGCCGGCCCGGCGCAGCCTCACCAGCCCCATGTTCGGCACGTTCGTGTGGCTGACCGCCCCGGACCCGCGCAGGACCACGACCATCGAGGACCTCGGCGGCTTCGGGTCCACCATGCAGGCGGCCATCCCGCAGCGCCGTCCCAGCGCGTTCCAGTTCTACGACAAGCCGCACCGCGGCTCGGTCGCGGAACTGCGGCAGGTGGCGCAGGCGTTGCCGCCGCTGTACTCCCAACTCGTGCGGATCGACCCGCAGCAGGTGTGAGGCGGCGACCCGGTGACCGGCCACCCACCTGTCGCCGGATAACCTGACGGCGCGAACGCTGAGGAGGACCGGCGGATGGATCTGTTCGAGTACCAGGCCAAGCACCTGTTCCGGGAACACGGTGTCCCCGTTGTCCCGGGAGACGTGTGCAGCACGCCGGAACTGGCCCGGGAGGCGGCCCGCAAGATCGGTACCACCGTGGTCGTCAAGGCCCAGGTCAAGACCGGCGGCCGTGGCAAGGCCGGGGGCGTCAAACTGGCCGAGAGCCCCGACGAGGCCTTCGCCCGCGCCCAGGACATCCTGGGCATGGACATCAAGGGTCACACCGTGCGCAAGGTGCTCGTCACCGAGGCGGCGGACATCGCCGAGGAGTACTACGTCTCCTTCCTGCTCGACCGCGCCGACCGCGCCTTCCTGGCCATGGCGTCGGTGGCCGGCGGCATCGACATCGAGGAGGTCGCGGCCACCAACCCCGAAGCGCTGGCCAAGATCCGGGTCGACGCCCTCGCGGGGGTCGACGACGCCAAGGCGGCCGAGATCGTGGCTGCGGCTGGCTTCCCGGCCGAGGTCGCCGATGAGATCGCCGGCGTCCTCACCAGTCTGTGGGACGTCCTGGTCAACGAGGACGCCACACTGGTCGAGGTCAACCCCCTGGTCCGCACCCCGGACGGCCGCATCCTGGCCCTCGACGGGAAGGTGACGCTGGACGAGAACGCCGACTACCGGCACGCGTCGCACGCCGACATGGTCGACACCGCGGACACGGACCCGCTCGAACTGCGGGCCAAGGAACTCGACCTCAACTACGTCAAACTCACCGGCGAGGTGGGCATCATCGGCAACGGCGCCGGCCTGGTCATGTCGACCCTCGACGTCGTCGCCTACGCCGGCGAGGAGTTCGGCGGGGTGAAACCCGCGAACTTCCTCGACATCGGGGGCGGTGCCAGCGCCCAGGTGATGGCCAACGGACTCGACATCGTGCTGAACGACCCCGAGGTGAAAGCGGTGTTCGTCAACGTGTTCGGGGGGATCACCGCCTGCGACGCGGTGGCCAACGGCATCGTGGGCGCCCTCGACCTCCTCGCCGCGAAGGGCGAGACGGTCACCAAGCCGATCGTGTGCCGCATCGACGGCAACAACGCCGCCGAGGGGCGGCGGATCCTGAACGAGGCCGAGCACGAGGTCATCGAGCTCGTCGAGACCATGGACGACGCCGCGCGCCGCGTGGCCCAGTTGGCCGCACAAGCCTGAGGAGAAACAGCATGTCCATCTTCCTTGACGCGGACAGCCGCCTGCTGGTGCAGGGGATGACCGGTTCCGAAGGCACCAAGCACACGCGGCGCATGGTCGCCAGCGGCGCCCAGGTGGTGGCCGGGGTGACACCCGGCAAGGCCGGGCAGGAGGTCGACGGGATCCCCGTGTTCGACTCGGTGGGGGACGCGATGGCCGCCACCGGCGCCAACGTCTCCGTCGTCTTCGTGCCGCCCCGGTTCACCAAGGGCGCCGTGGTGGAGGCGGTGGACGCGGGTATGCCGCTGGTGGTGGTGATCACCGAGGGTGTCCCCGTCATGGACACCGCCGCGTTCTTCCAGTACGCCCAGGACGCGGGCACGACCCGCATCATCGGGCCCAACTGCCCCGGCATCATCTCTCCCGGCAAGAGCAACGCGGGCATCATCCCCGCCGACATCGCCAAGGCGGGACGCATCGGGCTGGTGAGCAAGTCCGGCACGCTGACCTACCAGATGATGTACGAACTGCGGGACATCGGCTTCTCCACGTGTGTGGGGATCGGGGGCGACCCCATCATCGGCACGACCCACATCGACTGCCTGGCGGCTTTCGAGGACGACCCCGAGACCGACGCCATCGTCATGATCGGTGAGATCGGCGGCGACGCCGAGGAGCGCGCGGCCGCCTTCATCGCCGACCACGTCACCAAGCCCGTCGTCGGCTACGTCGCCGGCTTCACCGCCCCCGAGGGCAAGACGATGGGCCACGCCGGCGCGATCGTGTCCGGCTCCGCCGGGACCGCGGCCGCCAAGCAGGAGGCCCTGGAAGCCGTTGGGGTGAAGGTGGGCCGCACCCCCAGCGAGACCGCCGCCCTCATGCGGGAGATCATGACCGCGTGATTGCGCGACTCGCGCAATCGGCTGCCCGGACACCCGTCCTGAGGATGACACCATCTGCGATGTGTGGCGGGTGTGGAAACGGAACAGCGCGGGCGATCCCGAGGTGACGCCTGAACCGGCGGCTGCCGTGACCGACGAGGCGACGCCCTCCCCGGAGGGGGTGGTGCCGGAGGCTCCCGGGACGGAGGTGGCCGACGGGCAGACCGCTGCGTGGGCCGGCCTCATCCCCGACACCTTCACGGTGCGGCTGCCCGGCCCCCGCCGCCCCGACCGGGCCACCGTCCGCACCGTCCTGCGTGCGGCCGGCGACCTCGCCGTCCTCTCCCCCCGCGGCATGACCCTCCCCCTTCCCCTGGTCCCCGCCGTAGCCGTCCTGTGGGCGGCGGTCGTCGGACTGCTCCTCGCCGCCGTCCTGGCCTACGCGGCCGGCGTCGGCGGAGCGACCCCGCTGATCTGGCTGACGGCGCACCACGCCCCGATCACCACGGACGTCGGGGGCGTCACCCTTCTCCCGCTGGGACTGCTGGTGATCTGTGTGCCGCCGCTGCGGCGGGCCGGACGTTTCCTCAGTGCACAGGTGGATCCCGCGGGACGGCAGGTGACCGGGGTGCTGACGGCCGCGGTCATCGGCTACGCCGCCGTCGGCGGCCTCGTGGCGGTGCTCACCGCGGCGGCGCTGCCCAGCACCCCGGTGCTCTCGGCGGTCATCTGGACGGCGCTGGCCGCGGTCGTGGCCGGCGGGTGGGGCGTGGCCCGGCAGCGGCTGGGCCGCATCCCCGTGCCCCCGATCGCCGCCGCCCTCGCCGTGGCCGTGGGCATTCCCCTCGCCGTGGGCGCCCTCCTCACTGCCGGGGTGCTGCTGTCCGGGCTGGGCGACGTCCTGGCCGCGCAGTCGGCGCTGGCCCAGACCGGGCAGGACCACCTCGGCCTGACCCTCCTGCAGGTGGGCTACCTGCCGAACCTGGTCGTGTGGGGAGCCGCGTTCGCGGTGGGAACCGGGTTCACGCTCGGCGCCGAGCAGCGACTGTCGCCGTTCGCCTCCGGTGACGCGGTACTGCCCGACGTGCCGGCGCTGGCCGCCCTCCCCCCGGCCGCCCCCAACGCCACCGCCCTGCTCCCGATCGTGGTCGCCCTGGCCGGGGCCCTGGCCGCCGTCGTCTTCGCCCGCCGGGTACCCGAACCCAGGCTGCGCCGACGGATCAGCCGGGCGCTGATCCTCGCGCTGTGCACGGGAGTGATCTGGTGGGTACTCGTCGCCCTGGCAGGGGGCTCCCTGGGCGGTGGCCGGCTCGAATACGTGGGTCCCGCAGCCGGGACGGTGCTACTGGCCACGGTCCTCACCGCGGCGGGCACCCTCCTGTGGGCGGTGCTGCCCACCCTCGCCTCCGACGCCCGGCCGGTGGCCATCGACCTCCGCCAACGCGCCTCCACCGCGGTGACCGCGGCCAAGGAGGCCACGGAGTCGCGGAGGACGGCCGACCGGAGCGGCTGAGCGACGCCCTACGATGGGCGGGTGAACCGGGTCCCCGTCGTCGCCCTCGCCTCGGGGACCGGCACCATCTTCCAAGCTCTGCTCGACGCGGCGTTCGAGACCGACTACCCGGCCGACATCGTCGCCCTGCTCACCGACAAGCCCGGCTCCGGTGCGGCGCGGCGGGCCCGCGGAGCCGGTGTTCCGGTCCACGTGGTCGATCCGGCCGAGTTCACCGACCGGGCGCAGTGGGATGAGGCTCTGACCGAGGCCGCCGCCGGCTACGCCCCCGAATGGCTCGTGAGTGTGGGGTTCATGCGGCTGCTGGGACCGGCCTTCCTGGCCGCGTTCCCGCAGCGTGTCCTCAACACCCATCCCTCCCTGCTGCCCTCCTTCCCCGGCCGCAGCGCGGTGCCCGACGCGCTCGCGTACGGCGTCACCGTGACCGGCTGCACCGTGCACGTGGTCGACTCCGGCGTGGACAGCGGCCCCGTGGTGGCCCAGCGGCCCGTCGTCGTGCTGCCCGGGGACGGCGCCGACGCCCTGCACGACCGCATCAAGAGCGTCGAACGACAGCTGATCGTCGAGATCGTCGATCGTGTGGCCACCCACGGCCTCGTCATCACCGGAAGGAAGGCTCGGATCCCGTGACCCAGGTCCCCGTCAGACGCGCCCTGATCTCGACGTACCGCAAGGACGGTCTGCCCGAACTGGCCCGTGGCCTGCACGAGGCCGGGGTCGAGATCGTGTCCACCGGCTCCACTGCTGCCGTGATCGCCGACGCCGGTGTCCCGGTGACGCAGGTGGCGGCGGTCACGGGCTTCCCGGAATGCCTGGACGGGCGCGTCAAGACCCTGCACCCGGCCGTGCATGCCGGGCTGCTGGCGGACCTGCGCAACCCCGACCACGCCGCGCAGCTCGCGGACCTGGGCATCGCACCGTTCCAACTCGTCGTCGTGAACCTCTACCCGTTCACCGAGACCGTCGCCTCCGGGGCCACCCCCGACGAATGCATCGAACAGATCGATATCGGCGGCCCCGCGATGGTGCGGGCCTCGGCCAAGAACCACGCCAACGTCGCTGTCGCCGTCGACCCCGCCGACTACGGTGCCGTGCTGTCCGCCGTCGCGGCCGGAGGTTTCGACGCGCCCCAGCGCGAACGCCTCGCGGCCAAGGCGTTCGCGCACACCGCGACCTACGACATCGCCGTCGCCTCGTGGCTGGGCAACGCCGTGGCGCCCGACGAGTCCGGCTTCCCGGCGTGGCTCGGTGCCTCATGGGAGCGGGCGGACATCCTGCGGTACGGGGAGAACCCGCACCAGCCCGCGGCGCTGTACCGCAGCCATCCCGCCGGAGGCCTGGCGGGGGCGCGGCAACTGCAGGGCAAGCAGATGTCCTACAACAACTACGTCGACTCCGACGCCGCCCTGCGCGCCGCCTACGACCACGCGGGCCCGTGCGTCGCGATCATCAAACACGCCAACCCGTGCGGCATCGCGGTTGCCGGGGACATCGCCGAGGCCTACGGGAAGGCGCTGGCCACCGACCCCGTGTCCGCCTTCGGCGGCGTGGTGGCGGCCAACCGGCCCGTCACGGGCGCCATGGCCGAACTCATGGCGGACGTCTTCACCGAATGCCTGATCGCCCCCGAGGTCACCCCGGAAGCGCTCGCCGCCCTGGCGGCCAAGAAGAACCTCCGCATCCTCGTCGTGGACCGCGACTTCTACGAGCCGCGCGCGGAGATCCGCCCCATCACCGGCGGTCTCCTGCTGCAGCACACCGACTCCCTGGACGCGGCCGGCGACGACCCGGCGACGTGGACCCTCGCGTGCGGGGAGCCCGGGACGGTCGACGTGCTGAGCGACCTGACCTTCGCCTGGCGGGCCTGCCGGTCGGTCAAGAGCAATGCGATCCTCCTCGCCCGCGACGGTGCGGCCGTCGGGGTCGGCATGGGCCAGGTCAACCGGGTGGACTCAGCGCGCTTGGCCGTGGCCCGCGCGGGGGAGCGCGCCGCCGGCGCGGTGGCCGCCTCCGACGCCTTCTTCCCGTTCCCCGACGGGCTGCAGATCCTCGTCGACGCCGGCGTCACCGCGGTCGTGCAACCCGGCGGCTCCATGCGGGACGAAGAAGTCATCTCCGCCGCGCGCGCCGCCGGCATCACCATGTACCTGACGGGCACGCGGCATTTCTGGCATTGAGTCACGGCGGACGACCATGGTCGTCGCCGCGACCGTGGTGGGGGCCCTCGTCGCCGTCCAGTCGCGGATCAACGCGGGTCTGGCCGAGCGGGTGGGCAGCGGGTTCGTGGCCGCGGCGGTGAGCTTCGGGACCGGGCTGCTGCTCGCCGCCCTCCTGGTGCTGGCGCGGACCGACCTGCGCCGGTCCGTCGCATCCATCCCGGCCCTGGTGCGCGGCGGGGGGCTGCGCTGGTGGCAGGTGCTCGGCGGCCTGGGGGGAGCGTGGCTGGTGACCACGCAGGGCCTGGTCGTGGTGGTCGTCGGCGTCACCTTGTTCACGGTCGGGGTGGTGGCCGGCCAGGTCGCCGGCTCCCTCGTGGTCGACCGGGCCGGACTCAGCCCCGCCGGCCGGATGCGCGTGACCCCGCGCCGGGGGGCGGCAGCCGTGGTCGCGCTGGCGGCCGTCGCCCTGGCGGGGCTGCGGGGGGAACAGACGTCCCTGTCGTGGATCATCCTGCTCGCGGTGTCCGCCGGCGTCGGGATCGCCGTCCAGCAGGCGGTGAACGGACGCGTCGCGGTCGCCACCGGGCAGCCGCTCGCCGCCACCTTCATGAACTTCCTGGTGGGCTTCACCGGGCTGGCCGCGGTGACGGCGGTGGGGGTGGCCGCGGGGGCCATCAGCGTCGGACCGTGGCCCGGCGAATGGTGGCTCTACGCCGGGGGCCCGATCGGGGTGCTCTTCATCGCCCTGGCCGCCTGGGCCGTCCGGGGCGTGGGAGTGCTGGTCTTCGGCCTGCTGTCCATCGCCGGACAACTGCTGGGCTCGATCGCGTTGGACACCCTGCTGCCGCAGGCCGACGTCGCCCTGGGGTGGCTGCAGTGGGTCGACCTGGGGCTCATCGTCCTGGCGGTTCTGCTCGCGGCGCTGCCGACGGTCCGCCTGGCAGGTGGGACAATGAACCGGTGACCGCTCAGATCCTGGATGGCAAGGCGACCGCCGCGGCGATCAAGTCCGAACTCGCCGGGCGGGTGGCTGCTCTGACGGCCGCCGGGGACCGCCCCGGCCTGGCCACCGTGCTGGTCGGTGACGATCCCGGCAGCCGGGCCTATGTCGCGGGCAAACACCGCGACTGCGAGCAGGTGGGCATCCGGTCGCTGCGGGTCGACCTGCCCGGGGACGTGTCCCCCGACACGCTCTACGGGGCGCTGGCCGACCTCAACGCGGACCCGGACTGCACCGGCTACATCGTGCAACTGCCGCTGCCGCGCCACCTCGACGAGGGAGCCGCCCTCGAGCGGATCGACCCCGGCAAGGACGCTGACGGCCTGCACCCGATCAACCTCGGCCGACTCGTCCTCGGTGTCCCCGCACCGCTCCCGTGCACCCCCCGTGGCATCGTCGAACTGCTGCGCCGCTACGACGTGCCCCTCGCCGGCGCCGAGGTGTGCATCGTGGGCCGCGGCGTCACCGTCGGGCGTCCCCTCGGACTGCTGCTCACCCGACGGGCCGAGAACGCCACCGTCACGCTCTGCCACACCGGGACCCGTGACCTGGCCGCCCACACCCGCGGCGCCGACATCGTGGTCGCCGCGGCCGGCGTCCCCGGGCTGATCACCGCCGACATGGTCAAGCCGGGCGCAGCGGTGCTCGACGTGGGTATCAGCCGCACGCGGGACGGACTGGTCGGCGATGTGGCCCCCGACGTAGGCGACGTGGCTGCGTGGGTCGCCCCCATGCCAGGTGGGGTCGGACCGATGACCCGCGCCATGCTGTTGGCCAACATCGTCGACGCGGCCGAGGCGGCGACGACGTCATGAACACCGGCCCCCAGCCCGGCGACGACGACTACGAGGACCTCCCGAGCAACGTCATCGCGCTGCGGGGGGTCAGCCCGAAGGCCCGCTACGGCCCGCCCCTGCTGGTGCTGGGCGTCTTCGGGCTCGGTCTGGGGCTCATGTTCGTCGACTTCCGGGTGGGGGCGCTGGTCATCGCCGGTGCCGTCGTGCTGGCCCTGGTCCTGCGGATCGTCCTTCCGGTCCGCCGGGCGGGGCTCCTCGTCGTGCGCACGAAGGTCATCGACGTGACGGTGCTCGCCATCCTGGCCGCCGGCCTGCTCGTCCTCGCCCTGATCGTCCCCGCGCCCTGAACCGGCCACCACCGGCGGGGCCGCGAATCCACCCCCGGTAAACTCGAGACCGACATCACTGGGTCCAGGAGGCTTCCACATGGCTCGTTCGGGCAAGGTCAGCGTCATCGGTGCTGGGTTCTACGGCTCCACCACCGCGCAGCGGCTCGCGGAGTACGACATCTTCGACGAGGTCGTCCTCACCGACATCGTGGACGGCAAAGCGGAGGGCCTCGCGCTCGACCTGAACCAGTCACGCCCCATCGAGGGGTTCGAGACGACCGTCACCGGCCAGACCACCGGCCCCAACGGGGAGGGCTACGAGGCGATCGCCGGCTCCGACATCGTGGTCATCACCGCGGGACTGCCGCGCAAACCCGGCATGAGCCGCATGGACCTCATCGAGACCAACGCCAAGATCATGCGGGCGGTCGCGGAGAACGTCGCGAAGCACGCCCCCGACGCGGTCATCATCAACGTCGCCAACCCGCTGGACGAGATGACGGCTCTGGCTCAACTCGTGACCGGGTTCGACAAGAACAAGATCATCGGCCAGGCGGGCATGCTCGACACCGCCCGTTTCACCAACAACGTGGCGGAGAAACTGGGAGTCCCCGTCGGCTCGGTGCAGACCCTGACCCTCGGCTCGCACGGCGACACCATGGTCCCCGTCCCGTCCGCGTGCACCGTGGCCGGCAAACCCCTGACCGACCTGCTGGGGGCCGACGAGATCGAGGAACTGGTCACCCGCACCCGCAACGGTGGTGCCGAGGTGGTGGCCCTGCTCAAGACCGGCTCCGCCTACTACGCCCCGTCCGCTGCGGCCGCGCGCATGGCCAAGGCCGTCGCCGAGGACTCTGGCGACGTGATGCCGGTGTGCGCCTGGGTCGACGGGGAGTACGGCATCTCCGGGGTGTACCTGGGGGTGCAGGCGGAACTCGGCAGTGGCGGGATCCGCCGGGTCGTCGAGACCGACCTCACCGACAGCGAGCGGGCCGGCCTCGCCGAGGCCGCCGAGGCGGTGCGCGCCAAACAGGCCGACGTCACCGACCTCTGAACCGTCCGATCGAAGGAGCAGCCATGACCAAGATCAAGGTCGCCAACCCCGTCGTCGAACTCGACGGCGACGAGATGACCCGCATCATCTGGTCCTTCATCAAGGAACAACTGATCGAGCCGTACCTCGATGTGGACCTGAAGTACTACGACCTGAGCATCGAGAACCGGGACGCCACCGACGACCAGGTGACCGTCGACTCCGCCCACGCCATCCAGAAGTACGGCGTCGGGGTCAAGTGCGCCACCATCACGCCCGACGAGGCGCGAGTGGAGGAGTTCGACCTCAAGAAGATGTGGCGGTCCCCCAACGGGACCATCCGCAACATTCTCGGCGGGGTCATCTTCCGTGAGCCCATCATCATCAGCAACATCCCGCGGCTGGTGCCGGGGTGGACGAAGCCGATCGTGGTCGGCCGTCATGCCTTCGGCGACCAGTACCGGGCGACGGACTTCAAGGTGCCGGGTCCCGGGACCCTCACGATGACGTACACGCCGGCGGACGGCTCCGCGCCGATGGAGTTCGACGTCTACGACTTCCCCGGGGGAGGTGTGGCCCTGGGCATGTACAACCTGGACGACTCGATCCGGGACTTCGCCCGCGCGTCGCTGCGCTACGGCCTCACCCGCGGCTACCCGGTGTACCTGTCGACCAAGAACACGATCCTCAAGGCCTACGACGGCCAGTTCAAGGACCTGTTCGCCGAGGTGTACGAGAACGAGTTCAAGGCCGAGTTCGCCGCTGCCGGGATCACGTACGAACACCGCCTCATCGATGACATGGTGGCGGCCGCCCTGAAGTGGGAGGGCGGGTACGTCTGGGCCTGCAAGAACTACGACGGTGATGTGCAGTCGGACACCGTCGCGCAGGGTTTCGGCTCGTTGGGACTGATGACGTCGGTGCTCATGACCCCCGACGGTCGTACCGTCGAGGCCGAGGCCGCCCACGGTACGGTGACGCGGCACTTCCGCCAGCATCAGCAGGGCAAACCCACCTCCACGAACCCGATCGCGTCGATCTTCGCCTGGACCCGCGGGCTGGCCCACCGCGGCCGCATGGACGGCACCCCCGAGGTCACCGGGTTCGCGGACACCCTCGAGCAGGTCTGTATCCGCACGGTGGAGAACGGCGCCATGACCAAGGATCTGGCGTTGCTCGTCGGTCCCGACCAGCCGTACCAGACCACCCAGGAGTTCCTGGCGTCGATCGACGAGAACCTGCAGAAGGCGATGGCCTGACCCGCGCGCCCATGCGGCTCATCTCCGCCAACGTCAACGGCGTGCGGGCGGCGGCCCGCAAGGGCGGCCTCGGCGAACTGCTCGATCAGCGGGCCGACGTGATCGCCCTGCAGGAGGTGCGCGCCACGTCGGCCCAGCTCGCGCCGGTCCTGGCGCAGGCCGGCTTCGGCTCCTGGTCGGTGGTGCACGCCGCAGCCGACCGGGCGGGCCGCAACGGCGTGGCCATCCTGGCCCGCACCCCCGTCACGCGGGTCCGCATCGGCCTTCCCGGGTTCACGACGGACGGCCGGTGGCTGGAGGCGGACCTCGGCGCTGACCTCACCGCCATCTCGGTGTACGTCCCGAAAGGCCTCGCCGGCGAACCGCCGCAGGAGGACAAGATGCGGTTCCTCACCGCCATGACCGAACGGCTGGCCGAACTCCGGACGGCCGGGGGCGACGTCGTGGTCGCCGGCGACCTCAACGTCGCCCGCACCGAGGAGGACATCAAGGCCTGGCGCCAACGGGTGGGCAAGTCCGGCTTCCTGCCCGAGGAGCGGGCCCACCTCACCGGCTGGGAGGACGCGGGCTGGACCGACGTCGGCCGCGCCCTGGCGGGTCCCGGACCGGGCCCCTACACGTGGTGGTCGCAGCGGGGGCGCGCCTTCGACAACGACGCCGGCTGGCGGATCGACTACGTCTGGGCCTCCCCGGACCTGGGGGCCCGGGCCACCCGCGCCGAGATCCTGCGGGCCGCCTCCTGGGACCGCCGCTGGAGTGACCACGCCCCCCTCGTCGTGGACTTCGCCTGACCCGGCTACCAGTTCCCGACGACGTGCGTGCGGCGTGCGGGTTCCTGGGCCTGGACCCGCTACTGGTCGCCAACGAGGGGCGGCTGCTCGCCCTCGTGCGGCCCGAGGACGCCGACCGTGCGCTGGCGGTGATGCGTTCCCACCCCGCCGGTGCGGCGGTCATCGGCGAGGTGGTCGCCGACCATCCCGGGGTCGTCGTGGCCCGTACCGGGATCGGGGGGACCCGCGTCGTGGACCTCCCCCTGGGCGAGCAGTTGCCCCGTATCTGCTGACGGTGCTCGGCTGGTCGGTTCCCGCGGCCCGGGGCCGGCGGAAGCGACAGCCCCAGCACCGTGTGGGGAAGGGATGCGGGCGAACAGGCGGACGGACGTAGCGTCGCCGTCGACCTCCCACGTGCTGCACAGGCGGGCGAGGATGGTGCTCCCCAGGCCCGGTTCCCGCTCGGTGGACAGCGTCCCGCGGGACGTGAGCTCCACGGTCACCGCGTCCCGGTCGAGGGTCAGGCGCAGCCCGGCCTGCGACCCGCTGCCGTGCCGGATCACGTTGGCCAGCCCCTCGGAGATGACGTCGATGACCGCCCGCCGCGCCGCGGGCTGCGCGTCCAGGACCGGCCAGAGCTCCTCGGGAGCGGTCACCGCCAGGTCGAGGGTCGAGCGCCAGGCGCCGGCCACGCCCAGCACCTCCTGTCGCGCCGGGACCTCCGCACGCGGCGCCGCGAGCAGGCTGCGGATCCGCTCGCCGACGTCTCCGTCGTCCCGGGTGGCCACAGCGGCACGCAGGAACTCGCTCTGGACCGGCCCGTGCAGCAGGGCCGCGAGGCTGCGGCGGCGTTCCTGGACCTCCCGGGAGAAGGTATCGGCCCGCTCGGCGGCGGCCGCCACCGCCTCCTCGCGCAGCCGCAGGTCCGCGGCGTAGCCCACCCGGACTGCGCCCACGAGGGAGAGACCGAGGGCGACGGTGACGACGAACGGCACGGCGAGGGTGAAGTACGGCACCTGCACACCCACCAGCAGTCCCAGGGTACGGGTGACGACGAGGGCGGCGAGGGCGACGAGGGCGTAGCCGGCGGCCAGCAGGAGCAGGTTCACCGTGCCCCGGGCGACGACGCGGTACCCGCGGCGCAGCGCCTCCCCGAGGATCACCAGCACCGACCCGCCCACCACCGCGTTGAAGACCGCGACCTGCCACCCGCACTGCGTCGCCACCCCGGCGATCGGCGCCAGTTCGATGATGGCAGCGCAGGTCAGCGGAGGAGCGGGACGCAGCCGAGCCAGTAGGGGCGTCAGCCGGTCGCGGCGCCGGGGCGCGGGAACGGCGGGCAGAGGGATCGCGGCAAGCGCCTCGCGGTCGAGGTCGTGACTGGCGCGGCGCACCGTCTCGGCGCTCGTGCGCAGCCAGGCGCTGCGGTCGGCCGGCTGGTCGCGCCCCGCCGGGCTCAGCACCAGGGCGAGGTGCCCGTCGACCTGCCGGTCGATCCGGTGCAGTTCCTCCTCCCGGGCATCCGACAGGGCGTCGAGGGTGCGCTGTGCCACCAGGAGTTCCGCCATCAGCCGATAGTGCTGCCGGCTGCTGTCGACTGTCACCGCGATCAGGGACAGGAGGACGACGGCCAGGATGACGTTCCCGCTCACCCGCGCTGCGGTGCTCACCGGGTCACTGGCCCCCGTCACCGGGTACCCCCAACTCAGCCCCACCGCCCGGGTGGCTCCGGCGGCGGCGAATGTGACCAGCGCAGTCACCGTCCGGGACGGTCGGTCACCGGGCCGCAGGACGGTCGCATGGGCCGTCCCGAGGACGGCGGCGGCGCCCAGGTGAGCGGCCAGCACGACCCCCAGCCAGGCCGCCAGGTGCGGTACGGGCCCGCTCGAACTCAGCGCCAGGGCAACACCGAACGGCAGGGCGATGATCCACGACCAGCGCGTGAGGGCGCTGTCGCCGCCGATTCGCACCCACCACACCGGAGCCCGCATCGTCAGTCCTCGGGCAGTCCGTAGGCGCGCACGTAGCAGCGGGTGGCCATCATGCGGGGATGGTGGCCGGGGTGATCGCCCAGGCTCATGGACTGGAAGGCCCGGGTGACGAGCCGTTCCACCGCCCGCACGCTGCACCCGCGCCGCTCCGCGATCTCGTGATTGGTGTACCCCTGGGCAATCATCCGCACGATCGACCGCTGGGTCCCGGTGAGGCGGCTGACCGGGTCGGAGTCGCGGGCGGCGTTGCTGATCACGGGTCGACGGCCGTCGTCCAGCACCGACTCGATGGCCTCCACGACCAGGTCGGGAGAGCTGACGCGGTGTTTGCTGACGAAGGCGTAGCCGGGCGGCGGGGCGACCGGGCAATCCAGGGCGCGGATGGAGGGGTAGTTGCTCAGGAAGACGACCGCGATGCCGGGGGACAGTTCCCGGCTGATCGTCGCCAGCTCTACGCCGTTGGGGCGCCGACCCAGGTCGATGTCGGTCAGGAGGACATCCGGGTCGTGGTCCTCGATCGTCGCCACGGCCCCTTCAGCGCAGTCCGCGGTGAAGGTGCGGAAGCCGCGATGGTCCAGGTGCTCCGCGAGCAGGGTGCTGACGAAGGTCTGATCCTCCACGATGAGCACCGAGCGGCGGGCGGTCGCGCTGGCCATGCGGTCATTATGGGCAGGACGGAGGACCCAGCTCCCCCTGACGGGACAAAAGCCCCCAGATGTTCGGTGGATTGCCCATTTCGGTGTGGCCGCGAGCGTGTCGTGGTGGAGTTCACACAGGAGGTCGACATGGTGGGTTCGTCGGTGGCACGCATGGCAGCGGTGGGGGTGGTCGCTGGCGTCCTCGTGGCCGGCGCGAGCGGAGCGGCCCGGGCCGCCCACTCGGGATTGCCGACGGCTCCCGCCGGTGCCGTCCTGCTCCACCATCACAGCCGGGCGGGCATCACGGCGGCGGAGTACCGGGTCAAGGGCCTGACACCGAAGGCGGTCACCCGGCATTACCGCAAGGCCTACCGGGCACGGGGATTCTCGGTGCGCTCGGCGCAGCCGGCGCGCGCCTACTCCTACCTCTACCTGAAGAACGGCGACGTCTACGCCTTCGTCGGCGCGGGACGGGCGGGCAACGGCAGGGTGCGCTACGAGATCTGCCAGGGCACCAGCGGCACCCAGGTGGACGTCTGCGCCTGAGCGCCGCCGCTCAGGCCGGCGGGGTCGGCACGAAGGGGGAGAGGGCATCCTTGCCCTGGCCCAGCAGAGCCGCGTCGGTGCAGACGTCCCGCGTCCCGGCGGCCGCGGAACCCCACGGTGGGGGCACCTCGGTGCCCTTCCACTTCCGTTTCGCCAGACTGATGTGCGGCGTGAAGGAGGGCCCCCCGGCGCGGTACCCGGCCAGGGCGTCGCGCAGATCCTTCCCGGTGAAACCCCAGCCGGCGAGTTGCTGCCGCATCAGGGCCGTCCCCCCGGCGACACCGTACTTCTGCATGATCGCCAACAGTTGCGGGGACCGGATCTCGAGCACGAACCAGATCTGGCAGCCGTTGGGGGTCTGGGACCTGGGCCCGTTGTTCTGGTAAACGGGATTGGCCCACAGATGCAGGCAGGACTCCGGATCGCCCGACTGGTCGTTCAGGCACGTGTCCTGCTGGTCGATCGAGAAGGGCACCGCCTGGGTGTTGATGACCTCGGCCAGTCCGTTGGGCCACAGCACGTTGTCCGCGTCGAACGGGCCGTTGGGGACCTTGCGCAGGGTGTTGGACTTCTGGCTGTCGACGATGATGTTCACCGCACCGGGGACGCTGTCCCCGGCCGGTGTGCCGAGCTTGGCGGTGACGTACGCGGTGCCGGCACCGGGAGCGCTGGCGCTGCACGTGAAGGCGGTGCCGGCCGCGACGGGGACCGACGACAGCTGGACCTGCCGCCAGGACGAGCCACCCCCCTGCCATGCGGGGGTGCAGTCCACGGCGAGACGGTCGTGGAAGAGGACCGGGCTGATCAGCAGGTCGTTGCCCACCACGTCGTTGCCCAGCGACTTCTCGAGCTGCTTCTGCGCGTCTGCCGGGTCGAGGTTCCCGCCGACGAGGTCGAAGGACGCGGCGTACTTGCCCTGGGGCTGCAGCCAGGCCTGTGAGGAGTTGTACTGCGTGATCGTGGTGTGGGGCCCGGCGTGCTGGTTCCCGGGGTCCTTGCCGTCGGCGCTCACACCGAGGTACTCCCCGTACTGGTTGAGGATCATGGGGGTGAGTCCGGTCCAGTACTCGTTGCCGACGCGCATGTAGAAGAAGTTGCAGTCCTCCTGCGCGCCGGGCACCCCACCCGGGTTCCAGTACGCGACGTCGCAGTCCTCGGGAGTCTCGTCGTCGGGGTGCTCGGCACACAGCACGGCATTCTTGGAGTACGCGCCCTTGGCTGCTTCGCTGAGAACGGCCCCGCGCATCGCCGTGAGCGACGCGGCGCGCTGGGGATCGCCGTACGGCGGGTTCGGGTTGTTGGGATCGGGCGGGATGTCTCCCGCGGGGAACGGGTCGCACGCGCCGTCGGGGATGTCCTGCAGACCGCGGCAGGGAGCGAGGTCCCCCAGGGCGTCGGGGAGCCCCGGCCGGGCGCAGGCAGCACTCAGGCGGATCCCGGTCAGACGGCGCACCTGGGGGGTGCCGCCCTTCCCGATCGTCACGAGGAAGGACGTGGCGCTCCCACGGTGCCGGGTGCGACCGGCGGCGAACCCACCCGCACACCTCACCGAGAGGAGGGCCCCGGGCGTCGCGCGGTCGATGGCGGAACGGGGGCACGTCGCGGCTGCCGGTGCGGCGGTGTCCCTGGCTGATGCGGAGCCGACGGCTCCTCCCGCCATCAGCCCGGCCAGAGCGACCGTCGTGGCCGCCAGGATCGCGATCAGATGTCGCACCATGAGGACTCCTCGTCACCGGAGCTGCTGGGAATCCGGGACCTTCAGCCTACGGCGTCCCACCGGCGGCCCCTCCCGATGTTCGGTGTATTGCCCATCCCCGCGGCCCCGGTCGGGCGTCCGTGGTTCCGTGACCTCCAGCGGGTGCGGGGCCTGTCGGAAGTGCTGCGTCCAGGGAGGTCGGACATGAGGCGGATCGGGACTGCTGTTGTGGTGGGCGGGGTGACGGCCGCGCTGATGACGCCCGCTCTGGCCCAAGCGGCACAGGATCAGGCGGCAGCCCAGCAGGGTCGGCTGCGAGTCAGTATCAACACGGTCGACCGGACCGTGCCGGCGCATTCGTCCGTGGTCCTCCAGGGGCGGGTGCGGGGCACCCAGGCGCGCCCGACCATCAAGATCCAGGAGCGCCGCGCGGGCCAGTGGGTCCCGGTGGCCCGCAGCGCCACGAGCAAGCAGGGCTCCTACCGGGCCAGTGACACCGTCAGTGTGGGCCGCGAGGTCCTGCGGGCCGTCGCACAGGTGGATGGGCAGAGGGCGGTCAGCGACACGATCTCGCTGAAAGGGGCGACGGACCCCGGGCCCCGCGGGCTGGACGGCTGCGCGGACCAGCTCGGCGGATTCGGGGTGCCCCGGGTGACCGGCGACCGCAGCCAGCCGCCCGCGTACCTGTGCCGGGTGACCGACTCGACCGCCGACGCTGCGCCCGACGCCACCATCGTGCGCAACGGGCAGCGGATGCCACTCACCGAGGCCTTCCCCAACGGGCACTTCGACCACACCATCGGTTACGCGCTGCAGTACGACACCGCCGAACAGAGTCCCTACTGGGTGGCGACCTACATCTACGGTGACTACCAGACCATCCCCTGCTACAAGCCGACGAGCGCCACCGCGGCGCAGCGCACGACGGTGGCCGACCCGGAGGTCGAGGCGGCGGCTGGTGGGTGTCGCGCGGACACCTTCCTGGAGGACCCGACCGGGATCGGGCCCGAACCGTGGGACTACAGCGGATCGTCCCTGAACCCGCCCACGTGCACCCCGGCCGGATCGAAGAACTGCAACCGGGGCCCGTACGACCGCGGACATCAGTCGCCTGCCGGGATCTACCAGATGACGGCCACCACGAATCAGAACTCGTTCTACATGAGCAACATGAGCCCACAGACGCCCGGCCTCAACCAGGGGGTGTGGCGGCTCGTCGAGGCGTATGTCAAGGACTGGTCGATGAAGTACGGCGAGTTGTACGTGGTCACGGGGCCGGTCGGTCAGGATCTCACCGACCGGGCGAAGAACGCGTACGGCTGGCTCCCGCAGTGGTGGCCCCTCAGCTCAAGTGCGAAGTGCGACCCCACCACCGGCGGCTCGGACTGTTTCCAGTACTACCGCATCGGCGCCAAGAACCAGATCAGCGCGGGACGCGGCTACTACAAGGTGGTGTACGCCCCGATCCAGAACAAGGCCATCGCCTTCATCCTGGACAATGACGCGGCCACGGCCCGCCCCAGCGACCAGCCCCAGAAGGACCAGGACCGCCAGTCCGACCCGACGCAGGACTGCAACTCCATCCAGGCCGAACCCACGGACCCGTACTGCGCCGAACTGATCAACGCATCGGTCCGCACGGTGGCGGAGGTCGAGCGGGCGACGGGCATCGAGTTCCTCTATCAGAACGTCGATCCGGCCATCAAGACCCAGCGGTCCCAGTTGTCGGACTGGTGACCGGGCGGCGCAGGCCGACCCTGTCGTAGACGTCCGCCACGGTCGCAGCAGCCGTCCGGCGGGCGCGCTCGGAGCCGGCGTCCATGATCCGGTCCAGTTCGGCCGGATCGGCCAGGAGTTCGGCCACCCGGGCGGCGAACGGTGCGGCGAAGGCGACGACCTGCTCGGCGGCAGTCGTCTTGAGCGGGCCGTAGCCGCCGCCCGCGAAGTCCGCCGTCACCTCAGCCGCACTGCGGTCCGACAGGGCCGCGATGATCGTGATGAGGTTGGCGACGCCGGGCTGGTTCTCGGGGTCGTAGCGCACCTCGCCGACGGAGTCGGTGACGGCGCGCTTGATCTTCTTCTCGATCGTCTTGGGATCGTCGAGCAGGAAGACGCAGCCGGCCGGGCTCGATTTGCTCATCTTGCTGGTGGGGTCCTGCAGGTCGACGACGCGGGCAGTGTCCTTGACGATGTGGGCGCGCGGCAGCACGAGCGTGTCCCCGAAGCGCCCGTTGAACCGTTGCGCGAGGTCGCGGGTGAGTTCCAGGTGCTGCCGCTGGTCCTCGCCGACGGGGACCTCGTCGGCGCGGTAGACCAGGATGTCGGCCGCCTGCAGGATCGGGTACGTGAACAGGCCCACGCTGGCCGAGTCGGCGCCCTGCCGGGCCGACTTGTCCTTGAACTGGGTCATCCGGCTGGCCTCGCCGAAGCCGGTGAGGCACTGCATCACCCAGCCGAGCTCGCTGTGCTCCGGAACCTGGCTCTGCACGAACAGTGTCGACCGGTCCGGATCGATGCCCAGCGCCAGGAGCTGCGCGTACGACGCGCGGGTCCGCGCGCGCAAGGTCTCGGGGTCGGTGGGCACGGTGATGGCGTGCAGGTCGACGACCATGTAGTAGCAGTCGTACGCGTCCTGCATCGCCACCCAGTTGCGCAGCGCGCCGAGGTGGTTGCCGAGGTGGAAGGAGTCGGCGGTCGGCTGGATGCCGGACAAGACGCGGGGCATGCGGTCATTGTGCCCCGCCGCGGTCAGCCCGCCATCGGGCGGGGGGCCGCGCCCCGAGCCGCCAGCGCCCGCTCGCGGACGGCCGCGATGTCGCCGTCGGTGAAGACCCCGTTGACCCCGGAGATCGTGGCCAGTCGCATGCCGTGTTTGAGGCCGAGGCGGTAGATCTCCTTGACCTTCTCCCACTCGATGTTGCGGCCGACCGTGTAGTTCTCGAAGCGCCCCTCGAGGGCCAGCACGATCGTCTCGGCCAGGCACGCGTACGCCACTCCGGGCGGCAGCCCGATGTCGCGCATGTGGACGTCGCCGGGTAGCCGGATCTCCCCCGACTCGACCACCAGCACGTCGGGTCGCCGGGCCACGTCCTCGGGGGAGAGGTCCAACGGCCGGGCCACGTCCGTGATCACGCATCCGGGTTTCACCTGGGTGATGTCGAGCACCCGCTTGCCCGCCCCCGACGTCGCGGTCACCACGAGATCCATCTCCGGCAGCGCGCTGTTGGGAGTGGCCGCCACGTTGACGACCGCCCGCGGGTTGTCGTCCTCGATCTCCCGCTTCAGGGCGAGCAGTTTGCCGGACTCCGGTGACACCAGCCACAATTCGTCGCAGGCCATGGCCAGCAGCCGGGCGCAGACCGAGCCGATGGCGCCCGTGGCCCCCACGACCATGGCCTTGCCCCGCAGGCGCCCCTGCTCGTCCGTCTCGGCCAGCCCGAGACGTTCGATGGCGTCGTGGGCGGCCCACAGCGCACCCGACGCGCTGTAACTGTTGCCGGTGGTGATGGGCAGGGGAGCCCGTTTCGCCACGGTCACCCCGGCGTCCCCCACCACCTTGGTGAAGGCGCCGAGCCCCATGATCTGCGCGCCGAGTTTGCGGGCGATCTCGGCGGCCGCCAGCAGGCGCCGGTAGGTGAACTCCGGGCTGTGGCTCATCAACTCCTTGGGGGTGCCACCCACCGTGATCAGCCACCCCTCCGCCTCGTCTCCGGTGGGGGAGACGATCCCCGTGACATGGCTGTACACCAACGGTGGGGCGTAGGCCAACGCCTTCTCCAGGCTGTCCATGACGAACCCGGGCGCCACCTGGGCCACCGTGTTGATCGGCTCCACCTGCCGGAAGTACTGCTGGGACAGCGGGTGGATCACGAAGGCGAAGCGGCTGCGCCTACCTCCGCCGTCGGGCCGCAGCACCCGCGGCTCGAGGTCCGCGGCGACGATCATGTCCAGCAGGTCGTCGTCGGTGAGTTCCGAGGCCCCCGCGGCCGCGAGCATCATCGCCTCGAGTACCGCTTCGTTGATCGTCTCTCCGAACGGCTGGGGCACGTCGTCGAGGACGATCGACACGCCCCGCGCCCGCAGGTCGGCCTCCCGTTCGGGGGAGATCGCCGACGAGATCACGACCTTGCCCGCCAGATGTTCGAGGTCGTAGGCCTCCAGTTCGTCGAACGTGGCGACGAGCACGTCGCAGTCGCGCACGGCGCCGGCGATCATGACGTGGTTGAGCGCCGCGACCGGCCGCACCGGGGAGTGGGGCAGGAGTCGGGTGGGCCACCCCGCCAGCGCCGCGAACCGGTCGATGGCCGCCGGGACCGAGTCCAGCAGCGAGGCGACGCCGTAGCGCAGGAGGGGGTCGGCGAACGTCAGGTTGGGGGTGAACTCCGTGAGGACCTTGCTGGTGCGGTAGTGGTTCATGCCGCCGAGCACCACGACGCGCGCGTTGGTGAAGAGGCCGGGGATCCCGGTCTGCGCGTGGCGCACCGTCCACTCCTGCAGGACGTCGCGCAAGGCGTGTCCGTTCGTCACGACCCCCCCGTCGGGGTCGGCCGCGCTCATGATGCGGGCGACCGCGGCGAGGTCCCCGTCGTACCGCCCCGACGTCCGGGCGTCCCGGACCCCCGACACCGCGATCGCGTTGGCGGTGCCCGCCCAGTCCCGCGCCAAATCGACGGCACGGTGCTCGTCGCCGTCGGTGCCGACGCGGATGAGGTGGAAGGAGCGGTCCAGCCACCGGACCGTGGTCGCGTAGTCACGCTCAGCGGGACCCAGGCTGATGTTGATGACGGTGAGGGTGTCGGTCGTCATGGGCGCCTCCGGGCTCTCTTCCAACGTACGGCGCCCAGGCGCCCGGCGGCAGGGCCGTTCGTCACCTGCTGTCCGTCATCCCCGGCCCCCCGCCGCGCCGGAAGCACTAGGTTGAGGCGGTGCGCATCTCCATCTGGCACGGCTACCTGCTCACCGGGACGGGGAGCAACGAGTACACCCAGGCCCTGGCCCGTACCCTCGCGCGGCAGGGCCATGAGGTGACGGTCTTCTGTCAGGACCCCGCCGCGGACCAGTTGGACCTGGGCGGCGCGACCGTCGTGCGTCCCGCCTTGCCCGGCCGCCTCCCGGTCTTCGTCCTGGACCGGTACGCCGAGGCCGAGCCGGCCCGGCTGCCCGAGATGACGTCCGCAGAGCTGAGCGAGTATGTGGCGGCGAACGCCTCCGCGATCCGTGCGGCCGGCCCGACGGACCTGCTCATCACCAACCACCTCCTGATGGGAGGGCCGGTGGGGGCGGCCAGCGGGCTGCCGTTCATCGTCAAGGCGCACGGGTCGGAACTGGAGTTCGCCATGCGGGACCGCCCCGACCTGTGCGCGTGGGCCGCGGACACCCTGGCCGGCGCCGGCGCCGTCATCGCCGGGTCGCACCACATCGCCCGCGTCATCGCGGACCTGGTGCACCTCGACCCCCGACTGGTTCACGTCATCCCCCCGGGGGTGGACACCGACACGATGCGCCCGCGGCCGCGCGACGAGGCGCTGTCCGGGCTGCTGCGCGAGGCGGCGGCCGACGTGCCCAACGGCGGCGACGACCGGCTGCCCGACGACGGCAACGCCGAGCGGTTCGCGCGGTTCTTCGCCGACCCCGACCGCCCCAAGGTCCTCTACGTCGGCAAGATCAGCGAGGAGAAGGGGGTGCCGCTCCTCCTCGACGCGGTGCGCCCGATGGCGGTCGACACGATGGTCGTCGGGTTCGGGCCGCTGCGCGCCGAACTCGCGGCGGCGGCGGGACCCGACGTGCTGTTCCCCGGCCCCCTGCAGCATCGGCATCTGCGGTACCTCTGGCCTCTGGTGGAGGTGAGCGTCGCCCCCTCGGTCTTCCCCGAGGCGTTCGGCATGGTCGCGGCCGAGGCGGCGTCCTGCGGCTGCCCGCCCCTCGTCGCCGACCAGACCGGGCTGGCCGAGGTCGCGGCGGGGCTGCGGCAGTTCTACCCCGCGCGGTACCAGCGCCTGCCCGCGTTCCGCAGTGCGGACGTGGCGGCCCTGGCCGGGGGCATCCGGGACAACGTCGACCTGACCCCGCCGGACCGCCGGGAGGTCGCGGCAGCGGCGCGGGAGGCCGTGCTGTCGTTGTGGAGCTGGGACAGTGTCGCGACCCGCATCACCGATCTGGCACCCGGAAGGACCAGTCGATAGCGCGTTCATGAGGTCACCGCCGCCGGAGCCGACTAGCGTCGGGAAGATGGACCGCCTCACCCCCCTCGATGACCTGTTCGTCGTGCTGGAACGCGACGAGTTGCCCATGCACATCGCGTCCCTCATGATCCTCGACGGCCCCGCGCCCACGTACGAGGAGCTCTACGAGTCGATGGAGGCCAAACTCCATCGCATCCCCCGCTACCGCCAGCGGTTGAAGGAGGTGCCACTGCAGCTCGGCCTGCCCGTCTGGCAGGACGACCCCCACTTCCAACTGGCGTACCACCTGCGCCACACGGCAGTGCCCGCACCGGGCGGGCACGACCAGTTGCGCAACCTGGCGGGGCGCCTGATCTCCCAGCGGCTGGACATCAACCGGCCGCTGTGGGAGATGTGGCTGATCGAGGGCCTCGCCGCCGACCAGTTCGCGATCCTCAACAAGGTGCACCACGCGATGATCGACGGGCTCTCCGGTGCCGACCTCATGGAGGTCCTGCTCGACGCGGACCCGGAGGTGGCGATCGGCAACCCCGAGCCGTGGGAGCCGTCCCCCGAGGCGTCGGCTGCGCAACTGATCGCCAGCGGCGTGGCGGAGAGCGTCAAGTCCCCGGCCCGCACCGCCAAGCAGATGGCCACCAACCTCGACAAACCGAAGGAGATGCTGCAGGCCGCCGCGGCCAGCGCCGTCGGCACCGTCAAGGTCGGCGGCAAGATGGCCCACACCGAGGACTACCTCGTCGGTCGGCCGGGTCCCCACCGCCGGTGGGACTGGGCCGTGGGGGACCTCGACGACGTCAAACGCATCAAGAACGCCCTGGGCGGCACGGTCAACGACGTCATCCTGACCGCGGTCGCCGGCGGCTTCCGGAAGTACCTGCTGCATGTCGGGGCTCCGCTGGACGAGACCTCGACGATCCAGACCATGGTGCCGGTGTCCACCCGGCCCCCCGGCGGGGAGTCCGGCGGCAACGAGGTCGCCTCGTTGTTCACCGACCTGCCGGTGGGGATCGCCGACCCGCGGGAACGGTTGGAAGCCATGAAGGCCCAGATGGCGGAGGTCAAGGCCAGCGGCCAGATCCAGGGGACCGACGCCCTGCTGGAGGGTGCGGCCTTCGTGCCCCCCATGCTGTGGGCGGCAGCGGGACGCATGGCCTCGCACATGCGCCAGCCCAGCGTGGCCACCATCACCACCAACGTCCCCGGCCCGCAGGTGCAGCTCTACATGCTCGGCCGCCCGCTGCGCACCCTGCTGCCGTACGTGCCGCTGGGGATGAACCAGCTCATCACGGTGGCGATCATGAGCTACAACGGCGGCATCACCTGCGGGGTGACCGCCGACTACGACAAGGCCCCCAACTGCTCCGTGCTCGCCGACGGCATCGAGGAGTCCCTGGCGCAGCTGTCCGAGCTCGCCGGCTAGGGCCGCGGCCGGGCCACGCCGACGATCGCGGGGGAGACCGGCGGCACGTTGACGAGGACCTCGTCGGCCACGCCTGAGGTGTCGAAGCCGGCACGTTCGAGTTCGCGGCGGGTGTCGCGGTCGCAGTGGCAGCCCCCCGCGAACCACGGCCACAGTGGCGAGACGGCGCGCTGCACCCGCGCCGTCCACGAGCCGCCGGGAGCCCGGACATGCTCGAGGACGGCGACGGCACCGTCCGGGCGCAGCACCCGGCGGGCCTCCCGCAGGGCCAGATCCGGCCGGTCCACGCTGCACAGGACGTAGGTGAACAGCACCGAGTCGACCGAGGCGTCCGTCAGGGGGAGATCCTCGGCGACGGTCGGCAGCACCTCGATGGGGCGCTCCCGCCGAAAGGCGGCGACGCGCGGCCCGGCGGCATGCCTCATCGGTCCGCTCGGTTCCACCGCCACCACCTCCGTGACCGCCGCCGGCAGGTGGTCCAGGTCCAGTCCCGGCCCGAGGCCCACGATCAGGGTGCGCCCCGTCAGCCCGGCGGCCACCTGAGTCCGCGCGGCCCCCACCGAACCGCCCTCCTCCCAGCGGGCGAGCACGGTGTAGACACGGCTGAAGACGGGGTGGTCGTGGCGGCTCACTCCGCCATCCTGCCGTGCGACGAGGTGTGACGAACAACCCACCGGGCCGGATTCGTGGCCTTGGCTACTGGTGAGTAACATGGCGGAGGGTCCGCGATCCGCGACCCGGGGACACCGTTGGAGGATGCCCATGAAGATCGCCGTGTGCGTGAAGCAGGTGCCGGACACCTGGGCCGAGAAGAAGCTCACCGACGCCGACCGGACGCTGGACCGGGAGTCCGCGGACGGTGTGATGAACGAGCTCGACGAATACGCCGTGGAGGAGGCCCTGCTCCTGACCGAGGCCAGCGGCGGCGAGGTCGTCGCCGTCAGCATGGGCCCGGACAAGGCCGAGGAGACGGTGCGCAAGGCGCTGCAGATGGGAGCCGACTCCGGCATTCACATCGTGGACGACTCGCTGCACGGGTCCGACGCGATCGCGACGTCCCTCGTGCTGTCCAAGGTCCTGGCCGACAAGGGCTTCGACCTCATCATCTTCGGCTCGGAGTCCACGGACGCGCGCATGAGCGTCGTGCCCGCGATGGTCGCGGAGCGCCTCGGGGTGCCTCAGATGACGTTCGCCAACAAGGTCGAGGTCGCCGGGGAGACCCTGAAGATCCAGCGGCAGACCGAGTACGGCTACGACGAGGTCGAGTCCAGCACCCCGGCGGTCGTGTCCGTCGTGGAGAAGATCAACGAGCCGCGTTACCCCTCCTTCAAGGGGATCATGGCCGCCAAGAAGAAGCCCATCGAGACCGTGACGGTCGCCGACGCCGGCGTGGACGCCGGACAGGTCGGCCTCGCCGCGGCGTGGAGTCAGGTCGACCAGTTCTCCGAGCGTCCGCCCAAGGCGGCCGGGGTGAAGATCGAGGACGACGGTTCCGGTGGCGTCAAGATCGCTGAGTACCTCAGCGAGCAGAAGTTCATCTGAGGGCGAGGAGAGAACACCCATGAGCGAGATCCTGGTTCTGGTCGACCACAGTGACGGCACCGTCAAGAAGGTCACCCTGGAGTTGCTGACACTGGCGCGCGGTCTGGGACAGCCCGCCGCGGTCGTCATCGGCTCGGGCGTGGACACCCAGCCGCTGGCCGAGTACGGCGCCGAGACCATCTACGTCGCCGACGACGGCGACCTCTCGAACTACGTCGTCGGCCCCAAGGTGGACGTCCTGGCGCAGCTGGTCGAGGAGAAGTCCCCGGCCGCCGTGCTGATCGCGTCCTCCGCGGAGGGCAAGGAGGTGGCCGGCCGGCTCGCCGTGCGGCTGAACTCCGGCGTGATCACCGACGCGGTCGCCGTCGCGGAGGACCTCTCCGCGACCCAGAGCGTGTTCGGCGGCGCCGTCATCGTCACCTCCAAGGTGTCGACCGGCACACCCATCATCACGGTGCGTCCCAACTCCAGCCCGGCTGAGGCCGCGCCGGCGGCCGGCACCGTCGTGCCGGTGGCGGTGACGCTGACCGACACGGCGAAAGCCGCGAAGATCACCAACCGCGTCGTCGCCCAGTCCGGGGGTCGGCCGGAGCTCACCGAGGCCGCGGTCGTGGTCTCCGGGGGCCGCGGCGTCGGCGGCGAGGACGGGTTCGGCGTCATCGAGTCCCTCGCCGACTCCCTCGGTGCCGCGGTGGGCGCGTCCCGCGCGGCCACCGACGCCGGCTGGTATCCGCACCAGTACCAGGTGGGGCAGACGGGTAAGACCGTGGCGCCCCAGCTGTACATCGCCAACGGCATCTCCGGCGCGATCCAGCACCGGGCGGGGATGCAGACCAGCAAGACGATCGTCGTGGTCAACAAGGATCCCGAGGCCCCGATCTTCGAGCTGGCCGACTTCGGCGTGGTGGGCGACCTGTTCACCGTCGTGCCGCAGTTGACCGAGGAGATCCAGAAGCGCAAGGGCTGAACCGCCCATACGAAAGGGGAGTCGCCGGACCGGCGGCTCCCCTTTTGCGTCCGTCAAGACGGCCTCAAGGAGGGAACCCAACCGGCAGTGGCGACGTCCCTTCCTGGGATAAGGTCCCGGAGACCGTAAGGAGTCACCCGATGAAGCAGTCGACCAGGCGTATCGCCTTCGCCGCCCCCGTCGCCGGAGCGCTCGGGGTCGCCCTGCTCGCGCCGGTCTCCCCGGCACAGGCGCAGACCTGCAGTACCGCGACCTGGAAGACCCTCGAGGAGGCGCACGAGATCATCAACATGCAGACCCTGTACGAGAAGGACCCGTGGGCCGCGGTCCCGACGTACAAGGCGGACAACAGCAACGGCGGCGTGGTCGTGCCCGACGACTGGTGGAACGGCACCAGCCCCTACACGTCGGACAACGCGTACAAGCCGCCGTCCCCCTTCGTGAAGAACACGACCCGGCTGCTGGAATTCAACGAGTCGAAGTTCCTCGCCTCCCCGGACAACCCGATGTGCGACACCGCGCACATCCTCACCGATCCGCAGACCGACCCGGTCTCCGGCCAGACCCAGCAGTTCAGTTGGGGGGCCATGTCGCTGGCCGTCAACGCCATGTGGCCGTTCGACCGCAACGATTACCCCGTGCCGCCCAACCTGCCGGTCGCCCGCAAGAACGCCTTCTACGCCGGCAACTGGGTCACGACGCCGCCTCCCGGCGTCGTGAAGGTGACGGCCAACTTCAAGGCGCAGGACATGAAGTTCTGGGCCAACGAGGACGGTGTGGCACCCGGCACCCCCGGTGCCCAGCCCCTCACCCGGTTCTTCATCAAGGACCAGTGGGGCAACAAGTACATCATGCATGCCTCGAACGCGAGCACGCCTGAGACCGTGCAGCAGGCCTTCGACGCGGCCGTACTGCCGGAGGGTTGGACCAAACTGGCGCCCACCACGCTGCAGAAGGACCTCATCCTCAAGCCCGCGCAGGGCAAAGACGGCGAGTACGGCTCGTTCCACTACCTGGTGTTCCGCGACAGCGCCGACAACACCTACCACCAGATCACGTGGAGCGACAAGGGACAGTTGGAGGCGCAGGTCGACGGTTCGGCGATGCCCATCTGGGGTGGCCAGGACGACAACACCATTCCGGGTAACAACCGGAGCAGCACCATGCACGGTGCCGCCGGCGACGACCTGCTGAAGCCCATGAAGGGCGCCGACGACGTCTGGGGCGACGCCGGTACCGACACGGTCAAACTCCAGGGCAAGGCCCGCACCTACACCCTGGTGGACCTCGACAAGACCGACAAGATGCTGCAGGTGAGCCGCGGCGGAGTGGTCAAGACCATCAACTGGGTCGAGAAGCTCAAGTTCTCCGACCAGACCATCAAGGTCAAGAAACTGAAGGGCAAGAACGTCGGCAAGGCGCTCTGACCCACCGCGCAGAACAGTCGCGCCCGCAGGCGCCCCCTGCGGGCGCGACTATTCTGGGCCCATGGTCTACCTGGATCATGCGGCCACCACCGACCTGCGGCCCGAGGCCCGCGAGGCGTGGCTGGCGGCCGCTGACGTCACCGGCAACCCGTCGTCGCTGCACCGCGCCGGCCGGGGGGCGCGGCGGCTCCTCGAGGAGGCCCGGGAGCGGGCTGCGGCCGCGCTGGCCGTCTCCCCGTCCGACCTGATCTTCACCTCGGGGGGTACCGAGAGCGACAACATCGCCGTCACCGGCACCCGCGCGGGCCGGGCGCGGAGGAACCATGCGGCCGGGGCCATCGCCCTGCCGCGCACCGAGCACAAGGCCGTGCTGGAGCCGGCCGAGAGCGGCGGATCGGTGGTGTGGCTGGACGTCGACGGTGACGGCGAGGTGGACCTCGACCACCTGGCGCGCGTACTGCGGACTGAGCCGGACATCGCGCTGGTCTGCCTGATGGCCGTCAACAACGAAACCGGCACCGTCCAGCCGGTCCGCGCCGCAGGTGAGCTGTGCCGCGCCGCAGGGGTCCCCCTGCACACCGACGCCGTGCAGGCGCTGGGTGCGGTCCCGCTCGACCTGGACCCGGTGACCTCGGCCGCCTTCAGCGCCCACAAGGTCGGCGGCCCCTCCGGAGTCGGCCTCCTGCTCGCCAGTGCCGGGGCCGGGATCGACCCCCTCGTGCGGGGAGGGGGGCATGAGTCCGGGCTGCGGGCCGGGACCCCCGATGTCGCCGGTGCCGTCGCAGCTGCCGTGGCGGTGGAGCTCGCCGTCGCCGAGACCGCCGCCCGGCACGTGGCGTTCGCCGAGTTGCGGGAGCGGCTGGTGCTGGGACTGCGCGACCTACCGGGAATCGACCCCGTCGTGAACAGTCCCACCGCCGCGGTGCCCGGCATCGTCAACGTCGGGTTCCCGGGCTGCGAGGCCGACGCCCTCATGATGCTGCTCGATGCCGCCGAGGTCGCGGTGTCCACCGGCTCCGCCTGCACCGTGGGGATCCCCCGCCCCAGCCACGTCCTGTCCGCCATGGGCCGGTCGCCGGCCGAGGCGCGGGCCGCCCTGCGCTTCAGTTTCGGGCGCAGCACCACCGCCGCCGACGTCGATGCCGCCCTCGCGGTCCTGCCCGACGCGGTGGCCCGCGCCCGGCGGGCGGGCCGGCTCAGTGCTGCGGTGGCGCCGTGAAGGTCCTCGCAGCGGTCTCCGGCGGGGTGGACTCCGCCGTCGCCATGGCCCGCGCCGCCTCGGCCGGGCATGACGTGACCGCGGTCCACATGGCGCTGTCCCCGGATCCCGCGCCGGCCCGGGACGGCGCCCGCGGTTGCTGCACGATCTCCGACGCGCACGATGCGCGGCGGGCCGCCGACCGCATCGGTGTGCCGTTCTACATCTGGGACCTGGCTGAGGCGTTCCGGCGCACCGTGGTCGCGGACTTCGTCGCCGAGTACCGCGCCGGGCGCACGCCCAACCCCTGTATCCGCTGCAACCAGCACATCAAGTTCGCCGCCCTGCTCGACCGGGCCGACGCGCTCGGGTTCGACGCCGTGGCCACGGGACACTACGCCCGCGTCGAGCACACCGACGGCCGGGCCACGTTGCACCGGGGCGGCGACGCCGCCAAGGACCAGTCGTATGTGCTGGCCGTCCTCGGTGAACAGCGACTGCGGCGCGCCCTCTTCCCCCTGGGGGCCAGTACCAAGGACGAAGTGCGTCGGGAGGCGGAGGCGTGGGGCCTGGCCGTGGCCCGCAAGCCCGACAGTCACGACATCTGCTTCATCCCGGACGGGGACACGGCCGGTTTCCTGCGGGACCGCCTGGGGGAACGGCCCGGGCCCATCGTGGACGCCGCGACCGGCGCGGAGATCGGGCAGCACTCCGGCACGTTCGGGTTCACCGTGGGGCAGCGGCGCGGCCTGGGCCTGTCGCGGCCGTCCGCCACCGGGCGCCCCCGCTACGTGTTGGCCATCGAACCGGTGTCCGGCGCCGTCCTCGTCGGGGACAGCGACGATCTGCTGGTCACCGACGTCTCGGCCGCGGATGCCGTCTGGTGCGGTCCACTCCCCGCTGTCGGCGACCGACTGGCGCTGCAGGTGCGCGCCCACGGGGCTGCCGTCCCCTGCCGGGTGGCCGCGGTCACGGCCGGGTCCTTCACCGTCGCCCTCGCTGGGGAGCTGCGGGGGGTGGCCGCCGGCCAGTCCGCGGTCCTCTACGACGGCGACCGGGTCGTCGGGCAGGCCACGATCAGTTGACCCGGGTCGGACGGCTGGAGCGGTCCAGGCCGAGCCAGCGACGGAACCGCGTGGACGCGTCCACGGCGTCGGGCGTGACCCAGTTGTAGCGCGCGGACAGCGCCCGCAGCAGTGCCGCGGCGGCGATGGCCACCACCTCCGCGACCCCCCGCCACCCGGTGAAGTGCTCGATCGTCACGAACAGCACCGCGGACACGATGGCGGCCGCCGCCACCCACTGTCCCGGCATCAGGGCGGTGGGCACGTTCCGGCACAGGACGTCGCGCAACAGGCCGCCGCCGATCGCCGTCGTCAGTCCCAGGAAGACGGCGGCCGCTGCGGCCAGGCCCACGGCCAGCCCCTTCTCCGCGCCGATGACCACCCACACGCCGATCAGCAACGTGTCGAGCACGTAGATGGCGGGTTCGAGCTCCGACACGAGCGCTCCGAAGAAGTAGCCGGCCACGGCGCCCACGACAGCCATCAGGATGAAGTTCTGCAGCAGGAAGACGGGTACGGCGTTCCCGAGCAGGACGTCGCGGATCGCCCCGCCGCCCACGCCGGTGCAGATGGCCACGAACGCGATTCCCATGAAGTCCATGTGGCGTTTGCGCGCATGCAGGGCGCCCGCGATGGCCCCTCCCGTCACCGCGGCCACCTCGATGAGAGTGGGAACGGCCAGGACGCCGGCGGCCATGGTCAACGCACCTTGTCGTTGTGCCCGGTCACCGGGTCGAGGGCGTCGGCCGGCTTGCGGCCCCACAACCGCCAGACGCGGTCGCTGAAGTCCTTCGCCTCCCGGGTCGCCCAGTGGAACCGGACCGACAGGAACCGCAGGGCCGTGACCACGACGACCGTGACGAACTGCGCGAAGGTGCGGGTGGCGCCGATGTCGACCAGCACCACGAAGACGATGGCGCCGACCAGGGCGGCGAAGGCGATGAAGATCCCGGGACGCAGGACCTCCGGGGCGCGCCCCGCCAGGACATCGCGCAGAATCATGCCCCCCACGGCCGTCACCACGCCGATGAACACGGCCGGCGGGTTGTTCAGGCCGCTGCGCATCGCCATGTTCGTACCGACGGCGCACAGCAGCCCCAGGCTGAGGGCGTCGAACAGGATGGCCGACTGGACGGCCCGCGCGATCAGACCGGCGAAGAAGAAGCCCACGATGCCGGCGACGGTGACGATGACGAGGTACCACCCGTCGGTCAGGACGAAGGGGGTTCCGGTCTGCAGCAGGATCGAGGCGAGGAGAAGCCCCCCGAGCCCCTGCGCGACGGCGAGCCCGAGGACCCCGATGAAGTCGAACCCCCGCCGAGCGGCGAAGGCCGCCCCCGCGAGACCGCCGAACGCGACAGCCGCGTACGTCGACCAGTCGGGCAGCTGGGGAGAGCTGGAGAGCAGGTCCTCGATGCCGTCCTGCAGGGGCAGGAGGGTGGATGGGAACAGCACGACCCGACCCTATGCCACCATCGGGGCACCAACCTGCCCGGAGGCCGCCATGATTCCTTCCGCCGCGACGGGCGTCGGGTCGATGCCCGGGACGTCCCCGGCCGAGGCCACCGCCGTCGTCGTCGGGGAGTTGCCCGGGTGGCCGGCGCTGCCGGAACTGCCGGCCCGGGGGGCGGGAGCGGACATGGTGGGGCGCACCGCGGCCGCCCTGCTGGCGGTCGACCCGGCCTTCGCCCTCGCGGCGGTCCCCACCGGCTGGTGCCGCACGGGACAGGTAGGCCCCGACATGCGCCGCGCGCGCTCGTGGCTCGGGGAGGACCTCGACCGGTTCGAGGAGGCCCTCACCGGCTACGCGGGCCCCGCGAAACTGCAGTTCTGTGGGCCGTGGACGTGGGCGGCGGCGGTGGAGGACGTGTCCGGCCGCCGCCTGGTGCGGGACGCGGGATTCGTCGCCGACCTGGCGGAGGCCCTCGGTCTCGCTGTGCGGATGCACGTGGCCGAGGTGCAGCGCCGGGTGCCGGGGGCCGCGATCGTGGTGCAGTTCGACGAACCCGGACTGCCGGCGGTGCTGGCGGGGACGGTGCCCACTGCCAGCGGCCTCGGGCGGCTGGCCGCCGTCGCCGCCCCGCAGGCCGTCGACCTGTTGGACCGCTGCCGGGACCGGGCCGCCGTGCCGGCGGTGTTGCACTGCTGTGCCGCGGCCCTGTTCGACATCGCCCGCCGGGCCGGCTTCCCGGGCGTCTCCTGGGATGCCAGCGGCGTCGGGTTCGACCCGGAGAGCGCCGCGGCGGCGCACGAGGCCGGACTGCGCCTGCTGCCCGGGGCCGTGAGCCCCGGCGGCACCCTCGACGGGGCCTGGCACGCCTTCCGGGAGTGGTGGCGGCGCACCGGGCTCGCTGCGGTCGCAGCCCACCACGTCGCCATCACCCCCGCGTGCGGCCTCGCCGGCGCGACGGCCCCGCAGGCCCGGGCCACGCTGGCCACGGCCCGCGACCTGCAGCGCCGCATCGCGGAGTGGGACGCCTGAGCGCCCGCCGCGCCCGTATTGTCGGGGGGACCGCCCAGGACAAGGACCGCCTCGTGGACCATCGGCAGCGTTGGATCGAACTCGTCGATCTGATCAACACCGCGCGTCAGCAGTACTACGGAGCGGATCACCCCACCCTGTCCGACGCCGAGTACGACACCCTGTTCCGCGAGCTGCAGGACCTCGAGGCCGCCCATCCGGAACTGGCCGGCGGGGATTCGCCCACCCAGACCGTCGGTGGCGAACGGGCGGGCATGTTCGCCCCGGTGGAGCACCTGGAACGCATGCTCAGCCTGGACAACGCTTTCAGCTCCGCGGAGCTGGAGGCGTGGCTCGGCCGGGTGCGCAAGGACCTGGGCCACCTGCCGCCGCTGCTGTGCGAGTTGAAGATCGACGGGCTGGCCGTGGACCTGGTCTACCGGGACGGCCGGTTGGTGAGCGTGGCGACGCGGGGCGACGGCCGGGTCGGTGAGGATGTCACCTACAACGCGCGGTTCATCCCCGGCATCCCGCAGCAGCTGACCCCGACGGCGGGGCTACCGGTGCCGGAACTGCTCGAGGTGCGCGGCGAGGTGTTCTTCGACAAGGCCGCGTTCGAGGAGATGAACGCCGAGATGCTCGCGGCCGGCCGCACCCCCTTCGCGAACGCCCGCAACGCGGGGGCCGGTTCCCTGCGGCAACGGGTGGACCGCCGGGAGGAGGAACTGGCGCTGGCGGAGGCCACGACCGGAGACACCGCCCGCGGCGCAGCCAAACTGGCCCGGCTGCGCGCCGACCTCGACCGGTCGATCCAGCGGCTCGGACGCCTGCGGCTCACGGTCCACGGTGTGGGCCGCACCGAGGGCTGGCGCCCGGCCACCCAGTCGGAGGCCTACGCCGCGTTGGCGGCGTGGGGGCTGCCCACCGCCGCGACAGCGGTGGTCGTGGCCGACGACGGGGAGTTGACGGCCTACGTGGAGCAGTACGGGGCGCAGCGGCACGGCCTGGACCATGAGATCGACGGCGTCGTGGTGAAGGTCGACGACATCGCCACCCAGGGGCGGCTGGGAGCCACGTCGCGGGCGCCCCGCTGGGCGATCGCCTACAAGTACCCGCCCGAGGTGGTGCGCACCCGCCTGACGGACATCGAGGTCAACGTGGGCCGCACGGGAAGGGTGACGCCCTTCGCCGTGATGGAGCCCGCGCAGGTGGCCGGGTCGACCGTGTCGATGGCGACCCTGCACAACGCCAACGAGGTCCGGCGCAAGGGTGTGCTCATCGGGGACCTGGTCTTCCTGCGCAAGGCCGGCGACGTGATCCCCGAGGTGCTGGGCCCTGTGGTGGAGGAGCGCGACGGCAGCGAACGTGAATTCGTCATGCCCACACACTGCCCGGCCTGTGGCACTGCGCTGGCTCCCGAGAAGGAGACCGACATCGACATCCGCTGCCCCAATGTGCGGTCGTGTCCGGCGCAGTTGCGGGAACGGGTGCACCACGTGGGCGCGCGCGGCGCGATGGACATCGAGGGGCTGGGGTGGAAGGCGGCCGTGGCGTTGCTGGAGTGCGGCCTGGTGGCCGACGAGGGCGACGTCTTCGCCCTGACCGCCGCCGACCTGGCCACGTGCCCGTTCTTCACCCGCACCGACGGCGAACTGACCGCCAACGCCGAAGCCCTGCTGACGCAGTTGGAAGCCGCCAAGGACCGCCCCCTGTGGCGGGGGCTGGTGGCGCTGTCGATCCGGCATGTCGGCCCCACCGCGGCCCGCGCCCTGGCGGCGCGGTTCCGGTCGCTGTCGGCCATCCGCGACGCCGGGCTGGCGGAGCTGGCTGCCACGGAAGGGGTCGGTCCGATCATCGCCGAGGCGGTGGGCGAGTGGTTCGCCGAGGAGTGGCACCGCGACGTGGTGGCCAAGTGGGAGCAGGCCGGTGTGGTGCTGGCCGAGCCCGAGACCGAGCAACTGCCCCAGACCATGGCCGGCCTGACGGTCGTGATCACGGGGACGCTCACCGATTTCAGTCGCGACGGCGCCAAGGAGGCCGTACTCGCACGGGGCGGCAAGGTCAGCGGGTCGGTGTCGAAGAAGACCGACTACGTCGTCGTCGGAGACAACCCGGGCAGCAAGGCCGAGAAGGCCGCCGACCTCGGCCGCCCTATCCTCGACGAGGCCGGCTTCGTGCGGCTCCTCGCCGGCGACGAGCCGTGATCCGGGTGGTCGCGGCCGTCCTGGTGCGCGTCGGGCCGGAGGAAGCACAGGTCCTGGCCTGCCGCCGGACGCGGCCTGCGGCGCTGGCCGGGAGGTGGGAGTTCCCCGGCGGCAAGGTGGAGAAGGGCGAGGACGACGAGACGGCCCTGCACCGCGAGATCGCCGAGGAGCTGCGGGTGCGCATCCGGATCGAAGGTCCGCTCGGCGGTCCGTTGCCGATGGTCGGGGCAGCGGGGAGGTGGCAGCCCTACGTCGCCACCCTGCGCTCCGGGGAACCGCACCTGGTCGACCACGACGCGATGAGGTGGCTGGCCGCGGACCACCTACACGACGTGCCGTGGCTGGCCAGCGACGTCCCCGTCATGGCCGACGTGGCGGCTCTCCTGCGCGCCCGCGCCCCCCGCTGACCGGCGTCAGGAGCCGGAGTTCTGGTGCGCCGTCAGCCAGGTCACGACCTCTTCGTGGACCTCTTCCTGCTCCGGCTCGTTGTGGGGCTCGTGGTACATGTCGGGATACTCGATGAGCGTCACGTCGCCGGACACCTGGTCCGCGAAGCGCCGGCTCGCCTTGGGCACCGTCAGCCGGTCCGCCTGGCCGTGCACGATCAGCAGCGGTACGGGGAACGACGTCTGCGCCATCATCTCGTCCATCGCCTGGAAGGTCTGCTTGGCCAACCCGAGGGAGCCCTTGTCGTGGACGAGGGGGTCGGCGTTGTACGCCGCGACCACCGCGGCGTCGCGGGAGACGCCGTCGGCGTCCAGGCCGGTGGCGATGGTGACCCCGGGCACGACACCGCCGAGCAGGTTGGCCATGAAGAACTTCACCTTCTGCTCCCGCAGTTCCGAGTCCAGCGCGGGCGCCGAGGCCACCATGCCCGCGATCGCGGGCTTGCGCCGCACGACGTACGTCATCGTCATCAAGCCGCCGAGGCTGTGCCCGTAGAGGAACAGCGGCTTGTCGGGGAACTCGGACTTGGCGTCGGCCACCAGGTCTCCGATGTCCTGCACCGCCGCGTCGACCGTCAGGTCGCCCCGCGCGCCGCCGGAGTGCCCATGGCCGCGCATGTCCAGGGCGAACACCGCGTAACCGGCGTCGGTGAGACGGCGGGCCACGTGTTCATAGCGGCCGGAGTGCTCCCCGAGGCCGTGGACCAGGCAGATCACGGCGACCGGGTCGCCGTCCGGGTACCACTGCTGCCAGAAGACCGAGGCTCCGTCGGAGGTGCGGTGGGTCTGCTCGTCATGTCGCATGGCGCCATTGTGCCCCGCGCCGCCCGCGGAAGGGACGACGGGGCACCCTAGGATGGGCCCATGTCCGCCATCACCCGCGCCGAGGTGGTCCATCTGGCCCGGCTCGCCCGGCTCGATCTCCCCGACGACGCGCTCACGCACTACGCCGAGCAGCTCGATGCGATCCTCGATGCCGTCGCCATGGTGTCCGAGGTCGCTGCCGACGACGTGCCCGCCACCTCCCACCCAGTGCCCCTGACCAACGTCTTCCGGGACGACACCAATCAGCCGTGCCTGGCCCGGGCCGAGGTGCTGGCGCAGGCCCCGGCGGCCGAGGACGGCCGATTCCGGGTGCCGCGCATCCTCGATGACGAGGAGCCGGCGTGACCGACATCGTGCGGATGACCGCCACCCAACTGGTCGAGGAGATGGCGCAGGGGAACCTGACCTCCGCCGAGATCACGCGCGCACACCTCGACCGCATCGCCGAGGTGGACCAGGACATCCACGCCTACCTCCACGTCGACCGGGAGGGCGCGCTGGCGACGGCCGCGGAGGCCGACGCGGCCCGCAACACGGGCGCGGACCTGCCGCCGCTGGCGGGAGTGCCAGTCGCCGTCAAGGACGTCATGACGATGCGCGGCGTGCCCACCACCGCGGGGTCCCGCATCCTGGAGGGCTGGTTGCCGCCGTACGACGCCACCGTCGTGGCCAGCCTGCGGCGCAACCTCATGCCCATCCTCGGCAAGACGAACATGGACGAGTTCGCCATGGGCTCCTCCACCGAGTACTCCGCCTACGGGCCCACCCGCAACCCCTGGGACACCAGCCGCATCCCCGGCGGGTCCGGGGGCGGCTCCGCGGCCGCCCTGGCAGCCTTCGAGGCGCCACTGGCCATCGGCACCGACACGGGGGGCTCCATCCGGCAGCCCGCGGCGGTGACCGGCACGGTCGGGGTGAAACCCACCTACGGCGCCGTGTCCCGGTACGGGCTGATCGCCCTGGCCAGCTCACTGGACCAGGCCGGCCCGTGCGCCCGCAGCGTCCGCGACGCCGCCATGCTGCATCAGGCCATCGCCGGGCACGACCCCCGCGACTCCACCTCGCTGGCGGCGCCCGTCCCCGACCTCGTGGCGGCGGTGCGCGAGGGAGACGTACGCGGCATGCGCATCGGGCTGGTCACGGAACTGGGCGGCGAGGGGTACCAGCCCGGGGTCGAGCAGCGGTTCCGGGAAGCCGTCGACCTCCTGGCCGACCGGGGCGCCGAGATCGTCGAGGTCTCGTGCCCCAACTTCCGCTACGCGCTCGGCGCCTACTACCTGATCCTGCCGAGCGAGGCCTCCAGCAACCTCGCCAAGTTCGACGGCATGAGGTACGGCCTGCGGGTCGACGACAGCGACGCCGGCGTGGAACAGGTGATGGCCCAGACTCGTGCCGCGGGCTTCGGCGACGAGGTGAAGAGGCGCATCATGCTGGGCACCTACGCCCTGTCGGCCGGCTACTACGACGCCTACTACGGCCAGGCACAGAAGGTCCGCACGCTCGTGCAGCGCGACTTCGCCGCCGCGTTCGCCGACTGCCACGTGCTCATCTCTCCGACCTGCCCAACCACCGCGTTCCCCCTCGGGGAGAAGGTGGACGACCCCCTGGCCATGTACCTCAACGACATCGCCACGATCCCGGTGAACCTCGCCGGCAACGCCGCGCTGTCGCTGCCGGTGGGCCTGGCGCCCGAGGACGGCCTGCCGGTGGGGCTGCAGATCATGGCGCCGCACCACGAGGACGCGCGGCTGTACGGGGTCGCCGCGGTGCTGGAGGGGGCGCTCGAGGACACGTGGGGGCAGCCGTTGATCGAGAAGGTGGGCGGATGAGCACCCTGGTCGACTATGACGACGCACTGAGCCGCTACGAGCCCGTCATCGGCCTCGAGGTGCACGTGGAACTCGGCACCGCCTCCAAGATGTTCTGCGGCTGTCCCACGACGTTCGGCGGGCAGCCCAACACCCAGGTGTGCCCGGTGTGCCTCGGCCTGCCGGGGTCGTTGCCCGTGGTCAACCGGGCCGCCATCGAGTCGACCATCCGGATGGGTCTGGCGCTGAACTGCGACATCGCCAGCTGGTGCCGCTTCGCCCGGAAGAACTACTTCTACCCGGACATGCCGAAGGACTACCAGATCAGCCAGTACGACGAACCCCTGTGCACCGACGGCTACCTCGACGTCTCCGTGCCCACCCCGGACGGCGAGGTCCAGGTGGTGCGGGTCGGCATCGAGCGCGTGCACATGGAGGAGGACACCGGGAAACTCACCCACACCGGCGGCGCCACCGGGCGCATCCACGGTGCCGACTACAGCCTGGTCGACTACAACCGCGCAGGCATCCCGCTGGTGGAGATCGTCACCAAGCCCGTCACCGGGACCGGTGCGCTCGCCCCGATGGTGGCGCGCGCCTACGTGACCGCGTTGCGGGACATCATGCGCTCCCTCGGGGTGTCGGACGTGCGGATGGAGGAGGGGTCGCTGCGCTGCGACGCCAACCTGTCCCTCGCCCCGCCCGGCGAACCGTGGGGCACCCGCACCGAGACCAAGAACGTGAACTCGCTGCGGTCCGTGGAGCGGTCCGTGACGTTCGAGATCCGGCGCCAGGCCGCGGTCCTGGACGGGGGCGGCACGATCACCCAGGAGACCCGCCACTTCCACGAGGACGACGGCAGTACCACGCCGGGACGTTCCAAGGAGGAGGCCGAGGACTACCGGTACTTCCCCGAGCCCGATCTGCTGCCGGTGGCACCCGACCCGGTGTGGGTCGACGAACTGCGCGGCACCCTGCCGGAGCTCCCAGCGGTCCGCCGCGCCCGGTTGCAGCAGGAGTGGGGCATCTCCGACTTCGACATGGACTCGGTGATCAACGCCGGCGCCCTGGGCCTCGTCGAGACCACGATCGCCGCCGGGGCCGACCAGGCCGCCGCCCGCAAGTGGTGGTTGGGGGAACTGGCGCGTACGGCGAAGGAGCGCG
This sequence comes from Actinomycetota bacterium, assembly GCA_029978705.1. Taxonomy (GTDB): domain Bacteria; phylum Actinomycetota; class Actinomycetes; order S36-B12; genus CAIWTL01. Next base: position 86,230 of record JAPOIY010000003.1, read on the forward strand.
GCGTCGACCTGGCCGACCTCGGAGTCACCCCCGTGCAGGTGGCCCGGGTGGCCGAACTGGTCGCGGCCGGGACGCTCAACGACAAACTTGCCCGCCAGGTCCTCGAAGGCGTGGCGGCCGGCGAGGGGGAGCCGGACGCCGTCATCGCGGCGCGGGGGCTGGTGCTGGTATCCGACGACGACGCGCTCCTGGCCGCCCTCGACGAGGCCATCGCCGCGAACCAGGACGCCGTCGCCAAGATCCAGGAAGGGAAAGTGCAGGCCGCGGGCGCCATCATCGGCGCAGTCATGAAGGCCACCCGCGGGCAGGCGGACGCCGCTCGGGTGCGGGAACTTCTCCTGGAACGACTCGGAGCCTGACGGCATGATTTTCGCCCAACACGGCGTCAGCCTCTACCTGGAACTGCCGACCATCTTCCTGGCGGCTTTCTTCGGGGCTGCGTACTTCTCGGTGCGCAAGGTGACGCTCCTCGGCGCGTTCCTCCTCGCGCTCTGCCTCGGCCTGGGGGGCGGGATCTGGCGGGACATCGTGCTCAACATCGAGCCCGCCGCGTTCCAGTACTGGTACTTCGTGCCGGTGGCGCTGGCCGGGGGGCTGCTCGGGGTGCTGGTGCGCGACCGGTTCGACAGCGAGTGGATCACGCCCTACGTCCGCAACGTCACCACGGGGCTGCTGCTGCTCATCGGGCTGGAGAAGGCCTACAACTACGACAACCCGACGCTCTCGGTGGTGCTCATCGGGATCCTCACCGCGGTCGGGGGGTCGGTGACCGCGTCGGTGCTGTCCCGCAACGACCTCTTCCATCACAACGGCGGCGCCTTCCTGGTGATGTGCCTCTTGATCGCCTCAACCGTGTTCCTGATCATCGTGCACACCGGGTCGATGTACCTGGCCGAGATCGGGGCGGTGGCGACCTTCGTCGGGCTGCGCCACGTCGGTCACGTCAAGGGGTGGACCGCCGTCGAACTGCCCTGGGAGCCAGCCACTGCGGAGTCGTCCGGCTCTCCCGCCAAATGAGCCAGGTCCTCCGCTCCGAGGACCAGGTCCGCGGCGCGGGCATCCTCCTCGAAGTGGTCGGGGCGTTTGGTGCCCACCAGCGGGATGACGTGGTCACCCTGTTGCAGCAGCCAGGCGAGGGACACCTGAGCGGGGGTCGCCCGGTGGGCCCGCGCGACCGTCCGCACCCGATCCAGGAGCGGCTGGCCGGCAGTCAGTGACTCCGCCCCGAACTGGGGCAGGCGGGACCGCAGGTCCGTCCAGGCGAACCGGCGGCGCGGGTCCAGCGTGCCGGTCAGGAAGCCGCGGCCCAGCGGGCTGGTGGCCAGCACGCTGATCGAGCGGGCGCCACACCACTGCACCAGACGCCGCTGCGCCTGGTTCCAGAGGCTGAACTCCGTGAACACCGCCGTGACCGGGAACCGCTGCTGCACAGCCGCCACCAGAGCGATGTCATCCGTCATCACCCCCAGCGCCTGGACCTTGCCGGCCGTCACCTGGCCTGCCATCGCCTCCCACGTCTCGGCCACCGGGACGTCGGGGTCCACGTCGTGCAGGGAGTACAGCCCGATGCGGTCCGCCCCCAAGCGGCGCAGGGACTCGTCGAGGGCCTGCCGGACGTGGTCGGGGCGGCCGTTGCGCAACAGTTGCCCGTCGGACCGGCCCACCAGGCCGACCTTGGTCGAGAGCACGGCGTCGGTCCGGCCCGCCAGCGCCCGCCCCACCAGCAGCTCGTTGGTCGACGGCCCGTACGAGTCCGCGGTGTCGATCAGCGTGGCACCGAGGTCGAGGGCCTGCCGGACTGTCGCCTCGGACCGGTCGTCCTGTCTCTGGTCGACGTCGTACACCCCCGTCATCGACATGCAGCCCAGGCCGATACCGCCGACCTCGAGACCCCAGGAACCCAGCCGGCGCGGTGCAAGATGCATGGCGGCACTCTATGCGGGCGGTGGCGGCGCCACACTGGAGGGGTGATCGACCTGCACTGTCACATCCTCCCCGGCCTCGACGACGGCCCCACCGACATCCGGCACAGCGTGGAGATGGCGCAGCAGGCCGACCGGGACGGCATCCACACGGTGTGCGCCACCCCCCACATCCGCCACGACCACGACGTGCGCATCGCGGAACTACCGGACCGTGTGGCGGCTCTCAACGGCGCCTTGCAGCGGGCCGGCTGCGCGGTCACCGTCATCCCGGGGGGCGAGGTCGCCGAGACCATCGTGGGTCACCTGACCGACGAGGAGCTGAGCGCCGTGGCCCTGGGCGGGAAGTGGGTACTGCTCGAACCTCGCCCGGGGCCGCTGTCCGACAGCCTGGGGGCCACGGTCGGGGAACTGCGCATTCGCGGCTTCCGTTCGCTGATCGCGCACCCGGAGCGGCACCTGTCGGCCGACCTCCTCACCCGGCTGGCGGCGCTGGTGGCGGGCGGCGCCCTCGTGCAGGCCACCGCAGCCACGATGATCGACCCGCCTGCGGACCGGGGCATGCGCCTGCTGGCGGAGGCGGGTCTGATCCACGTTCTGAGCTCCGACTCCCACCACTCCCGGGTCGGCCGGGAGGTCGCGCTGTCGGCGGGGCTGCGCCGGCTGGGAGGCATCGACCCGGTGGCGGAGCACTTGCCGTGGGTGCGGGACCTCGCCCCGGCGGCGATCCTCGCCGGCGCGGACCTCACCCCCCCGTTCCCCCCTCGGGGGTGACGGTCACGGTCAGGCCGTCGGCCACCTCGCGGGTCCCCGTGCCCAGGCCGCGCCGCAGGAAGTTGGCCGCCCCCGCGGCCATGCCCCGGCGCACGGCCGTCAGCCAGTCCTCGCCGGCGGCCCACGCGGCGGCGATGCCGCCCATCATCGAGTCCCCGCACCCCTCCGGCGAGCCGCGGTCGAAGCGGGGCGGGTCGAAGCGGTAGCGCCGGCCGTCGGGGGCGACCCCGTAGGCGGTGCCACCACCCCGGGTCACGACCAGGGAGCGGGCGCCGGCGGTCAGGATGCGGTCCATGGCAGCGGCCCGCTCCGCCGGGGTGTCGACCGGGCCCGTCACCGACTGCGCCAGCTCCCAGTCGTTGATCCGCACCAGGTCCGGACCTCCCGGCAGTGCGTCGTCGAGGCGCGGGGGGGACAGGTCCACCAGCACGGGGGTGCCGGTGCCGCGCACGTCGGCCACCAGGTCACGGTAGAACCCGGGCGGCAGAGCGTCGCCGGGCAGCGGGTTCGTCACGACCAGGACCTGCGCCGCCAGGGCTGCGGCGACCGTGGTGGAGAACAGGTCGTCGACCTCGTGTCGGGTCAGGGGCTCCGCCCAGGCGGTGGCGACCGGTTCCCGCTCGCCCCGCCGGCGGTCGATGACGTAGCAGCCCGAGGCGCCCGCGGTGGTCACCAGGCGGGTGGCGATGGGCAGCTGCCCCAGCAGGGGGGCCAGGGCCGTCCCGGTCTCGCCGCCGATGGTGCCGCACAGCACCGGGGCGCCCCCGAGTTCGTGCACCATCCGGGCGACCCACACTCCCTGGCCGCCGGCATGCACATGCACGTCGTCGCTGTCCGCCCGCGACTCGATGGTCACGGTCAGGATGGGATGCGGTCCGAAGACCGCGACCGCGGGCCCTGCCATACCTCCAGTATGGCGCGCGCTCGTCAGCGGCCGTGCTCCTCGAGGAACCCGCGGATGAGGGCGGCGATCCGGTCGGGGGCCATCGCCTGCGCCATATGGGACACCCCGGCGACCACCTCCTGCCGCGCTCCTGGGATGGCGGCGGCGATGATCGCCCCGGCCTCCGGAGGGGACACCGGATCCAGTGCCCCCGAGATGACGAGAGTCGGCGCGGTGACCTCCGGCAGGGTGGGGCCGAGGTCGGTCCCGGCGATCGCCTCCGCGCACCACGCGTATCCCTCGGCGCTGGTGCCGGATACGAGATCCAACAGGGTCGCCACCGTGGCGGGTTTCTCGGCGACGAACTCGGGGGTGAACCAGCGCTCCGTCAGCGGGGCACGCAGCCAGCTGGTGCTGCCCTCGGCGCGGACCCGGGCCGCCCGCTCATGCCATGGCGCGGGGTCGCCGAACCAGGAGCTGGTGCAGCACAGGATGAGAGCCCGCAGCCGGTCCGGATGAGCGACCGCCAGCGCCTGTCCCACGAAGCCGCCCAGGGACAGGCCGACATAGGAGAACCGGTCGATCCCCAGGGAGTCGGCCAGACCGGCCACGTCGTCGGCGAGGTCGCCGACGGCGTACGGGCCCGGGGGGGCGGGGGTGCGACCGTGTCCGCGCCAGTCGAAGCGGACGACCCGGAAGTCGGCCGCCAGGTCGGCGGCCACGCCGTCCCACATCCGGTGATCAGTGCCGAGGCTGGAGCCGAGCAGCACGGCCGGCGCGGCGGCCGGACCTTCGGTGAGGTGGTGCAACGGGGTCATGGCGCCCATCCTGCCCGGTTTGTCCCTCGCGCGCTGCGCCGCCCGTGGGTCAGGATGAGGGCGTGACCGAGCACCACGACATCATCGTCATCGGCGCCGGACTGTCCGGGATCGGGGCGGCGTGCCACCTCGCCCGCCGCCTTCCCGACGCCGACGTGCTCCTCCTCGAGATGCGGGGACAGTCGGGCGGCACGTGGGACCTCTTCCGCTACCCCGGCGTGCGGTCCGACTCCGACATGTTCACCCTGGGCTACGCGTTCGCGCCGTGGACCGCGCCGAAGGCCATCGCGGCGGGGGACACGATCCTGCAGTACATCCGGGACACCGCGCGCACGTACGGCATCGACGACCGCATCCGCTACCACCGCCGGGTGGTGCGGGTGGAGTGGTCCGCGCCGGACGTCCGCTGGACCGTGCACGTCGACCACACCGACACCGGGGAACGCAGCACCCTGACGTGCGACTTCCTGTACGGCTGCACCGGCTACTACGACTACACCGGCGGTTTCGCGCCCGAGTTCCCCGGGATGGCCGATTTCGCCGGCACGGTCGTGCACCCGCAGCAGTGGCCCGCCGACCTGGACTACGCGGGCAAACGGGTCGCCGTCGTGGGCAGTGGGGCGACCGCCGTCACCCTCGTACCCGCGCTCGCCACCCAGGCGGCACACGTGACCATGGTGCAGCGCTCACCCACCCACATCCTGCCGCTGCCGTCGCGGGACCCGGTGGCCGACGCGGCCCGCCGTTTCCTGCCGCCGCAGGCCGCGGCGGGGCTCCTGCGCTGGAAGAACCTGCTCGTCTCACAGGCGTTGTTCGCGGCCAGCCGGAGATGGCCGGACCGGGTGCGCCGGATGATCCGAGCGGAACAGGCCAAGATCCTTCCCGCGGACTTCCGGTACGACCCGGACCTCGACCCCGACTACGACCCGTGGGACCAGCGGCTCTGCCTCGCCGCCGACGGGGACTTCTTCCATGCGCTCGCCGACGGGCACGCCGACATCGTCACCGACACCGTCGACACCTTCACCGAACACGGCCTGCGGCTCGCGTCGGGCCGGGAGGTCGAGGTCGACGTGGTGGTCCTGGCGACCGGGCTGCGGCTGCTGCCGATCGGTGGCATCGACATCGTCGTCGCCGGGCGCCCCATCCGCCTGAGGGACGAGGTCACCTACAAGGGCGCGATGCTGTCCGACGTACCCAACTTCGTGTTCACCGTCGGCTACACCAACGCCTCGTGGACCTTGAAGGCCGACCTCGTCGCCGACTACACCTGCCGACTGCTGCGCTACATGCGGCGGAAGGGCTACACGACCGTCACCCCGCTCGCCCCCCCGGACGGGGGAGCAGCGCCGATCATCGACCTGCAGTCGGGGTACGTGCTGCGCAGCCTGGACCTCCTGCCGCAGCAGGGGAGCCGGCGGCCGTGGCGGCTGCGCCAGAACTACCCGCTGGATCTGGTCACCCTGCGGTACGCGCCGCTGCGGGACGAAGGTGTGCGGTTCGGGCGTCAGGGGCGCACGAACTCGGAGTCCGGCAGATCGGCCAGATCCTCGGCGAGCAGGTCGCCCAGGTCCTCGCCGAGGAACTCGTCCGACACCCCCGCCTCGGCGCGGGCCTGAGCCAGCGACTCCTCCCACGCCGCGCGCGCATAGAGGTCGCGCAGCATGTCCATGATCCGGTCCGGGAACTCCAGCGGCAGGCAGTGGGTACCGGGCAGGCTGTGCACCTCGGCGTGCGGGATCCGCTCCGCGTAGCGCAGGACGTCCTGCTGTGAGGTCAACATGTCGATGGCCCCGGAGACGATCGTCACGGGGCACTCGATGAACGAGGGGTCGACCTCCTCGTGCCGGGACAGGGCGAGGGCCAGCTCGAAGTACCAGCGGAAGTCCTGCTGCTTCATGGAACTGACCCAGGCCGCGATGTCGTTCGGGTCGGCGAACGGGAGGATGAAGCCGGTGTGGCGCAGCCATTCGGCGAACGGCCGTCCCGTGGGCACCGCCCGCGCCAGCACGTTCAACGGGGACCCGAAGGTGCGGCCCGCCCGGGCCAGCCCCACGCCCATCGGCCGGCGCAGGACCCGGGGCACCAGTTGCGGGGCGAAGAGGGTGTCGAACGTGCCGCCCGGCACACCCGCCACCGACAGCAGGCCGGAGACCCGCTCGGGGTGACGCCCGGCCAGTTCGAAGGCGACGTTCACGCCCAACGACCACGCGACGACGACGGCCCGCTGCCAGCCCATGGCGTCCATGAGGGCGATGGCGTCGTCGGTGTGGTCGGTGATGTCGATGCGCGCCGGGTCGGCCGGGCGGTCGGACCCGAGGGCCCCGCGGTGATTCCACCCGACGACGGAGAACTCACACTCCGGGTCCAGCAGTCGGGGCCACGCCTCGGGGGGCACGCCCATGCCGTTGCACACGAGCACCGGAGGACCGCCGACGGTCTGGTTGCGCCAAGCGGTCAGACGGGTCCCGTCCGCGGTGATGAGGTCGAACTCCTCGTGCATCTGATCAGGGTAAACGACCCTCCCGGGAGACGCGGCCGCCGCGGTCACGGCACACTCGGGTCATGGCCGGCACCGATCTGATCGTCCCCGTGTCGGAGGTGATGCGGGAAGTGGCCCACACCACGATCCTGCCCGGGTACGGCACCGCGGCGGCGATGGAGAAATCCCCCGGCGACCTGGTCACCGAGGCCGACCGGGCCAGTGAGGCCGAACTCACCCGCCGCCTTCCCGAGTTGCTCCCGGGAAGCCGGGTGGTGGGGGAGGAGGCCGCCCACGCCGACCCGGGGATCCTGACGGGTCTCGGCTCCGGCGTGGTGTGGGTCGTCGACCCCCTCGACGGCACCAACAACTACGCGGCCGGCAGCGGTCCGTTCGCCATGATGGTTGCGCTGGTGCGGGACGACCACTGCGTGTCGGGGTGGATCCTCGACCCGCTCGCCGACGTCCTGTGGGTCGCGGAGTCCGGCGCCGGTTCCTGGCAGGGCGGCCGGCAGGTGATCGTGCATCCCCGGCAGCCCCGCCCGGCCGCGGACCTGACCGGGCACGCGTCCGTCTCGGGGCTCGGCGACACGGCGGCGGCGCGGATCGCGGAACGGGGCGACCGGTTCGCCTCCCTGACGCCCGGCCCCCGGTGCGCCGGTGCGGAGTATCCCGCGGTCATCGCCGGCGACCTGGACTTCTGTGTCTTCGGGCGCACGCAGCCGTGGGACCACCTGCCGGGGGTGCTGTTCGCGGAGGAGGCGGGGGGCCGGGCGCGGCGCCCGGACGGCGCCCACTACCGTGCGTCCGACTGCGCCCGTCCGGGGTTGTTGCTGGCGCGGGACCACCACACCTTCGACGAGGTGCAGGGCGTCCTGTTCCCGGGACCGGTCAGGCAGTGTGGGGGGTGAGGCACTCCGGCAGGGCCTGGAAGGTGTAGCCCTTCTTGATCCACCGGGGGAGCATCTCGCGGACGGCGGCGACAGTGTTGGGCCGGTCCCCGCCGCCGTCGTGCAGCAGGATGTTGGCCTTGTCGTAGGTGGCGTCCTCGAGGTACCCCACCAGTTCCGGGACCGGTGGCTGGTCCCAGTCCACCGCCCAGTCGGTCCACAACACCGTCTTGTAGCCCTCGGAGCGGGTGATGCGGCGGATGTGTTCATTGGTGGCCCCGTACGGCGGGCGCATGCACGCCGCCAGGTCCGGGCCGACCTGGCGGGCGGTCTTCCGCAACTCCCAGCGGATCCGGTCGTCGGGCAGCGTCGTGAGGTTGGCGTGATCGTAGGTGTGGTTGCCGATCGCGTGGCCGGCGGCGTGGATCTTCCGGATGAGGTCGTGATGCTGGGCGACCATCTCCCCGACGACGAAGAACGTGGCCGTCGCGTCGTACTTGTCGAGGACATCGAGGATCTGCTGGGTGTAGGGCACCCACGGGCCATCGTCGAACGTGAGGTAGATGACCTTGGCGTGCGGGTCCACCGTCGCGCTGGCGGACGGGGACGCGGACTCCTCGGCGGTGGGCCGCAGGGACGACGGGACGTCGCTGGGGCTCGCCGGCACCGGGGTGGGCGGAACCGCCGGCATACCGCTCGCGGTGGTGGCCTGCTGCGCGGCACCGGTCGTGCAGGCCGCGAGGGCGAACGGGACCGCCGCCAGAACGGCGGCCAGGCGCGGACTCATCACCCACGCAGTGTCACATCCGGTCGATTGCCTGTCACATCGCCTCGCCGGACCACGTCGTTAGGCTGTCGCCCATGACTGAGACACCCGACGTCCGCCCCCGGTCCCGCCAAGTCACCGACGGTCTGGAACGGGCGCCCGCCCGGGGCATGCTGCGCGCGGTCGGGATGACCGACGCCGACTTCAGCAAACCGCAGATCGGGATCGCCTCGTCCTGGAACGAGATCACGCCGTGCAACCTGTCCCTGCAGCGGCTGGCCCAGGCCGCCAAAGAGGGGGTGCACGCCGCCGGGGGGTACCCGTTGGAGTTCGCCACGATCTCTGTCTCCGACGGCATCTCCATGGGGCACGAGGGGATGCACTTCTCGCTCGTGAGCCGCGAGATCATCGCCGACTCCGTGGAGACCGTGATGGAGGCCGAACGCCTGGACGGCATGGTCACCTTCGCGGGCTGTGACAAGTCGCTGCCCGGCATGCTCATGGCGGCCGCCCGGCTCGACGTGGCCGGGGTCTTCGTCTACGCGGGGTCGATCCTCCCGGGCCACGTGACGCTGTCGGACGGCAGCGAGCGGGACGTCACCATCATCGATGCGTTCGAGGCCGTGGGGGCCTGCGCCCGGGGGCTGATGACCCGCGAGGACGTGGACCGCATCGAACGGGCCATCTGCCCCGGCGAGGGCGCCTGCGGGGGGATGTACACCGCCAACACGATGGCGAGCATCGGCGAGGCCATCGGCATGTCCCTGCCGGGATCGGCCGCACCCCCGGCCACCGACCGCCGGCGCGACGGCTACGCCCGCCGCTCCGGCGAGGCCGTGGTCAACCTGCTGCGGCAGGGCATCACCGCCCGACAGATCATGACGCGCGAGGCCTTCGAGAACGCCATCACGGTGCTCATGGCCTTCGGTGGATCGACGAACGCCGTCCTCCACCTGCTGGCACTGGCCCACGAGGCCGAGGTCGACCTCGACCTGGAGGACTTCCACCGCATCGGCAGCACTGTGCCTCTCCTGGCGGACCTCAAGCCGTTCGGCCGGTATGTGATGAGCGACGTGGACCGCGTGGGCGGTGTCCCCGTCGTCATGAAGGCCCTCCTGGACGCGGGTCTGCTGCATGGCGACTGCCTGACGGTGACGGGCCGCACCGTGGCCGAGAATCTCGCCGACATCAATCCCCCCGACCCGGACGGCTCCATCCTGCATGCCGCGCAGGCGGCGCTGGCGCCGACGGGCGGGATCACCGTTCTGGGGGGATCTCTCGCGCCGGAGGGCGCGGTGGTGAAGAACGCCGGGGTCCCGGTGGAGAACTTCGCGGGGACGGCGCGGGTCTTCGAGCGGGAGCAGGCGGCCATGGAGGCGCTGGAGGACGGCACGATCCAGGCGGGCGACGTGGTCGTGATCCGCTACGAGGGCCCCAAGGGCGGACCCGGGATGCGCGAGATGCTGATGATCACCGGGGCCATCAAGGGGGCGGGGCTGGGCAAGGACGTCCTGCTGATCACGGACGGCCGATTCTCCGGCGGCACCACGGGGCTGTGTGTCGGCCACGTCGCCCCGGAGGCCGTCGACGGTGGCCCCATCGGGCTGGTCGAGGACGGGGACCGGATCGCGATCAACATCGCGGACCGGACGCTGGAACTCCTCGTGGCTGAGGACGAGTTGCAGCGACGGCGGGAAGCCTGGCGTCCGCTGCCCGCGCGCTACACCCGCGGGGTACTGCACAAGTACGCCCGGCTGGTGGGGTCGGCGTCGCGGGGAGCGGTCTGCGACTGAGCGGACGCTAGTTGCGGGTGTTGACCCAGTTCTTGGCGACCGCGCCCCCGGCACCGGCCAGGAGGACCAGGCCGATCGCCGCGAACTGCCACGGCACGTCGCCGGTGGGGGTCACGGCGTCCATGGTCATGACGTAGGCCACGCTGCCGGTCGCGCCTTTCGGCAGGCCGTAGGGGAGAGCCGACTCGGCCCGCGCGGCGGACGCCTTCAGGTACGCCGTGGCCATTGCCGGCTGGTCGCTGCTCTTGACGACCGAACGGTAGATCTTGGCGGTGCCCTGCTGCTGCAACTGCTGGGCACCGCTGGCGAACTGGTTGCTGCCGCTGGCCGCCTGGTCCGCGCCGCTCGACAGCTGCGCCAGGGCTGCGCCGACCTCCGCGCTGCCGAAGGCGAGGGCGTCGGCGCCCTGCGCCAGTTGGGCCGTGCCCTGCGACAGCTGCCCGGCGCCGGTGGCTGCCTGCCCCAGGCCGCCGGCCAGCTGGTCGGTGCCCCCGGTCAGTTGCTCGGACCCGGTGGCCGCCTGACCGGCCCCCGAGGACAGTTGGGACACCGCCGACTCGCCCTGCTGCAGCCCGTCGACGAGTTGGCCGAGGGCCTCCACGAGGCCGGGCGGTTTCTCCGTGCCGGTGCTGAGGCCCAGCCCCACCGCATCCAGGCCTTTCTGGATGAGGGCCAGGGCGCGGGCGAGCTCGTCGGCGCCCTGGGCGATCGCGTACGCACGCACGGCCTCCTTGCCCTCGTCCTTGAGGACCGCCACCAGGGCGGCCGACACATCCGCCGAGCCGGTGGCGGCGTCCGTCGCATCGGTGAGCGCGGACTCCAGGTCGGTGCACTGCTGCGGGGTCACCCCCACCGGGGCGGGGTCACACAGTTCGTCGTAGAGGGCGGTCAGGGTGGCCTGGGCGGCTGCGGCGTCCTTGGCCACGGTGGCCGACTGGGTGGTCGTCTTCACCAGGACGTCGAAGGCGGCGACGAGGTTGTTGTTCAGGACCACCGTCTGCTGCGCCAGCTGCTGCGCCCCGTCCGTGGCGGCCGTCACCGCCTGGATGAGGGAGGGCAGTTTCGTGGGGGTGGGATCGGGGGTGGGGAACACCGGGCTGCCGCTCGGGGTCGGAATGGGGGTGGGGCCCGGCGGGACGTTAGGGCTGGGACTGGGCAGCGGCGGGTCCTTCGGGGAGCCGACCACGCGGGAGAGCACCTGTGCGCCCTTGCGGATCTTCTCCGCCCCCGTCGTGAGCTGCGGGTAGTTGGTCGCGAACTGGTCCAGCCCGTCGGCCAACTGCTGCAGTCCGCTGGTCAGTTCCTGCGAGCCGCTGGCCAGCTTCTCGGCTCCCGTGGCCGCCCCGCCGAGGGCGGTGGCCAGCTGTTCCTGGCCGGCGGCCAGTTCCCCGGCTCCGGCCGCCAGCTGGGCGGTGCCCGGCACCAGCTGGCTGTTGAAGCCCGTGCTGATCGCGCCGGCGCCGTCGGCGAGTTGTCCGATGCCGGTGGCCAGTTGCGCCGCTGCGTTGGCGAGTTCGGCTGTGCTGCTGTTCAGCTGTTCCAGGCCCTGCGCCAGTTGCTTGTTCCCCTTGACGGTCTGCTCGAAGAGGTCGGTGGTGAACTTCAGGGACGGGTCCGAGGACTCGTCGACGGCGACCACGTTCAGCGCGACCGCCGGGATCGAGCCCTGGTCGGTGGTGGCGGTGAACGACACCTTCTGCTCGTAGGTGCCCATCGGCGGGTAGAGCAGCAGGTTCCACAGCAGGACGGTGTTGCCCGCCTTGTCCGTGGTCACCACGGCGCCCTTGGTGTCGGTCACCTGGATGTTGTCCGGCACGGAGGCGCTGAGGGTGCCGACGAGGGGGGCGAACACCGGCTGCTTCTCGGTGTACGGGCGGCCCACCGAGTTCGTGTAGTGGATCTCCTCCTCCTTCACGTCCGTGTTGGTGACCTGGTACTTGATCTCCAGGTCACCGGATGCGCCCACGACAGTCGTGGGGTCCACCACCTCCCCGTTCAGCGTGTACTCGGCATGCATGGCCACCGGCAGCGGCTTGTCCACCAGCGACTGGGTCAGGACGGTGGTGCCGGTCGGGCCGCCCACCTGGATCTGGATGGCGTCGCCCTTGGCGTTGACCGTCGGGGTGCCGCGCTGGTTGAGGTACTCGATGTTGGCGGTCGAGGTGGGGTCCTCGACCGTGCGCTCGGGTCCCGGCCGGCTGCTGACCCGGCTCACCAGTTGCGAGTCGATGGCCAGACCCATGGGGTCCAGCGACGAGATGACCACCTCGTCGTTGACGATGTCGCTGTCCTGCCGGGCGGCCGGCACGGCGCGGGGCAGCGTGCTGCCGCTCAGGGCGATCTCGGCGGCGGTGGTGGCCACCGAGCCGGACTCGGCGGCCGACGCGGCCCCGGGGCCGGCCACCGCGGCCAGCGTCAGGAGAGCGGCAGCGGACGCGGCGGCCCTCACGAACCGACCCCGGTCAGCGGCCGTTCCGTCTCACCGGCGGGCTCCGAGGGGGAGACCTCGTCGGCCGGGGTACGCACGAGGGTCACGATCCGGAAGATGAACAACGCCATGAGCCCGGCCAGGAACGACGGGATGATGGCGATCTCCATGAGGCTGCCGAGGCCGGCGGCGGGACCGCCGGAGATGGCGATGGTGACGGTCATGACGATGGCACCCATGATCGCCGGCAGACCGTAGCGGCGCAGCCGGGTGAGGGCGGTGACGGCAGCGACGATCATCAGGGCCCACGCGGCCATCACGCCGGGGTTCTGCTGGGTGTAGGGCACTGCGGCGCGCATCAGCGCGTAGATGACCGCGACGGCGACGCCGCCGAGGAGCAGCGCGATCACACGGCCCCCGGGCCGCAGCCCCGCGCCGGGCATGCCCGGCGGCAGCCAGACGACGATGCCGCCGACCACCGCGGAGGTGATCACCGCGACATCGAGGTACGGGATCGCCGTGGTGTCGGGGACGAAGCGGGACGAGATCACCCACGACACGAGGATCCCGGCGAGTGCCACGAGGACGGGCATGACGGGCTTCGTCGCCTCCGCAACGGTCTTGGGCTGCCGGTCCTGCGGTGGCTCGTGGATGGTCGCGAGGCTCTGCGGGTCACCCTCGATCTGCAGGTGCGGCAGCGCCCGGTTGAGCCACTTGGGCAGCCACCAGGTCGCCTTCGCGGCGAGCACCATCAGCGCCGGCACCAGCAGGCAGCGCACGATGGTGGCGTCGACGAAGACGGCGGTGGCCATGCCCACGCCGAACAGTTTCGCGATCGCATCCGGGGCGAGGAAGATGAACGAAGAGAAGACGACACACATGATGGCTGCGGCCGAGGTCACGACCGCGCCGGTGTCCGCGAGTCCGCGCCGCACCGAGGTGACCATGTCGCCGGTCTTGGCCCAGTGCTCCTGGAAAGCCGTCAGCAGGAAGACCTCGTAGTCCATGGACAGCCCGAAGAGCACGGCAAACATGATCATCGGAACGAAGGTCTCGATGGGGACGAGCCGCTCCATGCCGATGAGGCTCGCGCCCCAGCCGAACTGGAACACCATGACCACCACGCCGTAGGCGGCGCAGATGGACAGCAGGTTCATGACCGCGGCCTTGATCGGGATCACCAGGGAGCGATAGGCCATCATCAGCAGGAGTCCGGACAGCAGGACCACGCCGCCGATGAACACCGGCAGGCTCTGTCCGATCTGGATCGACAGGTCCATCATGATGGCGGTGATGCCGGCGACGTGGGCGTCCATGTCCTCGCCCGTGGTGGCCTCCGGCAGCACCTCGTTGCGCAGCGTGTCGACGAGTTCCTGGGTCGCGGGGTCCGCGGGCCCGGTCGTGGGGATGACCTGGATGACGGCCACCCCGCCGTCGGGGCTGACGATCGGCTTGCCCACGTCCTGCACCCCAGGGGTCGCGGCCAGGACCGTGGCCAGCGACGTGAGCCGCTGGTCCTTGGTACGGGGGTCCCCGCTGCCGGCCTTCAGGTCGGCGTCCTTGGGTGGCGTGGCGGGCCGGTTGAGCTGCAGGGCCACCGCCAGCGGTCCGTTGTAGCCGGGTCCGAACGCCTCGCTGATCAGGGCCTGGGCCTGGTAGGACGTGGTCGTGGGCGGCGAGTAGGACTGGTCCATCTGCCCGAACATCATCTTGGTGGTGGGCCACGCCATGAGGAGCAGGACGATGACCGCGCCGATGGCGTAGCGCCAGGGGTGTCCGGTCACCTGGTCGGCGATCCGCGCCCAGATACCCTCGTCCAGATGCTCGTCGTCGTGGTGGACGTCAGAGGTGTCCTTCTTGGGCAGCACCCGCATCTTGAGCAGCCCGAACATCGCCGGGACCAGGGTGAGTGACGCCATGACCGCGATCAGGACGACCACGGCGGCGGCGTACCCCAGCCACGCGAGGAACTGGATCTGGGTCAGGGCCAGTCCGCACACGGCGAGGATCAGGGTGGAGCCCGCGAAGACCATGCCCGCTCCGGCGGTACCCGCCGTGCGCCCGATCGAGTCGATGACGTCGTAACCCTTGCGCAGCAGGGTCCGGTGGCGCACGACCAGGAACAGGGCGTAGTCGATACCCACACCCAGGCCGAGCATGGTGCCCAGGATGGGGGCGGCGTCGGGGATGTAGACCACGCGGCCGAGCAGCCCCACGATCGCCGATCCGATACCTACGGCCATGATGGCGCTGAGGAGGGGGACGAAGGCCGCCGCAATGCGGCGCAGGACGAACAGCAGCACGAGAATGGCGAAGAGCAGCCCCACGCCCTCGCTGGCGCTGGTCTCCTGGGACAGGACCTGCCCCGCGGTGCCGCCGAGCGCCACTTCGCAGTCGGGGGCCTGCTGTTTGGCGGTGTCCAGGATCTGTTGCGCTGTCGTCTTCTCCTGCAACTGGGCGTCGGCCACCTGGACGTTGAGGATCGCCGTGCCCTTGTCGTCGGACAGCAGGGATGCCTGCTGTGCGGGCCCCGTGACCGCGAGGACGCCGGGCACCTTGAGGAGCGCCTGGCGGGTGTCGTGCACGATCTGTTGGCCCGGCGACGTGCCGAGGTCGGTGTTCCCGCACGCCATCACCACGGGTTGGGCTCCCGAGGAGGCGCCGGTGAACGCGCGCCCCAGCAGGGTCTGCCCGGCCGCCGCGTCGGTGCCCTCCAGGGTGATCTGCTGGACACCGGCGGCGGGGAGGCGGTTGTTGAGCACATTGGCCGCGATGAGGGCCACGACCCACAGGGCCAGGACGAGCTTGGCGTGCCGCGCGCACCACGTCGCGAGGAGGTAGAGGGCGCGGGTCACGGGAGAATCCTGCCGGGCTGTGCCGTCCGGCGGGGGAGGTGTCCGAAATCTCCCCCGAGCGGGACGGAGGGGGAGGGCGGGATCACCCCCTCAGCCTAGGCGGGATCCGGCCGGACCGGGCCCGCTCCCCGGATTCGCAGCGCGGTTCGGAACCGCGCCATTCCCACGACTGTTCACTATCGTGGCGCTCGTGAGCGGGACGACGGCGGCGCGACGGCGACTGGTCGGCTACCTGGGCGTCAGTTTCCTGTCGTCGCTGGGCAGTGCCGCCGCGCTGCTGGGGTCCACGATCGTGTCCAGCGAGGCGGGCGCCGCGGGCGGGCTGGCGGCCACGTACACCGCCCTCATGCTCGCCCTGGGCTTCGGCGTCGCGTCCGTCGTCACTCCCTACGCCGGCGTCCTCGCCCACCGGTTCGGCACCCGCCGGGTGAGTTGGGGGGCGACGGGCGTCACGGTGCTGGCCTACCTGGTCCTGTCGCTCCTGATCCAGGCAGGTGTGCCCGGCTTCCCCGCCCTGCTCCTGGTGATGCCGTTCATCGGTGCGGCCGGCGGGATCGGTCACGTCGTGGGCCCGGCCGTCGTCGTCGCCTACTGCGAGGGGCAGGAGATCTCCCGCGCGGAGGGGTGGACGTCCATGACGTCGGGTCTGGCCTGGGTCGTCGGCGGGCTGGTGGGCGGAGTGGTGATCGACGCGGTGGGGGCCCCCAGTGCCTTCTTGCTGAACGTCGTGCTCTCGGTTCCTCTGGTACTCATGGTGGCCCTCGTCCCCCCGACCGTCCCCGTGGCCACCCCCGCGGCCCAGGCACGCCCCTGGCGCTCGATGGTGACGTCCCTGCGCACCAACCACCGCCTCGTGCGGGCCTGCCTTCTGGGGATCGCGACCGCGGCCTTCGTCGGTCCCTTCGTGTCGATGGTCGTGCCGATCACCCGGGCGGCGGGCCACGACCTCGCGATCCACGCCGGCCTCATCCTGGCGGCGATCTCCCTGGGCACCGTCCTGTCGCCCGTCCCGTTGCGCCGCATCGGGACGCGGCACGGTCCCCTGCGCTCAGCGAGTGTGCTGGCGCTCGTCTGCGGGATCATCCTGGTGATCCTCGCGGCCACGATCTCCCTGTACAACGGACCCACCCAGCTCGTCGGGGTCATTGCCTTCGCCATCGTCTTCGGCGCCGCGCAGTCCTCGTCGGGCAACCTCCTGGTCCAGGACGCCGCCGATGCCGCGGAGGACGACGCCCACAAACAGCAGGTGCTGGCCGCCTATTTCCTGTTCGCGGGGCTGGGAACGCCGATCGGTAGTCTGGTCTGGGCTCATCTGGCCCGTACCCTGACCGTGCCGTGGCTGCTGTTCTGCGTCGGGTTCGCGGTCGTGGTCGTGGGTGCCGCGATGCTGCTGTGGCTCAACCGGCTCGGCATCCACCGGCCACCGGCGCTCAAGACGGTCCCGCCCGCGCACCCGGTCACACCGCAGCACCGCCGCCTGCCGTGACGCGTCAGTGCCACATCCGCTGGATCAGCGGGATCCCGTGGGCGTGCTGCCGCTTCTCGTGTTTCGCGACGGCGGGAGGAGCCGACACCCCCTGTCGCGTCAGCAGGATGACGTTGACGATGACGAAGAGGACCATGATGCCGCCCGCGACGGCGAAGAGGAAGGGCACGGACGTGGCGTCGATCGTGCGGCCCCACAGTAGGGTCCCGATCGGGGTGCCGATACCGGTGATCAGGAAGAACACGGCGAGGTTCTGCTGTTCGTGTTCGATGGTCTCCGCCGAGTCCGCCGCGTCCTGGACCAGGAGGTTCCCGCCCGACTGCGACAGGGCCCCGTAGATGACGGCGAAGGCAGCGATGGCGGCCAACTGCAGGTTCTGGGTGAACAGGACGGCCACCACTCCCAGGATCACCAGGACGACACCGGTCACGGCATACGAGTAGCCGGACGCGCGCAGGGGCCCCATCCGGGAGCCGAGCCGGTAGACGGGGGAGGGCGACAGGATGGCGCCGAAGGAGATCGCCGCCAGGATGAAGCCGGCGTGGATCGCCAGGTTGTGGTCCAGGTCCTGGGTCACGGGAACCACCATGGAGGCCAGCGGCGCCACCAGGGCGGCCGCGAGGAGGCCCAGGACGCTCGCGCGGCGCAGCCTCTTGTTGGTGCGCATCGACGTGACCAGCGACCGCCACGGGTGCTTCGCGGGCGTCGGGCGGGCGGGCTCCCGCTCCGGAGTGATGAGGAGCACCACGAGGAGGTAGGGGATCGACAGCAGGGTGTTCGCCGCGAAGCCGGCGATGACCCCGTAGCTGTCGATCACCACTGCCCCGACGATCGCCCCGATCACCCACGCGGCCCCGGCGGCCACCGACGCCTTGGTCTCAGCCGATGCCAGGTCCTCGTGGGCCAGGTACCCCTGCAGGACCGCCGGGTACAGGGCACGGGAGATGCCGCCGACGGCGCCCAGCAGCGGGGTGCCGAGCAGCAGCAGTGGGTATCCCGGCAGTCCGATGAGTAGACCCGCCGTCAGGAGACCGTAGAGCAGCACGTTCGCGCCCACGGCGGTGCCGTAGACGCGTCGGGTGCCCCAGCGGGCGGCCAGGGCCGGGCCGTAGGGAGTCGTCACGGACGCCGCGATGAGGTTCAGCGCCAGCATGATGGACGTGTAGGTCGCCGCGAGTCCCCCGCTGCTGCCGGTGTCGCTGGCCAGCACGGTCGACGCCAGCAGCGCCATGACGCTGCCCAGCGACGAGAGCAACGTCGAGCCGAGGAAGAACGTCAGGAGGCGGCCCGACTTCGTCGGCGCCGCAGCGGGAGTGGTCACACGGCACGATACCGTCGGGATGCGGGGCCCGCGGACTTGACGTGGACCGCGCCGGGGAGCATATTGACAGCGTGCGAATCCCTCGCCTTGTAGTTGGATAGCGCGTCGGCCCCGAGCCGACGCGCAACCCTCCGGTGCCCCAACGGGCCGGGGGGTTTTTCGTTTCCGAGACAGGAGAAGTGATGACCGAGCAGATCACGGGTTCGGAGAGCCTGGTGCGCGCTCTGGAACATGCCGGTGTCGAGGTGGTCTTCGGCATCCCCGGGGGCGCGATCCTGCCGGCCTACGACCCGATCATGGACTCCACCCAGATCCGCCACATCCTCGTGCGCCACGAGCAGGGAGCCGGACATGCTGCCGAGGGCTACGCCACGGCCACCGGCAAGGTGGGGGTCTGCATGGCCACGTCGGGTCCCGGCGCCACCAATCTGGTCACCGCCATCGCCGACGCCTACATGGACTCGGTTCCGATCGTGGCCATCACCGGCCAGGTGCCCAGCGCCGCCATCGGCACCGACGCCTTCCAGGAGGCCGACATCCGCGGCATCACGATGCCGGTCACCAAACACAACTACCTGATCACCGACCCCGACGAGATCCCGCAGGCCATCGCCGAGGCCTTCCACGTCGCGGCGACGGGGCGACCCGGGCCCGTCCTGGTCGACATCAGCAAGGACGCCCTGCAGGGGATGACGACGTTCCGGTGGCCGGGCCAGGTGCAGCTGCCGGGCTACAAGCCCACCACGACGCCTCATGCGCGGCAGGTGCGCCAGGCCGCCAAGATGATCGTGGCCGCCGAACGGCCCGTGCTCTACGTCGGGGGCGGCGTCGTGAAGGCCGACGCGGCCGAGGACCTGTACCGGCTGGCCGAGCTGACCGGGATCCCCGTGGTCACCACCCTCATGGCACGTGGGGCGTTCCCCGACGGGCACCGGCAGAACCTCGGGATGCCGGGCATGCACGGCACGGTCGCGGCCGTGGGCGCCCTGCAGCAGGCCGATCTCCTGATCGCCGTGGGCACCCGCTTCGACGACCGGGTGACCGGGAAGCTGTCGTCGTTCGCCCCGTCGGCGCGGGTGATCCACGCCGACATCGACCCGGCGGAGATCGGCAAGAACAAACCCGTCGACGTCCCGATCGTCGGGGACGCCAAGGCCAGCATCATCGCGCTCACCGACGCGATCCAGGCCCAGCTCGACAGTGGGGCGCAGCCCGACTACACCGACTGGTGGCGCACGATCGACCACTGGACCGGAACGTACCCGCTGGGCTACGACGTGCCCGACGACGGCAGCCTCTCGCCGCAGTACGTCATCGAACGGCTGTCCGCGATCGCCGGGCCCGAGGCCATCTACGCCGCGGGTGTCGGTCAGCACCAGATGTGGTCGGCCCAGTTCATCGACTTCCAGCACCCGCGCACCTGGCTGAACTCCGGCGGCGCGGGCACCATGGGCTACGCGGTCCCGGCGGCGATGGGCGCGAAGGTGGGGCGCCCCGACGCGACCGTCTGGGCAGTCGACGGTGACGGGTGTTTCCAGATGACCAACCAGGAACTGGCCACCTGCACCATCAACGACATCCCCATCAAGGTCGCCTTGATCAACAACGGGGCGCTCGGCATGGTGCGGCAGTGGCAGACGCTGTTCTACAACGAGCGGTACTCCAACACCGACCTGAACACCCACATGTTCCCCGACTTCGTCAAACTCGCCGAGGCCTACGGGTGCGTCGGGCTGCGGTGTGACACCGCCGCCGACGTCGATGCCGTGATCGAGAAGGCGATGGCCGTCACCGACCGGCCCGTCGTGATCGACTTCCAGGTGCACAAGGACGCCATGGTGTGGCCCATGGTGGCGGCCGGGGCGAGCAACGACGACATCCAGCACGCACGCGACATGGCCCCCCAGTGGGCCCGGGAGGACTGATCATGCGGAACCGTCACACCTTGTCCGTCCTGGTGGAGGACGTGCCCGGCGTCCTGGCCCGGATCGCCGGGCTGTTCTCGCGCCGCGGGTTCAACATCGAGTCCCTGGCCGTCGGCCCGACCGAGCAGGCCGGGGTCTCGCGCATGACGATCGTCGTCAGCGTCGAGGACCTGCCGCGCGAACAGGTCACCAAGCAGCTCAACAAACTCGTCAACGTGCTGAAGATCATCGAGTTGGACGACGAGCAGTCCGTCCAGCGAGAACTGATCCTGGTGAAGGTGGCGGCCACGCGCGACACCCGCAGCCACATCCTCGAGACCGTGCAACTGTTCCGCGCGAAGGTCGTCGACGTGGCGCCCGACGCGGTCACGATCGAGGCCACCGGCAACACCGGGAAACTGCAGGCCATGCTGAAGGTGCTGGAACCCTTCGGCATCAAGGAACTCGTCCAGTCCGGCGCCGTCGCCGTCAGCCGCGGGACCAAGGGCATGACCGACCGCAACCTGCGCTCGGCCTGACCCTGGGACCTGTCCCCGGGGCAGGTCCACCGGCCCGGGGGCGACCCGTACCCTAGGAACGACAGATCCCCACCGACCCGAAAGGCGCCCCGTGGCCACCTTGTTCTACGACGACGATGCCGATCTCTCGATCATCCAGAACCGGGTCGTCGCGATCCTCGGATACGGGTCGCAGGGGCACGCCCATGCGCTGAGCCTGCGGGACTCCGGGGTCGACGTGAGGGTCGGCCTGCCCGAGGGCTCCAAGAGCCGCGCGAAGGCCGAGGCCGCCGGTCTGCGGGTCGTCGATCCCGCCACGGCCGCCGCCGAAGCCGATCTGATCATGGTTCTGGTGCCGGACCCCGCGCAGCGCAAGCTGTACGCCGAAGCCATCGCCCCCAACTTGCAGGAGGGTGATGCGCTGTTCTTCGCCCATGGCTTCAACATCCGGTTCGGCTACATCACGCCGCCCGACTTCGTCGACGTGTGCATGGTCGCCCCCAAGGGCCCCGGACACCTGGTCCGGCGCGAGTACGAGGCCGGGCGCGGGGTGCCGGCCATCATCGCCGTCGAGCAGGACGCCTCCGGCGAGGCCTGGCCGTTGGCCCTCTCGTACGCCAAGGCCATCGGGGCGCTGCGTGCCGGTGGTATCCAGACGACGTTCACCGAGGAGACCGAGACCGACCTGTTCGGGGAGCAGGCTGTGCTGTGCGGCGGGGCCTCGCAGTTGGTGATGTACGGGTTCGAGACCCTCGTCGAGGCCGGCTACCAGCCCGAGGTGGCCTACTTCGAATGCCTGCACGAACTCAAACTCATCGTCGACCTCATGTACGAGGGCGGCATCGCCAAACAGCGGTGGAGCGTCTCCGACACCGCCGAGTACGGCGACTATGTGTCCGGACCTCGCGTCATCGATGAGAGCGTCAAGGCGAACATGCAGGCCGTGCTCGCCGACATCCAGAGCGGCGCGTTCGCGCAGCGGTTCATCGACGACCAGGACGCCGGGGCCCCCGAGTTCATCGAGTTGCGCACCAAGGCGGAGCAACATCCGATCGAGGCCACCGGCCGGGAACTGCGCAACCTGATGGCGTGGGTCGACTCCGGTGACGAGGACTACGTCGAGGGCAGCGCCGCACGCTGACGCTGCCCCCGGCCATCGTCCTGGCCGGAACTCGTCGCGACCTGTGGACACGAACCGCCCCCGTGCGGTGGGATGGCGCCATGAGCACCGACACCTCCTGGCCCCCCGGGGTGCCCTGCTGGGCCGACCTGATGATCCCCGACCCCGACGCGGTGAAGCCGTTCTACACCGCCGTCCTCGGCTGGGCGTTCGACGAGCAGCAGGAGCCGTTCGGCGGCTATGTCATGGCGACCAAGGGGGGAGCTCCCGTCGCGGGCCTCGGCCCGATGAACGCGGCCTCCCGGGCCGGGTGGACCCTCTACTTCGCGTCCGGGAACGCGGACGCGACCGCCGCCAAGGTCACCGCGGGGTCGGGAGTCCTGTTCGGCGAGCCCGTCGACGTGGGCGACCTGGGTCGCATGTTCGTGGCCACCGACCCCACCGGGGCGGTGTTCGGCGTGTGGCAGGCCAGGTCCTTCGCAGGCGCCGGGCGCAGCAACGAACCCGGGGCCCTCACGTGGGAGGATCTGCGGTCCACCGACCCCGACGCGGCGCGCACGTTCTACGCGGGGGTCTTCGACTTCACCTACGACACCGTGACCGGCGCTCCCGCCGACTACACGACCTTCGCGACAGCCGCCGACCCGCGGCCGCGCGGCGGCATGGGCGGGGCCTCCGGCTCCGACGGGGCACAGTCGCACTGGCTGGTCTACTTCGGGGTGGCCGACACCGCGGCTGCGGTCGAGGCCGCCACCGCCAACGGCGGTGCCGCCCCGGTGCCCGCCTTCGACACCCCGTGGGGCGCCATGGCCGGTCTCACCGACCCGGCCGGGGCCGCGTTCTACGTGGTGCAGATGCCGGAGTCCTGACCCACCCGGCGCACTCAGCCGAGTCCCAACTGCCACAGGGTGGCGTCATACAGGGCGCGCGCCGCCTCCGGGTCCTGCGCATTCGCGCCGGGCTGCGCGACCGCGCAGTGGGCGAGGTAGGACCCCGAGGTCAGCCCGGGCTCGGTGGCGGCGTACACCGAGGTCGCCGCGGCCTCGGTCAGGGAGTCGGACCCGGACACTTTCATCCCGTCCCGCAGCAGTTTCGTCTCCACCATGCCGGGATGGACCGCCAGGAACACCGCGTCGGGGTGGCGCCCGGCCCACTCGCGGGTCATCAGCAGCCCCGCGAGTTTCGTGGCCGCGTGGGCCTTGAAGTGGTGCCAGCGCCGCTCCGCGTAGTCC
>JAPOIY010000125.1 GCA_029978705.1 Actinomycetota bacterium
CAGCACTTGACGGTGCCACCCGTGGTGAGCGCGCACGCGTGGTCGTGCCCCGCCACGACCTGCGTGACCCTCTCGCGCCAATCGGACGCCAAGGGCCCCGTGAACGTGCCCGTCGAGACGTTGAATGACACGCCCGTGGGAAGGGTTCCGGAGAATGCAAATGTCGGCGTGCCCGACCCGCCCCCAACCGTCGGGGCGATCTGCTGCGACGCGGACCCGACGCCGAAGTGGTCGGCCCCGTAACGCACGCGCGGGGCCGAGGCCTCGGTAAGGGTGACCGAGGTGCTGGCGCTCCGCACGCCGTCCGTCACGCCCACCGTGATCGTGGCGGGAAAGCCCGCCTGCGGACCCGACGTGCGGGTTGCGACCGGGGTGGCCGTGTTCGCCGTGCCCCCATCGCCGATCTGCCCACCCGCGTTGTATCCCCAGCACTGGACACCGCCGTCTGCGTCCGTGGCGCAGGCGTGCTGGCCACCGACGGCGAGTGACCGCACCCCCGCGGCCCCTGTCACGGCCACCGGGGTGTTCTGGACCAGAGTCGTCGTGCCATCCCCGAGCTGCCCCCTGGTGCCCGCCCCCCAGCACCGCACCGCACCGCCTGTGGTGCGCGCACAGGTCTCATCGCCCCCCGCCGCGATCTCCGCGATCCCCGTGAGCGTGGAGACCCCGCCAACCCCGACCACATCCTGCGCACTGGTGGCGTCCACGCTCGACCCGTTGCCGATCTGCCCCTGGCCGCCGCCCCCCCAGCACTTCACCCCGCCACCGGCCGTGCGCGCGCACACATGGACCGAGCCCGCGCTGATCTGCACCGCGCGCGCATCCCTTCCACCACCCACGCCGATCACGCGCACGGGGAGCAGGTGACTGGTGGCAGCACCGTTGCCCATCTCGCCATCCTCGCCAAACCCCCAGCAGGCGACCGCGCCGCCGGTGAGCAACGCGCACGTGTACTCGTCCCCCGCGGCGACCTGCACGACCTGCCCGGACCCACCCAGGTCAGCCGTCCAGCCGGTGACGACCGCTGGCGCATCGGCGTCCAGGGTCGTGCCGTCACCGCGCTGGCCGCTCTGCCCGTCTCCCCAGCAGACCACGCCGGAAGCCGTCGTGACCCCGCACGTGTGCCGTGCTCCGGCCGACAGGGACCGAATACTGGTCAGTGGCGTCCCCCCGGACGACTGTCCCACTCCCACCACGTCGACGGGCGCCGTGGCATTCGCGATCTGCCCATTTCCCAACCGCCCGAACTGCCCCTGACCCCAGCACTTCACCGCGCCCGAGGCCATCAAGGCGCACGTGTGCGCATCACCCGCGACAACCGCTGACACTCCCGTGAGCGGAGACGCATCGGCAGCAGACGACCGCACGTCAACCGGAGTCGACTGGTCGCCGGTGCCCCCATTGCCGAGCCGCCCGCTCGTGCCGGTGCCCCAGCACCTGACCCCACCCACGGCAGTGACAGCGCAGGTATGG
>JAPOIY010000072.1 GCA_029978705.1 Actinomycetota bacterium
CCCGATGTGTGATCACGCGAGTCTTGCCGGTGCCCGCGCCGGCGCGGATGACTACCGGCCCCAGCGACTGTTCCGCAGCGGCGCGCTGCTGATCGTTCAACCCCTGCAGGAACCGCCCTGGGTCTTCGATGCGCACGTCGCTCCCACCCCGGAAAACAAGAATGTCCCGGGACACCCACTAGGGATGTCCCGGGACTTCACACAAGTAGCGGGGGCAGGATTTGAACCTGCGACCTCTGGGTTATGAGCCCAGCGAGCTACCGAACTGCTCCACCCCGCGCTGGTCGCTGTGCGACGCCCTTAGGTTACCCCGTTCCCCATCCGCGGCCAAATGACCGGTCCGAGCCGGATCAGCTGTCCGCCGGCAGTCCGACGCCTGCAGCAGTGGCGCCCTCCGTGGCGGGCGGGCTTGACTGGTCGGGTGTGGCCGGGGCGCTGGGGCTTGGGGTGACATCAGGTGTCTTGGCGGTGGGCGGGCTCTCCCCCGCCAGTCTCTGTTGGGCGGCCGCGGCCTGGTCCAGGGCGGACTTGAGTCGCTCCTGGGCGTCCCCGTAGGCGCCGAAGTCGCCCTCCCGCAGTGCGCGCTGTCCCTCCTCGTAGGCCGCCGACGCGTCGGTCAGGGCTTCCGCGAGTTCCTGCTGCGGAGTGGTCTCCGCGCCCTTGCCGCCCCCGCCCCCACCGCCTCCGCCGGTGGCGGACCCGGTGAAGACCTTGGCGAGGGCGCGCTCGAGGTTGTCCTCCATCACGACCTCGCTGCCGTAGGCGGCGAGCACCTTCTGCAGCAACGGGAAGCCCTGCTCGCCCGCGGCCTGCACGTACACGGGCTCGACATAGAGCATGCCGTCGGCCACCGGCAGGGACAGGAGGTTGCCCAGGACCACCGTGGAACCCCCACGGCGCAGCAGGTTCAACTGCGAACTGACCGTCGGGTCGGACTCGAAGTTGTTCTGCACCTGGGTGGGACCGGGGATGGTTGTGTTGCGCGGCAGCTGCAGCACGCGGATCGTGCCGTAGTCGGCTCCGGGCGCGGAGTTCGCGGCCATGAACGCGGCCAGGGTCTGCCGCCGGCTCGGCGAGAACGCCGTGGTGAGGGAGAACGCCGGCTCGGACGTCCCGGGCATCTGCAGCGTCAGGTAGTAGGGCGGCTGGAACACCTGCACGTCGGCGATGGTGGGGTCGTTCGGCACCACCCAGAAGTCCTGGCCGGAGTAGAACGCCTGCGCGTCGGTGACGTGGTACCGGCTCAGCACCGTGCGCTGCACCTTGAAGATGTCCTCGGGGTACCGCACATGCTGCAGCACCTGCTCCGGCATCTCGGAGCGCGGCTGCACGGTGTCGGGGAAGACCCGCTCCCAGGCCAGCGCGATGGGGTCGGACTCGTCCCACAGGTAGAGGTTGACGGTGCCGTCGTAGGCATCGACGGTGGCCTTCACCGAGTTCCGCAGATACGTGATCTGATCGCGGGCCTGCGGCGCGACCGAACGCGACGTGGCCGTGACCGAGTCGTTGGTGGCCTCGTTGAGCAGGGTGCGGGCGGAGTTGGGGAAGTTGTTGCTGGTCGTGTATCCGTCGACCATCCACTTGATCCGGCCGTCGACGACGATGGGGTAGGGGTCGCCGTCGAGGGTCAGCCAGGGCGCCACCTTGGCGACCCGGTCGCGGGGGTCCCGGTCGTAGAGGATCCGGGAGTCGCTGTTGATGAGGTCCGAGAGCAGAATGTTGGAGTCCTGGAACTTGGTGGCGAACACCAGCCTCTCGAAGAACGAGCCGATCGACACCCCTCCGATGCCGGTGTAGGTGTTGTTGCGCTGACCGGTGGGGCTGGCGTCGTCGGGGTAGTCCAACTCCCGCGGCGGGTCCCCGGCCGGCGCGCCCACGATGGAGTAGTCCGGCGACGACTGCCCGAAGTAGATGCGCGGCTCCTGGATGTCCAGGTCGCCCTCGGGGGGGATGTTGCTCTCGAAGTAGCTCGGCGCCCCACCGCTGGTCGCGGTGTTGTCCTTGGCGGCGACGAATCCGTACCCGTGGGTGTAGACCGTGGTGTCGTTCGTCCAGTTCCGCTGCCCCTCGGGCAGGCCGGTCAGGTCGAGCTCCCGCACCGAGACCACGGCCCCCTGCTGGGAGTCGTCGAGGCTGTACCGGTCGATGTCGAGGGCATCGGGGAACGCGTAGAACCCGCGGATCTGCTGCTGCTGGCGGAAGGTGGGGCTGACCACGGCCGGGTCGAGCAGCCGGATGTTCTTCAGCGTCCCGGCCTCGGTCCGCAGCACCGAGGCGGGCGCGTCCACCTGGCCGTCGTAGTCCTGCACCTGCACATCGGCCAGCCCGTAGGCCGAGCGGGTGGCGTCGATGTTGTTCTGGATGTACGGCCGTTCCCGCACCTCCTCGGTGGGCCGCACCTGGAAGTACTGCACGATCGTGGGGTAGGCCCAGCCGATGACGACGCTGCTCGCCAGCAGAATGCCGAGCGCGATCAACGGCAGGGACCACACCCGCCGGACCGCGGTGACGAAGAACAGGATCGCCACCACGACGGCCGCGAAGGTCAGGATCGTCTTGCTGGGCAGCACGGCGTGGACGTCGACGTACTTCAGTCCCGTGAAACCGGGGACGAGTGACTGGCTCTGGGTCGCCAGGTCGTAGCGGTCCATCCAGTACGCGGCCGCCTTGGCGAGCAGGATGAGGCCGGCGATGACCGCAAGTTGGCTCTGCGCGGCGGGGCTCACGGCCCGCGACTCCCCCTGCAACCGGATGCCGCCGTAGAGGTACTGCACCACGACCGCGGTGATGAGGCACAGGAACAGGACCGCGAAGAGCCACCCCAGCAAGAACCGCAGCCACGGCAGTTGGAAGACGAAGAAGCCGACGTCGAGCCCGAACTGGGAGTCGACCTGTCCGAACTCGCCGCCTTCACGCCACAACTGGAACGTGCCCCATTCCGCACTGGCCGACAGGCCCGTCATGATCCCCATCAGGGTCGATAGTCCGATGGTGATGGCGAGCCGGTACGGCTCCACCGACGCGCGGTACCGCTCGAGCGACGCCTGCTCGGCGGTCATGCGCCCGAACGCGGGTCGGGTCTGGAAGGCGACGGCAGCGGTGAGCGCCAATGCCCCTGCCATGAGGGCCCCGAAGATCAGGAAAAGCCCGACCTGGCTCATGACCGTCGTGCCGAAGACCGAGCCCTTGTCCACGGACCCGAACCACAGCCAGTCGCTGTAGAACCCGGCGAACACGACGAAGGCCAGCACCAGTCCGCTGAGGACGAGGATGGTGGGCACCAGGACCCGTCCACGTGACGGTGGTTCCGCCAGGCGGGTGCTGCCGCCCCCGGTTCCCCCGGTCATGTCGAAGGCCATGGGCGCAACCCTACTCAACCCCGGCGCCGGGGCATCCCGGTACCGGGCGGTTGGCTTTCCAGTCCTCGATCGCCGCGACCGCCTGCCCCAGCCGGGCCACCGGCACCACCGTCAGCCCGTCCGGGGTGGCGTCGACCACCTCCGGGCAATTGTCGGCGGGAGCGAGGAACAGCTGGGCACCGGCGGCCTGGGCGGCCAGCATCTTCTTGTCGATCCCGCCGATGGGCCCCACGAGCCCGTCGCCGTCGATGGTGCCCGTCCCGGCGATGGTGTGCCCCGCGAGCAGGTCGCCGGGGGTCAGCTTGTCGATCATCCCGAGCGCAAGCATGGTGCCCGCGCTCGGACCGCCGATGCCGTCCAGGTTCACGGTGGCCGTGAAGTCCGAGAAGTAGGCGTTGGTGAGAACGATTCCGATCAGTCCCCGCTGGGGGTCGTCCGGGTCGGGCCGGGACACGACCGTGACCCGGCGCGGCTGCCCGTCACGGCGCACCACGATCGTGAAACGCGTGCCGGGGGGCTGCCCCGACACCTGTTCCACGACCTGACCCCGGTCTCGGACCGGGTGGCCGTCGATGCGCACGATGCGGTCGCCCGCCTCCAGCTGCCCGTCGGACGCCGACCCGGAGCTGACCTGCTGGACCATGACCGCCGACCGCACGGGTCGGTCCAGGTACCGCGCGGCGGCGCCCAGCGCCTGGCTCTGCGAGGCGTCGAAGACCGCCTCGTCGAGGGAACGGTCCCGCTCGGGGGCCAGGTCGGGCAGCACGGAGGCGTCCGACGTCACCAGACCGACCAGGGCGGTGCCCACGTTCATCGCGCCGGTCGGGCCGCCGCTCTCGGCGACCGTCGTCATGTCGAGCACCCCGGTGGTGGGGTAGGAGGGTGCGCCGGCGATCTCGAGCACGGGTTTGTCGTCGACGGTGCCCAGGATGTCGAACACCGGCCCCGGCGAGCGGACCACGAAGGGAATGGGCGCCAGGACGGCCGCAGCCACCGTGAGGACGGTCAGGACCAGGGCCGCGACCACCCACGCCCGACCGCGCCTACTCATCGCCACCGAGGGCGCGGCTGATCCGCTGCAGTTCCTGGTCCCGGTCCGGCCCCGGTCTCCGGTCCCGGAGCACGAGGACGACGGCGGCCAGGGCGGTCACCAGGACAGGCAGCGCGAGCCACACCAGGGGATGCACCCCAGCAGTATCCCTCATGGCCGGGCCGACCCGGCGCTGCGCTGAGAGCGGACGGCGGTGTGTCCTGTCACCGCTCTGGTTACCGTGGTAGCCAGCGTCCACGCGAGGAGTGCGCATGAGCGGCAACATCCCCTTCGGTTTCCAGCCCCCGGACCGAGGCGATGACGACAACGGCCCGGGTTTCGACCTGTCCAACCTGGGCTCGGCCCTGGAGTCCCTCGGGCGCATGCTGCAGTCCGGCGGCGAGACGGCCGTCAACTGGGACATGGCCCGCCAGATCGCCCGCAGTGCCGAACCGCAGAAGTCCGATCCCGGGGTGACCGACAAGGAGCGCACCGCGGTCAGCGAGGCTGTGGCCCTGGCCAACCTGTGGCTGGACCAGGCCACGTCGTTCGCCGCCAGCAACGCCGCAGCGATCGCCTGGTCGCGGGGGGACTGGGTCGACGGGACGATCCCGGAGTGGCAGCGCATCGTCACGCCCGTGGCCGAACAGGTCACCGGCACCATGTCCGGCCTGATGGCGGGGCAGGGACTGCCCGAGGGGATTCCCGGGCTCGACCCCGACCAGATGCAGGCGATGATGGGTCCCCTGGCCGGTCTGGCCCAACAGCTGGGGTCGGCGATGTTCGCCAACCAGGTGGGCCAGGGTCTGGGCATGCTGAGCGGCGAGGTCCTGACGAGCAGCGACATCGGGCTGCCGCTCACCCGCGACGGCCGGCCCACCCTGCTGCCGGGCAACATCGGCGAGTTCGCCGACGGCCTGGGGATGGCCCGCCAGGAGGTGCTGTTGTATCTCACGCTGCGCGAGTGCGCGCATCAGCGGCTGTTCACGCACGTGCCGTGGCTGAGGTCCCGGTTGGAGGATGCCGTTGCGGCCTATGCCCGCGGGATCCAGGTCGACACCAGCCAGATGCAGGAGATGTTCGGTCGGATCGACCCCACCGACCCGACCAGCATCAACGAGGTGATGTCGGGCTCCGACATGTTCCAGATGGCCCAGACCCCGGAGCAGGAGGCCGCATTGGCGCGGCTGGAGACGCTGCTGGCTCTCATCGAGGGATGGGTGGACAACGCGGTGACTTCCGCGGTCGGGGACCGGCTGCCCACGTTGCCCCAGCTCACCGAGGCGATGCGGCGGCGCCGGGCCGCGGGAGGTCCTGCCGAGAAGACGTTCGCGAGCCTGGTCGGCCTGGAACTGCGTCCCCGCCGACTGCGGGAGGCCGCCCAGTTCTGGGCGCGGGTCTCCGCCGACGACGACATCGCCGCCCGCGACGGCTACTGGGATCATCCGGACCTGATGCCGACCGCGGAGGACCTGGACGACCTCGACGGCTTCTTCCAGCGTTCGGGCGCGGAGGACCTCCTCCTGCCCGACGGGCCCGCCTCCGCGATCGAGGACACCGACGGCAACGCGACGCCCGCCCCGGAGGACGACCGTCCCGAGGAGTGAGCGTCAGCTGTTCCAGTCGGGGCGCAGCGGGAAGTTCATGGTCCCGTTGGCGGCTGTCCGGGTGGCCAGCACCTGGTGCAGTTGGATGACGTTGTGCGCGAAGCCCCAGCGGGAGACACCCAGGTAGAGGCGCCAGACCCGGGCCTTGCGCAGGCCGATCTCCGCCACCGCCTCGTCCCAGTGCTCGTCGAGGTTGCGCGACCACTTCTCCAGCGTCATCGCA
>JAPOIY010000093.1 GCA_029978705.1 Actinomycetota bacterium
CTGAAGGCGATGACGAACGCGTGGGTGTAGACCTTGCGGAACGGGGTCGCTTCGCGCGAGGGATTGCCGTGCGGATCGCGCTGGAACCAGTAGGCCTTCTCACTGGACATCCCGTAGAGAGTGAAGCCCAGGCCGAACAGGGCCAGGAAGATGCCGAGGAAGAGGAAGATCAGCACAGTGGAGGACACGGGAGACACCCTAGCGGCGGTACCGTGCGTCTGTGGCAGCGGCGAAGGGATCGGGCTCAACCGTCTCAGTTGAAGGCATCGAGGTGCGTGTCAGCAGCCTCGACCGGCCCATGTGGGCTGCTGGGGCGGACGTGATTACCAAGGGCGACGTCATCGGCTACTACCGATCGGTGGCACCGGCGCTACTGCGGCAAGTGCGGGGGCGTCCCACGACGATGCAGCGCTTCCCAGACGGCGTCCTCATCGATGGCCGCGCGCTGGACTCCTTCTATAACAAGCATCTGCCCAAGTCCGCTCCGGACTACATCGATTCGGCCACCGTGACGTTTCCCTCCGGCCGAACCGGCGTGCAGTTGTGTCCTGCTAACGAGGCCTCGATCGTGTGGGCCGCGAACCAGGGCTGCGTCACTTTTCATCCCTGGCCCGTGCATGCCGATCGGCCTGATGACCCGGACGAGTTGCGACTCGACCTCGACCCACAGCCCGGCACGGGTTTTCCCGAAGCCGTCATCGTCGCGCAGGCGCTCCGTCAACTTCTGCAAGAAGTGGGACTTGATCCGTATGTGAAGACCAGCGGCGGTCGGGGGCTGCACGTGTTCTGCTCGATAGAGCCGCGCTGGGAGTTCCTTGATGTTCGGCATGCGGCGATCGCCCTGGGCCGGGAATTGGAGCGCCGGCTGCCGGAGTTGGTGACGACGGCATGGTGGAAGGAGGAGCGGGGCGCCCGCGTCTTCGTGGACTACAACCAGATGGCACGCGATCGAACGATGGCGTCTGCGTGGTCCTTGCGGCCGCGGACGGGGGCCCCCGTGTCGACACCGGTGACCTGGGCGGAGCTGCCCGACGTGGATCCGGGGGAGTTCACCATCGCGACGGTGCCGCACCGGCTCTCGACGTTGGGTGATCCCTGGGAGTGTCTGGGGCGGTCGCCCGGGCGCCTTGATTCGGCCCTCGCGATGTGGCAGGCCGACGTGGACGAGCGGGGCCTCAGGGAGATGCCGTTCCCGCCGGACTACCCCAAGATGCCGGGGGAGCCGCCGCGGGTGCAGCCGAGCCGCAAGCGGGTCTGACGTGGGGAAATGCCCGCCTTTCCGCCTCACCGCTCTCCGGTAAGCCTTTCACCGGGAGCCTTCGTCGTGTGGGGTGGACTGCGTTGCGTGGCTCGGTTACGGTGAAGCGATGACGGGACCAGGTGTGTTGTGGCGTCGGGTGTTGGTGGCGGGGGCCGCCGGTGTTGTGCTGGCGGGCGGGTTGATCGCTCCGGCGGTGGCGGCGGCGCCGGGGGACCGGATCGGTACCGGCAAGCACACCTGTGTGCCGGGTCCGGGGGCGAACTGCCGGGACGTGTCTCACAAGTGGATGTTTGAGCATCATGGGGACCTGTCGGGGGCGAAGTTCGCTCGGGCGAAACTGCACGGCGCGGACCTGCGCGGGGTGAACCTGAAGAACGCGAACCTGCGCGGCGTCGTCCTGCGGTATGCCGACGGGCGGGGAGCCAACTTCGAGGGCGCTGACTTCGGTCCGGCCGCTCAGCCCACCCGGATCATGCGGGCCATGCCGTCTTGCGGCACCAACTGCAAAGGGGCATACCTGGGCGGCGCGAACCTGTCCGACGCGAACCTGTCCGGCGCGGACCTGGAAGGCGCGTACCTGGGCAACGCGGACCTGTCTGGCGCGGACCTGTCCGGCGCGGACCTGGAAGGCGCGTACCTGGGCGGCGCGGACCTGTCTGGCGCGGACCTGGAAGGCGCGGACCTGGACGGCGCGAACCTGTCCGGCGCGAACCTGTCCGGCGCGTACCTCTGCGACACGCGGATGTCGGACGGCAGCATCAACGACAGCAGTTGCTGACTGAGACGACACACCGACACCTACCATCGCCGGGGGCCGTCGTTGTGGTCCGAGTCTTGTGCTCAACTCACCCGATAACTGGTCGCACAGCGCATGGTCTATCTAGGGGGAGCGCACAGCGCTACGCCGTCAGTATCCCCAAGATGCCGGGGGAGCCGCCGCGGGTGCAGCCGAGCCGTAAGAGGCCTCTGACGTAGGGAAACGCTCGCCTTGACCGTCTCACCGCTCTGGTGCAGCGCAAACTCCTCTGGTGTGGACTGCGTTTCGTGGCTCGGTTACGGTGAAGCGATGACGGGACCAGGTGTGTTGTGGCGTCGGGTGTTGGTGGCGGGGGCCGCCGGTGTTGTGTTGGCAGGCGGGTTGATCGCCCCGGCGGCGGTGGCCGCGCCGGGGGACCGGATCGGTACCGGCAAGCACACCTGCGTGCCGGGTCCAGGGGTGAACTGCCGGGATGTGTCCGCTAAGTGGGTGTTTGAGTTTCATGGGGATTTGTCGGGGGTGAAGTTCGCTCGGGCGAAACTGCACGGCGCGGACCTGCGCGGGGTGAACCTGAAGAACGCGAACCTGCGCGGCGTCGTCCTGCGGCATGCCGACCTGCGGGCAGCAAAACTCAAGGGCGCTGACTTCAGTCCGGCCGCCAAGCGCACCCGGATCGGGCGGGCGA
>JAPOIY010000005.1 GCA_029978705.1 Actinomycetota bacterium
CCCGACCAGCCCTACTGGATCGTCACCCCCACCCCGCGGCACCAGTGGCAGCAACCAGCCGCATAACCCGTCAGCCCATCAAGCAGGAGTACGCGGACCATGCACCACCGCCACCGGACACTCGGCGTGCAGCAGCATCTGCAGGCCCACTGATCCGAGGAGCAGTTGGGCGAACCCTCCGCGGCCACGGGCGCCCACGACGGCAAGGGGCGCCCCGGCTGCTTCGGCGATGAGGATCCCCGCGGGCGGCCCGACGCCGTACAGGTAGGTCACATCGGGACGATCGCCGACGACATCCATCGCCTGGGCCAGCACCTTGCGCACCCCCGTGCGCAATCCCTCGGTCTCGAGAGTGATCGGGGCCGGAGCGCGCTCCGGACGGCCCCGCGACACCATGACCACCGCGATCCCGAGACCGGTGACGTCGGCGTGCCGCAGCGCCAGCGTGAGAGCGCGCTCGGCGAACACCGAACCGTCGAAGCCGACCACCACCTGCTCGGGGTGACGGGCGAACGCGCGGGCCTCCTCGGTCTCCTGGTCCGGTTCGTAGAGCACGACGACGGGACAGTCGGCGTACGGGGTCACGTTCATCGTCGTGGACCCCAGCACCAGCCCGTGGAATCCGTCGAGGCCGCGGGAACCCATCACGACCAGATCCGCGACCTCCGACGCTGACAGCAGGCTCACCACGGGGGAGTCAGGGCTGATCAGGACATCCACCGTCAGGCCGGGATGGTCGGCCACCACCTGCTCCCGGGCCGCCGCCAGGTGCTCGATCGCTTCGGCGCGGAGCAGTCCCTCGTCGATGGCCTCTTCCAGGTCGAGCAGTTCTGCCTCGGCGTCCGGCCGGGCGGAGAGCAGGGTCAGCGGCAGGCCGTAGGCCACTGCCGCATCCGCGGCCCAGTCCAGTGCCACCTGAGCCGCCGCCGAGCCGTCGTATCCCACCACCACGCCTTCGAGGGTCATGTGGGCTAGTGTCCCAGAGACACCCAGAGGAGGTCCGGGTGGAGAGCCACGGGGTCGGCGCGCGCACCACGGAATCCGGCCTGCACGACAAGGGTTTGTCCCGCAACTCCGTCGGGCTCGTCGGCGGCATCATCCTGGCGATCTCGTGTGTCGCCCCGGCCTACACCCTCACCGCCACAATCGGCCTGCTGGCCACGGATGTCGGCACCCAGACGCCGTTCGTCTTCCTCCTGGGTTTCATCCCCATGTTCTTCGCGGCGTTCGCCTACCGGGAGCTCAACCGGGTCGCGCCGGACTGCGGCACGTCGTTCACCTGGACCACGAAGGCCTTCGGGCCGTACGTCGGCTGGCTGGGCGGGTGGACCGCCGTCCTGGCCACGGTGATCGTGATCTCGAACCTGGCCGGCGTGGCGGTGCAGTTCTTCTACGAGTTCATCGGGGATCTGGTCAACAACGAAGACCTGTCCCAGTTGTGGCGTTCCAGCGCGGTCAACGTGGCCACATGCCTGATCTTCCTGGCGGTGGCGACGTACATCGCGTACCGCGGCATCACGACGACCGAGCGGTTGCAGTACATCCTCGTCGGTTTCCAACTGCTCGTGCTCCTGATGTTCGCGGTGGCGGCGATCGTCCAGTCCTCCTCCTCCGGTACCGGCCTGAGCTTCAGTTGGAGCTGGTTCACCCCCTCGGGACTGACCGTGTCTGCCATCGTGGCCGGGCTGTCCGGATCCATCTTCGCCTTCTGGGGATGGGACTCCGCCCTGACGCTCAGCGAGGAGACCAAGAACGCACAGACAACGTCGGGGCGGGCGGCGATCCTCGCCGTGGTCTCGATCCTGTGTACCTACCTGCTCGTCTCCATCGCCGTGATCATGTACGCAGGGGTCGGCGACACCGGCCTCGGCTTGTCCAACCCCGAGGTGGCCGACGATGTCTTCGGGGCCATGGGCAAACCCGTGCTCGGGGACCCGTGGTACTTCTTCCTCTTCCTCGCCGTCCTGGCGTCGAGTGCCGCCAGTCTGATCAGCACGTTCCTGCCGACCTCCCGCACGTTGCTCGCGATGGGTTCGTACGGGGCCCTTCCCCGGCGGTTCGCCGCGATCAACCCGCGCTACCTGACGCCGTCCTACGCCACGGCCGCAGCCGGGGTAGGCGCGGCGGTCTTCTACGGGTCGTTGACGTTCCTGAGTCCCAACGTGCTGATGGACACCGTCTACTCCATCGGCATCATGATCTGCTTCTACTACGGGCTCACTGCATTCGCGTGTGTCTGGTACTTCCGCCATGAGATGTTCACCAGCGTCTCCAACATCGTCTTCAAGTTCCTGATGCCGCTGCTGGGTGGCCTTGCGCTGGCGTTCGTCTTCGTCGTGACCCTCCACGACGCGTACAGCCCCGACTTCGGGGGAGGTGGCGCGATCGCGGGGGTGGGCCTGGTCTTCATCCTCGGCGTGGGCCTGATCCTCTTCGGACTCGTCCTGATGGCGATTCTCCGGGTCCGGCAGCCCGCCTTCTTCCGCGGGGAGACCCTGAGGCGCGACACCCCGGTGCTGGCCGAGGACTAGCGACCGCGCAACTGCGACTTCGCTGCCTTCGGGCTCTTGGGGACCGGTCCCTTGGGAATGGGGGCCGGGGTCTGGGTCAGGGCATCCAGGCGGCGGCGGACTTCGTTGACCTCGGGCGGCGTGAGCGCCTTCGGCATCTTGTTGAGCGCCTTCTGCAACTTTGCCACCGGGATCTGCCCGTCCTCGTCCCCCACCTGGATCTCCAGGATGGGGGTGTCCGGGATGAATCGCTGGGTGCGCTTCTTCTCGCTCGACAGCATGTGGCGCACGCGGGCGGCCGGGCCCTCCGAGACGAGCACGACGCCGGGACGGCCGACCACACGGTGGATCATGTCCTGGTTCTTGGTGACCGCGACCGCGGGAGTGGTGCTCCAGTTGCCCCGCATCGCCTGCGCGACGGCCGCCGCGCCGCCAGGCTGGCCCTCCACCTGGCTGTAGGCCGCGGACATGGCTCGCCGGCTGAAGAACCACATCGCCGCAAGCAGTCCCAGGGAGGCGCCGATGAGCCCGACGGTGACCGGGTTGCCGAAGACGAGGCCGACGAGGACGCCCACGATGAGCAGCGCCGCGAAGATCCCCAGCATGATCAACCCCAGCCGGGGGTAGACCTCGGCGGTCATGCGGTAGTTGTCGCGCACCTGCCCAACCCAGGCGAAGCGCTTCTTCTTGGGAGCGGGGGAGTCGGCCATGCGTCCCAGGGTAGGCGACGACCTCGCGGAACGGCGCCAGGCCTCACCCGGCCGTCGCGGCCAGTGCCTCCCGGTACAGGCGTCCGGCCCGGTAGGAGGACCGCACGAGCGGGCCCGCCAGCACCCCGGCGAACCCCACCGACCGCGCAAAATCGGCGAACGCGACGAACTCCTCCGGCGGCACCCACCGCTCCACGGGGTGGTGGCGGGCGCTCGGGCGCAGGTACTGGGTGATGGTGACCAGGTCGCAGGAGGCGTCATGCAGGTCGACGAGCGCCTGCTCCACCTCGTCGGGCCGTTCCCCCAGGCCCAGGATCAGGTTGGACTTGGTGATCAGACCCGCCTCCTTGGCGGCGCGGATGACCGCGAGCGAACGGTCGTAGCGGAAGCCGGGCCTGACCCTCTTGAAGATGCGGGGCACCGTCTCGACGTTGTGGGCCAGGACTTCGGGCCGGGCCGCGAACACCTCGGCCAGCAGAGACGGATTGCCGGAGAAGTCGGGGATCAGCACCTCGACGCCGCACTGCGGGACAGTGCGGTGGATGGCGCGCACGGTCTCCGCGTACAGCCACGCCCCCTCGTCGGTGAGGTCGTCGCGGGCGACGCCCGTGACGGTGGCGTAGGCCAGACCCATCGTGGCCACACTGTCGGCGACCCGTTGGGGCTCCCCCCGGTCCAGCGGTGCCGGGCGGCCGGTGTCGATCTGGCAGAAGTCGCAGCGCCGGGTGCACTGCTCCCCCCCGATCAGGAATGTCGCCTCCCGGTCCTCCCAGCATTCGTAGATGTTGGGGCAGCCGGCCTCCTGGCACACCGTGTGCAGGCCCTCCGAAGCGACCAGTGACCGAATCTCCAGATACTCGGGGCCGGTGCGCAGCCGCGTGCGGATCCAGGGAGGTTTGCGTTCGATGGGAACCTCGGCATTGCGTTGTTCCACACGCCGCAGGCGCGTTCCGCTGCTGTCGGTCATGACCCCAGCCTAGGCGCGCCGGGTACGCGCCGAGAACCCGCCGGCAACCGCGAGGACGAGGCCCACCACGGCGAAGGCGGCCGCCGCCGACCACACCGTGCGGGTCCACGGGGCCGTGACCGTGGCGATGACGGCCTGGGACAGCAGCGGCACCGGCGACGACGCCGGGGACTTCGCGCCGAGCGCCTCCAGCCCGACAGCCGCAGCCGCGCAGCCCAGGGCCGCGAGGACCAACGGAACTGCCGCCCACAACAGACGCCGGGTTCCCGCGAACGCCGTGACAAGGATGAGCGCCACCGCGGCGGCAACGAGCAGCCAGCGCCACTGCGCCAGTGCCCCGGCGAGGGTCAGTCCCCGCTGCACATTGAACGGGGCGACGACCGTGACCGTCGGCTGCTGTCCGAGCATCTCCAGCCCGGACACGGCGCCGCCGGCCACCGTGTCCCCGGCCAGCGGGGTGAGGAGCGGCAGGATAGCGACCGTGACCTGGTCACCGGACACCACCACCTGCGGGTCCGGGGTCCCAGTGGCCGTCGCGAGCATGCCGCCGTACAGCAGTTCCACCCACTGCCGCCACGCCTCCTGGAAACGCGGAGTCGGGACCGCCGCGGCCGCCTGGTCGGCCAGCGCCTGCGCCGCGGACTGCGTGAGTCCGCCCAACGGGCCCGCCTGGGCCGCCAGCCGGTCGCCGGCCGCCAGGACCTGGCGGCGCAACTCCGACTCGATCTCCTGCTGGATCGCCGGGGTCTGCGTGGCCTGGGTGAGCTGTCCGGCCATCTCGGCCGGCGTCGGCGACCCGGCGACGGCGAAGCCGAGCACCGCGGCGACGGCGGCGGCCGCGCCGAGCACGGCGGCGACGATGCGGACCGCGATCATTGCACGAGCCCCGACGGGACCGGCAGTACGGACCGCAGCACCTCGGCAGCCTCCTGGACGGTGACGTCGCGCCCGGTGGCCCGGGACAGCGACGTGACGCCCGCGTCGGGGATGCCGCACGGGACGATCCGATGCTGCCATCCCAGGTCGCAGTCACAGTTCAGGGCGAACCCGTGCATCGTGACCCCACCGGCCACCCGCACTCCGATGGCGGCGATCTTGTCGTCACCCACCCACACGCCACTGCGCCCGTCGACCCGCCGGCCGGCGACGCCGAACCGGGTGCAGGTGTCCAGAAGGAGGTCCTCCAGGCTGCGGACGTGGGCGACGACGTCGAGGCGGTGGGGCAGTCGCACGATCGGGTACCCGACGAGTTGGCCGGGACCGTGCCACGTGATCCGCCCGCCACGGTCGACGTCGAGGACCGGTGAGCCGTCTCCGGGCCGGTCCTCGGGGCGGGTGCGCGAGCCGGCGGTGAAGACCTCCTCATGCTCGAGCAACAGCAGCGTGTCGGGCTCGATGCCGGCGACTACCGCGGCATGCACCTCCCGCTGCCGTTCCCAGGCCTCCTGGTAGGGGACCGGGCGGACCCCGAGATCCAGTTCCGCCACCCTCACCGGCGGCAACGGGGTCATGTGGTCACGCGGCCAGGGCCGTGGCCAGCGCTTCGGGCAGCGTCGGTTGGTCCCAGTGGAACCCGGCGGCCGTCAGGCGGTGCGGGGCCACTCCCTGACTGGTGACGATCTCGCCGGCGAACTCTCCCAGCGCGGCCTTGAGGGCGAACTTGGGAACCGGAAGCTTCGCCGGGCGGTGCAGCGCCGCGGCGAGGTCCCGGGTGGCCTGGTCGTTGGTGACCGGCTGCGGCGCGACGAGGTTGAAGGGCCCGGTGACCTCGTTGTCGAGCAGGAAACGCAGGGCTCGTACCTCGTCGGGCAGCGAGATGAAGGACCACAGTTGCGCGCCGGAGCCGATCCGGCCCCCCAGACCCGTCTTGAAGATCGGGATCATGCGTCCGAAGGCACCTCCCGTGGCGGACACCACCAGTCCGGTGCGCGCATAGGTGACCCGTACTCCGGCTTCCTCGGCGGGCGCGGCGGCTGCCTCCCACTGCACGACAACGTCGGCCAGGAACCCGCGTCCGGGAGGTGCGGACTCGTCCACGACGGTGTCCCCGGTGTCGCCGTAGTACCCGATCGCGGATCCGCTGACCAACGCCACCGGTCCCGGAAGGGCTGCAGCGGCGGCAGCGATGGCCGCCGTGCCGTCGACGCGGGACGACAGGATCTCGCGCTTGTAGGAGTCCGTCCACCGGTGGTCGCCGACCCCGGCCCCTGCGAGGTGCACGATCCGGTCGACCCCCGCCTCCTTGAGCGCGGGCAGGTCCACCCAACGGCGAGCGGGGTCCCAACTGACCTCGTCGGGGGCGGAAGCGGGACGCCGCACGAGGCGCACCACGTCCTCCCCGTCGGCGCGCAGGGACTGCGTCAGGGCGGATCCGATGAGGCCAGAGGCCCCGGTGATGGCGGTGGACACCCGCTCAGCCTGCCCCAGCCCGGCCGGCGGGGCAATCAGAGACCCAGTTCACCTTCGAAGGCGCCATCTTCAAGACGGCCCTTCACCGCGGCCAGGAAGCGGGCCGCGTCTGCTCCGTCGACCAGCCGGTGGTCATACGTGAGAGCGAGATAGACCATGGATCTGACCGCGATCACGTCGGACCCGTCCTCGTCGGAAACGACGACGGGGCGCTTGACGACCGCACCGGTGCCCAGGATGCCCACCTGCGGCTGGTTGATGATCGGAGTGTCGAACAGCGCGCCGCGGCTGCCGGTGTTGGTGAGCGTGAACGTCCCGCCGGACAGTTCGTCCGGCGTCACCTTGTTCGTGCGGGTGCGCTCCGCGAGGTCGCCGATACGCCGCGCCAGTCCCGCGATGTTGAGCTCCCCTGCCTCCCGGATCACCGGCACGAGCAGCCCGCGGTCGGTGTCCACGGCCACGCCCAGATGTTCGGCGTCGTGATACGTGATGGTGCCGTCGGCCAGGTCGAGGCTGGCATTGAGAGTCGGGTGGGACTTCAGGGCCTCGACCGTGGCCTTGGCGAAGAAGGGCAGGAACGACAGTTTCACGCCTTCGCGTTGCTGGAAACTGTCCTTGACCCGCTCCCGCAGGTGCGCGATCCGGGTGACGTCCACCTCGATGACCGTGGTCAACTGCGCCGACTCCTGCAGCGACTCGACCATGCGCTCGGCGATGATACGGCGCAAGCGGGTCATCTTCTCCGTGGTGCCGCGCAACGGCGACACCTCGGGGGGCGGCGGGGCGGACGGCGCCGTCTCGGCCGCAGCGGCCGCTGCGACAACGTCCTGGCGGCGGATGCGGCCCCCGACGCCCGTCCCCGTCACGGTGGCCAGGTCAACGCCGTGGTCGGCGGCGAGTTTGCGGACCAGCGGGGTGACGTAGGTCGATCCGGACGGCGCGGGGACCGCGGCAGCAGCCGTCGCCGCGGGCGGCGGGGTGACGGGCGGTGGCGCAGCGACCGGCGGTGGCTCCGGCAGCGCAGCCGACGTGGTCGGCGGCGGCAGGTCCGGCGCCACCGCGGGGGCGGCCGGCGGGGGCATCGCCGGAGAAGCGGGAGGAGCAGGAGGAGGGGGAGGAGGGGGAGGAGCAGGAGCGGCGGGAGCAGCAGGAGCGGCGGGAGGTGGGGCGGCAGCGCCGCTGCCCACGACGGCCAGCACTCCCCCCACTTCGATCACGGAGTCCTCGGCGGCGTTCACCTGCAGCAGTCGTCCTGCCACCGGGGATGGGATCTCGGTGTCGACCTTGTCCGTCGAGATCTCCACCAGGGGTTCGTCGACGGCGACCTCGTCACCCACCTGCTTGAGCCAGCGGGTGACGGTTCCTTCGGTGACGGACTCACCGAGCTCGGGCAGTCGTACCTCGACCCCACCCCCCGTGGCCGGGGGCGCGGATGCTGCCGGGACGGGAGGGGCGGCGGGGGGAGGCGCTGCCGGGGGAGCGGGGGATGCGGGCGCCGCCACCGGGGGAGCCATCGCCGGTGCGGGGTCACTGGGGGCGGCGGGGGAATCGGCGATCGTGGCGAGCATGCCGCCGACCTCGACGATGTCGTCCTCCGCGGCAGAGATAGCGATCAGGTAGCCGGAGGCGGGAGCGGGGATCTCGGTGTCGACCTTGTCGGTGGAGACTTCCAGGAGGGGTTCGTCGGCGTTCACCTGGTCGCCGACCTGCTTCAGCCAGCGGGTGACGGTCCCCTCGGTCACGGACTCACCCAATTGGGGCATCACCACCGATGTCGTCACCGTGATCACTTCCTTCCCTGCTCGCGTTCATCTTGTCGTGCCGGTGGGATCGCTGCCAGTCCTTCGGGTGCGTCTCACGAGTGGGCGTGTAACGGTTTGCCCGCCAGTGCGAGGTGGGCCTCTCCAAGCGCCTCGTTCTGGGTCGGATGCGCGTGGATCAGTGCGGCCACGTCCTGCGGGAGGGCCTCCCAGTTGTAGATCAGTTCGGCTTCCCCGATCTGTTCCCCCATGCGGCTGCCGACCATGTGGATCCCGACGACGGGGCCGTCCTTCTGGGCGACCAGTTTCACGAAGCCCGTCGTGGCGAGGATCTGGCTCTTGCCGTTGCCGCCGAGGTTGTACTCGTAGCTCGTGACGGCGTCGGCGCCGTACCGGGCGACGGCCTCCGCCTCGGTCAGGCCGACCGAGGCCACCTCCGGTTCGCAGTACGTGACCCGCGGGATGCCCGCCTCGTCGATGGGCGCCGGTTCCTGCCCGGCCAGGTGCTCGGCGAGGTAGATGCCCTGCGCGAACCCCCGGTGGGCGAGCTGCAGCCCCGGCACGATGTCCCCGACGGCGTACACGCCGGGCACCGACGTCTGCAGGTGGTCGTCGACCGTCACCCAGCCCCGGTCCATCGCCACGCCCTGCTCCGCGAATCCGAGATCGTCTGTGCTCGGGCCCCGCCCGACGGCCACGAGCAGGACGTCGGCGGTGTGCGTGGTGCCGTCCTCCAGCGTGACGGTGACCTTCTTGTCGTCCTGCGTCACCGAGGCGAACCGCACCCCGGTCGAGCTCTTGATCTTCCGCTTGCGGAACGCGCGCTCGAGGGCCTTGCTCACCGCCGGGTCCTCAGCCGGCACCAGGCGGGGCAGTGCCTCGATGATGCGCACGTCGGCGCCGAAGGACCGCCACACGCTGGCGAACTCCACCCCGATCACACCGCCGCCCAGGACCAGGGCCGAGCCCGGCACCCAGTCCAACTGCAGCGCCTGGTCACTGCTCAGCACGCGCCCACCGATCTCGAGACCGGGGAGGCTGCGGGCGTAGGAGCCCGTGGCCAGCACGACCGCCCGCCCGGTGAACTCCTCGCCGGCCACGGTGACCGTGTGCGGTCCCGTCAGGCGCCCCGTCCCCTCGACGTACGTGACGTCGCGGCTCTTCACCAGGCCCTGCAGCCCCTTGTACAGCCGGCCCACGACCGAGTCGCGGTACTTGTTCACCGCGGGCATGTCGATGCCCTGGAACTTGGCCTGGACGCCGAACGCTCCCGCCTCGCGGGCCGAGTCGGCCACCTCGCCCGCATGGAGCAGGGCCTTGGTGGGGATGCAGCCGCGGTGCAGACACGTGCCCCCGAGTTTGTCCTTCTCGATCAACGCCACGGACAGCCCCAGCTGGCTGGCCCGCAGTGCGCAGGCGTAGCCCCCGCTACCGGCCCCCAGGATCACCACATCGAACTGTTGCGCCACCTGTCCTCCTCCTTCAGTGCTGCGGTCGGGCTGCGAACGAATCCAGGAAAGAGACGAGGGTGCGCACGGCGAAGCCGGTGCCGCCCTTGGGGGTGTAGTCGTGGGGGGCGCCCTCGTTGAAGGCCGGCCCGGCGATGTCGAGGTGTGTCCAGGGAGTATCGGCCGGGACGAACTGCTGCAGGAAGACGGCCGCGGTGAGCATGCCGCCGTTGCGGTCGCCGATATTGGCGAGGTCGGCCACG
Source organism: Actinomycetota bacterium (assembly GCA_029978705.1). GTDB lineage: Bacteria > Actinomycetota > Actinomycetes > S36-B12 > CAIWTL01. The sequence goes on from JAPOIY010000005.1 coordinate 10,068, forward strand.
GTGGAGTCCAGCGACGCCCGCAGCTCGGGCGGCAGCGGCATCGCCCAGAGGGACTCCCCGGCGTCGTCGCCCGCGGTGACGACCGCCGTCCGCTGCCGGTCGTCGTTGCCCATCACGCCCGCGACCCGGCTGCCGAGGGCGACGAGCTGCGCCCCGGTCAGGGTGGCGACGTCGAGGATCGCATCGGGCTGCTCGGCACCGGCGGTGACGAGGGCGTCGGCGAGCACGAGGCGGCCCTCCGCATCGGTGTTCAGCACCTCTACGGTCGTCCCCCCGCGGATGGTGATCACGTCCCCGGGGCGCTGCGCCGTCCCGCTGGGCATGTTCTCCGCCAGTGCGAGCCAGCCGACCACCGTGACCGGCAGGTCCAGCCGGGACGCCGTGACGACCGCCGCCAGCACCGCGGCGGCGCCGCCCATGTCCGACTTCATCCACTCCATGGCCTTGGCCGGCTTCAGCGACAGGCCGCCGGAGTCGAACGTGATCCCTTTGCCCACCAGCGCGAGAGTCCCGCGGGACCGGGCCGGGCGGTGCTCGACCCGGACCAGCCGCGGGCCCCGCGCGGACCCCTGGCCCACGGCCGTGAGGCCCCCGAACCCGCCGCGTCGCAGCGCCCGGTCGTCCCACACCTTCACCGACGCGCCGACCCTGTCGGCCTCGGCGCGGGCGATGGCGGTCATCTCCTCGGGGCCCAGGTCGTTGGGGGCGGTGTTCACCAGGTCGCGAGCGAGGCAGACGCCGTCAGCCACGACGTTGGCGCGCTTCACCGCGGCCCGCTGCTCCCGGTCCGGTCCGGTCACGAGAACCGTGAGGCTGCGGATGCGGGGCAGGTCGCGGTAGCGGGTGAACCGGTAGGCGCCCAGGCGGGCGCCCTCCGCCGTCGCGCCCACCGTGTCCGGGTGGTCGTCGGGGCACACCACCGCCACCCGGGCGGCCTGCGTGACGCTCATGAGAGCGGTACCGGCGCACCGGCGTACCGCCTCCGCGCCACCGGACTCCGGCAGTCGGGACACGATGATGCTGCCCCCGCGGTCGATCACGGAGCCGGGTAACACCAGCACCTCGGCCTCCCCGACTGCGGCCACGGCTGCGGCTACGGCGCGCCGTTGTGCCGCCGGCAGCGCCTTGCCGCGCACGTCACCGGCGGCGTCCGCCATCACGACGAGGACGTCGGAGTTCCGCGCGGCTGCGGCGGTAGGGGCTGCGATGCGGGCGTCGACCACGTGTTCTCCCGGGGGCTGATAGCCGCAACCCTATCGGGCGTGACGTAGCGTTTCGGGCATGGAGACGACCCGGTGCACCCCCTTGTTCGCCTGGCACACTGCTGCGGGCGCCAAGATGGGGGACTTCGCCGGATTCCAGATGCCGCTCGAGTACCCCTCCGGCACCGTCACGGAGCACCGCGCGGTGCGGTCGGGCTGCGGCATCTTCGACGTCTCCCACATGGGCAACCTGCGGGTCACCGACCCCGCAGCGGTGAACCGGCTGCTCACCAACGACGTGACGCGGCTGGCGCCGGGGGGGCTGCAGTACACGCTGCTGGCCACTCCGACCGGCGGCGTGGTCGACGACATGATGATCACCCGGACAGGCCCCACCGAGTTGACCATCGTGCCCAACGCCGCCAACACCGAGGCGGTGATGGCGGTCCTGTCCGCCGAGATGGGGGCCGCCGTCGCGGACGAGAGTGACCAGTTCGCGATCATCGCCGTGCAGGGTCCGGCCTCCCCCCGGGTGCTGGCCGGACTCGGACTCCCGACCGACCACGCCTACATGACGGCCGTGACCGGGGAGTTCGAGGGCGCCGTCGTGACCGTGTCCCGCTCGGGCTACACCGGCGAGCACGGCTACGAACTGATCGTTCCCGCCGACTCGGCGGTCGCGCTGTGGGAGGCCCTGGCCGAGGTGCCGGAGGTGACCCCGGCCGGTCTCGGCGCGCGGGACACCCTGCGCACCGAGATGGGGTACCCGCTGCACGGGCACGAGTTGACGGCCGACATCGGCCCCGTCGAAGCCATGCTCGGCTGGGCCGTGGCCTGGGACAAGGACGAGTTCCGCGGCCGGGAGGCCCTCGTGGAGCGGCGGGCCGCGGCCGGGGGCCGACGGCTGCGCGGCATCATCCTCAGCGACCGCGGGGTGCCGCGGCCGGGCATGACGGTGCGGGACGCCTCCGGTGCGGTCGTGGGGGAGACCACGTCGGGAACGTTCTCTCCGACGCTGCGGCACGGGATCGCCCTGGCCCTCCTCGACCGCGCGGTGAGCCCCGACGATCCCGTGACCGTCGACGTCCGGGGCCGGCAGCTCGCCGGAACCGTCGTCAGACCGCCGTTCGTGGCTGCATCGCCGAAGTAGCCGCCAAGTCCGCGCCGAGCCGGTCGGCGGTCTCCTTCACCACCGGCCCCATCCGGTTCCCGGCATCCTTGCCGAGCCGCTCCACGGGGCCCGACACGGACACGGCCGCGACCACACGGCCCGCGGGGTCCCACACGGGCGCCGACACCGAGCCGACGCCCGGCTCCCGCTCCCCGATGCTGTGGGCGTACCCCTGGCGCCGCACGGTAGCGAGGGTGCGCTGCGAGAAACTGCAGCCGGACAAGTCGGCCGGTGGGTCCCACGCCACCAGTACCTGGGCCGCGGACCCCGCCGTCATCGTCAGCACCGCCCCGACCGGGACGGTGTCCCGCAGGCCCTGCGCCCGGTCCGCACCCGCCACACACACCCGGCCGCCGCCGTCACGGCGATACAACTGGGCGCTCTCCCCGGTGCGGTCCCGCAGGCCGGCGAGCAGAGGCTGCGCGATCACGACCAGGCGCTCCGAGCCGCGGGCGGCGGCGAGCTCCGCGGTGCGGGGGCCGAGGCGGAACCGCCCCGCAGCATCCCGGTCGATCATGCCGTGCCGCTCCAGCGCCACCGCCAGCCGATGGGCCGTGGGGCGGGGAAGTCCGGTCGCCGTGACCAGATCGCCGAGGCTGAGGGGGCCGGCCGCCAGTGCCGCCAGGATGATCATGGCCTTGTCCAGCACGCCCACGCCGCTTTCCGGGGCGAGGGACGGGGTGCTAGAGTCGGATGCAGTGTCCACAGAGTGAGAGCATATCTCACTCTGTGGGATGGCAGAAGGAGGCCTCATGAGTGGCACGATGGCCGAGAAGGTGTGGGACGCCCACGTGGTGCACCCCGGCGGGGACGGCGAGCCGGACCTGCTCTACATCGACCTGCACCTCATTCACGAGGTCACCAGCCCGCAGGCGTTCGACGGCCTGCGAGCCGCCGGCCGTCCCGTGCGCCGGCCCGATCTCACGCTGGCCACCGAGGACCACAATGTGCCGACCGTGGACATCGACCGCCCGATCGCCGATCCCGTCAGCCGGGCCCAGGTGGAGGCGCTGCGCGCCAACTGCGCCGAGTTCGGGGTGCCGCTCTTCCCCCTCGGTGACGCCGAACAGGGCATCGTGCACGTCGTCGGTCCGCAGCTGGGGCTCACCCAGCCGGGGATGACCGTGGTGTGCGGGGACTCGCACACCTCCACCCACGGGGCCTTCGGCGCGCTGGCGTTCGGCATCGGCACCAGCGAGGTCGAGCACGTCCTGGCGACCCAGTCCCTGCCCTTGAAGCCGTTCCGCACGATGGCCGTCACGGTCGACGGAGAGCTCCCGGAGGGCGTCACGGCGAAGGACATCATCCTTGCGGTGATCGCCCAGATCGGAACCGGCGGCGGACAGGGCTATGTCATCGAGTACCGGGGCAGCGCCATCGAGTCCCTGTCGATGGAGGCGCGCATGACGATCTGCAACATGTCGATCGAGGCCGGCGCCCGGGCCGGGATGATCGCCCCCGACGAGACCACCTTCACCTACCTGAAAGGGCGCGATCACGCTCCCACGGGCACCGACTGGGATGACGCCGTTGCCTACTGGTCGCAGCTGCGGTCGGACCCCGACGCCGAGTTCGACCGGGAGGTCGTGATCGACGCGGCCTCCCTCAGTCCCTTCGTGACCTGGGGCACCAACCCCGGCCAGGGTCTTCCACTGTCCGAGGTCGTCCCCTCTCCGGACGATTTCGCGGACGAGGTCCAGCGCCACGCCGCCCAGCGGGCCCTGGAGTACATGGGACTGACGCCCGGCACGCCGCTGCGGGACATCACGGTGGACACCGTCTTCGTGGGGTCCTGCACCAACGGTCGGATCGAGGACCTGCGCGCGGTCGCCGACATCCTGCGTGGCCGCCGCGTGGCCGACGGGGTGCGGGTCCTGGTCGTCCCGGGTTCCGTGCGCGTCCGGGAACAGGCTGAGGCGGAGGGACTCGGGGAGATCTTCCAGGCCGCGGGGGCAGAGTGGCGCGAAGCGGGCTGCTCCATGTGTCTGGCCATGAACCCGGACAAGCTGACCCCCGGCGAGCGGGCCGCGTCGACGTCGAACCGCAACTTCGAGGGCCGGCAGGGCCCCGGGGGGCGCACCCATCTGGTGTCCCCACAGGTGGCGGCCGCGACGGCCATCACCGGCCGTCTGACCGCGCCCGCCGATCTGGCCGTCTGACCCAGGAGGAGAACCCATGGAAGCATTCGTCGTCCACGAAGGCACCGCAGCTCCCCTGCGGCACAGCAACGTCGACACCGACCAGATCATCCCCGCCGAGTACCTGAAGCGCATCACCCGCACGGGGTTCCACGACGGGCTGTTCGCCGCATGGCGCACCGACCCGGACTTCGTGCTCAACCGGCCCCACCACCAGGGGGTCAGCATCCTGGTGGCCGGACCCGACTTCGGGACAGGATCGTCGCGCGAGCATGCGGTGTGGGCCCTGCAGGACTACGGCTTCCGGGTCGTGGTGTCGTCCCGGTTCGCCGACATCTTCCGCAGCAACGCGGGCAAGAACGGTCTCCTGCCGGCACTGGTCGACCAGTCGACCCTGGAGCGGCTGTGGGAGATCGTCGAGGCGACGCCGGACATTCCCGTGCTCGTCGATCTGGACGCGCAGGAGATCCGAGCGGGCGATCTGGTGGCGCCGTTCGACGTCGATCCCGCGGTCAAGTGGCGACTGCTCAACGGGCTGGATGACATTGCCATCACGCTGTCCCATGCGGCCGAGATCGACCGCTTCGAAGAGCAGCGCCCGGCCTTCAAACCGGTCACTTCGTCCTGAAACCCGTGTTTCATAGGCATTTTCGCGGGTACGACGGCCACAAGACGATCCGGCGAGCCGTTGCGGCGGTCACCCGGTAGCGGGCTAACGTAGCCCCACGGTCGGAGTGATCCGGCCGCGACGCCCACGACGAAAGGTTTCCGTGTGAACAGGGCAGAACTGATCGACAACATCGCAGAGCGCCTCGAGCAGAGCCGCAAGGAAGCAGCCGACACCCTGGACGCGGTGGTCGATGAGATCAAGAAGGCGGTGCTGGACGACCACAAGCTCAACATCTCGGGCCTCGGGATCTGGCAGGTCTTCGAGCGGGGTGCCCGGACCGCGCGTAACCCCCAGACCGGTGAGACCGTGAAGGTGAAGGCCACCAAGGTGGTCAAGTTCCGCCCCGCGTCGGACTTCAAGGCGATGGTCTCCGGAGCACGCAAGGCCACCGCCGGCGCCAAGAAGGCCCCGGCCAAGAAGGCCCCGGCGAAGAAGACGACCGCCAAGAAGGCCCCCGCGAAGAAGGCCCCGGCGAAGAAGACGACCGCCAAGAAGGCCCCCGCGAAGAAGGCCCCGGCCAAGAAGACCGCGGCGAAGAAGACGACCGCGAAGAAGGCCACCACCCGGAAGTGACCTCCGCGCATCGTTGGGCCCCGGCTGTTCGGCCGGGGCCCAACGTCGTCTCCGGGTGCGCTCAGGGCCGCAGGGCGGCGCGGGTCTCGGGCCCCACTCCGTGGGCGACAGCGGCGGCGAGTTCGTCCGCGTCGTCCACGTCGATACGCAGGGCGGCCCACCCGGGATCCACCAGTGCGACGGCGCCGGCCGCGACATGGGCAGCCAGCGAGCCGGGCCCGAAGTGGGGAACGGGTCCCGGCGCGGCCCCCATCAGAACGGTGGTCCCATCCCCGCCGCGGTCGGGGACCACGGCACTGCCTCCGGCTGCGACAACCGGGGCGGCCGCATCCAGAAGGGCCGCCAACTGCTCCGGCGTGAGGCACGGCAGGTCCCCGACGACAACCGCTACCGCCGCACCCGGAGGCTGGTGTGCGATGCCCGCGCTCACTGCGGCATTGAGTCCGTCGCCCGGGTCCGGCACCAACGTCGTACCCACCCACTGCTCCGGCTCGGACGAGACCACCGTGACGTTACCTACTCGCGAGCAGGTTCTACACGCGGCGAGGACGTCGGCAGCCATTGCCCTGGCCATCGCCACCCGGTCCACACCCGCAAGGCGGGACTTCGCGGCGGCGAGTGTCTTCAGGGGAACGACAATGTGCCAGGCGTCGGCCGCGCGACTCGAGGACGCCATGGAACTCCGATCAGAGGTTGGCGGGGATCGGCAGGACAACGCATCCTAACGTCGCCAGGATGGGGCACCGGAGGTTCCAGTGCGCCCTTTCCCACGCGACCAGCCCTTGGGGCCCTGGTACCGCACGGCTGCGGCGATGTTGTGGCCGACGATGATGACCGTCACCCGACGGGAGTGGTTCGGCACCCAGTACCTCGGCCGACCCGGAGAGGGTCGGGTCATCGCCGTCAACCACCTGTCCTGGTTCGATCCCCTCGTCATCTCTCACTTCCTGAACGACAACGACCGTGTGCCGCGTTTCATGGGGAAGGACTCGCTGTTCGAGAACCCGATGCTCGGCCCGTTGATGACGGGTGCCGGACAGATCCCCGTGTACCGCAACTCCGCCGACGCCAGCGACTCGGTGCGGGCCGCGGTGGCGGCGGTCACCGCGGGCGAGACCGTGGTCGTCTACCCGGAGGGAACCCTCACGCGCGATCCGGACCTGTGGCCGATGCGCTGCAAGACGGGAGCTGCGCGCATCGCGCTTCTCTCCGGCCAGCCGGTCATCCCCGTTGCGCACTGGGGTGCCCAAGAGGTGATGCGTCCTTACCGCAAGGAACTTCGCGTGTTCCCCCCCAAACTCGTCCGGGTGGCCGCCGGCCCCCCGGTGGCGCTGTCGGATCTGATCGGAGAGGGGCTCACCCAAGAGGTACTGGAAGAAGCGACAAGTCGAATCGGTGACGCAATTACCGATCTTCTTGCAAGACTACGCAGTGAGTCGCCACCTGTAGGACGGTGGAATCCCCGGACGGGGCGACGAGAACCGGTGCGGCCCCCGCTGCCGCTGAACAGGAGAGAGGCAGATCGCATGCCTGTTGCGAAGAAGACCACCGCGCGGAAGTCCACCGCGCGCAAAGCCACGGTGAAGAAGGCCGCGGCGAAGAAGACGACGGCCAAGAAGGCTCCGGCCAAGAAGGCTCCGGCCAAGAAGGCGACCGCGAAGAAGGCGCCGGCCAAGAGGACCGCAGCGAAGAAGACGACCGCCAAGAAGGCCACCGCCAAGAAGGCCACCGCCAAGAAGGCGCCGGCTCGCAAGACCGCGAAGAAGGCTCCCGCGAAGCGGGCGGCGGTCAAGAAGACGACGGCCAAGAAGGCTCCGGCGCGTAAGGCTCCCGCCAAGAAGGCGGCCGTGAAGCGTGCCCCGGCGAAGAAGAGTGCGACGAAGAGGTCCGCTGTCAGGCGAACAGCCAAGCGAGCCTGACAGGCTGTCCCCACGAACGTCTGCAGGAGGAACGAATGGCGCGAGTAGCGGTGATGGGAAGCGGCTCCATGGGGACCGCGTACGCAATGATCATGGCCGACGCGGGCGGCGAAGTGGTCATGTGGGCGCGGGAACCGGAAGTGGTTGACGACATCAACAACAACCACCGGAACGAGATGTTCCACCCGGGCCTGGATCTGCCGGGGTCGCTCACGTGCACCACTGATCCGGCCGAGGCACTGCGTGGTGCCGAGATCGTGATCCTCGCCATTCCCTCCCAGACGGTGCGCGAGAACCTCTCGCAGTGGAAGGACTTCATCGAGCCGGACGCCCTCCTGGTCACCCTCATGAAGGGGATCGAACAGGGCACCAAGCTGCGGATGTCGCAGGTGCTCGCCGAGGTTGCCGACATCCCCATCGACCGCGTGGCGGTGGTCTCGGGTCCGAACCTGGCGCGGGAGATCATCCAGCGCCAGCCGGCCGCGACCACCGTCGCCTGCGTCGACGAGGCGCGTTCCCAGCAGCTCCAGGCCGCCTCCGCGAACGGCTACTTCCGGCCGTACTTCACCACGGACGTGGTCGGCACGGAGATCGGCGGGGCCGTGAAGAACGTCATCGCCCTCGCCAACGGAATGGCCGTCGGCAAGGGATTCGGTGAGAACGCGCAGGCTGCCCTGATCACCCGCGGGCTGGCGGAGATGTCCCGCCTGGGGGTGGCACTCGGCGCCAACCCGCTCACCTTCCTCGGGCTGGCGGGCATCGGAGACCTCATCGCCACCTGCAGTTCCCCGCTGTCCCGCAACCGCACCTTCGGGGAGAACCTCGGCAAGGGGCTCACCGTGGACGAGACGGTGGCGGTGACCAAGCAGACCTGCGAGGGGGTCAAGAGCTGCCTGCCCATCCTCGAGATGGCCCGTGACGCCGGGGTGGACATGCCGATCACCGAGCAGGTCGTCAACGTGGTGCACCACGGAATGGACCCCGGCGAGATGCTGGAGGCCCTGATGTCGCGGCCGGTGCGCGAGGAGCAAGGCCAGGCCGTGTGATGCCCGGTGTCATCGTTCTGGTCCGCCATGGGGAGACCGAGTGGAGCAAGAGCGGCCAACACACGGGGCGCACCGACATGCCCCTCACAGAGAAGGGCCGCTCCGACGCGGCGAAACTGTCCCCGCACCTCGCGGGCCGCGATTTCGGGCTGGTCCTGATCAGCCCGCTGTCCCGGGCCCAGGAGACGGCGCGCCTCGCCGGACTGTCCGGGGAGGCTGACGCCGACCTGCTCGAGTGGGACTACGGGGCCTACGAGGGGCGGCGCACCGCCGACATCCGGCAGGATCTGGGCGACCCCGACTGGACCATCTGGCGGGACCCGATCCCGCCGGGCGAGACCCCCGGCGAGCAGCCGGAGCAGGTCGCGCAGCGGGCTCGGCACGTCATCGACCGCAGCCTGCCGTTGCTGCAACAGGGACAGGACGTGGCCCTCGTGGCCCACGGGCACCTGCTGCGCATCCTGACAGCGACCTGGCTGGACCTGCCCGCCGTCGACGCGCGCCTCTTCGCCCTCGACGCAGGTGCGTTGAGCTCCCTGGGCTTCGAACACGAGCAGCACGTCATCCGCACCTGGAATTCCGCCGTCCTCTGACAGCGCGCGTCGCGGAAGGCGGGCCCGGATCGGTGGGTAGGGTGCCTCCGTGTCCCGAACGCGTGTGCTGGTTCTCTACGGCGGCCGCAGCAGCGAGCACTCCATCTCCTGTGTGAGCGCGGGCAGCATCCTGGCCGCCATCGACCGGGATCGGTTTGAGCCGGTGACGGTCGGTATCACGCGGGAGGGGGCGTGGGTCGGCCATCCGGGAGACCCGGCCGACCTGGTCATCCGCGACGGGCGGCTGCCCGAGGTCGGGGAGGACGGCCCCGCGGCGTGGCTCAGCCTGGATCCCCGGAGCCGCGGGGTCTGGTTCACCGACGAGAACGGCGACCGCACGTTCCAGTCCGTCGACGTGGCCTTCCCCGTGCTGCACGGCCCGTGGGGGGAGGACGGCACCATCCAGGGACTGTTCGAGCTGGGGTCGCTGCCCTACGTCGGCTCGGGTGTCCTCGCGTCCGCCGCGTGTATGGACAAGTCCGTCACGAAGGAGTTCCTCCGCGACGCCCACATCCCGGCGGGTGCCTGGTACAGCCTCCCGCACGCCGAGTGGGGCCACCCGCGGCACACCGAGGTGGTGTCCGGGCTGGGCTGGCCCCTGTTCGTCAAACCGACCCGCGCCGGGTCGAGTATGGGCGTCAGCAAGGTGCACGGCCCCGAGACCCTCGCCGCCGCCGTTGCCGAGGCGGGCCGCCATGACTCCCACCTCATCCTCGAGGCCTCGGTGGAGGGCGCCCGGGAGATCGAGTGCGGAGTCCTCATGGGTGCCGACGGCGAGGCACGTGCCAGCGTCCCCGCCGAGATCAAGGTTCGGGAGGCGCACGAGTTCTACGACTTCACCGCCAAGTACCTCGACGACAGCGCCGACCTCATCGTCCCGGCCGACCTCCCGCCGGACGTCACGCGGGCCGTGCAGGAGATGGCCGTGGCCGCGTTCCGCGCGTTGGGCTGCGCGGGGCTGGCGCGGGTGGACTTCTTCCTCGACGCCACGGGACACCTCCTCGTCAACGAGATCAACACGATGCCGGGGTTCACGCCGATCTCGATGTATCCCCGCATGTGGCAGGCCAGCGGGGTTGCCTACCCGGACCTCATCGCCACCCTCATCACGGAGGCACTGGCCCGCGCCTGACACCCGTCCACTACCGTGGAGCGCGCAGTAGTGGCAAGGAGGGTCAGTGGCCGAAACCATCGCTGACGTCGGGGAGTTCGGGCTCATCGAGCGGATCCGCGACGGGCTGCCGCCCGCTGCGCCGGGGGTCGCCGTCGGCCTCGGTGACGACGCTGCCGTACTGGACCTGCCCGGGCCGGTGGTCGCCAGTGTCGACACGGTCGTCGCGGGTCGACACTTCAAACCCGAATGGGCCACCGCCGAGGACGTGGGGCACCGCGCCGCCGCAGCCGGCATGGCCGACATCGCAGCCATGGGGGGGCGCTGTCGGGCCCTGCTGGTGGCCCTCACCGCACCCGCGGACACCGAGGTCGCGTGGGTGACCGGTCTCCTGCAGGGCATCGCCGACGAGGCCGGCGAGGTGGCGGCGGGCGTCGCCGGAGGGGACGTCGTCCGCGGCGACACCCTCACCGTGTCCATCACGGCCCTCGGCACCGCCGAGCGTCCCGTCCTGCGCAGTGGCGCGGAACCCGGCGACATCATCGCCATCGCGGGTCGGCAGGGGTGGGCCGCTGCCGGGCTCACGGTGCTGTCGCGCGGGTTCCGGTCGCCGCGGGCCCTCGTGCACGCCTACCAGCGCCCCGCGCCCCCCTACGACAGCGGTCCCGCGGCCGCCCGCAGCGGCGCGACGGCCATGATCGACATCAGTGACGGGCTGTTGGCCGACGTGGGCCATCTCGCCCGGTCCTCGGGGGTCCTGGCCGACCTGGACAGTTCGTTGATCCCGGTGGCGGACCAACTGTCGGAGACATCGTCTGCCTTCAACGTCGACCCGCTCATGTGGGTACTCGCAGGCGGCGACGACCACTCGCTCGTGGCGACGTTCCCACCGGGCAGTGCCCTGCCTTCCATGTTCACCATGATCGGGCGGGTCGGCGAGTCAGTCGGGAACGGCCCGGGAGTCGCCGTGGACGGGCGGCAGTGGAGCGGTCAGGGCGGTGGCCACGACCACTTCCGCTGAGGGGGGGTCAGGCGCGGGTGACCTTGCCGGCCTTCAGGCACGACGTGCACACGGTCAGCTTCTTGGGCGTCCCGTTCTCGACGGTGCGGACCGTCTGGACGTTCGGGTTCCACCGGCGCTTGGTCCGGCGGTGGGAGTGGGAGATGTTGTGGCCGAACCCGGGGCCCTTGCCGCACACATCGCACTTCGCTGCCATGACTGACCTTCTTCGTCGCTCTGGGGCTTCGTCGCTCTGGGGCTGCGACGCTCGGGGTGGTTCCTGACGCTGCAGATGCAGCGGAAAACGCCCTCCAACTATAGCCGAGGTGCCGCAGACCGGGAAATCAGCCACCTCCCCCGACTACGTTGGGGCGCATGGCCGACGAGATCGACGAGGCGGGCCACGAGAGTGTGGACGCCGACCTCCTGCGCTCCTGGGTGCGCACCGCTGTCGCTGCCCTCGACGAGGCGCAGGACGAAATCGACGCGCTCAACGTCTTCCCCGTGCCCGACGGCGACACCGGCACGAACATGTTCCACACTCTCGCGGCCGCCGAGCAGGCCATGCTCGAGACCGACGCGTTGCTGCCTGTCGGCGCCGACGGGGCGGTCGCGATGCAGTCGCTCGCCGAGTCCCTGATGCGCGGCGCTCTGATGGGGGCGCGTGGCAACTCCGGGGTGATCCTCAGCCAGGTCCTGCGCGGCATGGTGTCGGTGCCGCCGACCGAGCACGGGGAAGCGCGCCCCGCGGCGCAGGTGATCACCGAAGGGCTGCAGCGCGCCAGCGAGATGGCCTACGCGTCCGTCGGCTCGCCCAAGGAAGGCACCATCCTGACGGTCGTCCGCCGCGCGGCGGAGGCGGCGGCGGCGAGCGACGCACAGACCCTGGCCGAGGTCGTCGCCGTGGCCACCGATGCCGCCGACGAGGCCCTGGCCGAGACCACCGAGCAGCTCCCCGCGCTGCGGGAGGCAGGGGTGGTGGACTCCGGCGGGCGTGGCTTCGTCGTCATCCTGTCCGCGCTGTGCGAGGTCGTGACCGGGCAGCGGAGGCCGCCTCCCCCCGTGGCCAACCTCCCGGTCACCCCCGTCGGGGAACGCGACTCCGGGTACAGCGGCCCGGCGTACGAGGTCATGTACCTCCTGGAGGCCGACGACGACCGACTCCCCGGACTGAAGGGCCGACTGCAGGCGCTCGGTGACTCCCTCGTGGTGGTCGGCGGCGACCGGCTGTGGAACGTGCACGTGCACGTCGACGATGCCGGGGCGGCGGTCGAGGCGGGGATGGAGGTGGGACGCCCCTACCGGATCCGCATCACCTACCTCGAGGCCGGTGAAGCCGAGCATGAGTTGCCCGAGGGCAGGGGCGTCGTGGCAGTGGCGCACGGACCCGGCATCGAGGCGCTCCTGCAGGAATGGGGCGTCACCCCGGTCGTCGCCCAGCCGCGCCTGGCCCCGTCGACCGGGGAGTTCCTGGACGCCATCGCCGCGACCGGGGCCGGTGAGGTCATCGTGCTGCCCAGCGACAAGGAGACCCGCGCGGCTGCCGAGGCGGCCGCGGTGACAGCCCGGGAACAGGGCCTGCGGGTGGCCGTGGTGCCGAGCCGGTCGATCTCGCAGTCGCTGGCCGCCCTCGCGGTCCATGACGCGGACCTCTCCTTCGACGATGACGTGGTGGCGATGTCCCGGGCCTCGGGCGCGACCCGGTACGGCGCCGTCACCGTGTCGTCGCGGGAGGCCATGACCACCGCCGGACGGTGCGCCCCCGGGGACATCCTGGGCATGGTGGACGGCGACATCCTGCGCATCGGGTCCGACTGGGCCACGGTCGCCTGCGAGACGCTCGACCTGATGCTCGGCGCCGGCGCGGAGCTCGCCACGATCGTGCGGGGCGCCGACGCCGACGACGCCCTCGTCGAGCACGTGACCGGGTACATCGCGGCGCAGCATCCCGGAGTCGAGGTCGAGGCCTACGAGGGCGGGCAGGTGCTGTGGCCCCTCATCTTCGGCGTCGAGTAGGAGCGCCTGCGCCGAGTCGCCGGTGCGGAATGCCACGCTGGGCACATGGCGACGGGTGAGGTGACTACGGCGGACCGGCTCAACGCCGTCGTCGGGGGCCGCACGGCCACGGCGCTGGGGAACCTCGGCCTGGAGACCGTGTCGGACCTGCTGCACCACTATCCGCGCCGGTACTTCTCCCGCGGCGAGCTCACCGACCTGAGCACCCTCGTGCCCGGCGACTACGTGACCGTGATGGCGCGGGTGGCCAGTGTGAAGTCCTCCTCGTACCGCAACAAGCGCACCGGCCGGCTCATGGACCGGACGGAGCTCGTGGTCACGGACGGCACCGGCGAGGTCCTCCTCACGTTCTTCGGCCGCAAGGGGCTGAAGCGCCAACTGCCCGTCGGACGGCTGGGCCTGTTCTCCGGCGAGGTCGGGGAGTTCCGGGGTCGCCTGCAACTGGTCCAGCCGGAGTTCCAGCTCCTGCCCGACGAGGCCGCGCAGGACTTCGACCCCGCTGACACCGACTTCCTGGGGCGGCTGATCGCCGTCTATCCCGCCGCCAAAGGCATCTCCAGCCCCGTGATCGACCGCGCCGTCGGGATGGTGCTCGCGCAGCTGACGCCCCCGGCCGATCCGCTGCCCGCCGACCTGTGCGAGGAGTTCGGCTTGGTCCCCCTCGACACGGCGCTGCGCGACATCCACCGCCCCGCCGACGAGGCGGCCGCCCGCGCCGCCCGGCGACGGCTCGCCTTCGACGAGGCCGTCGTCATCCAACTGGCCCTCGCGCAGCGGCGCTGGCGCGCCGACCACCTGTCGACGTCGGCGCGACCGCCGCACGCCGACGGCCTGCTCGTCGACTTCGACGGGCGCAGCCCGTTCACCCTGACGGCCGGGCAGCGGGAGGTCGGCACCGCCCTGTCCGAGCGGCTGTCGGAGTCCCATCCCATGCACGTGCTGCTGCAGGGTGACGTCGGCACCGGCAAGACGCTGGTGGCGCTGCGCGCCATGCTGCAGGTGGTCGACACGGGGGGGCAGGCCGTGCTGCTGGCCCCCACCGAGGTCCTCGCCCAGCAGCACTACGCGAACATCACGCGCCTGCTCGGCGATCTCGCCGAGGGCGGCATGCTGGGGGGCGCGGTGATGGGCACCCGCGTGGTGCTGGTGACGGGTTCCACCGGGAAAGCCGCCCGCAAGGCCGCCCTGATGGACATCTTCACCGGCGACGCGGGCATCATCATCGGCACCCACGCGCTCCTGCAGGACACCGTGCAGTACCACGATCTCGGCCTGATCGTCGTCGACGAACAACACCGGTTCGGGGTTGAGCAGCGTTCGGCGCTGCTGGAGCGGGTGCCCGGTCAGCGCCCCCACCTGCTGGTCATGACCGCGACGCCGATCCCGCGGTCGGTGGCCATGACGGTCTTCGGGGACCTCGACGTGCTGTCCTTGACCGAACGGCCCCACGGCGACCCGGCGATCGTCTCCCACGTCGTCAGTACGTCGGCCAGCCCGTCCCACCTGGACCGGGCGTGGGAGCGGGTCGCCGAGGAGGTGGCGGCCGGTCGGCAGGTCTTCGTCGTGTGCCCCCGCATCGGTGCGGACGATGCCGAGGACGATACGGACGCGCCCCCCACCCACGCCGTCGAGGCCCTCGCCGCCGAGCTGTCCGCGGGTCCGCTGCGTGACGTGCGGGTCGACGTCATGCACGGCCGGATGGCCCCTGAGGACAAGGAGTCCGTGATGCGGCGGTTCGCGGCCGGACCGTCCGACGACGCCGGCGTCGACGTCCTGGTGAGCACCACCGTCATCGAGGTGGGCGTCGATGTCCCCGCCGCCGGGATGATGGTCATCATGGACGCCGAGCGGTTCGGCGTGTCCCAGCTGCATCAGCTGCGCGGCCGTGTCGGTCGCGACGGTCGCCCGGCGCTGTGTCTGCTGGTCACGGCGTCCCGCCCGGGGGAGCCGGCCTACGACCGGCTGGCGCGGGTCGCGGCCACCCTCGACGGGTTCGAGCTTTCCCGGCTGGACCTCGAACAGCGCCGGGAGGGCGACGTGCTGGGCACCGCGCAGTCGGGCCGGCGGTCGTCGCTGCGGCTGCTGTCGGTGCTGCGCGACGAGGACCTCATCACCCAGGCGCGTGACGCCGCCCAACAGCTGGTCCTGCCCGACCCGGAACTGTCCGGCCATCCCCTGCTGGCCGCTGCCGTCGCGGACCTGGAGGACCAGAACACTGCGGCGTACCTGGACAAGATGTGACCCGCATCGTCGCCGGCGATTGGGGCGGGCGGCGGCTGACCGTCGCGGGCGGCGACGTGCGCCCCACCTCCGAGCGGGTCCGCGAGGCCATCTTCAACTCGCTGGCCGGTCAGGTGGGGGACTGGGAGGCAGGAGACGTCCTCGACCTCTTCGCGGGCAGCGGCGCACTGGGCCTGGAGGCCCTCAGTCGCGGCGCGCGGCGCGCGGTGTTCGTCGAACGGGACCGCCGGGCCGTGGCCAACCTGCGCCGCAACGTGGCCGCGCTGGACGCCGGCGACCGCGCCCGCGTCGTCGCCCGTCCGGTACTGCCCGTGGTGCCGGGCGCCAGCCCCTGCCGCGTGGTGTTCGCCGACCCGCCCTACCGCAGCGCCGACCAGCTGCCGCGTGTGTTCGCCGACTACCTGGCTGCGGGATGGTTCGCGCCCGGATGTGTCGTCGTCGCCGAGACGGCCGCGGACGCCGACCCGCCGTGGCCGGCCGGGATCCAGGCAGTCAGTCGTCGCCGCTACGGGGACACTGCGGTTTGGTACGGTCGCTCCAGCAGCCCCAACAGTGAGGACGGACAGCGCGCATGACCACTGCGGTCTGCCCGGGGTCATTCGACCCCGTCACCAACGGGCACCTCGACGTCTTCGAACGGGCCGCGGCCCTGTTCGACCACGTCACCGTCGCCGTACTCATCAACAAGACCAAAGCGAGCCTGTTCACCGTGGCCGAGCGCATGGACATGCTCACCCAGTGCCTGGCGCCCTTCCCCAACGTCTCGGTGGACTCCTTCCACGGCCTGCTGGTCGACTACTGCCGCGACAACCAGATCCCCGCCATCGTGAAGGGGCTACGCGCCGTCTCCGACTTCGACTACGAACTGCAGATGGCGCAGATGAACCACCGCCTCTCCGGCGTGGAGACCTTGTTCGTGTCCACCAACCCGGTCTACGGCTATCTCTCGTCGAGCCTGGTGAAGGACGTCGCCACGTACGGCGGGAACATCGCCGGCTTGGTTCCCGACCTCGTTCGGGAGAGACTTGAGGACCGATTGCGCGCCCAACGGGCGGAAGCAGAATGACCCCGGAGGATCCGTTGGACATCACGCAGACGCTGGACGCCCTGGCCGAGTTGATCGCCGCGGCGAAGCCGCGCGCCCTCGGCGGTGGCGCCATCATCGACCGCGACCAGGCCGCGCAACTCGTCGAACAGGCCCAGGCCATGCTCCCGGAGGAGATCCGGCAGGCGCACGGCATCCTGGCCGAGCGGGACGCCGTGATCTCCGAGGCGCAGGTCGACGCGGAGCAGATGCGGGTCGACGCGCGCGAATACGCCCAGCAACTCGTGACCCAGGACGAGATCACCCGGGCGGCGACGGCCGAGGGGGACCGCATCCTCATCGAGGCCCAGGCCGAGGCCGACCGCCGGCGGGCCGAGGCCGACGCCTACGTGGATGCGAAACTCGCCTCGTTCGAGGGTGTCCTCGACCGCACGGCGGAGGCCGTCCGCAACGGTCGCGCGAAACTGGCCGGCGCGGTCCCCGAGCCGGTGGACCCGGCCGCCCCCGTCGCATGACCGAGGACCATCCCCTCGTCGTCGACAGCCGCGACCTCCCGCGGCAGCCGGGCATGTCCCGGCACTTCACCGTATCGACCGTCCCGGACGCCGACCTCGGCAACGACGTGGTCACCGTGCCCCCGCAGCCCACCGACGTGGACCTGCTGCTGGAGTCCGTCCTCGACGGGATCCTGGTGACCGGCTCCGCGCAGGTCGACCTGTCCGGAGAGTGTGTCCGGTGCCTCGACCCGCTGCGGGAGCCGCTGCCCGTAGCCTTCCGGGTCTTCTTCACCTATCCCGGTGCGGAACCCGCGGCCGAGGGTGCCGAGACCGACGACGACATCGTCCCCATGACCGATCACACGCTGGATCTGCGGCCCGCATTTCGCGATGCGGTGGTGTTGGCCCTACCCTTGACTCCGACCTGCCGGGTCGATTGCCCCGGGCTCTGCCCGCAGTGCGGTGCCCGGTTGGCCGACGACCCGGATCACGGTCACGACCGCAGCGACCCGCGCCTGGCGGCGCTGGCGGAGTTGCGGGAACGGTTCGCGGAGACCCCCGGACCCCAGGACGAAGGAGACTGACATGGCTGTCCCCAAGCGGAAGATGTCGCGCTCGAACCCCCGGTCCCGCCGCTCCCAGTGGAAGGCGAATCCGGTCGCGCTGACGAAGTGTGACCGCTGCGGATCGGCAAAGCTGCCGCATACGGCGTGCCAGACCTGCGGCACCTACAACAAGCGCGCCGTCCTCGACGTGTGATCCGTGGCCGAGGCCACCCCGCGCGACCCCGCCGACCTGTGCGGACGGCTCGGCGTCGACGTCCCTGACGAGCTGCTGGTGCAGTCGCTCACCCACCGTTCCTACGCTTACGAGGCCGGTGGCCTGAGTCACAACGAGCGTCTCGAGTTTCTCGGCGACGCTGTGCTGGGCATCGTCATCACCGACGCGCTGTTTCGGCGCAACCCCGATCTGCCCGAGGGGCGACTGGCGAAGATGCGCGCAGCCATGGTGAGCGCGAAGGCCCTGGCCGACGTGGCCCGCGGCATCGGTCTCGGGGACTACCTGCTGCTCGGCAAGGGGGAGAACGCCACCGGTGGCCGGGAGAAGACCTCGATCCTCTCGGACACCCTCGAAGCCGTCTTCGGGGCCGTGTACCTGGCCCACGGCCTGGACACCGCGACCCGCGTCATCCACACCCTCATGGACCCTCTACTCACGGCCACCGAGACCCTCGACGCCGAACTGGACTGGAAGACCAGCCTGCAGGAACTGACCTCCGAACTGGGCCTCGGAGTGCCGCACTACGTCGTCGACGAGTCCGGCCCGGACCACCACAAGGAATTCACGGCGCGGGTGCGCCTGTCCGACGGACTGCACGGCCACGGCCGCGGCGCCACGAAGAAGGACGCCGAACAGCAGGCCGCCCGCACCACGTTCGCCGAGTTCTCCGAACGGGCGTGACGTGCCGGAGCTGCCGGAGGTCGAGACGGTCCGGCGCGGCCTGGCCGACCGGGTCGTCGGCCGGGAACTGGGTGCACCCGTCGTCGCCCACCCCCGGGCCGTCCGGCGCCAGGAGGGCGGAGCGGCCCTGTTCTCGGGCCGGGCCACCGGAGTCGTGCACTCGGCACGCCGGCGCGGCAAGTACCTGTGGCTGGAGGTGGGGGACCGCGATGACGTGGTCGTGGCCCACCTCGGCATGAGCGGGCAGTTCCGGGTGGTCGACGCACCCCCCGACGACGATCCCCACGCCCGCGTCTGGTGGCCGCTCGATGACGGGACGACCGTGGTGTTCCGCGACCAGCGCACCTTCGGCTGGGTGCTGGCCGACCGGATGGCCGGCGAGGTGCCCACGGCCGTCGCGCACATCGCCCGCGACCCGTTCGACCCCGCCTTCGACCGCGAGGCCACCGCGCGGGCGATCCGCCGCTCGACCAGCGGCGTGAAACGGGTCCTGCTCAACCAGTCCGTGGTGTCCGGCATCGGCAACATCTACGCCGACGAGACCCTGTGGCGGGTCGGTACCCCCCCTGACCGCCCCGCCTCCCGCCTCACCCAGAAGGATGCGATCCGCCTGCTGGACACGGCCACAGAGGTGATGGACGAGGCCCTGGCGGCCGGGGGGACGTCCTTCGACCCGCTGTACGTGGCCGTCAACGGGGAGTCCGGCTGGTTCGAGCGGCGGCTGGACGCCTACGGGCGGCAGGACCTGCCCTGCCGCCGGTGCGGGACCGCCATCGTGCGCGAACAGTTCGCCAACCGGTCGTCCCATCGCTGCCCGCGCTGCCAACGGCCGCCGCGGGGCGGCGGCTGAGAAGTCGTGGTCCGCGCGGCTCCTGGGGGGTGGCACACTGGACCGGGGCCGGAGACGGCGGTGGGACGACACACGACAGGGGTGGGATCCGAATGGCGAAGGCGCTCTACGGACACATGACAGGTGGGGAACGGGTGCTGGCCGCGGAGGTGGCACGCCTGCGGCGCCGGGTGGCGGAACTCGAGGAGTACGTCGCCCGGGTGGAACTCGACCGGTCACTCGATCTCACCCCCCTCGCGGACGACCTGCTCGCCCCCGCCGCCCCCTGATCGCCACGGCGCGCGTGCCGCTGCGCGGCTGGGCCCGGTCCGCGGGTTAGCCTGCAACGTCCGGCCGCAAGGAGATCGCGTGCATCTGAAGAGCATGACTCTGAAGGGCTTCAAGTCCTTCGCCTCCCCGACGACCCTGTCGTTCGAGCCCGGTGTCACGTGTGTCGTCGGACCCAACGGCTCCGGCAAGTCCAACGTCGTCGACGCCCTGTCGTGGGTCATGGGCGAGCAGGGCGCCAAGAGCCTGCGCGGCGGCAAGATGGAGGACGTCATCTTCGCCGGGACGTCCAACCGGGCGCCGCTGGGACGCGCCGAGGTCACCCTCACCATCGACAACACCGACGGCGCCCTGCCGATCGACTACACCGAAGTCACCATCTCGCGCATCATGTTCCGTTCGGGCGGGTCCGAGTACGCCATCAACGGCACGCCGTGCCGCCTTCTGGACGTCCAGGAACTGCTCTCCGACTCGGGCATCGGGCGGGAGATGCACGTGATCGTGGGGCAGGGACAGCTCGACTCCATCCTCCACGCGACCGCCGATGACCGGCGCGGCTTCATCGAGGAGGCGGCCGGCGTCCTGAAACACCGCAAGCGCAAGGAGAAGGCGCTGCGGAAACTGGACGGTCTGACCGAGAAGATGAGCCGGCTGACCGACCTGACCGCCGAACTGCGTCGGCAACTGAAACCGCTCGGCCGGCAGGCCGAGGTGGCCCGCCGGGCCGCCGTCATCCAGGCCGACGTGCGCGACTCCCGGCTGCGGCTGCTCGCCGACGACCTGTCCGCGCTCACCGAGGCCCTGGCCCAGGAACAGGCCGACGAGACGGCCCTGCGGGAGCAGCGGCGCGACATCGAGGCCCAGCTCCTCGCCGCGCAGTCCCGCGAGGCCCAGACCCAGGCCCAGGTCGAGGAGATCGTGCCCGCACTGTCCCGGCAGCAGGACCTGTGGTTCCAGCTGTCCGGTCTCGCCGAACGGTTCCGGGCCGTCACGTCGGTGGCGCGGGAACGCAGCCGCAACCTGACCGACGCCGACGAGGTCTCCCGCAGCACCGTCGATCCCACCCAGCTCGACGCGGAAGCCCACCGGCTGCAGCAGGAACTCGCCGACCTGACCGCGGAGAACCGGGAACGCACCCGCCTACTCGCCGAAGCCTCCGCCGGTCGTGCCGCCGCCGAGACCGCCCTCACCGCCGAGGAGCGCCGCGTCGAGGCCGAGCAGCGCAGCGCCGCCGAGCAGCGGGAGCAGTTGGCCCGCCTGCAGGGGTCCGCCGCTGCGGCCCGCAGCCGCATCGACGCCCGCCAGGGCGAGATCGACCAGCTCGTTCAGGCCCTGGCGGACGCCCGCGGCGGGGGCGACACCGCCGCCCGCCAGTTCGCGGAACTGGAGCAGGACGTCACCGGACTCGGCACCGGCGAGGTCGACCTGGACTCCCGCTACGAGCAGTGCCGTCAGGAGACCGAGCGGGCCGCCGCCGCCGTCACCGAGCTCACCGCCGAGGAGACCGCCGTCGCGCAGGAGCGGGCCGCCGTGACGGCGCGCGGCGAGGCGCTGCGGTCCGCCGTGCGGGCCAGGTCCGGTCTGCCCACCGACATCGAGTCCGACCCCGGCGTCGTCGGGCTGGTCCGCGATCTGGTGCATGTGGCGCCCGGCTGGGAGACCGCGGTCGCCGCCGCCCTTGGGGAACTCGCCGACGGCGTCGTCGTGCCCGATCACGTCACCGCCGTAGAGGTGCTGGAGCGGGTGTCGGCATCACCGCGTTTCCTGGTGACGGGGGCGGCTGCGTCGCCCGCCGCCGGCCCCGACGCCCTCACCGAGGTCATCTCGGGTGACCCCGCCGTCGTGGCCGCTTTGGGGGTGGCCCTGCGTGACGTCGTGCGGGCCGAGTCCATCGCGGCCGCCGCCCAGGCGGTGGCCGCCGGCGCCCGCCTCGCGGTGACCCGCGACGGACACGTCGTCGGCCCGGCGTCGCTGCTGACGTGGGACGACAACGAGGCCAATGCCCTGGAACTGGCCGGGCAAATCGAGGCCTGCGACGAACAACTCGCCGGGCTGACCACTCGCAGCGAACGGCTGCGGTTCGCCACCGAGGAGGCCCGCGGCGCCCTCGCCCTGGCCGAGGAGGCGCTGACCGCTGCGCTGACCGCCCTGCACGAGTCCGACGCCGCCATGGCGGCCGTCGCGGACCAACTGGGTGCCCTCGGCTCGCAGGTGCGCTCCGCGCGGCAGGAAGCCGACCGGCTCAACGGCGACATCGCCTCCGCCCGGGAGCGGGTGGCGGAGGATGCCGATGCGTTGCGCACGGCCGAGGCGGCCCTGCGCGAGGTCGCCGACCGCCGCGTCGCGCACGCGCCCAGCGCAGATCGGCGCGAGGACATGGCGGCGGCAGTGACTGCCGCCCGAGCGGGCGAGATGGAGATCCGCCTGGCCCTGCGCACCGGGGAGGAGCGGGCCGGTGCCGTCGGCCGGCGTGCCGACGAACTGATCGCCGCAGCCGAACGGGAGCGGCAGGCCGCCCGCGAGCGCGAGCGCCTGCTGCAGGTGCGGCGCCGGCACCGGGAGGTGGCGCTGGCTGTCAGCGGCGTCGCGGCCACAGCCGGACGGCAGGCCGACCACCTGGTGGCGGCCGCAGACCGTACCCGCACGGACCTGCAGACCCGCCGCGACGCCTGCGACGCCGCACTGGCCGACCTCCGGACGCAGCTCAAGGAGCTGACTGCCACCCTTGAGGCGTTGACCAACTCGGTACACCGGGATGAGATGGTCCGCGCCGAGCAGCAGTTGAAGATCCAGCAGTTGCAGGACCGGGCCATGGAAGAGTTCGGCATCGCCACCGACGAACTGCTCGCCGACTACGGGCCCACCGTCATGGTGCCGCCCAGCCCGCGGGCTCCCGGCGACGAGGAGGACGGCGGCCCCGACCCGGAGCCGTACCCCTTCGCGCGGGGCGAGCAGGAACGCCGCCTCAAGTCGGCGGAACGGGCCCTGTCCCTGCTGGGCCGCGTCAACCCGCTCGCGCTGGAGGAGTTCGCCGCCCTCGAGGAGAGACACCAGTTCCTGGCCGCCCAGCTCGACGACATCCGGCAGGCCCGCGAGGACCTGCAGGGCGTCATCAAGGAGGTGGACGACCGGATGGAGCAGGTGTTCGCCGAGGCGTTCGCGGACACCGCCGCGCAGTTCGAGCGGGTCTTCGCCCGCCTGTTCCCCGGCGGCGAGGGCCGACTGATCCTCACCGACCCCCACGACATGCTGGCCACCGGGGTGGAGGTCGAAGCCCGTCCCCCGGGCAAGAAGGTGAAACGCCTGTCCCTGCTGTCCGGAGGAGAGCGGTCCCTGACGGCGGTCGCGTTCCTCGTGGCGCTGTTCAAGGCGCGGCCGAGCCCCTTCTACGTGCTGGACGAGGTCGAGGCCGCCCTGGACGACACCAACCTCGGTCGCCTGCTCGAGGTCATCGAGGAGTTGCGGTCCGACTCTCAGCTGATCGTCATCACCCATCAGAAACGCACGATGGAGGCCGCCGATGCGCTGTACGGCGTCTCGATGCGCGGGGACGGCGTCAGCAACGTGATCTCCCAGCGCATCCGCGAAACCGTCGACGCCTGACCAGGTCAGAGGACCGTCAGGTTTTCCCGCGGCCCTCGCTCCCGTCGCCCGGCCGCGCCACACTGGCGACGTGACCGCGACCCTGCCCGAGCGCCTCCAGGAGACCCGCGACGTCGTGGCCGCGCGGCGCCGCCCCCAGCCGTCCGGACTGCGCCGACCACCCGGACCCCGATCGGGCCCGCTGGTGGCGGCCCTGGCCACCCGCCGGTTGGCGCCGTACCGCATGTTCGCGGACATCAGTCGGCGCTACGCCCCGGTCGGGTACCTGCGCCTCGGCGGCGAGTACCTGTACGTGGTGAGCGACCCCGACCTGATCTGGCAGGCGTTCGTCACCGACGCCCGCAGCCTGCTGAAAGGACGCGGCCTGCAGTTGACCCGTCCCCTGCTGGGCAACGGGCTGCTGACATCCGAGGGCGCCGAACACATGCGCAACCGGCGCCTCGTGCAGCCCGTCTTCCACCACCAGCGCATCGCGGGCTACGCCGACGACATGGTGGCCGCGATCGACGTCACCGACCAGCGGTGGCGTGCCACCGGGGCGGGCGCCCCTCTGCGCATCGACGTGGTGGAGCAGATGTCGGCCCTGACGCTCGACGTGGTCGGGCGCACCCTGTTCGGCACCGACCTGTCCGGGGAGGCACACCGGGTGGGGCCCGCGCTGGACGTGGTCCTGCACCGTTTCACCCGGTCACTGTCCCCGGTCTCGCAGGCGCTGCTGCGGGTTCCGACACCGTCCCGGCGGCGACTGTTCGCCGCCATCGCGGACCTGGATGCCGTCATCGCCGAGGTGATCCAGGAGAAGCGCACCGCCATCGCCGCGGGGAGGGCGGGCGGCGACATCGTGTCGCTGCTGCTGCAGACCGTGGACGACGAGACGGGCGCCGGGCTGACCGACACCGAGGTCCGCGACGAGACCATGACGATGGTGCTGGCCGGCCATGAGACCACCGCGATGGCCCTGTCGTGGCTGATCCGCGACCTCACCCTGAACCCCGCTGCCCTGGAGTGGCTGCGCGAGGAGATCGACCACGTCCCCGCCGCCGACTTCGCGGCCCTCGCGGAGTTGCCGCGCACCCGCGCCGTGGTCGCGGAGGCGATGCGCCTGCATCCACCGGCGTGGATCCTGGGCCGGTATGCGACCGCGACCCTCGACCTGGCCGGCTACGACGTTCCCCCCGGCTCCACGATCCTGGCCTCCCAGTACGCGATGCACCGCGACCCCCGGTTCTGGCCCGACGCTGCCACGTTCGAGCCGCGGCGGTGGCTCACCGCCGACGGCGTGTTCAGCGAACGGGCGCCCGGCGTCCCCCGCGGCACCTGGTTCCCCTTCGGTTTCGGTTCCCGGCGGTGCATCGGGGAGCAGTTCGCGTGGCTCGAGGCGGTCCTCGCCACTGCCCGGCTGCTCCGGCGGTGGGACATTGACGTGGTCGCCCCCGCGCAGGTGCGTCCGCTCGCCGCGGTGACCATGCGGCCGGCGTCCGGGATGGAGGCGGTGGTCCGCCCCCGCTGACCCGAACTCCCGCCCCCCTGCTGCCCTAGACTCGGCGACCGTGGGAATCGAAATCCTGATTGCTGTCGTCGTCCTGCTGATCGTGGTCGGCATCGGCTTCGTCACCGTGCGTTCGCGTCGCAAGGAGCTCCCGGCGCCGCCGGCCAAGCCCGAGGTCCTGCCCGGCGTCAACGACGACGCCTCTGAGCCTCGCGACACCCCCCTGCGCGACATCGAGGACGTCCCGCTCGACGGCGGGGGCGGCACTGCCACGATCGAGGCCCCGCCCGTCGAGACCCCCGAGCCGGCGCTCGGCCGGATGGCCCGGCTGCGGGCCCGCCTGGCGCGCTCCAACACTGCCCTCGGCCGGGGCCTGCTCTCCCTGCTGAGCGGCGGCACGGTGACCGAGGCCACCTGGGAGGAGGTCGAGGACACCCTGCTCGTCGCCGATGTCGGCATCACCGGCACCCAGGACCTCGTGGAGCGTCTGCGCACCCGGGTGAAGGTGGAAGGCACCGACGACCCGCAGCGCGTGCGCAGCATGCTGCGTGAGGAACTGCTCGTGTCGGTGGACCCGGACATGGACCGAGATCTCAACACCATGTCCCTGGGGGGGAACCCCGCCGTGATCCTGGTGGTCGGCGTGAACGGAACGGGCAAGACGACGACCACCGGCAAACTCGCCCGCCTGCTCGTCGCCGAGGACAAGGACGTCGTCATGGGCGCCGCCGACACGTTCCGGGCCGCCGCCACCCAGCAACTGCAGACCTGGGGCGAGCGGGTCGGCGTGCCCGTCGTGCACGGGGCGGAGGGCTCCGACCCCGCCTCCGTGGCCTACGACGCGGTGACCACGGGAATCGCCGACGAGGCCGACGTCGTCCTCGTCGACACCGCCGGCCGCCTCCACACCAAGACCGGCCTGATGGACGAATTGGGCAAGGTGAAACGGGTCATCGAGAAGCAGGTGCCGGTCGGTGAGGTCCTCCTCGTGCTGGACGCCACCACCGGCCAGAACGGGATGACGCAGGCGCGCGTGTTCTCCGACGTCGTGGACATCACCGGTGTCGTGCTCACGAAACTCGACGGCACCGCCAAGGGCGGCATCGTCATCTCAGTGCAGCAGGAACTCGGCGTCCCGGTGAAACTCGTCGGGCTGGGCGAAGGGCCCGACGACCTCGCCCCCTTCGACCCCGAGGCTTTCGTCGACGCCCTCATCGACGGCTGACCTACGTGGACCTCGTCCTGCTCCTGCAGATCCTGCCGCTGGCCCTGGGAGCGGCCCTCAGCCCGAGCGTGCTGTTGGTGCAGATCCTCGTGCTGGCGTCCGGGCCCCAGGGCCTGGCCCGGGCGTGGGCGTTGGCGGTGGGTCTCACGACGGCGCTGGTGGTGCTGGGTTTCGTGGGGTACTCCCTGCTGGCGATGCTGCCCGACGTCAGTGTCGGGCGCCCGTCGATCCAACTGGCGATCGGCGAGGTCGTCGCCGGCGTCGTGCTCCTCGCCGTGGCGGTCAAGGTGCACTACTGGCCCAAGCCGCCGGGCCATCACACCTCTGAGGCCACCCGGTTCGCGTCGATGTCGCCGTGGCTGCTCGTACCGGTGGGGTTCGCCTGGCAGTTCACGGAACTCAACACGCTGGCCCTGTACCTGCCGGCCATCCACTTCGTGACCAACTCGGCGGCACCGGAGGTGACCAAGGGCATCGCCCTGCTGATGTTGGTGGTGGTGACGTCGGTGACCTGGATCGGGCCGCCGTTGGCCGTCTCCCTGCGTGGCGAACCCGCGGAACGCCGGATGCAGCACTTCCACAAATGGCTGGGAAGCCACTCGAACGCGATCAAACTCTGGGTCTGCCTGGTCTTCGGGGTGGGTCTGATCGCCCTGGCGATCGTCGACCTGGCCCAGCTGTACTTCTGACGACCTTCCCGGTCAGACCACCGGCGTGCGGTCGAACCAGGGCCGGGCGTCCTCCAGTTGACCCGCCAGCGACAGCAGCAGGGCCTCGTCCCCGAACATGCCCGCGAACTGGATGCCGATGGGCAGCCCGGTGGTCGTCCAGGCGAGGGGCACGCTCATGGCCGGTTGACCGGTCATGTTGAAGACCTGGGTGTTGGGGGTGCGCGCCAGCGAGTCGCTGGCGAGCTGTGCGATCGCGGTCCGGAACAGCGGGTTGAGCGCGGGCCCGGTGAGCGCCGAGACCCGCCGGATCGTCGACAGGCCCACCTTCTCAGCGGTGCCCAGTCCGAGCTCACCCACCCGGGCCGGGGGCTGCGCGGTGGTGGCGCTCATGTGCACGTCGACGGTCTCCATCTGCTCGGCCACGGAACGCCCCAGGGCGCCGGCCACGCCCAGGGCGTTCTCCAGGTCCCGGCCCGAGACGGCCTGCCCCACCTGGCCGAGGAACCAGGTAGCGCGCTCGAAGTCCTCGGGGCGGGGCGTCCGTCCGGTCTTGGCCTCGGTCAGTTGAATGTCGCGGGCGATGCACGACGCGTTGATCGTCAGGTAGGCCTCGGCGACCTCGTCGGCGTCCAGCTTCAGGTCCAACTCGACGACGTCGTGGCCGAGCTCGGCGAGCAGACCGGCCGCGTTGTCCACGGCTGCCACGATCTCGCGGTCCTGCGTCTCGGCCAGGAACGCCTTGCGGGTGACCCCGACGCGCAGCCGCCGCGGCGGCCGGGCGGCAGCCGCGAGGAACTTGGTCGTGCCCTCCGGCGGACCGTAGGGCGCGCCGAGGTCGGGGCCACACGTGGTCTCGAGGAACAGGGCGCTGTCGCGCACCGACCGGGTGATCACGTGCGGGATGGCCAGGCCGTTCCAGCCGTCCGCCACATCGGGTCCCATGGGCATCCGGCCGCGGCTCGGTTTGAGGCCGAAGAGGCCGCAGTAGGCGGAGGGGATCCGGATCGACCCGCCGCCGTCACCCGCGTGGCCGACCGGCACGATCCCCGCGGCGACGGAGGCGGCGGAACCGCCGCTGGAGCCGCCCGGGGTGTGATCGGTGTTCCACGGGTTGCGGGTCGGCCCGTGGAGTTCGGGCTCGGTGATCCCCATGATCCCGAACTCCGGGCAGTTGGTCTTACCCACGAACACCGCGCCGTTGCCGCGGTAACGCGCGAACAGCGTGGAGTCGTAGGGCGCCACCCAGTCGCGCAGCGAGCGGGAGCCGAACGTGCACAACGCCCCACCGAGTTGCCCGTCCATGTCCTTCAGGACCATGGGCACCCCCGCCAGGGGCCCGGTGGGCAGACCGTCGGCGATCTCGGCGGCCGCCTCGTCGGTCAGGTCGAGGACGACGGCATTGATCCGGTCGTTGACCTGGTCGAGCCGGGACCGGGCGGCATCCAGCAACTCCTCGGCGGTGAACTGCTTGTCCTGCAGGCCCTTGCGCATTGCGGTGGCGTCCATCGCCCGGTACTCGCTGAACTTCATGGCACTCCTCGTCACGTCGCTGCCAGGACCAGTATGGTCGCCAGCCACACACAACCGGCGACCACCACGGAAGCGAGTTCGATGAGCAGCGACAGGCCCGCCGCCTTCAGGGCGTGCCGGGTGGCGGTCCACGCCGCGTCGAAGCGGCGGGTCCGCACCAACTCGGTGCCGAAGACGCCCACGATGAAGCCGACCGGCAAACCCACCACCGGAATCACGAAGAAGCCCACGACACCGGCCACGCCCCCGATCGCCAGGGGCCAGCGGTCGACGTCGCCGGACACGGCCCGGGCGGGCACGAGGTACTTGGCGACAAGGCCGATGGCCAGGCACACGAGGGCGAGGCCGGCCCCCACCCACGCGGCGGGCTGCTGGACCAGGAGCGCGTAGACGACGACCCCCGCCGCGACGAGAAGCGCGCCGGGCAGCAGGGGGACGACGGTCCCGACGATGCCGACGACGATGATCGCCCCCGCCACGAGGGCGGCGACGAGTTCGTTCACCGTCCGGGGGACTGGAACAGTCGGCTGGACTCGTCCACGATCTCGTCGGCCAAGGGCGCCAGGGCGGTCGCGTGCGCCGTGTAGTGGTGCACGCAGAACTGCAGGTCGCGGCCGGAGGACAGGCGCACCAGGACGAAGGCCTGCGCGTCGCAGCGGTCGCAGCGGTCCTCGGCCCTGAGGACGGGCGATGTCATCGTGCTCATGGAGCCCCCTCCGCGTCGGTGCATCGAGTCCCCAGTGTGACACCCGGGGGCCGGATCCCCGAACCACCGACGCGGCGGTTCGCCCAGGGCGGACGGCCCCGTCGTACGCTGGACGGCGTGACCGCCGACCCCAGTCCCGCCCCCCGTCCCCGGAGCCGCCGGGGCTCGCCGCAGCCGGCGGACTACTCGGCCAAGCAACTGCGCGTCCTCGAAGGCCTGGATGCCGTGCGCAAGCGGCCCGGCATGTACATCGGCTCCACCGACGGGCGCGGTCTCATGCACTGCCTCTGGGAGATCATGGACAATGCCGTCGATGAGGCGCTCGGCGGGTGGTGCCAGTTCATCGAGGTCCACCTGTTCCCCGACGGGTCGGTCGAGGTGCGCGACGACGGGCGGGGCATCCCGGTCGACAAGGAGCCCAAGACGCGGCTGACCGGGGTCGAGGTCGTGTTCACCAAGCTGCATGCGGGCGGGAAGTTCGGGGGTGGCTCGTACACGGCCTCCGGGGGCCTGCACGGGGTCGGGGCGTCCGTCGTCAACGCCCTCAGTGAGCGGCTCGACGTGGAGGTGGACCGCGGCGGGAAGATCCACACCATGTCCTTCCGGCGGGGGGTGCCCGGCGACTTCGCTGAGGCCGGTCCGGGAGCCGAGTTCAGCCGCAAGTCCGGCCTCCAGGTGGCGGGGAAGTGTCCCGCTAAGCGCACGGGTACGCGGGTGCGCTGGTGGGCCGACCGGAAGATCTTTACCAAGGACGCCGGCTACGACCGCGCCGAGCTGCGCGCGCGCATGCAGCAAACGACGTTCCTGGTGCCGGGCGTCACCATCCGCCTGCTCGACGAGCGCGACCCGGACGACGTACTCGACGAGACCTTCCATCACGGTGGCGGCATCGTCGACTACGTCGACCACCTGACCCTCGGTGAGCCCGTGACGCCCGTGATCCAGGTGCGAGGGACCGGCACGTTCACCGAGACCGTGCCCGTCCTCGACGACGCAGGCCACATGAATCCGCAGGAGGTGGAGCGGGAACTGGCCGTCGACATCGCGCTGCGCTGGACGACCGGGTTCGACACCGTGCTGCGGTCGTTCGTCAACATCATCGCCACCCCCAAGGGGGGCACCCACGTCACCGGGTTCGAGCGGGCCCTGGTGAAGACCCTCAACGAGAGGCTGCGCGCGGCGAAGGTGCTCAAGGCCAGTGAGGACGCCGTCACCAAGGAAGACGTGATGGAGGGCATGACGGCGGTGGTGACCGTCCGCCTCGCCGAGCCGCAGTTCGAGGGCCAGACCAAGGAGGTGCTGGGCACGCCCGCTGCGGCGAAGATCGTCGCAGCTGTTGTCAACAAGGAACTCGGCAAGTGGTTCGCGACCCCACCGCGGGGCGACAAGATCCCGGCGAAGAACGCACTCGAGAAGGTGGCCAACGCCATGCGGGCCCGGATCCAGGCCCGGCAGACCCGGGACCTGCAGCGCCGTAAGAACGCCCTGGAGACCTCATCGCTGCCCGCGAAACTCGTCGACTGCCGCAGCAAGGAGGTCGCCGACAGTGAGCTGTTCATCGTCGAGGGCGACAGTGCCCTCGGCACCGCGAAACTGGCCCGCAACAGCGAGTTCCAGGCGCTGCTGCCCATCCGCGGGAAGATCCTCAACGTCCAGAAGGCCTCCGTGGCCGACATGCTCAAGAACGCGGAGTGCGCGGCCATCATCCAGGTGCTCGGCGCCGGTTCCGGCCGGACCTTCGACCTCGACGCCACCCGCTACGGCAAGGTCATCATGATGAGCGACGCGGACGTGGACGGTGCCCACATCCGCTGCCTGCTGCTCACGCTCTTCTACCGCTACATGCGGCCGCTCATCGACGCCGGCCGGGTCTACGCCGCCGTCCCCCCGCTGCACCGCATCGAGACGGTCGGCGCGGGGAAACGCGCTGCGGAGGTCATCTACACGTACTCCGAGCCGGAGATGCGGGCCACCGTCAAGGATCTCGACCGCCGCGGGATCCGCATCAAGGACCCGGTGCAGCGGTACAAGGGGCTCGGTGAGATGGATGCCGCCCAGCTGCGGGACACCACCATGTCGCGGGCCAGCCGCACCCTGCGCCGCGTCCGGATCGAGGACGCGGAGGCGGCGGAGCGGGTGTTCCACCTGCTGATGGGCAACGAGGTGGCTCCCCGCAAGGAGTTCCTGGTGACGTCGTCGGATGACCTCGACCGCGAGCGCATCGACGCCTGAGCGTTGCGATACGGCCACGCCGCCCCGCCGCCGGGCACGGGCGGTGGCAGGATGCCGGAGACACCGGGAGGGAACATGGCGTTCGGATCGGCGACGGCCGCGCTCGGCGGCCTGGCGGTCGGTGCCCTTCTGCTCGCCGGGTGCGCGAACCGCGAAGCGGGAATGGGCGAGAACGGTCCCGTGTCGGAGGTGGCCACCGCCACCACCGGTGCCGCCGCACAGATCACGAACATCCTGGCCCAGCCGCTGCCCCAGGCGAGCGGGTCCCCCTCACCCTCCCCGATCACCCTCCCGTCGCAGCGCACGCGGGACACGCTGACGGTCTGGCTGCTGCCCGACATCCCGGAGTCGGTGGTGCGGCTGGTCAACCAGAGGTTCGCCACCACCTACCCCAAGGTCACTGTGAACGTGATGCGGCAGGACTGGGCCACCCTCGAGGGGCAGGCACAGGCGAAGCTGCCCCTGCGCGCCGAGACGCCCGATGTCGTCGAGACCGCGGCGGCGGACACGGCCGGGTGGTACGCCGAAGGGCTGTTGGCGAACCTCGAACCGGTCCGCAACGACCTACGCTCCAGCGAGTGGACGCCCGGCCTGGCCCATTCCACTGAGGTCGACGGGGTACCGGTGGCGGTCCCCGCCTACGGTTTCGGCCGCGTCGTCGCCTACGACAAAGCGGCCTGGGAGGCCGCCGGCGTCGGGGACCCCCCCAAGACCCTGACCCAGTTCGGGGATTCTCTTGCCAAGGTGCAGAGCGGCGGCATGGCGGCCGACTACTCCGCCTTCTGGTTCCCCGGGCGGTTCTGGACCGGCGCGCTGCCGTGGATCTGGACGTACGGCGGGGAACTGGCCGTGCCGCAGAACGGCGTCTGGCAGGGGGCTGTCGACTCCGGTGAGTCCCAGGCCGGGCTGCTGGCGCTGCAGGACATCGTGCGCCGCTACTCCAAGGCCCCCGCCGAGGCGGACGAGACGACCGCCAGTGCCGTGCGCGCCTACGACGACGGACGGGCCGGTTCCGCGCTGATGACCCCCAGCGAGGTCGGATCACTCACCAAGAAGGCCGACGTGTTCGCCCTCCCCGGCGAGGCCGCGGGCCACGCCGCCCCCCAGTACCTCGACGGGTCGAACCTGTCGGTCTCCGCGAGCAGCGGTCAGCAGGGGCTGGCGGTGGCGTGGCTGCAGCGGTTCCTCGACGAGCAGGTCCAGCAGGAGATCGTGCGCACCACCCATGCGATCCCCGGGATGGAGAAGTCCGTCAGCCTGCTGACGAAGGTGAAGGGGGACCCGGTCGCCCCGCTGCAGGCCCAGCTGGCGCACACCGGGCGGTTCACGCCGCCGGTGCCGCAGTGGCTGCAGGTGGAGGAGGAGAAGGTCATGCCGGACATGACCCAAGCCATCTTCACTCCGGTGGTCAGCGCCGCGCCGTCCGGATCCGCCGTGGCGCCCAGCGGGGAGTCGCTGCCGTCCGGGTCGCCCACCGCGTCGGTCCCGGCGTCCCAACTGCCGAGCCTGTCGCCTCAGGGCAGCACGGGCTGAGGGGGCCGGGGTACCCCCGGCCGGGTCGCCAGGTAGTCCGTCAGAGCGGCACGGACCTCGTCCTCCCGCCCGGGGGAGTCGACCTCGATGTTCCCGTCGAGCAGGTCCAGGGACCCCAGGCGGCGGCCGTCCTCCTCGACGAGGAGCCGGTTCTGCCCGTATCTGCGCCACCAGGTGACCCGAACGTCCACATGGACGGTATCGGCGGGATCGCGCTTTCCTTGAGTCTCGGGATCGGGCCCCGGGCTCACCCGGCCACCGGTTCCAGGCGACCGCTGTGCACGTCGTAGATGGCGCCGCCGACGACGAGGTCGTCGGGCAGGTAGGGCATGGCCCGGATCCGGACGAGGTCCAGGCGCAAGGACTCGTGCTGATCGGTCACCACGCCGATGTCGAGGCTGCGGGTGTCGTGGCCCGATGCCTCGCGCAGCGCCGCATGGATCTCCGCCTCGGTGGCCGAGGCCATGCGGCAGTTGGTGTGCGGCATGACGAGGACCCGGTTGACGCCGAGGAGATGGGTGGCGAGCACCAGGGTCCGCAACACGTCGTCGGTGACGCGGGCCCCCGCGTTTCGGAGGATCTTCACGTCGCCCGCGGACATGCCCACGATGCGCAGGGGGTCGATGCGCGAGTCCATGCACGTGATGATGGCCAGACCGCGGCGCGCCGTGCCGGTGAGGTCGGATGACCCGAAGTGCGCGGCGAACTCCTCGTTCGCCGCCAAGACATCGGCGAAGGTGTCACTGGGGAAGTCGGGGATGTCGCTGATCATGATCGTGGGCCCCTCAGTTGGATTCCCCGCTGGAATGGCCGGGGAACACCCCGAGCTCGGGGCTCACGATGGGGGCGGCGTTGTTGACTGCGAGGGCGGCCTCCCCGAAGGCGATCGAGATCAGCGGTACCTTGCCCGGATAGACGGCGATGTCGCCGGCGGCGAAGACGCCGGGCAGATTCGTCGCCATCGACGTGCTCACGGCGATGTGACGCTTCTCGAGGTCGAGGCCCCATTCCGCCATAGGGCCAATGTTCGCGATGAACCCGAGGGCGGCCACCACGGTGTCAGCGGGCAGCACCCGGATGGCCCCGTCGGTCTTGCTGGTCACCTCGACCTCGCTGACCCAGTCGTCGCCACGGACCGCGGTCACCTCGCACGGGGTGAGCAGTTCGATGCCGAGGGCCCGGGCGTTGTCGACCATGCTGGCGTGGGCGCGGAACTGATCGCGCCGGTGCACCACTGTCACTGATTTGGCGATGGGGTGGAGCATGTGAGCCCAGTCCAGAGCGGAGTCACCGCCGCCCACGATGACGACGTCCTTGCCCGCGTGCTCGTCGGGCTGGGGGATGAAGAACACCAGGCCGCGGCCCTCCCACTCGCCGCCGGCGGGCAGCGGACGCGGCTTGAAGGAGCCGATACCACCGGTGATGACCGCTGCCTTGGCGCGCACGACCGTGCCGCTGGCGAGGGTGAGCGCGACCGGGCCACCCTCGGGGGTGTCAATGCTCATCGCCTGGTCACCCAAGACGTAGGTGGGGGAGAACTGGTCGGCTTGCTTCTTCAGTTCCTCGACCAGGACGCGGCCGCGCACCGTGGGGAACCCGGCGACGTCGAAGATGTCCTTCTCCGGGTACATGGCGGTGATCTGGCCGCCCACCTCGGGCAGGGCGTCCACGACAGCGGTGGACCAGCCGCGGAACCCGGAGTAGTAGGCGGCGTAGAGGCCGGTCGGTCCGGCCCCGACGACACTCAGGTCGACGTCTACGGTGCTCATGTGAAGCTGACCGCCTCAGGCTCGTGCCCGGGGCGCCACTTGATGCCGCACCCCATGGCCGGACGCTGCGGTTGGGGGACCGACTCGCCGCGGCCCACCGCGGCCACGGCCCCACCCAGGAGTTCCCCGGTCAGCGCCTCCCCGTTCTTGGGGGTGGAGGCGTCGAACGCTCCCCGGTAGGCGAGCGTGCCGTCGCGGTCGTAGACGAAGAAGTCGGGGGTGCAGACGGCACCGAACGCCTTGGCGGCCGTGTGACGGTCGTCGTCCATGAGATAGGGGAAGTTCCAGCCGGCCCGCTGTTGCTGTTCGGTCAGTCCCGCCACATCGTCGTCGGGATAGGCCGCGAGGTCGTTGGAACTGATGGCGACGGTTCCGACCCCCGCGGTGGCGAACTCGTCGGTCATGCGGCCTAGCAGGTCCTCCACGTGGCGTACGTACGGGCAGTGGTTGCAGGAAAACACGACCACGAGTGGGCGGTCGCCGCGGTACTCCCGCAGATTGACCGGTTGCCCGGCGAGATCGGGCAGCGTCACGTCGGGAAGAGGCGCGCCCAGGGGCGTCTTGCCGGACTCGATTGCCATGCCGCGCAGCCTACCTCTGAACGGCGTCCAGTCCAGGGATGCATCGCCGGATGCTGGGCCCCCCAGTAGTTTAGATGGACGGTGTCCGGGAATAACGGTCATCAAGCGGTGCACCGCACCCCCCACCCAAGGAGGCAACCCCATGAGCACGACCACGATATCCCCCGGCAAGCGCATCCTGACCGCTACCGCCCTGTCCGCCACGGCGCTGGTCGGTGTCGCCGGAGTGGCGGCGGCCGCCCCGCCGGCGAGCGCGGGAGTCGACCAGCAGCGCAGCGCGGTGCTGCCACACGAGTTGCGCCACCCTCAAGGTGATGACCAGCGCGTCGGATTCGCGGGCGAGAAGTCGGTCAAACTGCGCGTCATCAACGACACCAACTCATGGGTCGCCGTCCGGGACTACAACGCCGACACGAAGTCCCTGCGACCCGGAGACCATTACGACGTCTCGGACTGGGCGTTCTGGGCGGGCCACGCCGACGTCATGGCGGACATCTCCGTGGGTCGTGGTGCACCGGTGACCACCTGGGGCTACAACCCGCTGGCGGGTTACCCCAGTGTCGGTGTCGGCAACAGCTGGGACCGCTACAGCGTTGGCGAGAGCAAGACCAAGACGACCGACGCGGGTTTCACGATCACGGTGACCCGCCAGGCGGACGAGGACATGAAGGTGTTCACCCTGCAGGTCACTCGCTGACCCCGGACGGTGGGCGTAGTCTCGACCCGCCGTCCTCCGACGGCACAGCCCGGTGAGACCGGATCCCGGTCGTCGAGTGAGGTGCAGGATGAGGCGTCGACATGTGCAATTGGGCCTGAGCATCGCAGCGGTGCTCGCGTTGGCGGCAGTTGGCCCGCAGGCGGCGTGGGCGGAGCAGTCCGTCACCCCGGGCTCGAGCGACGCCTACTACTCGCCCAAGGCAGACCTGCCGCAGGCGAACAGCCCGCACAGTTTCCGGAAGTTCCTGTCGACCGACCAGGAGCAGTACTCCGAGCAGTCATTCGTGTGGGGTGGAAGCCTCATCGACGACGACGGGACGGTGAACGTCCTGGCTGTCGAACTGCAGCGTGAAGACGTCGCGTTCGGTGGGTTCGACATCCCCGTCGTCGCCGCCGGTCTGCTGTTCAACCAGGGCGACGGGTACCGCGCGGGAGGCGCGGGCGGCCTGCCCGAGGTCACCCTCCCCGTCTCCTTCACCCGCTACCCGTGGTCAGTGCGGGTGACGCAGCCGGAGTTGCTGCAGCAACCGGAATTCGTCGATGCGCGCGTGGTGAAGGGCCGCATCGGGCAGCAGGGAGCGATCTACGAGTTGACGGGTCATGTCAGTAACATCGCAGCCGGTACCGCGACCACGCAGATCGACGTCTACGCCCGGGTGAAGGACGTCACGGGCATCATGCAGTGGGGATACGGACCGTCCGGATTCGCCCCCATGTGGGTCTTCCCGGAACAGCGGGCGACCATCCTCGACCAGTTCGACGGGTCGGTGGGGGACTACCTCAAGACCACGAAGACATCCATGTACGGGCAGGGCCAGTACTACTACACGATGCCGTTGCTGGAAGTGCAGGACTTCAAGGTCCGGGAGGACGGGCGCACCGTCAGCAGCGGGGACTCCGGTTGGCTGTGGTGGGACAACGTCGACCGCTCCTACGGGCCCGAGGCGCAGCAGGTGATCTCGGAGGACGGCGGGATGGGCTGGCTGGAGTTCAGCGTGCAACTCCCGGGCAGCAAGCGGGCGCTCAAGATCGGCTACACGGACTCGAAGGGCCCGGTCGGACGACTGCCCTACGCCATGCTCATCGGACCCAAGAGCACGAAGGCCCAGAACGGCGCCTACCAGTCCAAGATGAACTGGAACATGGACGATATCCACATCCGCCCGGTCCCCCAGTCGAAGTGGACGAATCCCCTCACCGGCAACTCCTACTACCTCAAGTGGACCGTGCGTCTCGATGCGTCCCCG
Source organism: Actinomycetota bacterium (assembly GCA_029978705.1). Lineage (GTDB taxonomy): Bacteria > Actinomycetota > Actinomycetes > S36-B12 > CAIWTL01. The sequence continues at coordinate 47,171 of JAPOIY010000005.1, forward strand.
GGCAACAAGGCCGCCCGCTTCACGATCACGCAGGCGGTGAAGGACCAGGAAGTGTCAGTGAGCGGCCGACAGGTCTTCGAGGGCTTGTTCCGGGTGACCGGGCGCATCGGTGACGGCGACACGGTGTCGGGCTGGGCGTTCGGCGAGATGCAGCAGGCGGGCAAGACCGGCTGACGCCGCAGGGCTCCTTCGTCTGGCGTCGTCAGAAAGGGGGCAGTCGTCAGTCAGGAGGCGGCGGGGATCCCACTGCGGCGATCGGGGTGGGCAGCGGTTGCCCGGTGCCGTCCCGGCGCGGATCGGGCTCGGGCAGGTCCACGGGAGTGCCGTTGGCCGATGCCGCCCGGGCGGGGACCGGTCCGCACCAGGCGAGCAGCAGGCGGTCCTCCCCGCTGCGGAACTTGTGGCACCTGACGCCCCCGGTGCCGCGGCCCTTTCCGGGGTAGCGGTCGGCCGGGGTCACCTTGCCGGTTCCCGCGGTGGTGCCCGGCAGCGCGTCCGAGCTGCCGGCCACGGTGACGACGACCGCGTCCTTCTGGGGATCCAGCACGCCGAAGAACGCGATCTCATCCCCGTCCGCGAGCTTCATGCCCGCCATGCCGGCCGCGCCGCGTCCCTGGGGCCGGACGTTCTTCGCCGGGAAACGCAGCAGCTGGCCCTCTCGGCTGATGAGCATGAGGTGGTGGCTGTCCTCCCGGCTCACACCTGCACCCACGACCTGGTCGCCCGGCGCCAATTTGATGATGTCGAACTCCGCCTTGGAGGGAACGTCGTCGAGGACGATCCGCTTGACGGCGCCGCTGGCGGTCGCCAGCGCAAGGGTGTCGGTCAGACCCGCCAGGGACAGCACGGCCACCTTCTTGGGGATGTCGCACAGCGCGCCGACCGGGGTGCCGCCGGACAGGGCGGGGGCGCTGGAGGTGTCCGCGAGCGCGGGCAGTTCCATCACCGACACCTTGCGCAGGATGCCGTCCGAACAGACCAGGCCCACCTGTCCCCGCGTCGTGGCCGGCACGGCTGCGATGAGGCAGTCGTGTTTGGCCCGGGGCCCGTCGGCGGCGGGGGGAGCGCCGGAGGGGGTGCGGGCCAGTAGGCCCGTGTTGGACAGCAGCACCCAACAGGGCGCGTCGGGGACTTCGAGCGGCTCGTCCGCCGCGGTCAGCGATTCCGCACCGTCCGACTCCAGCAGGACCGTCCGGCGGGCGTCCCCGTACTTCTTCGCGATCTCCGCCAGTTCCTCCGACACCACCCGGCGCAGCTCGTCGGGGTCGTCCAGGATCGCCGTCAAGGCGGCGATCGTCCGCTTCAGCTCGTCGGACTCCGCCTCCAGTTCGATGCGGGAGAACTTGGTCAGCCGACGCAGCGGCATCTCGAGGATGTAGTTGGTCTGCAGTTCCGTGAGGTCGAAGGCCGCCATCAGCCGGTGACGGGCCATCGCGGTGTCGTCGCTGCCGCGGATGATCGCGATGACCTCGTCGATGTCGAGGATGGCGATCAGCAGACCGGCCACCAGGTGTAGACGGTCCTCGGCCTTCCTGCGGCGGAACTCCGAACGGCGCCGGACCACCTCCAGCCGGTGATCGAGGTAGACCTGCAGCAACTCCTTCAGGCCCAGGGTCTGGGGGCGCCCATCGACCAGTGCCACGTTGTTGATCGAGAACTGCTCCTCGAGCGGGGTCAGCCGGTACAGCGTGGCCAGCACCGCCTGCGGGTTGAATCCCGACTTGACCTCGATCACCAGGCGCAGGCCGTGCTCGGCGTCGGTGAGATCGACCAGGTTGCTGATCCCCTGCAGTTTCTTGGCGACCACCAGGTCCTTGATCCGCTCGATGACGCGTTCCGGGCCGATGGAATACGGCAGGGACGTGACGACGATGCCTTGCCGACGCGGGCTGACCTGCTCGATGCGGGTCGTGGCCCTCATCCGGAACGCGCCTTTGCCCGTCTCGTAGGCCTGCCGGATCCCGTCCAGCCCCACGATCATGCCGCCCGTCGGCAGGTCCGGGCCCGGCACGAACCTGATCAGACTGTCCACGCGGGCGTTCGGGTGCTTGAGGAGGTGGCGCGCCGCCGCCACCACCTCGGCCAGGTTGTGGGGAGCCATGTTCGTGGCCATGCCCACCGCGATCCCCGAGGCCCCGTTGACCAGGAGGTTGGGCAGTGCTGCCGGCAGGACGGCCGGCTCCTCCTCGCGGCCGTCGTAGTTCGGTTCGAAGTCGACGGTGTCCTCGTCCAGCGACGCCGTCATGTCGAGGGCCGGGTGGTCCAAGCGGCACTCGGTGTACCGCATCGCCGCGGGCCCGTCGTCGGGGGAGCCGAAGTTGCCGTGCCCGTCGATCATCGGCAGGCGGAGACTGAACGGCTGGGCCATGCGTACGAGAGCGTCGTAGATGGCGCCGTCCCCGTGCGGATGCAGACGCCCCATCACCTCGCCGACGACGCGGGCACTCTTGACGTGGCCGCGGTCGGGGCGCAGCCCCATCTGCGCCATCTGGAACAGGATGCGCCGTTGCACGGGTTTCAGGCCGTCCCGCGCGTCGGGCAGGGCGCGGGAGTAGATGACCGAGTACGCGTACTCCAGGAAGGAGTCCTGCATCTCGGACGTGACGTCGACATCGATGATCGACTCACCGGGCGGGGAGGCGTCCTTGCGTGGACGGGCCATGCTTCCTCCTCGCTGCCGGGCAGGTACAGGGTAGGCACCGGGCCCTGGGCAACCGCGCGACACCCTCGCTAGCGTGTCGTCGTGACCGAGGAGATCGAGGGATACCCGTATCAGTGGGAGGCCGATGCGGTCCTGAGCGACGGCAGCGTCGTCCATCTGCGCCCCATCACCCCCGCCGACGCCGACCGGCTGCGGGAATTCCACTCCCGGTTGTCCCCCGAGACCGTCTACTACCGCTTCTTCGCCCCGTACCCGGAACTGACGGACAAGGACGTGACGCGCTTCACGACCGTCGACTACGTGGACCGCGTGGCGCTGGTGGCCACGGTTGCGGGGGAGATCGTGGGGGTCGGGCGCTACGACCGCATCAATGACACCGATGCGGAGATCGCGTTCACCGTCCGCGACGACTACCAGGGCCGCGGGCTCGGCTCCGTGCTGCTGGAGCACCTGGCGGTGGCAGCCCGGGAGCGTGGGCTACGCCGGTTCGTCGCCGACGTGCTGCCCCAGAACCGCCGCATGACTGCCACGTTCTCGCATGCCGGCTACCGGGTGGCGCAGGAACTCGAGGACGGGGTGGTGAAGCTCGCCTTCGAGATCGAACCCACCGAGCCGGTGCGGTCGGTCATGCAGGCCCGCGAGCAGCGGGCCGAGGCCCGCTCGATGGAACGGTTCCTGCAGCCGCGGTCCGTGGCCGTGGTGGGCGCGTCGCGCCGCACCGAGTCGCTCGGCAACATCGTCGTCCGGCTGCTGCGCGAGGGAGACTTCACCGGCCGCATCCTCCCGATCCATCCGGAGGCGGACACGGTCGCCGGACTGACCGCCTATCCGACGGTGAGCGCGGCTCCCGGCCCCGTGGACCTAGTGCTCGTGGCCGTCCCCGTGGACGCCGTCCCCGACGTGGTGGACGACAGCGCGCAGGCGGGCGTGCATGCCCTGCTGGTCATTTCCGCCGGCTTCTCCGACGCGGGCCCGTCCGGTGCCGAGAAGGAGCGGGACCTGGTCGCCTCGATCCGGGAACACGGTATGCGTCTCATCGGCCCCAGTTCCCTCGGGGTGATCAACACCGACCCGCGGTACCGACTGCAGGCGGCGGTGGCCAAGTCCGTGCCGCCGCGGGGACGTGTCGCCCTGTTCGGGCAGAGCGCGCCGATGTGCCTGGCCGCGCTGGACCGCATGGCGCTCCGCCACCTCGGCGTCTCGACGTTCGTGTCCGCCGGCAACCGGGCGGACGTGGCGGGCCATGAGTTGCTCCAGTACTGGCGGGAGGACGCGCAGACGACGGTGATCCTGCAGTACTTGGAGAGCATGGCCAACCCCAGCAAGTTCATCCGCATCGCCCGGTCGGTGACGCGGCACAAACCGATCGTCGTGGTGCGTTCGGGGCGCACCAGCCGGTCCTTCCCGCTCGGTGCCCGGCCACGGCGCACGACCATCCCCCCCGGTGGGGTGGACCAGCTCATCCGCAACGCCGGCATCATCGAGACCGCGTCGTTGGGCCAGTTGATCGACGTCGGGTCGATGCTGGCGTGCCAGCCGCTGCCTCCGGGACGCCGTGTCGCGGTCATCGGGGACAGTTACGAATTGGTCGCCCTGGCAGCCGACACGTGTGTCACCGCCGGCCTGGAGGTGTCCAGTCAGGAGGTCGTGCACCCCCGCAGCGTGGACCGGGGACTGGCTGCCGTGCTGGCCGAGACGGCGGCATCCGGGGAGTCCGACGCGCTGATCGTCGTACATGTCCCGCTCGCCGGCTCGGACGACCGCGAGGTGCGGGAGACGCTGTTGGCTGCCGCCGAGGACGCCACCGTGCCCCTTCTCGCGGTGCTGCACGCCCCCGACGGCAACAACTCGCTCATCCCCGCGCTCGGGTCGGGGACATCGGCGCAGCACGGGTCGGTGCCCTACTTCGGCACGGTCGAGGAGGCCGTGACGTGCCTGCGTCTCGTCGTCGACTACTCCGCCTGGTGTCGCCGGCCGCCCGGAGACATCCCGGAGTTCCCGGACGTGGATGGCGAGTCGGCCCGCACGATCGTGGCTGATGTGCTCGGCCGCGCCCCCCTGAACGATCCCGGCGACCGGGTCACGGTGCCCCTGGTCGGCAGCAGCCTGTGCGACCTCCTGGCGTGTTACGGGATCGCGCTGTGGCCCGAGATCGCCGCCCCGACGGAGGACGAGGCCGTGGCCGCCGCCGACGAGTTGGGCTGGCCCGTCGCGCTCAAGACGACCGACCCGCGCATGAGTCGACGGGGCGAGTTCTCCGGGGTGCGGCTGAACCTCGAGAACGAAGCCGCCCTGCGCTCGGCCTACCTGTCCCTGTCCGCCACCCTGGATGCGGACGCCCGGTCGCAGTTGGTGGTGCAGCACATGGCGCCGCCGGGGGTCCAGGTGACGGTGCGGTCCCAGGAGGACCCGCTCTTCGGGCCGGTGGTGTCGTTCGGGCTGGGGGGCTCCATTGCCGAACTCCTCGGCGACCGGGCCTACCAGGTGCCGCCCGTCAGCGACGCCGACGCGGGCCGGCTGATCCGGGGTCCCGCCGCGTCGGGGATCCTCTTCGGGTACGGCGGCCGCCGAGCGGCGGACGTGACGGCGCTGGAGGAGCTCGTCGTGCGCGTGGGACGCCTGAGCGACGAGGTGCCTCAGCTGGCACAGCTCGACCTGAACCCCGTCATCGTCGGGGAGCGGGGGGTCGCGGTGCTGTCCGCGTCCGGCTGGTTGCGTCACCCCGACGCCCGCGGCGATCTCGAGGCCCGTCGCCTGACGGCGATGTAGCGGCTGTGACCGACATCGGCGGGGGAGCGGGCGATAATGGGGGCATGAACGGTAGTCCCCGAGTGAGGGAGTCCCTGCGGCGCGACATCGAACGGTCCGGCTACTACCCGGCACTGGTCGACGACTCGCTGTCCACCGCTCTGGGCAGCGAGGATCTGCTCGACTTCGTCGTCCACCATGAGGCGACGTTCGACCGCGATGAGTTGCGCCGCCATGCGACCGTGCTTGCGCTGACGCCATCCCGGCTGATCATGCAGCACACCGACGAACATCCCGCCGACGAGACCTACCAGGCCCCCTATGCCACGTCCGTCACGGAGGCCGTGCGACTGGCGGCGGTCGACTCGGTGGTCGTGACCCGCGTGGTTCCCCACCCCGAGCGCTACCAGCCGACCGGGGCGTCCGCGGAGGTGGTCCTCACCATCGGGTGGGGTGCCGTGCAGCGGCTCGAGTTGGAGCCCGCCACCTGCGGCGACCCCCAGTGCGACGCCGACCACGGCTACTCGGGCACGGCCACCGCCGACGACCTGGCCCTGCGGTTCTCCGCGGCGGCGGACGGCGACCAGGTGGTGGGGCAGGCCCTGGCGTTCGCGGAGTCCCTGTCCCGGGCCACCGGCTCGGCGGCGCCCTAGTGGAACCGCGCTACGGCGGCGGCAGCATCGCCGATGTCGTGGGCTCGGTGTGCGACGGGCTGGCCGTGCCGGGCGCGTGGGACCTGCTGGACCTCGGTCCCGGAGACCGCTCCGTCATCCTGCTCATCGACGGCCTCGGCCACCGGCAGTTGGCTGACCACGCCGACCTGGCGCCCTTTCTCACCTGCCAGCAGCGCAGTGTCCTGACGTCCGTCACCCCCAGTACCACCCCCGTGGCCCTCACCTCGCTGGGCACGGGCCTGCCGCCCGGGCAGCATGGGCTCGTCGGAGCCTCGTTCCGCCTGCCCGAGACCGGGAGGCTGCTGTGGCCGCTGTCGTGGAAGGACGACCCGCCGGTCGCCCAGGTGCAGCCGGAGTCCACGTGGTGGCAGCGCGCCGATCGCGCCGGGGTGGCGGTAACCATCGTCAGCCCCCGCGCCTACCGCACCGGGGGCCTCACCCGCGCCGCCCTCGGAGGCGGCGCCTACCAAGGAGCGGACGGCCCCGGGGAACGGGTGGCCGACACGGCCGCCGCCGCCGGGCGGGGGGAGCGGGCGCTGGTCTACAGCTACTGGGAGCACCTCGACCGCGCCGCCCACATGTACGGCGTGGACTCGCCGCAGTACCGCGCCGAGCTCGTGGCCGCCGACCGGCATGCCGAGCAGGTGGCGGCCGCCCTGCCGCCCGGCAGCCGCCTGCTCGTCACCTCCGACCACGGGCTGGTCGACTGCCCCGACGTCGTCGACCTCGAACAGCTCCCCCCGCTGTGGCAGGACGTCCAGGCGGTGGCCGGCGAGCCGCGTTTCCGGCACATCTACCCGGCCCCCGGGAGTGCGGCCGCCGTGGCTCAGCGGTGGCGCGAGACGCTGGGGGACGCGGCGAGCGTGGTGGTGCGCGACGAAGCCATCGCCGACGGATGGTTCGGGGAGGTCGCCGCCGATGTCCGCGACCGGATTGGGGACGTGATCGCCGTGGCGCGGGACAGCGCGCGCTTCGCCCTGCCGAACCAGGACGCCGCCGCGTCCTCCCTCATCGGGCAACACGGGGCGATGAGCGCTGCCGAGATGGAAGTGCCGCTGATCGTCGCCTGACGTCAGCGGTCGTCGCGCGGCGAGCCGAACAGCACGTCGTCCCAGCGGGGGGCGCTGGACTCGGCGGGCTCGACCGGGGCCGCACCGGGGGCCTCCGGGCGCGGCGCGGCGGGGGCCTGATGCTGGCGGCGACCGGCGGGATGGTTGCCGGCGTACTCGGGCCGGCCGGACTGTGGTTCGTCGTCGTCCGGGGCGTGCAGCAGACGGGGCCGGGACTCGGATTCCGGCAGCCCCTGCTCCATGAACCAGCGCGCCTCGTCGTCCTCGGCGGCCAACGAGCCGGCCTCGCTGTCGAAGGACCAGGTCGCCACGCGGTCCCCCTGGCCCGCCGGGTAGGCCAGCAGCACGGTCCACAGGCCGTCCTCACGCCGCCACGAGTCCCAGCGCAGCCGGTCCTCGTCGATCCCCCGTTCGGCCAGCCGCCGAACCACCACGTCACCGAGGATCGGGTCCTCCTCGCCGCGGCCGACCGGGCACTGCTGCGCGCGCTCGGCGATCCAGCCGCGCTCCTGCAGGATGGGCGCGGCGAACGCCTCCACGCGGGTCACTTCCCAGCCGGAGAACTCCGCGACCTCCGTCGGGGTGGCGCCGGCCCGCAGCTTCGACTGGATGTCGCGGGCCGTCACCGGAGTGTCCGACACGTCCATGTGGGTGCGGCCGCCCCGCGTGGCCGACCGCAGCCGCTCGTCGATGGGCAGGCGGTACCGGCTGCCGTCGCCGCCGGACAGGATCAGGGCGGAACCGTCGTCGGACAGCCCCACGAACGTCAGAGTGGTCATCGGTTTCCTCGCATGAGAACGTGCGACCAGCCTAAGGGGTCGCGGCCCCGGAGCCGGCCAGGCTGCGCCGCAGCAGGGGCGCGCCCACGAGTGCGAGGGCCGCCGTCACCGCCGCCCCGGCCAGTACCACCCAGTACCCCGTCGGCGCCCCCACGGTGTCGATCAGCCAGCCCGCGAAGGGGGCGCCGACGGCCAGCCCGACAGCGATCCCCGAGGTGGCAACCGTGAGCGCCTCTGTCAGGCGCTGCGACGGCACCAGCAGTTCGACCATGGCCACCGCCATGATCAGCAGCGGGGACACCGCCATGCCGGCCAGGAGGGCGGCGACCGCCAGCATTCCCAGGCTCGTCACGAACGGCAGCGGGGCGCACACGATCACGAGGACGAGACCTGCGGCCGCGAACTGGGTGGGCAGCGGCCACGGCAGGTGCCGGGCACCGTACAGCAGCCCCGCCGCGAGACTGGCCACGGCGTACAGGGCCAGGATGAGACCCGTCATCTCCTCGTGGCCGAGGGAGCGCGTCGTGGCAACGGTGGTCACCTCGAAGGCCCCGAAGACCGCTCCCATCGCACCCATGGCGGCCACCACCAGGACGAAGGGCCGGCTGCGGAACCGGGGTGCGGGTCCCGCAGCGGCGGACCCATGGGGCCGCGGCTGGGTGCCCCGCTGCGCTGCCAGCCACAGGACACCCACGGCCAGCAGCAGCACGCAGGCCCCCAGGGCGGCCGGCTCGGACACCGACAACGCGATGGTGGTGACCAGTGGGGGTCCCACGACGAACACGACCTCGTCAACCACCCCCTCGATCGCGAATGCAGCCCGCAGTCCCGGCTGCCCCGCCAGCAGCGCCGCCCACCGTGCCCTCACCAGGGACCCCACATTCGGCGCGGCGCCGCCCGCGAGCACGAGCGCCGCTGCCACCGCTACCGGGGCGGCGCCTGCGACGGTGAGGCCCACGAACAGCAGCAGTCCCACGATCTCCAGGCCCAGCAGCACCGGCACGGTCCGCGACTGTCCGCGGCGGTCCGACCACCGAGCTCCGAAGGGACCGATGAAGGCCGCCGCCAAGGCGAACACCGCCGACAGGCCCCCCGCCACCGCGTAGTCGGCGCCCCGGGAGGTCATGAGCAGGACGATCCCCAGCGGGATCATGCTGATGGGCAGTCGCCCCACGAAACCGGCGGTCACGAACGCCGGCGCGCCGGGGCGCCGCAGGACAGCGGTGTAGGAATGGTCCATCGCGATCCGAGCCTATGCGGGGCGCCGACCCGGGATCGGCACTAGCGTGGCGGGGATGCGCCCAGACGATGTCGACGCCCTGGTGGTCATGTCCTTCGGCGGCCCGGAGGACATGGACGAGGTCATGCCGTTCCTGCGGCACGTGACCGCCGGCCGCGGCATCCCCGACGAACGGTTGGCGGCTGTGGCCGAGCAGTACCGGGCCTTCGCCGGGGTGTCCCCGCTCAACGGGAACAACCGGGACCTGGTGGCCCGCCTGCGCGAGGAGGCGCCGGCGGAATGGCTGGGGGAGCGCGTCTACCTCGTCAACCGCAACTCCGAACCCTTCCCCGAGTCCGCGTTCGCCACCATGCGCGCCGCGGGTATCAGCCGGGTCGCGGCGTTCGTCACGAGCGCCTTCTCCTCCTACTCGGGCTGTCGGCAGTACCGCGAGAACCTTGCCGTCGGCGCTGAGTCCGCCGGGATCGAGGTGGGGGTCCTCCCCCGTTTCCACGACCATCCCCTGCTGGTCGACATCTGGGCCGACCGGTTGCGGGAGGCGGACCCCGGCCCGGGGGACCGCGTCATCTTCGTCACCCACTCGCTGCCCGTCAGCCAGTCCCTGGGGGTCGTGCCCGGTGTCACGGGCTACCTGCCGCAGCACGAGGAGCTGGCCGCCCGCATCGTGGAGCGCGTCACGGCCGCGACGGGTACGCCCCTCGACTGGACGTTGGCTTTCCAGTCCCGCTCGGGGCCCCCGACGCAGCCGTGGCTGGAGCCCGACATCTCCGACGTCATCGCCGCGGCCTCCGGGCGGCGCCGGGTCATCGTGCTGCCCATCGGGTTCTGCGCGGACAACCTCGAGATCCGGTGGGATCTCGACACGGTGGCGGCGCAGACCGCCGCCGAGCACGGGTTGGAGATGCTGCGCCTCGATCCGCCCCAGTCGGACCCGCGGTTCGTCGATCTCGTGTGGGAGTTGTTCCGCAGCGCCAGCGGGGTGTCCTGTCAGGCCGCCTGCTGCCCCAATCCCCGCGGGGACCGGCCGGCGGTGGGGCAGGCATGAACCGGGAACTGGCGGAGTTGGCGCTGGACATCGGACGGGAGGCGGCGGCCCTGCTGCTCGCCGGATCCGCCGACGTCGCGCCCGTGGCCACGAAGACCTCGCCGCACGACCTGGTCACGCAGCGGGACCGCGAGTCCGAGGACCTGATCCGCCGCCGGATCGAGGAGGCGCGCCCCGGGGACCAGGTGCTGGGGGAGGAGCAGGGCACCGTCGGGGCCCGCTCCGACGTCAAGTGGATCGTCGACCCCCTCGACGGCACCGTGAACTACTTCTACGGCCAGCCGGCGTGGGCGGTGTCCATCGGCGTCGAGCGGGCCGGACAGCCCTGTGCCGGGGTCGTGGTCGCCCCCGCCCTGGGCGAGGAGTACGTGGCCGTCGCGGGGGAGGGCAGTTGGACGATCGTGGCCGGAGACTGGCGGCGCCTGGCCGTGTCGGGGCAGGAGCAGTTGGCCGACTCCGTCGTGGGCACCGGGTTCGGCTACGTGGCGGAGCGACGCGCGGATCAGGGCCGCATCGTCGCCGCCCTGCTGCCCCACCTGCGGGACATCCGCCGGGTCGGCGCGGCGGCCCTCGACCTGTGCTGGGTGGGTGCGGGCCGGCTGGATGCCCACTACGAGCGGGGCCTGCAGCCGTGGGACCGGGCCGCCGGCTCACTCGTGGCGGCCGAGGCCGGGGCTATCGTGGCCGGGCTCCCCGGGCAGCCCGCCGGCACGGAACTGGCCATCGCCGCCAGCCCCGCCGTCTATCCGGAGCTCGCGCGGCGCCTCGCGGACCTGGGCGTGCTCGCCGGACCCTGACCCGCTCAGTCCAGTCGGCGCAACTCGGCGTTGTACCAGTGGGCGTTGCCCACATAGACCTCGGCGGCGGCGGCGTTGGCCCCCGCCGGGACCCGATCGGGCAAGATCCGGGCGGGTACCCCCAGGGCCATCGCGCCGGCCGGCACCTCGGTGTCATTCGTGACCAGGGCCTGTGCGCCCACCAGCGACCCCCGGCGCAGGACCGCCCGGTGCAGGACCGCCGACCCCGAGCCGACGAGGCAGTCGTCCTCCACGACACATCCCTCCAGGTGGGCTAGGTGACCGATCGTGCACCCATCCCCGACGACGGTGTCGTGGGTGGCCGTGCAGTGGATCACCGCCCCGTCCTGCACGGAGGTCCGGGCGCCGATCCGGATCGCGCCGTGGTCGCCGCGCAGGACTGCGGCCGGCCACACCGTCGACTCGGGTCCGATGGTGACGTCCCCGATGATGACGGCGTCGGGATGCACGAAGGCGGAGTCGGCGATGGTCGGTTCGCGTTCGCCGATGGCGTACAAGGGCATATCAGGGCTCCTTCGGGCGCTTCTGCCTCCAGAGGATGGCAGAAGCCGGCCCGCGTCGGGCGTGTGATGTGTCACTCACCGAGCGGTCCGGGGTGACCTGTGGGGCGATGTGAGGCAGAATGCCCGCGCCGCCTCAGATTTCGACCAGGCAGGAGATGACGGCAGCTCATGGCCACGGACTACGACGCACCGCGCAAGACCGACGACGAAGCGACCGACGAGAGCATCGAGGAACTGAAGGCCCGGCGCAGCGATCGCGGCAACTCCACGGTGGACGTCGACGAGACGGAGCTGGCCGAGAACCTGGAACTGCCCGGCGCCGACCTGTCCGACAAGAGTCTCGAGGTCCGGGTCCTGCCGAAGCAGTCCGACGAGTTCACCTGCAGTGAGTGTTTCCTGGTCCACCACAAGAGCCAGCTGGCCGACGCGAAGAACCGCATCTGCTCCGACTGTCTGGGCTGACCGCCGTCACACGGTCTCGAGGTGGGTCAGGTCCGACTGGGCCTCCGCCCGGACCGTCGCCTTGGCCACCTGCCGGGTCACCACGGTGTTGACCACCGCGGCCACGACCGCGGCGCCCGCCGCGAACACGATCACGCGGCCCATCGGGGCGTCGAGGTCCTCGGGCTGCGGGGGCTGGTTGCCGGTGGCCATCTCGTAGCCACCCGACAGCACCTTGCGCGCCACCCAGATGCCTCCCATGGCGATCAGGGGCGCGGTGATCTTCAGAACATCGGCACCGGTCACGGATTCTCCCTCTCCACGGCCCCGGGGTCCGGCGATAGTCGCTCCCCGGGTTGGTCCGACCCTAGCCTGCCCTCTGCCGGTACGGGGAACTGCGCCCGGATGGCCGCCGCGAGGGCGTCGGGATCGCGGCTGCTGACCAGCCAGAACGGGTGCGGGTCGGCCGGGTCGCTCACGTCGATCCGGATGGTGAGGGGTGACGACCACGTGCGCAGCACGGTGTAGGCCCGTGGGTCGAACCCGCTGCGCCGGGCCGTGATGCTGGCCTGCGCGTCGAGGGCGGTGACGGCCCCGGCGAACCGACCGGGCAGCCGGGCGCGGCCCACCCGGATCACGCATTCGTCCACGCGGATCACGACGACAGTGGACGCCAGCAACAGGACCGCGCTGCCCCCCACCAGCACCGCCGCGGTGATGCCCGCGGCCCCGCCCAGGGCGAAAGCGAAGGCCACCCCCACCGCGCCTGCGAAAGCCGCGGCGAGGAGCCACAGCCACCAGGGGGGCAGCAGCCGTTCGGAGTACGCGACGGCGGTGCCGTCGCGACCCTCGGTGCACGTCATGACCCGATCGTGCCACGCATATCGCCGCCCCCCGCGGCCCGATAGGGTCAGAGGGTGAACGAGGCTCCGCGACGCCACCCGCACGCACCGCCGCCCGGCGCGCCCCTGCCGAGCCACTTCCCCTACTGCTACGGCTGCGGTCGCGACCATCCCAGCGGGCTGCATCTGACCATCGTCGCCGGTCCGGACCTGACGATGACGGGCCGCTTCCTGGTGACCGAACAGCATCAGGGGGCGGCCGGCCTGATCCACGGCGGCGTCCTCGCGGCGGCCTACGACGAGGTGCTGGGCGCCTGCAACTGGCTGCTGCTGGCGCCCGCGGTCACCGCCCACCTCGAGGTGGACTTCCGGCGTCCCGTGCCCGTGGGCACCGAGGTGATCATCGACGCGCGGGTGGACTCGGTCGACGGCCGCAAGGTCCGCACGTCCGGGGAGGGCAGGTTCGCCGACGGGACCGTGGTCGGGCAGGGGTCGGGGCTGTTCATCCAGGTACCCCTGGAACACTTCGCCGACCACGGTGGGCGCCGCAGCGTCACTGAGATGACCCGCGACCTGAGCGGTGGGATGGAGCTCAACCCATGACGGGCGTGGACGTCCTCGTGCAACGACTGGACCCCGGGGCACCCCTGCCGTCGCCCGGGCACCCCGGCGACGCCGGTCTCGACCTGGTGACCACGCGCGACGCCACACTCGAGCCGGGCCAGCGGGCCCTGCTCCCGACGGGGATCGCGATCGCGCTGCCCCCGGGGTGGTTCGCCGCCATCGTGCCCCGCAGCGGGCTCGCCGCGAAACAGGGCATCGGCATCGTCAACAGCCCCGGCACCGTGGATGCCGGCTACCGGGGGGAGATCCAGGTGTGCCTGATCAATCTCGACCCCGATCAGTCCGTCACAGTGCGCCGGGGCGACCGAATCGCCCAGATGGTCGTGCAACGGGTACCTCACGTGCGGTTGCATGAGGTCGAGCAGTTGCCCGGCAGCGACCGCGGCGCGGGCGGTTTCGGATCGACCGGGATCGTCTCCGGAGAGGAACATCGATGATCTTCAAGAAGAAGGACAATGAGGCCGGCTACGAGGAGCCGCTGGACGACAGCATCCCGGACGATATGAAGCCCGAGGGGGCGCCCGAGGTCGACGCCGGGGAGGACCTGGCCGCCGCCATGGCCGCCCTCGACCGCACCCAGGGCCCGTTCGACATCAGCGAGGTGGCCGAACCCGACGCCATGGCCGGCGAGAGGATCGACTTCGGAGCCGTCCAGGTCCCCTTGGTCGACGGGCTGGAGATCCGGGTCGAACTGGACCAGGAGAGCAACGAGCCCGCTGCCGTCACCCTCGTCCACGGCCAGGGCGCCGTCCAGGTCCGGGCGTTCGCGGCCCCCCGCACGGGGGGCGCCTGGGAGGACGTGCTGGCGGACCTCCGTACGGAGATCACCGAGGGTGGCGGGTCGCCCGACGAGTCCACCGGACCGTTCGGGACCCAGGTCCTGGCGGCCGTGACCGGCCAGGATGAGCAGGGCAACCAGGTGGTCCAGCCCATCCGCTTCGTCGGCGTCGACGGTCCCCGGTGGCTGCTGCAGGGCGTGTTCTTCGGCGAGGGGACCGACCCGGAGCGGGCGGGCAACCTGGAGTCCATCTTCCGGTCGCTGGTCGTGGTACGCGGCGACACCGCCATGCCGGTCGGCGCGATGCTCCCCCTGAGCCTGCCCGAGCAGGTGCCCGGTCAGGTCGAGGAGTCGTCCGACGATCCCGCCGACTGAGCCGCTGCCAGGGCGCGTCCGGCCGTCGCGCCGAACACCGACAGGTCCGTCGCGGGCTCCGACCGCGGGATCTGCAGCAGCGCCGAGTGTGGGATGAGGTCGTGCCAGCGTCTGGCCACGGACTCCGGGTGCAACGGATCGTCACCCAGGGCCACGATGCCGACCGGCACCCGGATCCGGCGCAGCATCTCCTCGTCCGGCCCCGGCTGGGTGGCCGCGGCCGCCAGTTCGGCGACGAGGTCTCCGTCGGTGCGTTCCGCCCACGCGCCGGCCAGAAGGGGGGTGACCCAGTCATCGGGATCCAGTTCCGCCAGCACCCCGGCGGTGCCCAGTGCCGCCACCGCGTCGGCCGCTGCCGCCGTCATGTCCGCCACCCGGCCCGGCGGCCCGGTCCACGCCGGCATCACCACCAGGCCGCCGACGACGTGCGCCGGCAGGTCCGGCCGCGCCAGCAGGCGCGCTGTGGCGTGCGCGCCCAGGGACACCCCGCCGAGGACCGTGGGGCGGGGCGGGGGCGCCGCCGCCGCCAGCCCGGTCATCACCTCGCCGATCCGGCCCGTGCGGTCGTCCAGGTAGCGGCACTCGGCGGCCCCCAGCGCCTCGGCGGGGAAGGCCCGCTCGAGGAACCGGCTGCTGGACCCGGCGCCGTGGGCCAGCACGACGCGGCACTGCGCGAAGGGGACCGATGTCATGCCGCCATGGTGGCCCATGCCCGGCCGACGTTGGTTCCCGGTGGGGGGCGGGCTACCGTGGCGGTATGGGACTGCTCGACACCGCTCGGTCGCGTTTCCGCACCGGACTGTCCCGCACCGCCACCGAGGAGCGGGATCTGCGCCAGGTCGCCGAGGACGTCGGGGCCACGCCCATCGACTCCTGCCAGCGCGGCCAGGAAGTCACCACCTGCGGTGTGCTCAGCAGCGTCATGCTGCGGCCCCGCGCCGGCGTTCCCTCCGTGGAGGCCGACCTGTACGACGGGACCGGGCACATCACCCTCGTCTGGCTGGGCCGCCGCCAGATCCTGGGCATCGAAGCCGGACGCGCGGTGGTCATCAAGGGCCGCATGACGTGTATGGAGGACGGGACGACCATCTTCAACCCGCGGTACGAACTGCGACCCCGCGGCACCACGTGAGCGGCGACGACGACACGGGCAGCGAGGACGGCAAGGGCCTCGTCAACGCCGAGGAGATGTCCCGCGCCCTCGCCGACGGGATCGGGGGCAGTCGGGGTCTGATCGACTCCAGCCTGCCGACCGCGGTGTTCCTCGTCGCCTACCTCGTCACCGGGTCGCAGCTCATGCCCGCAGTGTGGGCCGCCTTGGCGGCGGGCCTCGTGGTGGCGATCCTGCGGAAGGTCCGGGGTGAGCCGCTGCAGCAGGTGGTCGCCGGCCTGGTCGGTGTGGGGATCGCGGCTTTCCTGGCGGCCCGCACGGGCAAGGCCGAGGACTTCTTCCTGCCCGGCATCCTGATCAACCTGGCCTACGCGGCGGTCTTCGCGGTGTCGGCGCTGATCCGGCGGCCTCTCGTGGGGTACGCCGCCGGGGCGGTCACCGGCCACCTCACCGCCTGGCACGGGGACCCGGCCGCCCGGCGCGGCGCCACCATCGCGACCTGGCTGTGGGCGGCCATGTTCACCGTGCGGGTGCTCGTGCAGGTCCCGCTGTACTTCGCCGGCATGGTGGGTGCGCTGGGGGTGACCAAGATTGTCCTGGGGTGGCCGCTGTTCCTGCTGGTGGCCTACCTGTCCTACCGCATCATGGCGCCCGTGCTGCAGCGTCCCGAGGTCGCCGAGGAGACGGAACTCGATCCCGACGATCAGTCCTCGTCGGGATCGGCGTGACGGTGCACGTGGCCCGGCGCCAGTAGCTGCTGGAGGGGCTCCTCCTGGCTGGGCGCGCACACGAACAGCAACTCGTCCCCCGCTTCGAGGGGATCGTCCGGGGTGGGTGCGATGACGTGGGAGCCGCGCACGATGGCGACCAGCGCGCTGTCGGTCGGCCACGCCACGTCCCCCACCCGACGCCCCCCCAGGGTGGAATCGGCCGGCAGGGTCAGTTCCACGAGGTTCGCCTCCCCCTGACGGAACGTGAACAGGCGCACCAGGTCGCCGACGGTGACCGCCTCCTCCACCAGGGCCGACAGCATGCGCGGGGTCGACACCGCCACGTCGACCCCCCAGGACTCGTCGAACATCCACTCGTTCTTGGGATGGTTGACCCGCGCCACGACACGGGGGACCCCGTATTCGGTCTTGGACAGCAGCGCGACCACCAGATTGGCCTTGTCGTCGCCGGTCGCAGCCACCACGACCTGGCAGCTCGGCAGGTCGGCCTCGGTCAGCGACGCGATCTCGCAGGCATCGGCCAACAGGATCTCGGCTCCCTTGACGACGCTGCCCGCCACGATCTCCGGGTCCCGGTCGATCAGCAAGACGTCGTGCCCGTTGGCGATGAGCTCCCGCGCGATGCTGCGCCCGACCTTGCCCGCGCCGGCGATGGCTACCCGCATGTCAGTTGCTCTCCTTCGGCGGCTCCATGAGGACCTGCTGGACCTGGCTCTTCTCATCGACCCGCATCACGACGTGCAGCAGGTCCCCCTCCTGCAGGACGGTGTCCGGCTCCGGAAGCAGTCCCTCCCCATACCTCGTCACGAAGGCGATCCGCGACCCGGTCATCTCCCCGATCCACCGGATCCGATGTCCGATCCACAGGGGATGGAACGAGACCTGGGCGAGGATGATGGTCCCGCTGGGGTCGCGCCACTCCTCCGATGCTCCTTCCAGCAGCAGCCGGCGCATCATCTGGCCCGTGGACCAGGCGACGGTGGCCACCGTCGGGATCCCCAGCCGTTCGTAGATCTCGGCCCGCCTCGGGTCGTAGATCCGCGCCACGACGTTCTGCACGCCGAAGGTTTCGCGGGCCACCCGGGCGGCCAGGATGTTCGAGTTGTCGCCACTGCTGACCGCGGCGAAGGCCTCGGCTCGTTCGATACCCGCCTCCCGGAGCCGGTCGCGGTCGAATCCGACACCGAGGACGGTCTGCCCCCGGAACCCCGGCCCGAGGCGGCGGAAGGACGTGGGGTCGCGGTCGATGACCGCCACGGAGTGGCCCTCCTGCTCCAACTTCAGCGCCAATGCCGAGCCGACCCGGCCGCAGCCCATGATGACGATGTGCACCTGGCCTCCCGACGTGAACCGGGACCACGCTACACGCCGCGGCAGGGCGAGTCAGGGGGCGCCGGCCCGGACCGAACGGCCGCCGACGGGGGAAGTGGCTCGGGGTGTGGCCGCGGGCCTACGATCAGTTCCCGTGTCGGTCTCCGAATACACCAAGCGCATCTTCCTGGGGCGCGCGCTCCGCAGCGACAAGCTGGAGGAGACCCTGCTGCCCAAGCGCATCGCGCTCCCCGTGTTCGCGTCCGACGCGCTGTCGTCCAACGCCTACGCCACCCAGGAGATCCTGGTCGTCCTGGCCCTGGGGGGCGCGTCGCTGTACGCGTACGGGGCCTGGATCGCGGCCATGGTCGTCCTCGTCTACTTCGTGGTGGTGGCGTCCTACCGGCAGAACGTGCATGCCTACCCGTCCGGCGGCGGCGACTACGAGGTGGTCACCAGCAACATCGGTCCCCGCGCCGGGGTCCTCGTCGCCTCCGCGCTCCTGGTCGACTACGTGCTCACGGTCGCGGTCTCCATCTCCGCCGGGGTCGCCAGCCTGGCGTCCATCTCGGCGTTCGTCGAAGAACACACCGTCGTCATCGCCCTGCTGGCCATCCTCGGGATCACCGTGCTCAACCTGCGCGGGGTGCGGGAGTCCGGCTCCCTGTTCGCCATCCCCACGTACTTCTTCATGTTCAGCATCGCGGTCCTGGTCATCACCGCCGTGGTGCGCTTCGCCATGGGCGACGATCTGCAGGCCGCGAGCGCGGCCTACGAGGTCGTCGCGGAGAACGAGTACGCCGGCCTCGCCCTGCTGTTCCTCCTCGCGCGTTCGTTCTCCTCGGGTACGACGGCGCTGACCGGTATCGAGGCGATCGCCAACGGGGTACCGGCCTTCCGGCCCCCCAAGAGCCAGAACGCGGCCAACACGCTCCTGGCCCTGGGGCTGATCGCCACGAGCATGTTCGCCGCGATCACGTTCCTGGCCCTCAAGACCGGTATCAAGATCACGGACAACGACGCCGACCTGATCGGGCTGCCGCCCGGCGAGACGCAGAAGACGGTGATCGTGCAGATCGCGGATGCCGTCTTCGGGCAGGCGACGTGGGCTGTGGCGGTCGTGTCCATCTCGACGGCGCTGATCCTCCTCCTGGCGGCCAACACCGCCTTCAACGGCTTCCCCGTCCTCGGCTCGGTGCTCGGACGCGACGGCTACCTGCCGCACCAACTGCACACCCGCGGCGACCGGCTGGCCTACAGCAACGGCATCCTGGCGCTGGCCATCACCGCCGCCGTGCTGGTGTTCATCTTCAAGGCCGACGTCAGCGCGCTGATCCAGCTGTACATCGTGGGGGTCTTCATCGCCTTCACCATGAGCCAGATCGGGATGGTCATCCACTGGACCCGACTGCTGCGCGGACCCGTGCCCTCGGACCGACGGGCCGCCATGATCCGCTCGCGGGTCATCAACTTCATCGGCGCCTGCCTGACCGGCACGGTGCTGCTGATCGTCGTCGCCACGAAGTTCCTGCGCGGCGCGTGGATCGTCTGCCTGCTGATCCCGTTGCTCTACCTGCTGATGCAGGCCATCCACCGGCACTACCAGCGGGTCAGCGACGAACTGGCCCTCGACGACGACGACGAGAAGGTGATGCTCCCGTCCCGGGTCGTCGCCCTGGTCCTCGTCTCGAAGATCCACAAACCGACGCTGCGCGCCCTGTCGTACGCCCGGGGGTCCCGTCCGGCCGTCCTCGAGGCCATCACGGTGAACGTAGACCCGGTGGAGACGCAGGAGTTGTTGGCGGACTGGGAACGCCGTGAGATCCCCGTACCGCTGCGCGTGCTGGACTCGCCCTACCGTGAGATCACCCGACCCGTGGTCAAGTACGTGAAGAGTCTGCGGCGGGAGTCACCCCGCGACCTCGTGACCGTCTACTTCCCGCAGTACGTGGTCGGTCACTGGTACGAGCACCTGCTGCACAACCAGTCCGCGCTGCGGTTGCGGGCGCGACTGATGTTCAGCAAGAACGTCGTCCTGGTGACCGTTCCGTGGCAACTGGCCAGTGCCGTCGATCGCGGGGACCTGCCGCAGAACGAGATCGCGGCGGCCGTGCGCTACGGCAGCGCGGAACAGACCGACTTCGATTCCCCCTGATGCGCGTCACCATCGACCGGATGGCCCACGGCGGGGCGGCCGTCGGGCGGGTCGAGGGCCGGGTGGTCTTCGTGCGCGGGGCGATCCCCGGCGAGGTCGTGCAGGTGCGGGTGACCGGGGAGGGGCGCCGCGGCCGATACCTGACCGCGGACACGGTCGCGGTCATCACCGCCTCCCCGGACCGCGTGGCGCCTCCCTGCCCGATCGCCGGGGACTGCGGCGGGGGCGACTGGCAGTTCATCTCCCTGACGCGGCAGCGCACCCTCAAGGCGGAGGTCGTGGCCGACCAGATGGCCCGTCTTGGCGGGGTGCACCGCGAGGTGACCGTCACCGGTGGGGACGCCACCGGCCTCGGGTGGCGCACCCGGATGCGGTTCGCGGCGGCGGATCCCGGCTGGGGGCTGCGACGCCACGGCAGTCACGACGTCGTGCCGGTGCCCGAGTGCGCCGTCGCCGTCCCGGGCCTCAACGAGCTGTTGCGGTCGCCGCCGGAGTCCCGCCCCGGTCAGCAGCTGGTGGTGATCGACCAGCCGGGAGGAGCAGCCTGGCAGCGGATCCCCGGGGACCCACCCGTCACCGTCACCGAACAGGTCGGCGACCGGACGTGGCACCTGCCGGCCGCGGCCTTCTGGCAGGCGCACCGGGGCGCCCCCCGCGCCCTCCTCGACGCCGTGGCTCCCCACGTGCACCCAGTGGGCGTCTGGTGGGACCTCTACAGCGGGGTGGGGTTGTTCGCCGGCGCACTCGCCCGGCCCGGCCAGACGGTGACCGCAGTGGAGGGCGACCGGGCCGCCGCCCGCGCCGCGCGCCGCAACCTCGCCGACCTGGCCAGCGTCCGGGTGGTGGCCCGGGACGTCCGACAGTGGGTCGCCGCAGCCCCCGAGCCATCGCCGGACGCCGTCGTGCTCGATCCGCCCCGCACGGGGGCCGGCGCGGCCGTCTGCACCGCGCTGGGGCAGACCTCCGCCACGACCCTGGTCTACGTGGCGTGTGATCCGGCCGCGCTGGCCCGCGACACGCGCACGCTCACGGACGACGGCTGGCGCCTGGACACCCTCACCGGCCACGACCTGTTCCCCATGACCCACCACGTGGAGTGTGTCGCGGTCTTCCACCGCTAGGGCGCGGCGGCCGCCAGTGAGCCCCCCTCTAGACTGGCGACGCAGCAGCGCCACGAGAGGGAGCCATGTCGAGCGACAGTTTCCACGCCAGATCCACACTCACCGTCAACGGTGAGGACTACCAGATCTACCGCCTGTCGGCGCTGCCGGGCGTCGAGCGACTGCCGTACACCCACAAGGTGCTGCTGGAGAACCTGCTGCGCACCGAGGACGGCGCCAACGTGACTGCGGACCAGATCCGCTCCCTCGCCGAATGGGACGCCACCGCCGTGCCCAGTTCGGAGATCCAGTTCACGCCGGCGCGGGTCATCATGCAGGACTTCACCGGCGTGCCGTGCGTGGTCGACCTGGCCACCATGCGCGAGGCCGTCAAGGAGCTCGGCGGTGACCCGGAGCGCATCAACCCGCTGGCCCCCGCCGAACTGGTGATCGACCACTCCGTCATCGCGGACTTCTTCGGCACGACCGATGCCGTCACCCGCAACGTCGACCTCGAGTACGAACGCAACAAGGAGCGGTACCAGTTCCTGCGGTGGGGCCAGACGGCCTTCAGCGGGTTCAAGGTCGTGCCGCCCAGTACCGGCATCGTGCACCAGGTGAACGTCGAGGCCCTGGCCCGCGTCGTGATGGCCGCCGACGGCAAGGCCTACCCCGACACCTGCGTCGGCACCGACTCCCACACCACGATGGTCAACGGCCTGGGGGTGCTCGGATGGGGTGTCGGCGGGATCGAGGCCGAGGCGGCGATGCTCGGTCAGCCGGTCAGCATGCTGATCCCGCGGGTCGTGGGGTTCCGCCTCACGGGGGAACTGCCGGAGGCCGCCACCGCCACGGACCTCGTCCTGACGATCACCGAGGTGCTGCGGGCGCACGGTGTGGTGGGCAAGTTCGTCGAGTTCTACGGCGCCGGTGTCGCCACCGTGCCGCTGGCCAACCGCGCCACCATCGGCAACATGAGCCCGGAGTACGGGTCGACGGCAGCGATCTTCCCCGTGGACGACGAGACGATCCGCTACCTGCGGCTGACCGGCCGCAGTGACCAGCAGGTCGCGCTGGTCGAGGCGTACGCGCGCGAACAGGGCCTCTGGCACGACCCCGCCGTGGAGGCGACCTATTCCGAGTACCTGTCGCTGGACCTCGGCACCGTCGTGCCGTCCCTCGCCGGGCCCAAGCGGCCGCAGGACCGCATCGCCCTGACCTCCGCGCGCGAGGCCTTCCGCCACGCCGTGCTGGACCACACGCCCGCGCTGGACCCGCGGGACCGGGCCGACGCCGCCAGCAGCCCGGCCTCCGACCCGATCAGCGGCGGGGTGTCCGACACCCTGCCGCCCCAGGAGGGCGATGCCACGCCCGCGCCGCGGCCCACCCGGCCGACCCCCGTGGCCGCCGGCGACGGCAGCACCTACGAGATCGACCACGGCTCGGTCGTCATCGCGGCGATCACGTCCTGCACGAACACGTCGAACCCCAGCGTCATGATCGGCGCCGGACTGCTCGCGAAGAACGCCGTGGAGCGCGGGCTGACCCGGCAGCCGTGGGTGAAGACCACCCTGGCGCCCGGCAGCCAGGTCGTCACCGACTACTACGAGAGGGCCGGCCTGACCCCGTACCTGGCCAAGCTCGGCTTCGATCTGGTCGGCTACGGATGCACCACGTGCATCGGCAATTCCGGGCCGCTACCCGCAGAGGTCTCGGCGGCCGTCACCGACGCCGACCTGGCTGTCGTGAGCGTGCTGTCGGGCAACCGCAACTTCGAGGGCCGCATCAACCCCGACGTCAAGATGAACTACCTGGCCAGCCCGCCGCTGGTCGTCGCCTACGCCATCGCGGGCACGATGGACATCGACCTCTACGCCGAGCCGCTGGGCCACGACCCCGTCGGTCAGCCGGTGTTCCTGCGGGACATCTGGCCGTCCCCGGAGGACGTCGAGCGGACGGTGGCTCAGGTCATCGACCCCGAGATGTTCTCGGCCCGCTATGCCGACGTCTTCGCGGGCGACGAACGCTGGCAGGCGCTGCCCACCCCCACCGGTGACACGTTCACGTGGGACCCCACCAGCACCTACGTACGCAAACCCCCCTACTTCGCGGGCATGGGACGGACCCCGCAGCCCGTGTCGGACATCTCGGGCGCCCGCGTCCTCGCCAAACTCGGCGACTCCGTCACCACCGACCACATCTCGCCCGCGGGGGCGATCAAGGCCGCCAGCCCCGCCGGCCGGTACCTGGAGGAGCACGGCGTGGCCCCCCGGGACTTCAACTCCTACGGCTCGCGGCGGGGCAATCACGAAGTGATGATCCGCGGCACCTTCGCCAACATCCGGCTGCGCAACCAGCTCCTTGACGGGGTCGAGGGCGGCTTCACCGTCGACCTCACCGCCCCCGACCGCCCCCAGGTGGCCATCTTCGACGCGGCCGAGACGTACCGCGCGGCCGGCATCCCGCTCGTCGTGCTGGCCGGCACGGAGTACGGGTCGGGGTCCTCCCGCGACTGGGCGGCCAAGGGCACCGCCTTGCTCGGAGTGCGGGCGGTGATCGCCGAGTCCTATGAACGCATCCACCGGTCCAACCTGATCGGGATGGGAGTCCTGCCGCTGCAGTACCTCGACGGCGACACCGCCGCCTCGCTCGGGCTGACCGGGACCGAGACCTACGACATCGCCGGGATCACCGCGCTGAACGAGGGCGGGATCCCGCGGACGGTGACCGTCACGGCTACCGCCGACGACGGAACTGCCACCACGTTCCCCGCGGTGGTGCGCATCGACACCCCCGGGGAGGCCGACTACTTCCGCAACGGCGGCATCCTGCAGTACGTGCTGCGGTCCCTGCTGGACTGACGGATGCCTGCGGCACCGCCGCCGGGGTGGCCGGGCGACCTGCCCGGCCCCGACGCTGCCGAGTTCGGCGACCGCGTCACGAACTGGCTGCTCGACCGGGGCCCGGGGGAGTGGCGGTCCCATCCCGTGCTCCGCCGCCACCCGCGTGCCCTCTCCCGCCTCCTGATCCATCATCTCGACGCTCGTCTCGCAGGGCTGCGGACCAGTTACTCCGCGGCCCGCCGGGAACTGGCCGACGTCGTGCCGGGCGCCGAGTTCGCGGACCTGCTGGCGGCGATCGAGGCCGACGGTGTCGTCACGACCGAGATGCTGCGGCAGGCGCGGTTGGTCGACGAGGCGCTCTCGGGGCGGCGGTGGCGCTCGCGGCTGTGATGCTGGTGCCCCTGGCGCTGCGTAGACTCAGGGGGTGGGCGAGATCGACCGAATCGAGGGACCGCAGGACCTCTCCGCTCTCGACGAGGAGCAGTTGGCCGTGCTCGCCGAAGAGATCCGCGAGTTCCTCGTGCACTCCGTATCGCGTACCGGTGGCCACCTGGGCCCCAATCTCGGCGTGGTCGAGCTCACCATCGCGCTGCACCGCGTCTTCGACTCCCCCCGCGACGCCATCCTGTGGGACACCGGCCACCAGACCTACGTCCACAAGATCCTCACCGGTCGCCGTGAGGGCTTCACCCACCTGCGGCAGGCGGGGGGCCTGAGCGGTTACCCCAGTCGGGCGGAGAGCCAGCACGACTGGATCGAGAACTCGCACGCCTCCACGGCCCTCAGCTACGCGGACGGCCTGGCCAAGGCGTGGCAGATGACGGGGGAGGAACGCCGCGTCGTGGCCGTCGTCGGAGACGGGTCCCTCACCGGGGGCATGGCGTGGGAGGCGCTCAACAACATCGCCGCGGCGGACCGGCGCGTAGTGATCGTCGTCAACGACAACGGACGTTCCTACGGGCCCACCATCGGCGGCATCGCGCACCACCTCGGCACCCTGCGCACCACGCAGGGATACGAGCGTTTCCTCGGCTGGGGCCGACGCACCCTCACCCGTACCCCTGTCGTGGGCCGCCCCGTGTACGAGACCCTGCACGGCGTCAAGAAGGGGGTCAAGGACATCATCACCCCCCAGGGCATGTTCGAGGACCTCGGCATCAAGTACCTCGGCCCCATCGACGGACACAACCTGTCCGACCTCGAGACGACGCTGGCTCACGCCGCCCGCTTCCCCGGTCCCGTCATCGTGCACTGCCTCACCCAGAAGGGCCGCGGCTACGCCCCGGCGGAGAACGATGAGGCCGACCGGTTCCACGGAGTGGGAGTCATCGACCCCGTCACCGGCCGCCCCACGGCCGCGCCGGGTCCGACCTGGACCGGGGTCTTCTCCAAGACCCTCATCCGGGAGGCCGGGCGGCGCCCCGAGGTCGTGGCCATCACCGCAGCCATGCCCGGCCCCACCGGGCTGGCAGACTTCGCCGCCGTGTACCCGGACCGGTGCTTCGACGTCGGCATCGCCGAGCAGCACGCCGTGACCAGCGCCGCCGGCCTGGCCATGGGCGGCGCGCATCCCGTCGTCGCCGTCTACGCGACCTTCCTCAACCGGGCCTACGACCAGGTCCTGCTGGACGCGGCGATGCACCGGCTGCCGGTGACCCTGGTCCTGGACCGCGCGGGGGTGACCGGCGACGACGGAGCCAGCCACAACGGCATGTGGGATCTGCCGCTGCTCGCTGGCGTGCCCGGCATGCGGGTGGCGGCGCCCCGCGACGGTGACACCCTCGCCGAGGAACTGACCGCGGCCCTCGACGTGACCGATGGCCCCACCGCCGTCCGGTTCCCCAAGGGCGCGCTGCCCGACCCGCTGCCCGCGCTGCGGCGCAGCGGCACGCTGGACGTGCTCGCGGAGTGGGGCGACGACGTCGTGCTCGTAGGGGTGGGGCCGATGGCCCAGATCTGCGTGGCGGCCGGGGAACTGCTGGCCGAGGAGGGTGTCGAGGTCACGGTCATCGACCCCCGCTGGGTCCTGCCCGTGCCCGAGTCACTCGTCGATCTGGCGCGGGGGGCCCGGCTGGTGGCCGTCGTCGAGGACGGCAACCGCGTCGGTGGGGTCGGCGCAGCAGTGGCCGCGGCCTTGACCCCCGTTCCCGTGCTCGCGCTCGGCGTCGCCCCGGAGTTCCTCGCCCACGGCCGGCGGGCGGACCTGCTGGCCGAGCAGGGACTCACCCCCGCGGGCGTGGCCGAATCCGTCACGAAAGCGCTGGTGGGACTCGACCGCTGACCGCGGTCAGGCAGGAACGGACGCGGCGCCCTTGGGCAGGAACCGGGACCCGGTCGTCTTCTCCGCGACTCCCGTGCGGTCCAGGTACGGGCTCATCCCGCCGAGGTGGAAGCCCCAGCCGGCGCCGAGGATCATGCACATGTCGATGTCCTGAACCTCGGCCACGACAGCCTCGTCCAGCATGAGCTGCACTTCCTCGGCCAGGGCCGTGAGGGCCCGGTCGCGCACCTCGTCGCCCGTCAGCGGCGCGTCCCCCTGGACGAACACCTCGGCCACCCGGGGGTCGACCGTCCGGTTGCCGGCGGAGTCGAACTGCCAGATACCGGTGATCCCGGCCTCGACACCGCGGCGCAGGTTGTCGGACACGTAGAAGCGGTCCGGGTACGCGTCGTGCATCGTCTCCGACACGTGGAAGGCCACCGCCGGGCCGACCAGCTGCAGCAGCACGAAAGGCGACATCGGCAGGCCGAGCGGGTCCAGGGCACTGTCCGCCACCTCGAACGGGGTGCCCTCGTCGACGCTGCGCGTGACCTCACCCAGGAAACGCGTCAGCAGGCGGTTCACCACGAACGCCGGGGCGTCCTTGACCAGGACACAGGACTTCTTGAGCGACTTCCCGACGGCGAACGCGGTGGCGAGGGTGGCGTCGTCGGTGCGTTCGCCGCGCACGATCTCCAGCAGCGGCATGATGGCGACCGGGTTGAAGAAGTGGAATCCCACCACCCGCTCGGGATGCCTCAGGTCGGCCGCCATGTCCGTGACCGACAGAGACGAGGTGTTCGTGGCGAGCACACACGTGTCGGACACGACCTCCTCGCACTCCGCGAACACCTGCTGCTTGACCTTGAGGTCCTCGAAGACGGCCTCGATGACGAAGTCGGCGTCAGAGAACGCGGTCTTGTCCGTGGCCCCCGTGACGAGGGCCTTGAACCGGTTGGCCTTGTCCTGGTTGATCCGGCCCTTGGCGAGCAGCTTGTCGATCTCGCCGTGGACGTAGGCGACGCCCTTGTCCACCCGCTCCTGGTCGAGGTCAGTCATGACGACCGGCACTTGCAGGCGCTGCACGAACAGCATGGCCATCTGGCTGGCCATGAGGCCGGCGCCGACGACCCCGACCTTCGTCACCGGCCGCGCCAGGGACTTGTCGGGGGCACCCACCGGCCGCTTCGCCCGCTTCTGCACGAGGTCGAAGGAGTACAGGCCGGACCGCAGTTCGTCGCTCATGATCAGATCGGCGAGCGCCTCGTCCTCGGCCGCGAACCCGGCATCCGCGTCCGCCGTCTTGGCGGCCGCGACCAACTCCACCGCGCGCACGGGCGCCGGCGCGGCCCCGTGCAGTTGCGCGTCGAGGCCGGAGCGGACCGCGGCGACCGCCTGATCCCAGGTGTCGTCGCGGGCGATCTCGGGTCGCTCGACCACGATGTCGCCGGACACGACCTCCGCGGCCCAGCGCAGCGACTGCTCGATGAAGTCGGCCGGCGCGAACATGGCGTCGGCGATGCCGAGGTCGAGCACCTGCTGCGGCTTCAGCATCCGGTTCTGGGCCAGCGGGTTGGTGACGATGACCTGCAGGGCCTTCTCCGGGCCGATGAGGTTGGGCAACAGCCACGCACCGCCCCAGCCGGGGACCAGGCCGAGAAAGACCTCGGGCAGTGCGATCGCCGCCGCGCCGGAACTGATGGTCCGGTATTCGCAGTGCAGCGCCAGTTCCAGGCCTCCGCCCATGGCGGCCCCGTTGATCAGCCCGAACGTCGGCACCGGGAAGTCGCCCAGCCGCCGCATGACCTGATGGCCGAGTTTCGCGATACCGCGGGCCATGTCGCGCGACGTGATGATCGGCACGCCGGTGAGGTCGGCGCCGACCGCGAAGATGAAGGGTTTGCCCACGATGGCCAGCCCCCGGATGTCGGCGGCGGCCGCCTCGTCGAGGGCGGCATTCAACTCCAACAGTCCCTTGGGCCCGAACGTGTTCGGTTTGGTGTGGTCGAACCCGTTGTCGAGGGTGATGAGGCCGAACGCGAAGTCGCCCACGGGGGAGGGGACGACCTGGAACTTGGCGTGCGTCACCACCTCGTCGCCGAGCAGCGACTCGTCGATGGCCAGGTCCGCCAGGGTCTGTGGGATCGCGGTGGTCACGCTGTTGGGCACGTCGGTCACGTCAGGCCTTCTTTCCGTCGAAGTTCGGGTTCTCCCAGATCACGGTTCCGCCCATCCCCAGGCCGATACACATCGTCGTGAGCCCATACCGCACCTCGGGGTGTTCGGCGAATTCGTCGGCCAGGTAGGTCATCAGCCGAACCCCGCTGGACGCCAGGGGGTGCCCGACGGCGATCGCGCCGCCGTAGGGGTTGACGCGCGGGTCGTCGTCGGCGATCCCGAAGTGGTCGAGGAAAGCCAGGACCTGCACGGCGAACGCCTCGTTCACCTCGAACAGGCCGATGTCGGAGATGCCGAGGCCGGCTTTCGCCAGCGCCTTCTCCGTCGCCGGGACCGGCCCGATACCCATGACCTCGGGATCGACGCCCGCGAACGCGAAGGACACCATCCGCATCTTGGCGGTCAGGCCCAGGTCGCGGGCCACGGTCGCCTCGGCCAGGATGGCCGCGGTGGCGCCGTCGTTCAGTCCGGCGGCGTTGCCGGCTGTCACGCGCCCGTGCGGCCGGAACGGCGTCTTCAGCGCGGCGAGGCTCTCCATGGAGGTGCCCGGTCGGGGCGGCTCGTCCACGGTCGCGAGGCCGAAGCCCTTCTCCGCCGAGCGGGTGGCGACGGGCACCAGATTGGGCTGGATCTTCCCGTTGGCATAGGCCTTCGCGGTCTTCTCCTGGGACGCGACGGCGTATGCGTCGGCGCGCTGCTTGGTGAGCTGCGGGAACCGGTCGTGCAGGTTCTCGGCGGTCTTGCCCATCAACAGGGCCTCGGGATCGACGATCTTCTCGCTGAGGAACCGGGGGTTGGGATCGACTCCCTCGCCCATCGGGTGACGCCCCATGTGTTCCACCCCGCCGGCGACGGCGACGTCGTACATGCCCGCCATGATCGGGGCGGAGAGCGTCGTGACCGCGGTCATGGCGCCGGCGCACATACGGTCGACGCTGTAGCCGGGCACGGTGCTGGGGAATCCGGCGAGCAGGGCGGCGGCCCGCCCGATCGTCAGCCCCTGGTCGCCAGTCTGGGTGGTGGCGGCCACGGCCACGTCGTCGATCCGGTCCAACGGCAGCGACGGGTTGCGCCGGGCCAACTCCCGGAACACGTTGACGACGAGGTCGTCCGCGCGGGTCTCCGCGAACATTCCCTTCGGGCCGGCCTTTCCGAAGGCGGTGCGCGCCCCGTCCACGAAGACGACGTCTCGGACTGTTCGACTCACGGCAACTCCCGGATTCCAGGCCCGCTGGGGCGCGACGTGACCCCAACATTACTCGCGGGTAACCTCTGCCCCGAACCCCGCCTGCCTGTGTTGTCCGTCACGCCAGGGCGGCGGCAATGAGCGCGGCCACGTTGTCGACCTGCCACGGGCGCACCCCCGCCTCGGCCAGGCTGTCGCGGACCTGGGTCTCGGTGAGCGGACCACCTGCGTTCCACACCAGACCGCGCACGGGGTCGGGGGAGATGAGCACCTCGGTCGGCATCGCCAGCTCCTCAGCCCGCTGGGTCACGGCCGCCCGCACCGCCACCAGCCGGGTGGCGGCCTCGGGGTCGCGGCGCTCCCACGCCCGCTGCGGGGGTGGCCCGGTCTCCTCGGCCCGACGTGGCGGCAGCTCCGCCTCGGGGAGCGCACGGGCCCGTTCGATCGCCTCCCACCAGCGGTGGACCCGCCGCCGCTGCGGTTTCATGACGGGAAGTGCGCCGAGTTCGGCACTGCTCTGCGGCGCCGCCTGCACGACTTCGGCCATCACCGCGTCCTTCATGATCCGGCCGACCGGCTGGTCGGCGGCCCGGGCGATGGCGTCGCGCACCTGCCACATCTCCCGGACGGTCGCGAGTTGCCGGGGCTCCCGCAGCCGCCCGGCGGCCCGCCGCCATGGGTCCCGCGGCACCTTCGGCTGCCATGTGAGGAGGAACTGGAACTCCTGCTGCGCCCACTCCACCCGGCCGGCGCGGTCGAGCCGCACGAGGAGGTCCTCCCGCAGTTCGGCGAGCAGCTCGACGTCCAACGCCGCGTAATTCAGCCAATCGGGGGGCAGCGGCCGCCGCGACCAGTCGGCGGCACCGTGCCCCTTGGCCAGCCCGACCCCCAGCACATCCTCGGTCAGACCGGCCAGTCCCACCCGGGGCAGTCCGAGGATCCGGGCGGCGAGTTCGGTATCGAAGAGCTGCGCGGGCCGCAGGCCCAACTCACCCAGGCAGGGCAGGTCCTGTGTGGCCGCGTGCAGGATCCACTCCGGTTCGCGCAGCGACTCGGCGAGGGGATCCAGCGCGGGCACGGCGATGGGGTCGACCAGGTGGGTGCCGCCGCCCTCCCGCCGGATCTGTACCAGGTAGGCGTTCTGGCCGTACCGGTGACCGGAGGCGCGCTCAGCGTCGATGGCGACGGGTCCCGAGCCGGCGGCCAGCCGGGTGACGGCCTCGGCGAGGGCAGCTGCAGTGTCCACGACCGGAGGCACACCCTCAGCGGGTTCCCGCAGCACCGGCTGTTCGTTCGACGATTCACTCACTGATCACGAGGATATCGGGTCAGCTCACGAGGGAGGACCGCATACAGATCGCCACCATCTGCGCCCGGTCGCCCGTACCGAGTTTGCGGCCGATCCGGGACAGGTGGCTCTTGACCGTGAGGGCCGACAGGTTCAGCTCCTCGCCGATCTCGCGGTTCGTGTGTCCGTTGGCCACCAACTGGATGACCTGGATCTCCCGGTCGGACAGGTCGGGGCGGGTGTGGGGATGCCCGTCGAGGGCGGGCGTGGCATCGCTCGGGGGCGGTGCAGCCACCGAGCCGGAGCGGCTGACCACAAAACTGCGGATCTTGGCGGCGAGCGCCAGGCGGACCGTGTTGTCGTCACCGCGGGGGCTGACCATCACCAGGCGGTGCCAGCCCTGGCGGCGCAGGTCGCGGATGACCTGCAGAATGGGGCCGTCCTGGGGTGCCGCCTCGACGACACACACCCCATGGTCGGTGGCCTGGCGGCCCCGGGACAGAGCATCCGACGGACCGAGGGCCTCCAGGACGCGGCCGATGCCGACGCTACGCAGGGGGGCCATCCACTTCCGGCGGTGGTCGCCGTCGGGGGTGACCAGCAGGGCCGACAGGCGCGGCAGCGGCCGGCGCACTGGGCCCACGGTCATCGACGTCACGGCAGCCTCCTGGCCTCCCACAATGCCCGTGGAATCGGCCTGTTTCCTGTTTTCCTTGAAGAAGCCGGCCTCCGGCGGTGATTCGCCGGGTTGTCATCGGCGCAATTGGGACACCCCGGGGGCGATGGGCTCCAGCCCCGCCATTGTGGCCAGCAGCCCCAACCACGCCGCGCCGTGGGCGCCGATCCGGTCGTCGACGGGGGTCCACGATGCCCGGATCTCCAGCTCGCCGGCCGGTTCGCGACCGGCCATGGCCCCGTAGGGCTGGGAGTGGGTGGTGGTGACGGTCCCCCCGAACGCGGTCACGGCCGCGTCCGCCTCGGCCAGGGCATCGGTCAGGAAGGACCACCCGACGTCGTTGAGCATCGCGTCGCCGGCCATTCCGGTCTCCAGTTCGGCCTTCCCGAAGACCACCACCCGCCACGTGCCCTCCCATGCCTCCTGGCCGTCGGGGTCGTGCAGCAGCACCAACCGGCCGCTGCCGCGTTCCTCGTCGTCCACCACGACGTCGGCGGTCAGGGCGATGGCGTACGGAGCGAGTCGTTGCGGAGCCGGGGCCTCCTCCACCTCGATCTCCGTGCGGGGCCGCAGATCCCGCAACTGCGCCAGGGCGGAACGGAAACCCGAGTCGTCGGGGTCGTCGGCGGAGTGCACCCTGGCAGGCTATCGCCGGTTGCTGCGGTCCCGGCCGTCATCGTGGCAGGATCACGCCGTGTCCTCTGCGCTGCCCCCGGATCATCCGATGGCGGGCGCGACCGCGGACGCCGCCCTCATCACGGCCGCCCGGGGGCGTCCCACCACCGAGGTGCCGGTGTGGTTCATGCGTCAGGCCGGGCGCTCCCTGCCCGAGTACCGCGCGCTGCGGGCCGGCGGCGCCATGCTGGACGCCTGCTTCGACACCGACCTCGTGACGGAGATCACGCTGCAGCCGGTACGCCGCCACGGTGTCGACGCGGCGATCCTCTTCAGCGACATCGTGGTCCCCCTGCGCGCCGCGGGTGTCGCCGTGACCATCGAAGCCGGGGTCGGTCCGGTGATGGCCGACCCCGTGCGCGACGCCGCCGCCGTGGCCCGGATCGGCGAGCTCGGGGACACCGGCAGCATCGAAGCGGCCGTGACCGCGCTGACCCGCCAGTTGGGGTCCACGCCACTGATCGGCTTCTGCGGCGCCCCCTTCACGCTCGCCTCCTACCTCGTGGAGGGCGGCCCCAGCCGGGAGCACCCCACCACCAAGGCGCTGATGTGGGGACAGCCGGCGGTGTGGCAGGAGTTGCTCGAACGAGTCGCGGACCTCTGCGGGGAGTTCCTGCGCCGCCAGGTCCTGGCCGGCGCCAGCGCCGTGCAGATCTTCGACTCGTGGGCCGGGACGCTCAATCGCGCCGACTACGAACGATTCGTCCGGCCGTACACCGAGCGGGTCCTCGCCCACATCGCCGACCTCCCGGTACCCCGCATCCACTTCGGGGTCGGCACCGGGGAACTGCTGTCCGCGATGGCGCTGCCGCAAGTGGACGTGGTGGGGGTCGACTTCCGGGTGTCGCTTGCCGACGGCATCGCCCGCATCGGGGCCGGGCACAGCGTCCAGGGCAACCTCGCCCCCGCCGCACTGCTCGCCCCGCCCGCCGTGATCCGCGAGCGAACCGCCGCCATCATCCGCCAGGGCGCCACCGCCCGCGGTCACATCATGAACCTGGGCCACGGGGTCCTGCCGCACACCGATGCCGAGGTCATCACCGATCTCGTGGCGTGGATCCATGAGGAAGGACCGGCCATCCGGGCCGGGGCCCTGTCGAATCCTGCCGCCGGTGATGGGAAGGTGGGGGCATGACCGTGAGCGCCAGCGACTCGGAGGCGACCCCCATGCGCCCCGTGCTGAGTGTCGTCCCGGCCGCCCCGGAGCGCCGGGTCGTCGTGATCGGCGGTGGCATCGCCGGCCTCGCGGCGGCGCACTTCGTCGCCACCGAGTCGCGCGGGACCCTGGGTGTCACCGTTCTCGAAGCCGGTCCCCGCGTCGGGGGCAAACTGGCCACCGCCGAGGTCGCGGGAGTGACCGTGGACAGCGGCGCGGAGGCGATGCAGTCCACCCGGCCGGAAGCGGTCAGCCTGGCCCGCGCCGTCGGTCTGGAACGCGACATCGTGCACCCCGAGGTCTTCGGCGCTTCCCTGTGGCTGGGGGATCGGCTCCGGCGCATGCCGCCCACCGTGATGGGGGTTCCCACCGACCTGCGCGCCCTCGCTGCTGCCCAGGTGCTCGGCGCCCGCTCCCTGCTGACTCTCCCCCTGGAGTACGCACGCCCCGCGACGCGGTTCGACGGTGACGTCTCGGTCGGCGCCTTCGTGGAGTCGCGCCTCGGCCGTGACCTCGTCGAGACCCTCGTCGAGCCCCTCCTCGGCGGCGTGTACGCCGGACGCGCCGACGCGCTGTCGTTGGAGGCGACGGTGCCGATGCTCTTCCGGGAACTGCGGGGCGAGTCGTCCCTGCTGCGCGCCGCCGAACGCACCGCCCGCGGTGGCGGCCGCCGCGCCGGCGCGCGCCGCGGCCCGATCTTCGCGGGAATCCGGGGCGGCGTGGGCCGGCTGCCGCAGGCCGTGGCCGCCGACCTCGTCGACCGGGGTGCCGTCGTGCGCACGGATGCTGTGGTGCGCTCCCTGCACCGGGTGGACGACCGTTGGCGCATCATCGTCGCCTCGGGCGACCAGGGTGAGGTGCTGGAGGCCGAAGAGATTATCCTCGCCGTGCCCCCGCATCAGGCGTCGGCGCTGCTGACCCACGTGAGCCCGTCGGCTGCCAACGACTTGGGCCTCATCGACATGTCGAGCATGGCCATCGTGACCCTGGCCTACCCAGCGGAGGCGGTGCCCCCGCTGTCCGGATCCGGATTCCTCGTCCCCCCCAACCAGGGACGCACTCTCAAGGCAGCCAACTACGCCACCAGCAAGTGGGACTGGATCGCCCGGGAGGCGCGTACCCGCCGCGGCCGCGACGACGCGCTCGTGGTCATCCGGGCATCCGTGGGCAGACTCGGCGAGGAGGACGCCTGGCAGCGTTCGGACTCCGACCTCGTGTCGGACGTGCATGCCGAGCTGGCGGACGCGATCGGCATCAGAGACCTGCCGGTCGATCGCACCGTGACGAGGTGGCGCGACGCCATCCCGCAGTACGCGACCGGCCACGTGCGCCGCGTCGAACGCATCCGCTCGGCGGTGGCGGGGATCCCCGATCTCGAGATCTGCGGCGCGGCATTCGACGGCGTGGGAGTGGCGGCCGTGATCGGTTCCGCCCGCACCGCTGCGCGCGGGGTCCTCAGCCGCAGCGGCCGGGCAGCCGCGGTGGCACACTGACCCCATGAGCGAAGCCGGCCGCCCCCCCGCCACCAAGGCGCAGAAGGTGCGCGCCATCAACGCCTCCATCGCCTACATGATGATCAGCGTCTACAAGGCGGACGGTCCCGTGCCCGGCACGGAACTGGCCCTGAAGGAGGCCGAGTCGGCGTGGGACGGCGTCACCGTCCGCGGCTGGTACGACGTGGGCGGCCTGCGCGCCGACGCCGATGTCATGATCTGGTCCCACGCGCCGGACAGCGACAGCCTGCAGGCCGCCTACCACGCCTTCGGGCGCACCGAGGTGGGCCGGGCCATGACGCCCGTCTGGTCGCAGATGGCCCTGCACCGGCCCGCCGAGTTCAACCGGTCCCACGTGCCTGCCTTCCTGGCCGACGAGGACCCGGGGGACTACTTGTGTGTCTACCCGTTCGTGCGGTCGTACGAGTGGTACCTGCTGCCTGACGACGAGCGCCGGGCCCTGCTCGTGGAGCACGGCCAGATGGGGCGGGAGTACCCGGACGTGCGGGCCAACACCGTCGCGTCGTTCGCCCTCGGAGACTACGAGTGGATCCTGGCCTTCGAGGCCGACGAATTGCACCGCATCGTCGACCTGATGCGCGCCCTCCGTGCCTCCGGGGCGCGGCGCCACGTCCGCGAGGAGATCCCCTTCTACACGGGCCGCCGCCACGAGCCGGCGGACCTCCTCACCAGCCTCGGCTGATGGGGGCGGTCTTCGCCCTTCTCAGCAGCCTGCTGTGGGGCAGCGGCGACTTCCTTGCCGGCTACCTGTCCCGGCGGCGCTCACCGGTCGCCGTCTTCTGCGGTTCCCAGGTGGTCGGGCTGCTCGTGATGCTCATCGTGGCGACCGCCACACACTCGTGGGGGGCGGACCCGGCCGGCTACGTGCTGTGGGGGGTCCTGGCCAGCCTGGCCGGGGCCGTCAGCCTCCTGTCCTTCTACACGGCTCTGGCCATCGGGCCCATGGGCGTCGTGTCCCCGATCTCGGCTCTCGGCGTGCTGGTGCCCCTCGCCGTCGGACTGTTCCGGGGGGAGACTCCGTCGGCGTGGCAGTACGTGGGCATCGTGCTGGCCATCGTCGGCGTCGTGCTGGCCAGCGGACCCGAAGTGTCCGGGGCGGCGGGGCTGCGGCCGGTGCTGCTCGCGTGCGTCGCGGCCCTCGGGTTCGGCACCTTCTTCGTGGTGGTCGCCGTGGGGGCGGAGGAGAGCAACATCATGACGATGACGACGCAGCGGGCCACGACCACGCTGCTGATCGTCGTCGCGGCCGTCGTCCTGCGGCGGGGCTTCGGAGGCCTGCAGCGCGCGGACGCCGGGTGGCTGCTGGCGATCGGGATCTTCGACATCTCCGCCAACCTCATGTACGGGCTGTCGACGACCCACGGCATGTTGGCCGTCGTGGCGGTCCTGGGCTCGCTGTATCCCGTCGTCACCGTCGTGCTGGCCTGGCTCGTCCTACGCGAGCGGCTGGTGGTCGCGCAGTACGTCGGGGTCGCCGTGGCGCTGCTGGGCGTGGCCGCGATCAGCGCCGGATGAGCGTCACTCCCGCTTCAGGGACACGGAGTTGATGCAGTACCGCAGGTCGGTGGGGGTGTCGTAGCCCTCCCCGGCGAAGACGTGCCCCAGGTGTGAGCCGCACGTCGCGCAGCGCACCTCCGTGCGGGTCATGCCCAGGGAGCGGTCCTCGATCTCCACGACGGAGTCGCCCGCCAGCGGCGTGAAGAAACTCGGCCAGCCGCAGTGGCTGTCGAACTTGTCATCCGAACGGAACAGTTCCGCGCCACACGCGCGGCACGAGTACACCCCCTCCGTCTTGTCGTCGGTGTACTCCCCCGAGAACGGCGGCTCGGTGCCCGCCCGCCGGAGCACGTGGTACTCGGAGTCACTCAGGCGCTCCCGCCACTGCTCCTCGGAGAGTTGCACGGGGAAGGGGGCACCGCTCGGGTCCGTGTTCGGCATCGATCCGCTCATGGGGCCACGTTATGGCGCTACGGTCGGGGATGTGGCGAAGTGGGGCGACCCGGTCGTGGTCCAGGTGGGGGGCCGGGAGGTGCGGTGCACCAATCCGGAGCGTCCGTACTTCCCGGACGTCGGACTGCGCAAGATCGACGTGGTCGAGTACTACCGGACAGTCAGCGACGTCATGATGGTCGACGTCCGCGACCGCCCCACCACGCTGGAGCGGTGGCCGACGGGTGTCGTCCCGGGCGTGTCCCTCGCCCAGCGGGACGGCACCAAGGGGGCCGCGTTCTACCAGAAGCGGGTGCCGCAGGGTGCCCCGCCGTACGTGCGGACCTGTCGCATCGCCTTCCCCAGCGGCCGCACGGCCGACGAGGTGAGTCCCACCGAACCCGCGGTCCTCGTGTGGCTGGCCACCTTGGGGACCATCACGATGCATCCCTGGCCGGTGCGCTGCGACGAGCCCGAGACTCCCGACGAGTTGCGTCTCGACTTCGATCCGCAGCCGGGAACGGACTTCCACGACGCGGTGCGGGTGGCGCAGGCTGCCCGGGAGCTGACGGGGGAGTGGGGCTGGCGCACGTACCCCAAGACCAGCGGTGGCCGGGGGGTGCACGTCTATGTGCGCATCGAGCGGCGCTGGAGTTTCACCGAGGTGCGTCACGCCGCCATCGCGATCGGCCGGGAGTTGGAGCGGCGGCTGCCCGGATCCGTCACCACCAACTGGTGGAAGGAGGAGCGCGGCCGGACGGTCTTCGTCGACTACAACCAGAACGCCCGCGACCGCACGATCGCGGCCCCCTGGTCGGTGCGCGCCCGGCCCACCGCCCCCGTGTCGTGCCCGGTCACCTGGCCGGAGCTGGGCGAGTGCCGCCCGGAAGACTTCACCGTGCGCACGGTGCCGCACCGGGTCCGCACGACGCCCGACCCCTGGGCCGACATCAACGATCAGGCGTTCGACCTCACCCCCGCCCTGGAGTTGTACGCGCGGGACGAACGCGGCGACCTGCCCTACCCCCCCGAATATCCGAAGATGCCCGGAGAGCCGAAGCGGGTCCAGCCCAGCCGCGCAGCCGACCGGGACGAGGGGTGACGTCACGCCGGCGGCGGGGGGATGGTCCCCGTGGCGCGCAGCCGCATGTCCGTGGGGATGCGTAGCAGTTCGCCCGGTTCCGACCGGATCCCCGCGAGGCGCTGGAACAGCAACTGCGCCGCCGTCCGCCCGATCTCGTAGACCCGCTGCTCGACGACGGCCACAGGAGGGTCCAGAAGATCCGACAGCGGTACGTCGTCGAATCCGATCAGGGCCACACGGTCCTGCAGTCCGAGGTCCCGCAGGGCCCGGATGGCGCCGATGGTGATCAGGTTCTGGGCGGTGAACAGGGCCGTCGGCGGCTGCCGGCTGAGCAGCAGCGAGCGCACGGCCGACTCGGCGGCCTCGGGGGAGTGGAGCCCGACCACCACGTGCTCCTCGGGGACGGTGGCGCCGTGGTCGGCCAGGGCGGAGCGGAAACCCTCCAACCGCTCGGCGGCCGTGCGGATGGTCAAGTGGTCGCCGAGGAACGCGATGTCGTGATGCCCGACCGCGAGCAACTGGTCCACGCCCGCGTACGCGCCGCCCACGTTGTCGGCCATCACGGTGTCCGCGGTCAGGTTCTCGGGGGGGCGGTCGATGAAGACCACCGGGGTGCCCGCGGCGATCTCCCGCGCCAGGTAGGACTGGTCGCCACTGGCCGCGGCGATGATCAGGCCGTCCACCTGGCGGGACAGCAGCGTGCGCACCAGTCGGCGCGCGCGGTCGGGGTCCTCATCGACGCTCGTGGCCAGCACCGCGCTGCCCTCGGCAGTGGCCGCGTCCTCGACGGCCCGCAGCAGTCCAGCGGAGAACGGGTTGTCGACGCTGTCCAGGATCAGGCCGACGGTCTTGGTGGCCCGCGACGACTGGCGCAGACTGCGCGCGGTGAAGTCGGGCCGGTAGTCCAGTTGCGCCGCAGCCTTGTTCACCCGCTCGGTGACCGCAGCCGAGACGTGCTGCTCCCCGTTGATGACCCGCGACACGGTCTTGATGCTGACGCCCGCCAGCCGCGCGACCTCCTTCATGGTCGGCCGTGGGGCGGGCGAGTTGGACATCGTTGTCACAGGTCCCGAGCATAGTGGGATGCAGTCGAATCGCCGGGGACACATCCTGCTCCAATCGGGTGAAGTGGCGCGCCACGGGCCGTAACGCTTGCGCTGGGGCGGCGGTCCTGGTTGTATGACCGACAACGTTGTCAGAAGGACAACCTGTCCGAGAGGTAACAACCGTGAAGATTCGCCCCTGGTCCGCCGGCGCCAAGTTCGCCGCCGCCGGAGCCGTACTCGCACTGGGCCTGACGGCCTGCAGTTCGGGATCGACGTCGTCTGACTCGTCGCCCTCCGCCGCAGCCAGCGGCGGCGATGTGGCCGTCACGCTGATCACCAAGACCAGCACCAATCCCTTCTTCGTCTCGATGCAGGAACAGGCAAAGGCCGAGGCCGAGAAGCTCGGCGTCAACCTGACCCTCGCCGCCGGCAACAAGGACGGCGACGAGCAGACCCAGGTCCAGGCCATCGAGAACGCCATCTCCGAGGGCCAGCAGGGCATCCTGATCACCCCCAACGGCCCCGGGGTGAACAGCGCAATCGAGAAGGCGCGCGCCGCCGGCCTCTACGTCATCGCCCTCGACACCCCCCCCGATCCCCCGGACACCGTCGACATCACGTTCGCGACCAACAACCTGGAGGCGGGCGAGTTGATCGGCAAGTGGTCGGCGGGCCACCTGAAGGGCGCTGACGCGACGATCGCGATGCTCGACCTGTTCAACGACAAGGTCGTCAGTGTGGACGTCGCGCGTGACACCGGCTTCCTGAAGGGCATGGGCATCACCGTCCCCGACGAGAAGAACAACGGTAGTGAAGCGGCCTCCGGGGAGTACTCGGGCGGCAAGTACACGATCGCCTGCCACGAGCCGACCGACGGCGCCGAGGACGGTGGCCGCACTGCGATGGAGACATGCCTGTCGAAGAACCCCGACATCAACCTCGTCTACACCATCAACGAGCCCGCAGCCGCCGGCGCGTACGCCGCGCTCAAGGCCGCCGGCAAGGAGAAGGGTGTGACGATCGTGTCGGTCGACGGCGGTTGCTCGCCCGGTATCGAGGACGTCAAGGCGGGCATCATCGGTGCCACCTCCCAGCAGTACCCCGGCGTCATGGCCCAGAAGGGCGTCGAGTCCATCTACAAGCTGGCCACCACGGGACAGAAGCCGGAGAACTCCCCGGGTCTGGACTACTACAACACCGGCGTGACGCTGGTGACCGACCAGCCCGTCGACGGCGTCGACAGCATCACAGCGGAAGAAGCCGCCAAGAAGTGCTGGGGCTGATTCCCTGACCGGTGCGGGGGTGACCTGAACCCCTTCGGTCACCCCCGCACCCACCACCCTCGACCCGGAAGGCAGTGGCCATGAGCTCCACGTCGACAGCGGATCCCAGTGTGGATGCCGCAGAACATTTCATGGACCGGCAGACGCCCGTCCAGCGGTTCCAGCAACTGCTGCACCGCTACCCCGCCCTCGGACCCGCGATGGTCCTGGTAGTGGCGATCATCGTCTTCACGCTCCTGAACACCCGGTTCGTCAGCCCGTCGAACCTCTCCCTGATCACCCAGCAGGTCGCCGTGGTCGGTGGTCTGGCCGTGGGGCAGACCATCATCATCCTGACCGCGGGTATCGACCTGTCCGTCGGCGCCATCATGGTGCTGTCCTCGCTGGTGATGGCCAAGACCGCCGTCTCGTCGGGTCTGCCGGGACCGCTGGCGCTGCTGCTCGGATTGGTCGTCGGCGCGGCCGCCGGTCTCCTGAACGGCTTGCTCGTCACCAAGCTGAACCTGCCGCCGTTCATCGCCACGTTGGGCACCCTGAGCATCTTCACCGCCCTCGCGTTGCTGTACTCCAGCGGCCAGAGCGTACGGGGGCAGAACATGCCGGGGCTGCTCACGTGGACCGGCAACACGTTCTCGTTCGGCGGCTTCCAGTTCACCTGGGGCGTGCTGATCATGTTGTTGCTGTACGTGGTGTTCGGGTTCGCCCTCAGCCGCACCGCCTGGGGCCGGCACGTCTACGCCGTCGGTGACGACTCCGAGGCCGCCCGCCTGGCCGGCATCAGCGTCAACCGGGTGCTGCTCAGCGTGTACCTCGCCGCAGGTGTCGTCTTCGCGATCACCGCGTGGATCCTCATCGGACGTATCGACAGCGCCAGCCCGAACGCCGGCGCAGACGCCAACCTCGACAGCATCACCGCCGTCGTGATCGGCGGCACGAGCCTGTTCGGCGGCCGCGGCACGGTGTGGGGCAGCCTCATCGGCGCCCTCATCGTCGGCGTGTTCCGCAACGGCCTCTCCCTCGCCGGCTACGACGTGCTCTACCAGACCCTCGCGGTCGGTGTTCTCGTCATCCTGGCCGTCGCGGTCGACCAGTGGATCAGGAAGGGACGTGCATGATGACCGCTCTGAATCCGGAGACCGACGCCCCCGTGACCGGGGACGTCATCTTCCAGGCCCGCGGCCTCGTGAAGGTCTACGGCCGCGTCGTCGCCCTCGACGACTGCGACCTGGACCTGCAGCGCGGGGAGGTGCTGTGTGTCATCGGCGATAACGGGGCCGGCAAGTCGTCCCTCATCAAGTGCCTGTCGGGCGCCATCGTGCCCGACGAGGGCACGATGACCCTCGACGGCGAGACGGTGACCTTCCGGCGCCCGCAGGATGCGCAGGAGGCCGGTGTGGAGACGGTGTACCAGAACCTGGCGGTCTCACCCGCCCTGGACATCGCCAGCAACATGTACCTGGGCCGGGAGATCCGGCGCCGGGGCCCGCTCGGCTCGCTGTTCCGCATGCTCGACACGAAGAAGATGAAGGAGCAGTCCGAAGGCAGCCTCAAGAACCTCGGCATCTCCACGCTGCAGAACGTCTCCCAGGCCGTCGAAACGTTGTCCGGTGGACAGCGGCAGGCGGTGGCAGTGGCCCGCGCGGCTGCCTTCGGCAGCAAGGTCCTCATCCTGGACGAACCGACTGCGGCGCTGGGGGTGCGGGAGTCGGCGCAGGTTCTGAAACTGGTCAAGGACCTGCGGGCCCAGGGCATGTCGATCATCCTGATCAGCCACAACATGCCCCACGTGTTCGAGGTCGCGGACCGGATTCACGTGCAGCGTCTGGGACGCCGCGTCGCCACCATCAGTCCGAAGACTCACTCGATGTCCGAGGCGGTGGCGATCATGACCGGCGCCTCGGCGGGTGACGTGTCGGAGATGCTGGGCGAGGGCGAGAAGTGATCGTCGTCGCCGGGGAGGCGCTCGTCGACCTGATCGTCGCCCCGGACGGTGGGCTGACCGCCGTCCCGGGAGGCGGCCCGTACAACGCCGCCCGCGCGCTGGGACGCCTCGGCGCTGACGTCACGTTCCTCGGGGTCCTGGGCGACGACCGATTCGGCGCCCTGCTGCGCGACGGCCTGTCCGACTCCGGTGTGGTCCTGGGCTGTCCGGTCCCGACTCCCGCTCCGTCCACCTTGGCGGTCGCGCAGCTGAAGGACGGCGGGAGTCCGGAGTACCGCTTCTACTTGGAGGGCACCTCGGTGCCCATGCTGTCGGCGCGCGAGGCGTGGCAGGGGCTGCCCCGGGAGTTCCGGGCCCTGCATGTCGGAACCCTGGGTCTGGTGGTCGAGCCGACCGGCTCCGTGCTGCAGGCCCTGGTCGAGCAGA
Organism: Actinomycetota bacterium; assembly: GCA_029978705.1. Lineage (GTDB taxonomy): Bacteria > Actinomycetota > Actinomycetes > S36-B12 > CAIWTL01. The sequence goes on from JAPOIY010000005.1 coordinate 89,664, forward strand.
CGGCTGCGGAACACATCGTGATGCTGGATCCGAACTGCCGACCCGCGGCCGTGCCCGACCGGGCGGCCTTCCGGCGTCGGATCGAACACCTGCTCGGCTACGCGGACGTGGTGAAGGTCAGCGACGAGGATGTCGCCTTCCTGTATCCCGACGGCGGGTTCGAGGACGCTGCGGCAGCGGTGACGGCGCGCGGCGGGGTGGTGCTGCTGACGTGCGGCTCCGGACCGGTCACCGTCATGACCGGCGACGGGGAGGATTCGTTCCCGTCGCCCGCCGGTCAGGTCGTCGACACTGTGGGGGCCGGGGACATCTTCGGGGCGACCGCGCTCTGGGCGCTGCTGGACAGCGGGATGACGAAGGGGCAGCCCGTCTCGGGCGCACAGGCGCTCGCCGCCGCCCGCACCGCCTCCGTCGCGGCGTTCCTGGCCTGCCAGCGGGCCGGCGCGGAGCCTCCCTACCGTCGGGAGCTCGACGCGGCGCTCACCGCAGCCTGACCGCGCGCCCCACGCCGTCGTCTGGGACAATTTCCCCCGTGACAGCGCCTCAAGCCGGTTGGTACCCCAACCCCGACGGATCCCCCGACCTGCGTTACTGGGACGGGTCGTCGTGGACCCAGCAACGCCGCCCGGCGCCGGAACCGGCCCCCGAGACGCCGGTCGTGCCCGAGGGCCTGACCGCGGCTGCGCCGGACACCGCCGAGCCGGACACCCAGGAGACCATCCGCTTCCCGGCCGAGCCGCCGCCGGAGTACGCCGGCAGCGACACCATGATCTTCCCCCCGACGGACGGCTCGACCTCGGCGGCCACCCCGCCGGGTGACGGGCCCCCTCAGGCGGCCGTGCCGCCCACCCCGCCTCCGGTACCCCCGACGCCGATCCCTCCGGCCCCTCCCGTGTACCCACCCACGCCGCCCCCTTCGGCCCAGCCCCCCGCGGCGCAGTACCCCGCGGCCCAGTACCCGACGCAGTACCCGCCCTCGGCGGGGTTCACCCCACCGCCCTACTACCCACCCGCCGCGACGCAGTCCGTGACGTCGGGGTCCGGCGTGGGGGTCGCGGCGCTCATCGTGGGGATCCTGGCCGCCGCCCTGTCGCTGATGTGTGGCCCGCTGTCGCTGCCGGTGGCGATCGGCGCCGGGGTGCTCGGTTTCGTCGGCATGAGCCAGGCCAACCGCACCACCCCGCCCGGCCCGAAGGGTATGGCCATCGCCGGCATCGTGCTGGCGGGGGTGAGCATCGCGATCACGGTCCTGTGGGTGGTGCTGATCGTGGCCACGAGCAACGTCAACCCGCCGCTGGGCGTCTGAGCGTCAGCCCAGTCCCGGCACCACCCGGTCCAGGGCGACCGGCTCCGGTTCCTCCAACTGCGCGAAGGTGCACGACCGTGGGTCACGGTCCGGGCGGAACCGGACGAGTGCGGCGACATGCCGGAACCGGTGGCCGGACATGTGGTCGTACCGCACCTCCGCCACCGTCGTGGGAGCCAGCAGATGGAACGACAGGTCCTTGCCGCCGCTCCATCGTGACGGCGACCCGGGGACCCGGCCCGCGTCATCGGCGTCCGCCCAGCGCCAGGGGTGGGGGTCGTCGGGAGCGACGGCGAGCACCGCCAACTCCTCGGTGAGCTCCACCCGGCGGCGCGCGCTGAACGACGACGCGACGCCCACGTTGTGCAGCCGCCCGGAGTCGTCGTACAGGCCGAGCAGCAGGGAGCCCACGACCGGCCGCCCGGATGGCCCGGGGGACTTGTGGGGCCGCCACCCGGCCACGACGACGTCGACGGTCCTCGCGTGTTTGACCTTCCATAGGACACGGCGTCCCGGACAGTAGGGCAGGTCCGCGGGTTTGGCGATGACGCCGTCGAGCCCCGCGCCCTCGAACTCCGCGAACCACACCCGGGCCGTCGCGGGGTCGGTGGTGCCGGGCGTGACATGAAAGGGTGGGGCGAGGGGTACCGACTCCAACCGCCGACGCCTCTCCGCCTGCGGGGCGTCGCGCAGGTCGTGCCCCCCCAGCGCCAGCAGGTCGAAGGCCACGTACGAGGCGGGGTGCTGGGCCGCCAGCTCGGTGATCTTCCCCCCACCCGCCTCGCTGCGGGGCCGGATCCGCTGGCCCAGCAGGTCGAACCACAGCCGCCCTTCCGCGGCGATGACCAGTTCGCCGTCCAGGACCACCCGGTCGGGAAGCCCGGCCGCGGTGATCTCCGGGAACGCGTACGTGATGTCCTCCCCGTTGCGGGACTGCAGCAGCAGCGAGTCCCCGTCGCGGAAGATCAGGCACCGGAAACCGTCCCACTTCGGCTCGTACAGAAAGTCCCCCTCGGGGAACGCCCCGCGTACCGGCTTGGCCAGCATCGGATCGATCGGGGGACCGAACGGCAGCATGGTCAGGCGGGAGCGGTGTAGCGCAGGAATAGCGTGCCGTCGGACTCCAGCACATGGGCCAGCCGCATCGGACGGGGGGCGTCCGGGAGCGGTGCCCCGCCGATGATGCGCGCCACCGGTTCGGCGTCACCGGTGCCCCCGAACGCGAGGGGGGTGACCGTGATGCACAGTTCGTCGACAAGGCGCTGGGCCATGAACTGGCCGAGGACCGTGGGGCCCCCCTCGCAGGCGATGCGATTCAGACCCCGGCGCCCGAGTTCTGCCACGATGGCCCGCGGCTCGCATTCGGAGTCCCCGACCATCACCACGTCCGCAACCGGTGACAGAGCGGCGCGGCGCTCGGCGGGCAGCGACGCGGGGGCGAAGACGAGGGGCTTCTCGACCGCCTCGGTGAACAGCGGCGAGGCGACGTCGAGGTCGCCCGACCGCGTCACGATCGCGACGCGCGGAACCGGAGCCTGTCCGGCCTCCCGGCGGCGGTCGACGAGTTCGGGCCGTTCGCGCGGCGGACCGTACCCCTCGGAACGCACCGTCTCGGCTCCCACCAGGATGACATCACTCAGCCCCCGGATGGTCGCGAACACCAAGCGGTCGGCCGCCGACGAGATGCCACCGGACAACCCCTGGGGCGACCGGGCGGCGCCGTCGGCCGTCTCGACCATGACGGCCCGAAGGTACGGGGCGTCATGGCGGGGCCACGTGAAGGCGTCGGCCACGCCGGCGGGGGAGAGGGTGCCCACGTGGTGGGGCCACAGGAACTGCACAGGACGATCCTGCCACGCCGATAAGGTGACTCGCGTGATCCAGGCGTTGACCGACCGTCGGCCCGCCGTCGCTGCCGAGGCGCTCATCGGCCTGCTGACCCCGCCGCCCGCCTTCGCCAGCGTCTCGTTCGACACCTACGTCCCCGACCCGGAACACCCCGGGCAGGCCGCCGCCGTCGCCGCCGGACGCGCCTTCGCGGGGCGCGCCCGGACCCCGCCCCGCCGCCGGCTGTTCCGGTCTCCGCCCCCCGAACTGCGGCCGGGGTTGTACTTCGACGGAGGCTTCGGGGTCGGCAAGACCCACTTGCTCGCATCCGTCTATCACGCGACCCCCGGGCGCAAGGTGTTCGGCACGTTCGTGGAGTACACGAACCTGGTCGGGGCGCTGGGGTTCGCCACGGCCGCCACGGCACTGGCGCAGCAGGATCTGGTGTGTGTCGACGAGTTCGAACTGGACGACCCGGGCGACACGGTCCTGATGTCCACCCTGATGGACCGCATCGTGGCGTCCGGAGCCCGCGTAGCCGCGACGTCGAACACCCTGCCGGACCGGTTGGGGGAGGGGCGGTTCGCGGCCGAGGACTTCCTGCGTGAGATCCAGGGACTGTCCGCCCGTTTCGACGTCGTCCGGGTGGACGGCGACGACTACCGCCACCGCGGGCTGCCCCCGGCGCTGGCGCCGTGGGATGACGCTCAGGTCGTCGCGTACGCCGACGCTGCTGCGGGGGCCGGGCTGGGCGTGTCCCTGGACAGGTTCCCCGACCTGATGGACCACCTGCGGGACGTGCACCCGTCCCAGTACGGGCCGCTCGTCGCAGACCTCGACCGCGTGTGTCTGCTGGGGCTGCACACCCTCACCGACCAGGCAGCCGCCCTGCGCCTCGTGGTCCTCGTCGACCGGTTGTACGACCGGGACGTGCCGGTGGTGACGTCGGGGGTCGCCGCGGACCAGGTGTTCGCGCCCGAGATGCTGCGCGGCGGCTACCGCAAGAAGTACTTCCGGGCCGTCTCGCGGCTCGTCGCCCTCACCGCAGCAGGACGCGCGGGCTGACTCAGTTGCTCACCGGGTCGGCGCGGCGCAGCAACAGCTCGGTGTCCACGCCCCGCGGCAAGGTCCCGAACTGGGTCACGTGATCGCCGGCCACCCGCGTGGCCACGAAGGCGTCCGCGACCCCGCCGGGGGCATAGCGGATCAGTTGCGCCGCCTGGAGGAGCACCGCGATCCGTCCCGCGAGCCGCCGGGCGCGGTACTCCAGGTCGCCCAGATCGGCGAACTCCTGCAGCAGGTCCTGCAGGGCGGCGTCGTAGCGGCTGTCGGCCCCGGTGGCCGCACCGAGTTCGAGCAGCAGGGCATCCACCGCCCCCGCGTCTCGGGACATTGCCCGCAACAGGTCCAGCGCGTTGACGTTGCCCGATCCTTCCCACACCGAGTTCACCGGCGCCTCGCGGAACAGCAGCGGCATCCCGGACTCCTCGGCGTAGCCGTTCCCGCCCAGGCACTCCAACGCCTCGGCCGTGACCGCGATGCTGCGTTTCGTGGTCCAGTACTTGGCGGCCGGCAACGCGATGCGCCGCAACAGCGCCTCGGACTCGTCGCCGCCCTCTGCGGCATCCACCGCCGCCGCCAGTCGCAGCGCCAGCGCCGTCGCCGCCTCCGCCTCCAGGGCCAGGTCGGCCAGGACGTTCCGCATCAACGGCTGGTCCACCAGGGTCGCGCCGAACGCGACCCGGTTTTGGGCGTGCCACAGGGCCTGGGAGGTGGCGCCCCGCATCAGACCGGTGGCGCCGAGCACGCAGTCCAGCCGCGTGGCCGACACCATCTCGACGATCGTGCGGACCCCCCGCCCCTCGTCACCGACCCGGATCGCCGTCGTTCCTGCGAACTCGATCTCGCTCGACGCGTTCGAGCGGTTCCCCAGTTTGTCCTTCAGCCGCTGGATGCGGAAGACGTTGCGGGACCCGTCCGGCAGGACCCGCGGGACCAGGAAACACGTGAGGCCACCGGGAGCCTGGGCGAGGACCAGGAACACGTCGCTCATGGGTGCGGAGCAGAACCACTTGTGGCCGGTCAGCGTGTAGGTGTCCCCGCCGGTGGGCGTGGCGACGGTGCTGTTGGTGCGTACATCCGAGCCGCCCTGCTTCTCGGTCATCGCCATCCCGGCGATGAGCCCCTGCTTGTGATGGGGTTCCCGCAGGCCGAAGTCGTAGTCGCGGGACACCAGGCCCGGGATCCACTGCTGTGCCTCCCCGCCGGCCCGGCGCAGGGCGGGCACCGCGGCATACGTCATGGAGATGGGGCACAGGTGCCCCGGCTCCACCTGCGTCCACACCACGAAACCCGCGGCGCGGGCGACGTGGGCCCCCTTCTCCTCCGACGACCACGGGTCGGCATGCAGCCCCCAGCCGACCGAGAACCGCATCAGGTCGTGCCACGCCGGGTTGAAGTCGACCTCGTCGGCGCGGTGGCCGTACCGGTCGTGCGACCGCAGGCGCGGGAGGTCCCGGTTGGCCTCCATCCCGCGTTCCCGCCACGCGGAGGCGCCGGCCTGGCGCCCCAGTTCCTGCAGCCGGACGGTGTGGGTCTCGGCGCCGTGCCGCGCCACAGCCTCGGCGAGTGCCGTGTCCGCCGTGAAGGCATCGCGTTCCGGGAGCGGCGGAGTCTGGTTGGTGACCTCGTGGGTCACTGCCGGGTCGCTCGTCATGTCCCTACCGTAGACCGCAGCACACCGATCCCCTGCCACCGAAGTGCCCCTCAAGTACGGTGGAACGGACTCCGATGAGAAAGTGGCCAATGATCACCTTTCACTCCGCCAGCGCTCGCATGGTGAACTCCCGTCGCGCCATGGCCGAGTGCCTCGAGGCCGCCCTCGGAGAAGACGACACCGACTGCGACGTACTCGTCATCGCCGCATCGATGGGACACGATCACCAGGCCTTGGTCGAGGAGGCCCGCCAGTTGGCCCCCAACGCCAAGATCGTCGGCTCCTCGTGCTGCGGTGTGGTCGGCCGCGAGGGCGTCAGCGAGTCCATGCACGACGTGGCCGTCATGGCCATGCGCGGTGCCTCCGAACTCGCGGTGGCGGCTGTGCCGGAGATCTCCGGACGCGACTCCCGCGAGAAGGGCGCCGAACTGGGCCGGCAGCTCCAGGAGCAGCTCCCCGGCATCTCGATGGTGCTGTTCCTGGCGTCCGGCATCGACATCGCCGACGACCAGTGCATCGTGGGCCTCGAGTCCGTGCTCGGGTCCGAGGTCACCATCTTCGGTGCCACATCGTCGGACAACATGAAGGGCATCACCAGTTACCAGATGGTCGACGACGAGGTGTACGAGCACGCGGCCTGGGCGGTCGGCTTCGCGGATCCCGGCCTGTCGGTCATCACGCAGGCCACGCACGGGTTCCTCGCGGTCGGCGACCCCATGGTGGTCACATCCAGCGACGGCAACCTGATCCGGGAACTCGACGGCCGGCCCGCGTGGGGCGAGTACACGCGCCGGCTCGCCATGCCGGAGACAGCCACCTGCGGCGACACGATCCCGATCGGCGCGCTGGCCGAGGAACTGCCGCCGGACGAGGCGGCGGAGTACGGCAACGACCACATCCTGCGCGTCGTCACCAAACGCGACCCGGACGGAACGATGCACTACGCCACCACGATCCCCGAGGGGACCCAACTGTGGCTCACGGTGCGCGACGAGGACCGCATCTTCTCCGACATGGATCGCATGATGGGCAACATCGTCGGGCAGATCGGCGGGCGCGAGGTCGCCGCGGTGTTCCACGCGGACTGCCTGGCCCGCGGCCGGTTCCTGTTCAACCGCGTGATGAAGGAGGAGCTCGTCGGCCGCATGCAGTACCCCCTCACCCACGCCGGGGAGGTGCCGCCCTGGTTCGGCATGTACGGCTTCGGGGAGTTCGCGCGGCTCGGTGGCCGCAACGAGTACCACAACTACACGACCGCCCTCTACGTCCTGGTCCGGGACTCCGGCTGAAGGTGGCCCGGTGCAATCGATTCAGCCGCACGAACGCCTGGAGCGCCTCCAGGAGCAGGTCGCGCGGCTGTCGATCACCCAGCAGCAGCTGATCGAGACCAGGGACCGGCTCGACAAGGAGATCGAACGGTTCTCCGGCATCCAGGCCTACGGCATCGGCGTGGTCTCCGACCCCGACCCGGCACGCTTCGCCGATTCCACCGTGGAGGCGGTGTGCGACATCTTCGACCTCGAGGTGGCCGTCCTGTGGTTGCTGGACCAGGACGCCAAACCCCTCCCGACGCCGTGGCGGGCGTTGGGCGTCGACGGTGACACCCTGGGGGCGCGCGACCTGGTCCGTGTCGTGGGCGACCTGAGGTCGTTCGGCCAGAACGCCATGGTGCTCGACCAGGGTGGCCGGCTCGGGGACCTGTTCATGAAACAGATGGTCGTGGCCCCGTGCCAGGGCCCGTCGGGCGAGGTATTGGCGTGGCTGCTGGGCGGCAACCGGGCGGGCGCGGCTTCCTTCCCCCCGCCGCTACGGCCCGAGCAGGCCAGCGCCTTCACCGTCTTCGCTACGCAGGTGGGTGCGCTGCTGCAGAACCGGCGCGACCGGTCCCTGATCGTGCAGCAGCGCGACCAGCTGATGGTGGAGCAGGAACAACTGAGCCTGGCGCTGGAAGGAAGCGACGCGGGACTGTGGGACTGGGATCTGGCGAGCAGCCGCGTGTATTACTCGGCGCGCTGGAAGCAGATGATCGGCTATGCCCCGGCGGAACTCGACGGCACCTTCGCGACTTGGCGGACCCGGGTGCACCCGGACGACCTGGGGGAGGCCCAGGCCGCCTTGGACCGGTGCCTGTCCGGCGAGATCGACCAGTACCGCGTCGAACACCGCCTACGACACCGGGACGGCCACTACGTCTGGATCCTGGCGTTGGGCCGAGTCATCCGCGACACCGCCGGCGAACCCGTCCGCATGGTCGGCATCCATGTCGACATCTCCGAGCAGCGGGCTGCCGCCGAGCGGGCCGAGTCGGCCAGCCGGGCGAAGAGTGCCTTCCTGGCCGCCATGAGCCACGAGATCCGCACCCCCATGAACGGGGTGCTGGGCATGGTGCGGCTCCTGCGCGAGACCACGCTGGACCCCGAGCAGGAGGAGTACGCGGCCCTAGCCGAGGACTCGGCGCGGTCACTCATGGGACTGCTGGATGACGTGCTGGACCTGTCCCGCATCGAGTCCGGGACGGTGGTGCCCGACGAGGTCCCGTTCGACCCCGACCACGAACTGCGCACCGCGGCGCTGCTGTCCCGCGACCAGGCCGTGAAGAAGGGCCTGGACTACGAGGTCGAGGTCGACCCCGAACTGCCGCACCTGCTGGTCGGCGACCGCCGCCGGTTGCGTCAGGTCGTGACCAATCTGGTGGCCAACGCCGTCAAGTTCACCGCCACCGGCTCCGTCTCGGTGCGGATCGGAGGCTCGGCCGCGGAGGGGGTGTGGGACCTGCGCATCGAAGTGCAGGACACCGGGGTGGGCATCGCCCCGGAAAACCAGGACCGCATCTTCGACCCCTTCGGGCAGGCGGACGACTCGATCGCCCGGTCATTCGGCGGCTCCGGGCTGGGCCTGGCCATCTGCCGGGAGATCCTCGACCAACTCGGCGGCTCCCTGACGGTGGAGAGTTCGCTGGGCGAGGGGGCCTGTTTCCGGGTGAGCGTGCCCCTTCCGGTCGCGGCGGCGCGCCGCGAGAACCGGGCGGCCGAGGAGGCGGACGCGTGGACTGCGCCGGCCGGTGCGGTCGCCCTCCTCGTGGAGGACAACGCCATCAACCGCCGCCTGGCCGAGATCATGCTCCAGCGGCTTGGCTTCGTGGTGGAGACCGCCCCCGACGGGGTCTCGGGCTGCGAGCGGGTGCGCTGCGGTGGCGTGGACCTGGTCTTCATGGATGTGCACATGCCCGTGATGGACGGGCACGAGGCGACCCGCCACATCCGCGAGTGGGAGCAGGAGTCCGGGGCGACCCGGGTCCCGGTCATCGCCCTGACCGCTGATGCCATGCCGGCGGAGAAGATCGCCTGCCGGGAGGCGGGCATGGACGACTACGTGTCGAAACCGGTGACCACCGCCGACCTGCGGGCCTCAGCGCAGCGCTGGCTCAGCTGACCGCGCCGCGTCGTGCAGCAGCTCCGGCACGTCGGGGTGGCGTAGCAACTGCAGGTGGCCGGTGTAGGGGAGTTCCACCACGCGAGCCCCGGGCGGACCCTGGGCGCTGCCGACCGGCACCATGCCGTCGCCGAACGCCAGTGTGCGCGGGTCCCGTCGGGAGGCGCCGAGCATGCCCACCACGGCGAGGTGGGGCACGTCCGGCGGAAACCCGGCCCCGCTCCCGTCGCCGAGATCCTTGATCCCGGCGCTGCGGTGGTCGCCGAGAGCGACAATCGGGGCTGCCAGGTCCCACCGGCCCGCCAGGGCCAGGGCCGAACGCGCCAGCCGCTCCAGCGGCGCACCCCCGAAGGGGGCACCCAACGTGACGACGCCCCGGACCCGGGACAGCCACGACGGCTGCGTCGCGATCGCCTCCCCGATCACCAGCCCCCCCATCGAGTGTCCGACGAGCACGATGGCCGCCGGGGTGCGCTCCCGGTCCGCCAGCGCATCGGCCAACTCCCGACCGGTGGCCGCGATGCGGCGCCCCGAGGAGTAGCGCGCCGCCAGGACCTCCCAACCCCGGTCGGCGAACGCCGCGATGTAGGAGTCGGCGAACTGCCGGTCGTGGCCCCCGAGTCCGTGCACGAAGACCGCGAGGGGCGCCTCGCGGGTGCCCGCCGCAGCGGCGGATGTCCAGCGCAGGGTGGGGCTCAATGGCGGGGGGAGGGCATCCCCGAAGGCGGCGTGGGTGACGCCTGCGGCTGTTGTCGTGCCGGGGGAGTCGAAGACCGACGGGGCTGCCTCGTCTGCGGTGAGATGCAGGGCGGTGCCGGTGACGTCGCCCACGACCGTGGCCGCCGACCCGATGACGGCATGCACCGCGGCGTGCTGGCCGTCTACCAGGTCCATCGACAGGCGTCCCGGGGCTCCCAGGGGGCGCAGGCCGGTGCGCACGCGGGCGCGCACCGCGGTGCCGACGTCGGCGACCGTGCGGTTGACCCGGGTCACCGCGCCGGCGAGGGCGGTGGCGGTGGCACGCCGCTCCGCGCCGTTCATGCGGGGAGCGCCCGTGAGGGGGACCCGGACATCCGGTCCCGGACAGCGGCGCCGAAGCGGACCAGGGAGCGCCACGACGTCAGGGACACCCGGGGCAGCGCCGCGGTCTCCACCACGGGCCACCCGCGTTCCTCGGCGATGGCACGCAACTCGGGCTCGGGGTTCACGGCGACCGGGTGTCCGACGGCCGTCAACATCGGAAGATCGCTGGCGGAGTCGCTGTAGGCGTAGCTCGCCGCCAGGTCGTAGCCGCGGGTGGCGGCCAACTGCTTCATCACGGTCACCTTGCCCTCCCGGTAGCAGAAGGGCCCGGCGAGGCGACCGGTGTAGCGTCCCTGGTCGTCCCGCTCCGACGTCGTACCCACGCCGAGGTCCAGACCGGTCTCCCGGGCGAACCGGGACACGATCTCCGTAGGGCTGGCCGACAGCACGATGCAGTCGCGGCCCGCTGCGCGGTGCTCGGCCAGCACCTCCGTCAGCGCAGGCTGCAGGGAGGCGACCAGCTCATCCATGAAGTGGTCGCCCAGTGCCTCCACCTTGGCGGCGGGGTGCCCGGCCACAGCGGCCAGGATGCGGTCGCGCACCTGGGCGGACCGTTCGTCGCTGGCTCCCTGCAGAAGGAAGGACAGCCCGTTGCGCAGGTCGCGCGCCAGCTCGGTCGGCGTCACCAGCCCTTCGCGGAAGGCGGCCTTGGCCAGCGGGATGTTGGCGGACCCGGGGATGAGGGTGCCGTCGAGGTCGAAGAAGGCGGCGGACTGAGTGAGCATCATGTCTGTTTTATGCCAATAGGAGACGCCGCACAATCCGGCACGGACGCCAACAATGGGGCCTCCCGCTTATCACCATATGACAAAGTGGTGCCATGGCCGGACATCCGTGGAGCGCCCTGCCGCGGTCCCTGGCCGCCACCCTGGCGCCCGTGCTGCCCGAGACCGTGGCGGCGACCGTGACCGCTATCGCCGCCGAGGTCCCGGCGTACCGGGGCGCGTGGGACAGCCGAGTCGGGCCAACTGTGCGCCGTGGGGTGGAGATCGCGCTGAGCCGCATGCTGGACTTGTTCGGCACCGATGACGCGGCGCTGACCTCCCGGAACCGGCGCTTCTACGAACGCATCGGGTCGGTCGAGTACGAGCAGGGCCGGTCGCTGGAGGCCCTCCTGGCGGCCTACCGCACCGGCGCCCGGGTGTCGTGGGAGAGGTTCTCGGCGGCGGCCCTGGAGGCGTCCGTCGCCCCTGCGGATCTGGCCGTCCTGGCCGAGAGCATCTTCGTGTACATCGATGAGTTGTCCGCGGTCAGCGCCCAGGGTCACGCACGGGCGGATGCCGCCGGTCGCGGGTACCGCGACGTGGTGCGGTCCCAACTGGCCCAGGCGCTGATCGATGGGGTCGCCGCCCGCGAGCCGGGTCGCGTCAATGCATTGGCGCAGGCTGCCCGGTGGCCGGTGCCCCGTCGTCTCGTCGTGGCGGTGGTGCCCAAGGCTCACGCGGGGCCTTCCCTCCCCACCGCACCCGCGGACGTGCTGATCGTCGAGCGGGAGGCCGACGCGGTGGCCGTCGTCCCCGACCCGGTGGGTCCCGGACGCCGGCAGCGGCTGACACGCGGTCTGACCGGACCCGTGTTCGTCGGGACGGTGCAACCCCCCGCCGGCGCGGCGCTGTCGTACACGCAGGCAGTGGCGTTGCGCGACTTGGCCACTTCGGGTCGGGTACCGGGGACCGGGGTCGTCCTGGCCGTCGACCATCTGCCGGAACTGCTGGTCGCAGCGAACCCGGTCGTCTTCGGCGAGATCCAGCAACGCGTCCGGGAGCCGTTGGCGGATCTACCCGGCCGCCGGCGCGAGGTGCTCGCGGAGACCCTCGCTGCGTGGGTCGACCACCAGGGGGACCGCAGTGCGATGGCTGAGGCCCTGGTGGTGCACCCGCAGACCATCAGTTACCGCATGACCCAACTGCGCGCCCGCTACGGCGATCTGATGGGGTCCCCGCGGGGCCGTCTGCTGCTCCAGTTGGCGCAGATCGGACGCGCAGATGGGGTGGCGACACCGGACGAGTAGGCCTACCGTGGCCTTGCGGGACACCATCGTCGGGAAACCGACACCTATCACCCGGGTGTCCAGCACTGTGGGCCTGGCGGCTTCGGCCGTCAGGCCCTCGTGCATTCTCGACAGAGGGATGGGCCACCGCCGCGCCTCGGCGATAGGCTCGGCGGAGAGCCGCCGCACAACTTGAGGAGCCCTCATGAGTGTTCCCCCGCCGGACGAGACCCCGGACCAGCCGGAGGTCGCGCCCCAAGTTCCCCCGCCGCCCGACGCGCCGCAGCCCGAACAGGCGCATCCTGACCAGCCACCACAGCCCGAGCAGTATCCGGTGAATGCCGACCCATACGCTCAACCGGCCCCCGGGTATCCGCAGGCCGGCTACCCCCAGGGCGGCTACCCCCAGACGGGATACCCGCAGGCCGGCTACGCCCCGGCGGGTTACGCCAAGCCCGACAACTACCTGGTGTGGGCGATCCTCACCATGATCCTGTGCTGCCTGCCGCTGGGCATCGTGAGCCTCGTCTACGCCACCCAGGTGGACAGCAAGTGGAGCGCGGGGGACGTCGCGGGAGCGGAGAACTCCTCGCAGCAGGCCCGCACCTGGGCCATCTGGTCCGCGGTGGCCGGGATCGCCTTCACGGTCCTCATCGTGATCTTCGTGGTCCTGTTGCCACTGCTCGGGCTTCTCCCGTTCATGTTCATGGACCCCAGCACGGGCTCGAGCACGAGGTAGCCCGTGGCCACCACGTATTCCGCGCCGCCGGCGCCGCCGCGCGGCCGCCGGGACAGCCGCACGGTGCAGGCGGTCGCTGTGCTGGGCGCTGTGTCCGTGGCGCTGGTGGCGGTGTCGTGGCGCGACCCGCATGAGACGGGCAGCCTCGGGCTGTGCCCGTTCCATGCTCTGACCGGGATGTACTGCCCGGGCTGCGGAACGCTGCGAGCCCTCCACGATGTCCTCCACGGGAACGTCGCCGAAGCGTTCGGCCACAATGTCCTGACCGTGCCCGCGCTCGCCCTGCTGGTCGCCTGGGCGGCCTGGACTCTCGTCGGCGCGAGGAGACGCACGCTTCGGGTTCGGGGATCGGTGGCGACGTCGGGTTCACGCGCCTGGGTACCGCTCGTGCTGAGCGGTACGACGTTGGTCGTCATGGTGGCGTTCTCGGTCCTGCGCAACCTGCCCGGTTCCGCGCTGGCTCCCTGACGAGAGTCTCCTGAGTGGGCGATACAGGGATCGAACCTGTGTCTAGCCCCTCAAGAATTGCCGTCGAGAGGCCATTGTGAGCGCGGAAAGCGTGTCATAAGTGCACACCGCTGGACACGAGATACCCTTGTAAGTGCACGCGCGTGCACCTAAGGAGGACACAAGGGTCATGCCTGTATCGCGGAAACGCCGCCCCCGAGGCTCCGGAAAGGTCCGCCAACTACCGTCTGGTCGCTGGCAGGCCAAGGTCCTCAACAGTGACGGGATCTACCACTCGGCCCCAGTCACATTCGACACCCGATATGACGCCGAGGCCTGGCTGGGGGCACGTAACCGTGAGGTCGCTGCAGGCACGTTCACCCCGCCGTCCGTGAAGCCAGCCGCCGCCGTGGCAGGGGCCAGCACCGACGGAACCACGTTGCGGGACTACTCGGCACGGTGGCTGGACTCAAGGCCCCTGAAACCGCGCACCGTCGTCGAATATCGCGGCATGCTCGACCGCCACATCTTGCCCGACCTCGGTGACGCCCCGATCCGCGCCATAGGTCCCGACACGATCCGGACCTGGCACGCGACGATCTGCCCCGACGCCCCATCGACCAGGGCGAAGGCGTATTCCTTGCTCAAGACGATCCTTGCCACGGCCACCGATGACGACCTGATCGACCGCAATCCGTGCCGGATCAAGGGTGCCGGGACGGCGAAACGGCAAACCCACACCGAGATACTGGCCCCGGAGCAGGTGGCGGTGCTGGCCGACGCGATGCCCGAACATCTGCGGGCGGCCATCGTGCTCGGCACCTGGACCTCATTACGACTGGGGGAGGTCCTGGGAATACGCCGTCGCGACATCGACCTCGACGCTGGGACCGTTACGGTGAGGCAGACCGCCGTGGTGCTGCCTGGTGGCCCGCAGATCGGAACCCCGAAGTCCGACGCCGGGCGCCGTGTCGTGTATCTGCCGCCGCACGCCGCTCCCGTCCTGAGCCATCACCTCGACGTCTTCACTGGCGCGGCGGGTGACGCCCTACTGTTCCCGGCCCGTCGATCCGTGGGGGTCCCAATGTCTCCCTCCACCTTCTACAAGCGGTACTACGTTGCCCGGGCCGCGATCGGACGCCCCGACCTGCGATTCCACGACCTGCGGCACTCCGGAGCGACATGGACCGCGCAAGCCGGGGCAACCCTCGGCGAACTCATGGCCAGACTCGGACACACATCACCCAGCGTTGCCATGCGCTACCAGCACGCTGCCAGCGAGCGTGATCAACGCCTCGCGGAAGCCTTGTCAGGGCTGGCGGGGGGCGGTGTGTCGCCCTTGCGCGCTGCGGGAAAGAAGAATCAACTGGCCGCACAATGTCAGAAGTAGACAGAGAATGACAACTGTGTAACTATTGTCGAAAGAGGCCCGCAGTAGTGCAAATGACTACCGCAAGGATCACGACCTTATCGGGCACGGAAGCCAGGCAGACTTGGCTCACTATACGGCAATATGCAGCATTAAAGCAATACAAGCGAGTAGTGGGACGCCTATTGCAAAGTGGGCGGGCCTGACTTCCGGAAAGACCGCCCCGTCAGCGCGGATAAAGCGACTGACGGAGGAGAAGTGTCAGCCATCACGGACCCCCATGGGGCCACCCAGCCAAGGGATTTCAGCGTCGCGGAAGCGGCCCATTACAAGAACGTGTCCCCGCGGACGGTCAGGCGGTGGATCAGCACCGGGCG
>JAPOIY010000139.1 GCA_029978705.1 Actinomycetota bacterium
GACGATGATGCGGGTCGCCACCGACTGCACCCGACCGGCGGACAACTTGGGGCCCACCTTCTTCCACAGCACCGGGCTGACCTCGTAGCCGTACAGCCGGTCCAGAATGCGCCGGGTCTCCTGGGCGTCGACGAGGTCGGTGTCCAGATCGCGCGGGTTGGCGGCGGCCTCCCGGATGGCCGACTCGGTGATCTCGTGGAACACCATCCGGCGCACCGGGACGCTGGGTTTGAGGGTCTCGAGCAGATGCCAGGCGATGGCCTCACCCTCGCGGTCGCCGTCGGTGGCGAGATACAGCTCGTCGACACCCTTGAGCAGGTTCTTGAGTTCGGTGACGACGGCCTTCTTGTCCGGGCTGACCACGTAGAGCGGTTCGAAGTCGTTGTCGACGTTGACACCCGTCCGTGCCCACTTCTCACCCTTGTACTTGGCCGGCACGTCTGCCGCTCCCCTGGGCAGGTCCCGGATGTGGCCGCGGGAGGACTCGACGATGTAGTTGCGCCCCAGGTACCCGGCGATCTTGCGCGCCTTGGTGGGCGACTCGACTATGACGAGCCGCCGGACGCTGCCCGGATCACCGGTTCGGTCGTCGCCAGCCACCTGCGCTTACGCTCCACTTCCACTCACGAGTTCTGCCCCTGCCACACCGATATCCCCCGGCTGTCCCATGGCGGGCACCAGACCCCAATGCGGGCACCAGACCCCGGTAGGGCACCAGACCCCGATGGGTCACCAGACAATGTGGGCACCAGACAATGTGGCACTCCCGGATGGGGGGATGCAAACCGACCCCCCGGGGAGTCTCCCGCGGGACCGGCCCCGGCCCGGACCTCACACCTTGGGCCAGGCCTCCGACGCGTCGTGGCCCTCAGGGGGTTCCCCCACGTTCTCCACCAGCCGCAACAGCCGCCGCCGGCCGCTGATCCGCAGTGCCGGCCGGGAGCCGCGAGTTCCGATCAGAGTGGGGGCGATCCCGACCCTCATCAGGGCCGACGCAAGCGGAGAATGGGTGTCCGGCGCATGCGGGTCCAGCCCCAGCAGGTACCGGTCCGCGTCCGGGTGACCCGCCGCCAGTGTCCACGCCCGCAATTCCCGCGGTCCCGGCAGCCACTGCGCCGGCACCGTCTTGACGGCGCCGCGGGTCCAGCCCGCCGCGATGGGCAGCAGCCGGGCGTCGACGGCGGTGCGCACCAGCGGGGAGTCCTCCTCGGTGCGGGTGATCTCGGCCTGCAGGCCGGCGGCTGTCATCA
>JAPOIY010000153.1 GCA_029978705.1 Actinomycetota bacterium
AGCTGCTGATCCCCTGAGGCCCACAGCACCAGCGCCTGGCCCAGGGTCAGGCCGTCGCGCTGGGAGACGGTGGTCATGTTGAGGTTGCCGCTCGTAGGCTTGGTCGGGGTGCCGGTGATGGCCACCACCTCCTTGCCCTCCACCTCGCCGAGGGTGTTGAAGGTCGGGCCGGGGCCCAGCGAGACGTAGGGCACCGTCACGAAGGCCGCCATCACGCTGAACGCGACGAGCGGCACCAGGGCCACCAGGAGCGTCGCAATCCGCCTGTTCACGCCGCCCACCTTAACGGCGGTACCGTGGACGCCATGGCTGACCTGCCCTTCGGCTTCTCCGCCGGAGACGACTCCGACCGCGACCGCAACCGGGAACCCGGCTCGGGCGGTGAATTCAACATGGGCGACCTCGGCAAGCTGTTCTCCCAGCTGGGCCAGATGTTCTCCGGGGCCGGTTCGGCGATGTCGGGGGGCGGGACGTCCGGTCCGGTGAACTACGACCTGGCCCGCAAGCTGGCGTCGTCGTCGATCGGGTTCTCCGCGCCGGTGGCCGAGTCGACCGCCTCGGCGATCGCCGACGCCGTGCACCTGGCCGACACCTGGCTCGACGGGGCCACGGCGCTGCCGGCCGGGGCGTCGAAGACCGTCGCGTGGACGCCGCAGGACTGGGTGGACAACACCCTGGACACCTGGAAGCGGCTGTGCGACCCGATGGCCGCGCAGATGGGCTCGGTGTGGACCTCCGCACTTCCCGAGGAGGCCAAGCAGATGGCCGCCCCGATCATGGCGATGATGACCCAGATGGGCGGGATGGCGTTCGGCTCGCAGCTGGGCCAGGCGCTGGGCCGGCTGTCGCGAGAGGTGTTGACCTCCACCGACATCGGGCTGCCGTTGGGGCCTGCCGGTGTGGCGGCGCTGATGCCCGCGGCGATCGAGTCGCTGTCCGAAGGCCTTGACTCGCCGCGCTCGGATATTCTGACCTTCCTGGCCGCCCGTGAGGCCGCCCATCACCGGCTGTTCAGCCATGTGCCGTGGCTGGCCTCCCAACTGATGGGTGCCGTCGAGGCCTACGCCCAGGGCAT
>JAPOIY010000156.1 GCA_029978705.1 Actinomycetota bacterium
ATGCTGGCGCTCATGTAGGCCAGCGCGACGACCACCAGCGCCGACTTGCCCACGTAGTCGATGAGCAGCCCCAGGGTGACCACCTCGATCCAGGGCGCACAGGCGACCACGACCGAACCCAGCGTGTAGAGGCCGGCGCACACCAGCATCACGCGGCGGGCTCCCAGCCGTTGCCCCAGGACGCCGGCGGCGAACACGACCAGCAGCGCCGCGATCGAGGGGACCTGACGCAGGATGCTCGCCTCGCTCTGGGAGGCGTCGAAGTCGTCGAGGATCGCGCTCAGGACGTAGTTGAAGCTGGCGGAGACCGTGAACACCATCACCGCAGAGATGGCGACGGCCCAGACGATGCGGCGCTGGTCCGCGGGCATCCGGGGGGGTGGCTCCTGGGTGCTCACCCGCCGGAGGCTACCGGTAGGGGCGTATCGCCCTCCTCTAGACAGCTGCGCGTCACCCCATAGGGTGGGGAGGAGGGGTCATTTCGGCCCCTCGCCTATCCACACATGGAGGACCTGTGGCTGATGCCAGTTACGTCGTGTACGCCGCCGCCTACGACAATGTCGATGACGCGATCGCGGACTTCACGACCCTGAAGGAGGCCGGGCTGCGGCACATCACCGCCGCACTGGTGACGAAGGACGACAAGGGACGCGTCAAGGTCCATGAGAAGACCTACGCCGGCAAGGTCGGTGGGGTCGTGGGTCTGATCGGTGGCGCGGCCATCGGCGCGATCTTCCCGCCGGCCGGAGCGGCCGTGCTGGCCGACGCCGTGGTCGGTGGGGCCGCGCTGGGTGCCATCGGGCACTTCGCCGGGGGCATGTCCCGCCGCGATCTGAAGGATCTCGGGTCATTGCTGGACGAGGGCTCGGCAGCCGTCGTGGCGGTAGCCGAGGATGCCGTCGCCACCGACGTCGACAACGCCCTGTCGCACGCGGCCAAGAAGGCCAACGCCAAGCTGGACGACGGCGACGTCGACGCGGCGCTGGCGGAACTGGAGAAGGGCGCGAACAAGGCGGTCGACAAGGCCGCCGACGAC
>JAPOIY010000006.1 GCA_029978705.1 Actinomycetota bacterium
CCTGCAGGGAATGCGCGACGACATGGGACGCAGCCGATGAACGTCGGTCACGGAGCCAAGGGCGACGGCACGGTCGAACGCCTGCCGTCGGGCCGCTACCGCGCCCGCGTCGATCTCGGTCGCCACCCGGTCACCGGCAAGCGAATGCGCCGGTCGGTCACCGCTGACACGAAGTCGGAGTGCCGGCGACTGGCCCGGCAGTTGATCTCGGAAGCTGAGTCCGGCACCGCAGCCCGCCCCGGCACAGGCATCACCACCATCGCGACCATGACGCCGCTATACCGGACTCACATCCAGTCGCGACTGGCAGCTGGGGAGATTCGTCCAAAGACCGCAGAGGTCCAGGACTACTACCTGACCTTGATCGCCCCGCTGTCTGGACTCCGGCTGTCCGACGTCACCCCCACCACAATCGAGGCATGGCAGGCGGGGATGTCCGAGCGGTCTCGCTCGTCCAGGCGTGGGGCGTGGCTGACACTACGCCGAATGTTCAAGTTGGCCCGCCGCGAGGGGCTGACCAGCGCCGATCCGTTCCGCGACCTAACAGCCCCGTCAGGCGACCGGGAGAAGGAGCCGGTGCCCGCAACCGCCGACGACGTTGCCGCGCTCCTGGCGGCGTCCACGGGCCGCTGGCGCGTCATGTTCGCGGTGCTGGCGTACACCGGGATGCGGAGCGGGGAAGTCCTGGCGTTGGAATGGCGCGACTATGACGGTGAGACCCTGCGAGTCCGCGAGGGCAAAACGGAACGGTCGCGCCGCGCGATCCCGGTTGCGCCCCCGCTGAAGGAGATTCTGAACGACTGGCCGCGCGGCACCGGGCTCATGTTCCCGACCGCCAACGGCACCCAGGTGCGGCACCGCAACTTCCTGCGCGCGTTCCAGGCCACCCAGCCCCGCGAAAATCTGACGCCGCACTCGTTCCGCCACGGACTGGTGACGAACCTGCTGGCCGCCGGTGTCCCCGTCCAGGTCGTGTCCGCCATCGTGGGACACGTCCGCGCCGGGTTCACGCTCTCGCACTACGCCCACTCCGCAACCGATGCCGAGCGGGGCGCGATGCACAAGTTGTGGGTCGCAAGTTGAGGCTGCATGGGACACGGATGGGACACGCGCCATTCTTGGGGGTCTTCGGAGTGAACGTCTACGACTGGAAAGTCGTTGGTTTACACGGATTTTCCCGAGTGGGCGCAGAGAGACTCGAACTCCCGACATCCTGCTTGTAAGGCAGGCGCTCTGACCAACTGAGCTATGCGCCCGGCGTCCCGAGGGTACCGCTCATCTGAGGTCAGCCGAGACCCGCAAGGACCTTCCGGTACTCGGCGGCGTCCCGCGGCTCACCCAGGGCCGTCACCAGAGACCATGCCACGGTGCCGTCCCGGTCGATGATGAAGGTGCCGCGGTTCGCGGCGCCTACGTTCTCCAGGAAGACCCCGTAGGCCTGCGCAGTTGCGCCGTGCGGCCAGAAGTCCGACAGCAGCGGGTAGGTGATGCCCTCCTCCTCGGCGAAACGCGCCTGGGTGGGGGCCGGGTCACACGAGATGCTCAGTACCTGGGCGTCCAACGCACTGAAGTCGCCGAGTCCCTCGTTGAGGCTGCACACCTCACCGGTGCAGATGCCGGTGAAGGCGAACGGGAAGAACATCACCAGGACGTTCTGACCGCGGAAGTCGGACAGCGAGACGCGGTCGCCGGTGGTGGCGGGCAGCGAGAACTCGGGGGCGGGACTGCCGAGCGGGATCATGGGGCTCCTTCACGAACGGATCTGCGATCGACACGCTAACGGCTGCCGCAGCGGCCGCAACCCGGGGGTCAGGAGCGGGGCACCAGTCGCGTGCCGTTCCAGTCCGGTGCGGCGCTGATCGTGCCCGTGACCCGCAGGCCCGCGGTCGGCGCCGCCTCGGAAATGTCCTCGGGCTCCACGTGGCCATCGCGCCCGGGCTTGGGCGTCACCAGCCAGATGGACCCCTTGTCGGCGAGCATCGGCACGACGTCGAGGAACCCGTCGATCAGGTCCCCATCATCCTCCCGCCACCACAGCAGCACGACGTCCACGACATCCTCGTAGTCGTCCCCCACCGGCTCCGCCCCAGCAGCCTCGGTGACAGCGGAACGCAGACCCTCATCACAGTCGTCGTCCCACCCCCGGATCTGGATGACGGAACCGGCCTCGACGCCGAGCACACGATCGGAGCGCATGGTCGTCACCCGACCCCCGGCGAAGAACAGTGCCGGTCAGCGAAACGCAGCATGGGGGTAGTCCACTAGTCCTGCGCACGATTCGCAACCGGTTCCACCCATTCCGCCGCGGAGCGCTGCCGCCCTTGCGCCAAACCCACGGCAATAGTGGGATGGTGCCTACGACGTGAGAACGGAGACCCGTGAGCACACCTGACCTGCCGCCCCTGATGGCCGGCGGCCTTCCCGGTCAATACGTGGACACCGATCCCGAGGAGACTCAGGAGTGGCTGGAGTCCTTCGACGGCCTCGTCGACCAGATCGGCACCACGCGGGCCCGCTTTCTGATGCTGTCCCTGATGCGCCGGGCCGCGGAACGCAACATCGGCATCACGACGCTGCGGGGTACCGACTACATCAACAGCATCCATCCCGACCGCGAGCCGGCCTTCCCCGGTGACGAGGACATCGAGCGCCGCATCCGCGCCTACACCCGCTGGAACGCAGCCATCATGGTGCATCGCGCCCAGCGGCCCGGCATCGGTGTCGGCGGCCATATCTCCACCTACGCCTCCTCGGCGGCGCTGTACGAAGTCGGCTTCAACCACTTCTTCCGCGGCCCGGACGCGCCCGGTGGCGGTGACCAGGTGTTCTTCCAGGGGCACGCTGCCCCCGGCATCTACGCCCGCGCCTACCTGGAGGGGCGCCTGACCGCCCATCAGCTGGACGGCTTCCGCCAGGAACTGTCCCACCCCGGCGGCGGCCTGCCGTCCTACCCCCACCCGCGTCTGATGCCGGACTTCTGGCAGTTCCCCACGGTGTCGATGGGTCTGGGCCCCCTCGATGCGATCTACCAGGCACGCTTCAACCGGTACCTCGCCCACCGCGGGATCAAGGACACGTCGAACCAGCGGGTGTGGGCGTTCCTGGGGGACGGCGAAACCGACGAACCCGAGACGCTGGGCGCGATCAGCCTGGCCGCGCGGGAGAACCTCGACAACCTGACTTTCGTCGTCAACTGCAACCTGCAGCGCCTCGACGGCCCGGTCCGCGGCAACGGCAAGATCATCCAGGAGCTGGAGTCCATCTTCCGAGGTGCCGGCTGGAACGTCATCAAGGTCATCTGGGGGCGCAAGTGGGACGACCTCCTGGCCAACGACGTCGACGGAGCACTGGTGAACCTCATGAACGTCACCCCCGACGGCGACTTCCAGACCTACAAGGCTGAGGACGGCGCGTACATCCGGGAGCACTTCTTCGGCCGCGACCCCCGCACCGCCGCTCTGGTCGCCGATTGGAGCGACGACGACATCTGGAGTCTGCAGCGGGGCGGCCACGACTACCGCAAGCTCTACGCGGCCTACGCGGCCGCCGTCGCCCACACCGGCCAGCCAACCGTGATCCTGGCCAAGACCATCAAGGGCTGGACGCTGGGATCGCATTTCGAGGGCCGCAACTCCACCCACCAGATGAAGAAACTCACCGTCCAGGACCTGCAGGACTTCCGAGACCGGCTGCACCTCGACATCGCCGACAAAGAACTGGACGAGTACCTACCGCCGTACTACACGCCCGGCCCGCACCACGAACACATCGAATACCTCATGGAACGCCGCGCCGCACTCGGTGGCTCGGTGCCGACCCGCCGCCACTCCGCCGGGACGCTGCCGCAACCGCCGGACAAGGCGTTCGAGGTCGCCAAGCGGGGCTCGGGCAAGCAGCAGGTGGCGACCACAATGGCCTTCGTGCGCCTGCTCAAGGACCTGCTGCGCACAGAACAGATCGGCGCCCGCATCGTCCCCATCATCCCCGACGAGGCGCGCACATTCGGCATGGACAGCCTCTTCCCGACCCTGAAGATCTACTCGCCGCACGGGCAGACCTACACGTCCGTGGACCGCGAACTGATGCTGTCCTACAAGGAGGCCGTCGACGGCCAGATCGTGCACGAGGGCATCAACGAGGCCGGTTCCGTCGGCACCTTCCTGGCAGCGGGAACGTCGTACTCGACCCACGGCGAACCGATGATCCCGGTGTACATCTTCTACTCGATGTTCGGCTTCCAGCGCACCGGCGACCAGTTCTGGGTCGCCCTGGATCAGAAGGCGCGCGGCTTCATCCTCGGGGCCACCGCCGGGCGGACGACCCTGAACGGGGAGGGACTGCAGCATCAGGACGGCCACTCTCTGCTGATCGCGGCCACCAACCCCGCAGTCGTCGCCTACGACCCGGCCTACGCCTACGAGATGGGGCACATCGTGCGCGACGGCCTGCGCCGCATGTACGGCGAGAATCCTGAGGATGTCTACTACTACCTGACCGTCTACAACGAACCCATCAGCCAGCCCGCGGAACCCGACGATGTGGACGTCGCGGGCATCCTGCGTGGCCTCCACCTGATCTCACCCGCCCCCGACCTCCCCGGTCCTCGCGCCCAGCTCCTCGCGAGCGGGATCTCCGTGCCGTGGGCGCTCGCGGCCCAGGACCTGCTCGCCGAGCAGTGGGGCGTGGCCGCCGACGTCTGGTCGGTCACGTCGTGGAACGAGTTGCGGCGGGATGGTGTGGCCGTGGACCGAGCCGCTCTCCTCGACCCCGAGGCCCCCCGCCAGACGCCCTACGTGACCCAGCGGCTGGCCGGGCGCCCTGGCCCGGTGATCGCTGTGTCGGACTTCATGCGCGCGGTCCAGGAGCAGATCGCCCCCTGGGTCCCGCAGGACTTCCATGCACTCGGCACCGACGGTTGGGGCCAGTCCGACACCCGCGGTGCCCTGCGCCGACATTTCCTCGTCGACGCCGAGTCGATCACGACGCAGACCCTCCTCGCCCTGGCGGGACGGGGCGAGATTGCACCGACAGCTGCCGCTGAGGCAGTGCGGCGCTACGACCTGGGCGACCCCGCCGCCGCCGACTCCGGCAACACCGAAGGGGCCGGCTGACTCCCGCCCATCGTGTTGATCGGCGTTCGGCAAGTCACCGCCGGGTGACGTCGCTACCGTGCCGGTGGGAAGGGAGACCGCCGTGACACTGACTGCGGGGCAACCCCCGAAGGCACGAGGCTTGATCGGCCGCTTCGGCCTCCTGCAGGGGATCGTGCCCTATCAGAAGAGGTCGTGGGTCCCCGACATCATCGCCGGCGCGACCCTGGCAGCCGTGGCGATCCCCGAAGGCCTGGGCTACGCCAAGATCGCGGGAATGCCACCGGAGACCGGGCTGTACACGTGCCTGATCCCGGTCCTGCTGTTCGCCCTGTTCTGCTCGTCGCGCCGGCTGTCGATCGGTGCCGATTCGGCCACGGCCGCGATCAGCGCGGCGGCCGTCGGCGCCCTGACGGTGGACGATCCCCGCGCGTTCATCCCCCTCACCTGCCTACTCGCCCTCATGACGGGTCTGGCTCTCCTGCTGGCCGGCCGACTCAGGCTCGGCTTTCTCTCGGACTTCTTGTCCCGTTCGGTGCTTGCCGGATTCTTGACCGGGGTCGGGATTCAGATCGCGGTCGGCCAACTGCACAACCTGCTGGGAGTGGACGGCAAAGCCGATGGCACGTGGGGGAAACTCGTCGTCACCGTCCAGCACCTGGGGCAGACGAAGATCGCCGATGTGACCGTCGCAGTGGCGGTCATCGCCACCATTCTCCTGCTGGGCAAGTTCGCGCCCCGGATCCCCGGTCCCCTGGTTGCCCTGGTGGGCAGCATGCTGGCGGGCTGGGCTCTGGATCTGCAGGGACGCTTCGACGTCGTGATGGTCGGGGCTCTTCCCCAGGGCCTGCCCCACTTCAGCTTCCCGTGGGCGGACCCGGCCATGATGGCCGGCCTCGTTCCCACGGCCGGAGTGCTGCTGCTCGTGCAGATCGGGCAGAGCGTCTCCACGTCCAGCGCGTTCGCGGTGCAGCACGACGACGACTACGACGCCAACAAGGACCTCTACGGGCTGGGTGCGGCGAACATCGGATCGGGCCTGTTCGGGTCGTTCGTCGTGAACGGTTCCCCCACCAAGACGGCCATCTCCGACCAGGGCGGGGCGAAGTCGCAGATGGCCATGGTCGTCCTCGCGGTGATCACCCTTCCGGTGCTGCTGTTCCTGACCGGCATCTTCGCCTACCTCCCGGAGGCGGCTTTGGCGGCGATTGTGTTCGTCATCGCGATCCACCTCATGAAGTTCGCCACCCTGCGCTACCTGCGCCACCTCCCCGGTCA
This sequence comes from Actinomycetota bacterium, assembly GCA_029978705.1. Lineage (GTDB taxonomy): Bacteria > Actinomycetota > Actinomycetes > S36-B12 > CAIWTL01. The sequence continues at coordinate 6,369 of JAPOIY010000006.1, forward strand.
CCACGGCGAGTATCGGGTCGCGGTCAGCACCGCTGCCTTCGTGGCCATCTTCGGGGTGGGGGGCGGCATCCTCTGGGCCATCGTCGCCTCCATCGCCCACAACCTCACCCACACCTCGCGTCCCCCGAACTCGGTCCTGACCGTGCAGGACGGGATTCGCCACGACAACCCCATCGCCCCCGGCCTCGAGACCGACCCCGGACTGATCGTCTACCGGTTCGCCGCCAACCTGTTCTTCGCCAACTCTCCCCGCCTCGTCGAGGACGTGCGACTGCTGGTGGACACCGCTCCCCAGCCGGTGAAGGTGTTCGTCCTGGACGCATCGGAACTGCACACCGTGGACTGGACCTCCGCCGAGGCGCTCACCAAGGCCATCCACCTGGTCCAAGAGGCGGGCGGCAAGTTCGTGATCGCCCGGCTACCTGAGCAGACCAAGCCCGTGCTCGACTACTACGGCGTGACGCAACTGATCGGCGAGGACGCCTACGTCGACACCGTGCGCCACGCCCTGAAGTTCTACGACCACCCCGCCCGGGACTGACCACCCGCGGCGCTGGCCGGGCCGGCGACGGCCCAGCACAATGGGATCATGAAGGCGACCGACCGTTACCTGCGCTACCTCAACGACGAACGCAAGGCGGCCCGCATGTACCGCGCGCTGGCCGAGTTGGCGGACGGCGAACGTCGGGACGCCCTGCTCGAACTCGCTGCCATCGAGGACCGCCACGCCGCCCACTGGGCCCGCCTCCTGGACGAGGCAGGCGTGACCGTGCCGCCGGACGACGGTCGATTCGACCCCAGCGATGAGGAGATGCTGCGTCGGGCCCGCCAGTTCTCGCTGGACGCGGTGCTGCCCGACCTCGAGCAGGCGGAGCGGGACGCGCAGGGCGTGTATGACGAAGAACCCGCAGCCGCTCCCGGCATGGCCGACGACGAACGCACCCACGAGGAGGTCCTGGGCCGGCTGCGGTCGGGCGCACCGGTGACCCCGCCGGCCGCCGCGATGTCGGACGCCCGCGAGGTGCTGAACACCGCGGAGCCCTGGCACCGTACGGACAAGTCCGGATCGTTGCGGGCCGCCGTGTTCGGCGCCAGCGACGGACTGGTGTCCAACACGGCCCTCGTGATGGGGTTCGCCGGCTCCGGGCAGCCGCAGTCCACCGTGCTGCTCGCGGGCGTCGCGGGCCTGCTCGCGGGCGCGTTCTCGATGGCGGCCGGCGAGTACGTCTCGGTCGCCAGCCAGCGCGACATCTTCAGTCGGGAGCTGTCGATGGAAGCGCGAGAGTTGAAGGAGAAGCCGGACGAGGAGAAGCGGGAGCTCGAACTGATCTACCGCGCCAAGGGGCTCGACAAGGAGATGGCGCGCCAGACCGCCGACCGCATCATGGCGGACCCCGACGTCGCCCTCGACACCCTGGCCCGCGAGGAACTGGGGCTGGATCCCGGCGACCTCGGCTCACCCGTCAAGGTGGCGGCCTCCAGTTTCGCGGCCTTCGCCGTCGGCGCCATCTTCCCCGTCATTCCGTGGCTGTTCGCGGGTGGCACGACGGCGCTCATCATCTCGATCGTCCTGGCCAGCGTCGCCCTGCTGGCCGTCGGCGGAACCGTGGGCAGACTCTCGGGGCTCGGCATCACCCGCTCCGCCCTGCGGCAGTTCGCCGTCGGGGCCGGAGCTGCGGCGGTGACCTTCATCCTGGGGCGCCTGGTCGGCACCGGTCTGGGCTAGCACCGGACAGGTCAGCAGCGCCGCCGTTGGCGTCTCAGGAGAACTGGAGAATGATCTCATTGGAGGCGGTGGTGCACCCCTCCTTGCCGCCGCGACCGGGAGCCTGGGTCACCGTGTGCAGCCGCATCTGGACCTTGCGTCCGCCCACCGTGCCCAGTGGGACAACACCTTCCCGGCCGTACCAGTCGTCCACCTGAGACGGCGACGCGAGAGCGAGGATCTCGTATCCGGCGCCACACGGGAACCAGTTCAGGAACAATCGAGCTTGCCCCAGTTGGGTGCCGTTCGCCTTGGTGAGGGTGATCCGCCATTGCCGCCGGACGTACCCCTTGTTGAGTTCCAGGCGCGCCTTGTTCAGCACCTGACCCGCCGCGTAGGTCCCGCTGTACTTGGAGGGATTGGAAGTCCCGGACCAGTCATAGCAGTCGATCTGATCGTTCGTGATCCTCACCGAGACGTCCAGCTTGTTCTTCACCGACAGGAACTCTGCCCGGGTGCCACCCTGAGTGGGGCAGGCCTTGCTCGGTGCACTGGCACTCTCTCCGGCTCCAGTGGCCGCCGGAGCTCCGGTCACCAGCCCCCCGGACAGGACAGCCCCCACAGCCACGGCAAGTACACGTCTCATCTGATGCCTACCTCTCGGGAGCGGCGACTCCACCGCGCGGGGTGCTTCGCCTCGTGCGATCCACCTGTCGGCCGCGAGGCTACCTCAGCCCACCTGGTGCAGCCAGCGCACGGTGGCGCCGTCGCCGGCGTAGCGGAAGGGTTCGAGCTCGGCGTCCCATTCGGCGCCGAGCAGGTGGCGCAGGCGGCCCAGCAGTTCGCCGCCTTCCGTCGCCTCCTGCATGGCGCCACGGAGCCGGTCCTCGCTCAGCATGATGTCGCCGTGAATGCCGATGGTGGCGCGGAACATGCCCAGGCTGGGAGTGACGGCGAATCTCTCGCCCTCCCGGCCGGCCGTGGGCTCCTCCGTCACCTCGAAGCGCAAAGGCGCGAAGCCGACCAGGGCACTGGCCAGCGCCGACCCCGTGCCCGCCGACGCCTGCCACGACAACTCGCCGCGCACACTTCCGGGGGCGACGGGCTGGCCGGTCCAGTCCAGGGACACGTCCTTGCCCAGCACCTGGGTGAGGGCCCACTCGACGTGCGGGCTCAGGGCCCGCGGGCAGGCATGGATGAAGACCATGCCTCGCGTCGGCATGGCGTCAGATGGGTGCCTGGGCACCACGGCACTCGACATGCTGGCCTCCTTCGCGTCGAGGGTCGCCTTCCCCAGCGTCCTCAGCGAGGCCTTGGCCATCACATAGTCGGGTGTTCAGTTGTCATCCCACTCCCCAGCGGGACGACCACAGCCTAGCGCAGCAACGCCCCGCGCGGCAGTTGCATCGGAACGTGACCAAAAAGTTACCCAACGTGGCCTCGCTGTGGCCCTCCCCGAAGCGCGATCCCGTGGCTGCCACGGCGGGATCGCCTGTCGGAGGTACCTCGTAGAGTCGAACTCAAGTTCGAAGACGAAAGGCGTGGGAGAACGATGCAGCACTCCACCGCACACGAGTTCCTCGACCGGCTCGTGGGAGACGCCGGGGACTGCCCGGGCCCGGTGCGCCAATTGGCCGCGGCAGTCACCACGGTGTGCACCGAACCGCTCGCCGGGGACCTGACGACCGCGTCGGGCCTCACCGACCGCGTGGCGGTCCTCGCCCGGGTACGGGCCGTCCTGGACGCCGAAGTCGGCCGCAGCGTCGCCCTCGCCGAACACCTGGACGTGCTGCCGCACCGCCCGGTGACCTTCCTGCAGCGTCACGGCCAGTGGTCCGCTCCCGCCGCCTCAGCCGTTCTGACCGCGGCCCGCTTCTGTGACCGCCACCCCGCTGTCGGCGACCTGTGGCGCCAGGGTCGAGTGGCCACTGAGGTCGTGGCCACGCTGGCGCGGGGGCTGCGCCCGCTGACCTCGAGCACGCGGGACGATGTCGTCGCAGCAGTGTGGGAGGAACTCCCCCAGATGTCCGTAGCCGCCGTCCGCGTCCTGGTGTCCCGCACCCTGGACCTCCTGCACCCGGAGGACCGCGCCCGGCACGAGCAGGACGACTGGGACCGCCGCTGCCTGGTGGCCACCCGACACGGCGGCATGACGATGATCACCGCCGACCTGCCCATGGTCGAAGGGGACGCCGTCATGGCCGCGCTCGACGCATTGGCCGAGTCCCTGCGCGTGGCGGGCGACCTGCACACGGCCGGACAGCGCCGCGCGGACGCGTTGATCACGCTGGTGAACCGGGCCGCGGCACACGACGATGTCCCCGCCACCTCGGGCGGGCTGCCGGTCGGCACGACGATCACCGTCAGCCTCACCGAGGCCGACCGGGTCGCCTCCGGAGAGCACCGGCAGCCGGTCCTCGATCTGGGGTCCGCCCTGCAGTCGGACACGGACCCGGCGGGGCTCGCCACCACGGGGCCGATGAGCGGCGCGCCGGTCACCTTGGGCGACGCCGCCCTGCGGTTCGCCCTGTGCGCCGGAAGCCGGACCGGCGTCCTCGTGGACCGGCATCGCAGTTCGAGCACCCCCATCGCCGACGCGCTGACTCACACCCGGCTCGAGCCCCTGGCGGTGGGCCGCTCCCAACGACTGGCCACCGCCGCCCAGCGCACCGCCATGGCGCTGCGGGATGGAGGTTGCGTGCTGTGCGGCCGGCCCCCCGCCGAATGCCAGACCCACCACCTGACGGCGTGGCAGGACGGCGGAGTGTCCGATATCGACAACATGGTGCTGTTGTGTTGGTCGCACCACCGCGAGGTCGATCTGAACCGGTGGGAGATTCGCCGGAATCCGGACCCGGGCGGGTCGCCCTGGCTGGTGGAGCGCACTGCCCGTCACCGCTGGCGTCACCGAACGTCATGGGTCGCTTGACCCTCCGCAGCAGCGACGAAGTCGTGATCTGTCAGACCTCGCGAACCCGCCCCGCGGGCCGAACCTCCGCCGTACAGTGAGGGCGTCGGGCCGGGTCCACCGGCATCTGCGAGGTTATTGGAGTTCTCATGGCCGTCACCGCGCCGGCACCCCGTGTCCTGGCTGACGTCTTCCCCCGTTCCTTCGCCCGCGATGCGCTACTTGTCGTCGGGGGCGCGGCACTGGTGGGGATCTTCGCCCAGATCTCCGTGCCCCTTCCGTTCACCCCCGTGCCCCTCACCGGACAGACCTTCGCGGTACTCCTCGTGGGCGCGGCCTTGGGCTCGGTGCGCGGCATGCTCTCGATGCTGCTCTACGGCGTCGCGGGGGTCTTGGGGGTGCCGTGGTTCGCCTCCGGCTCCAGCGGATTCACGTTGCCGTCCTTCGGCTACATCATCGGCTTCATCGCAGCGGCCGGGCTGGTCGGCTGGTTGGCGGAGCGGGGTTGGACCCGCAACCCGCTCGACACGGCCCTGGCCATGGTGCTCGGCAACGTCCTGATCTACGCGATCGGGGTCACCTGGCTCAAGTTCGCCCTGGGCGCCACGTGGGTGGGGGCCATCGCCATGGGTATGACGCCGTTCCTCGTCGGCGACGGCGTGAAGATCCTGATCGCGGCCGGCCTCTTCCCGCTGCTGTGGCGCCAGATGGTGAAACGCGGCCTGGCGCCGCGTCCGGACGCCGACGCGGTCATCGACCTCACGGACGATGCCGACGCCGATGCCTCAGTCGCCGTCACCGTGGCAGACGAGGACGAGGACACCGGCGCAGCGGTCTCGGATGGTGACAGCGACGAGGAGTCGGCTACTACCACCACCGACTGAGTGGTTCCAGGTGCCAGAGGGGCGCTGCGGTCAGCCGACCCCGAGTTCCCGGGCGATGAGCATGCGTTGCACCTCGCTGGTGCCTTCGCCCACCTCGAGGACCTTGCTGTCCCGCCAGAAACGCGCCACGGGGTATTCGTTCATGAACCCGTAGCCGCCGAAGATCTGGGTGGCCTCCCGCGCGTTCGTCACCGCATCCTCGGTGGCGACCAGTTTGGCGATGGCGGCCTGGTGCTTGAACGGCTCCCCGGCCAAGAGGCGCGCGCCGGCTTCGTAGTAGGCCAGCCGGCCCACGTGGGTACGGGCCTCCATGTCGGCGATCTTGAAGGACATCGCCTGGTTGCGGCCGATGGGTTTCCCGAAGGCCTGCCTGCTGTTGGCATAGGCCACCGACTCGTCGACGCATCCCTGCGACAGTCCGACCGCTAGGGCGGCGATGGCGATCCGACCCTCGTCCAGGATGCGCAGGAACTGCGCATAGCCACGGCCCCGCTCCCCCACCAGGTTCTCGGCCGGGACCCGGACATCGTCGAAGAACAGCTCATGGGTGTCGGATGCGTTCCATCCGACCTTGGAGTACTTGGGCGCGACCGTGAACCCGGGCGTACCGCTGGGCACGAGGATCGCGGAGATCTCCGGTCGGCCGGCTTCGTCGGTACCCGTCCGGGCCGTCACGGTGACGAGGCCGGTGATGTCGGTGCCGGAGTTCGTGATGAAGACCTTGGCGCCGTTGACGACCCACTCGTCCCCGTCGCGCACAGCCGTGGTTGCGATGTCGCCGGCGTCGGAGCCGCTGCTGGACTCCGTGAGGCCGAACGCCCCGAGCATGCGCCCGCTGGTCAACTCAGGGAGCCACCGCTGCTTCTGCTCCTCCGTACCGAACCGGTAGATCGGCATGGCTCCCAGGGAGACCCCGGCCTCCAGGGTGATCGCGACCGAGGAGTCGACGCGCGCCAACTCCTCGATGGCCAGGCACAGGGCGAAGTAGTCCCCGCCCATGCCGCCGTACTCCTCGGGGAACGGCAGCCCGAACAGGCCCATGTCGCCCATCTGGCGCACGATGTCGTAGGGGAACTCCTCACGTTCGTAGAAGTCCCCGATGACGGGGGCGACGACGTCGTGGGCGAAGGCCTCGACGGTCTTGCGCAGGTCCTCGTGCTCGGGGGACAGACGGAAATCAGGCACAGCCACTCCTCGCAGTCAGGTCAGGTCCCTACCCTGCCATGCCGCGCCGATTCCCGACTGCTCCCCCCTGTGACCGCAGCCGGTCCGGCCAGGTCAGCCCTTGCCGGACCGCTGGCAGGCCACGAACGGCTTGTGGGGAACCCGCACGGTCTTCTCGACCACAGCGGCCCGCTTGCCCTCCTGTTTGGCCCGCACCTTCACCAGCGCCTTCACATGGTCGCTGCACGTCGGCTTCAGGAACACCGTCGCGCGGTTGCCCTTCCGCTTGACCTTCACATCACAGATTCCCCGCACCAAGGTCTTCCCGACCTCGCACTTCACGGTGGCCGTCACCACCCCGGGACTGCGGACCTCCAGGACCGGGGTGTACTCCCCCGCCACCGGCTTCTCGTCCACGATCTTCTCCACCTTCACCGGCGTCTCCGGACGCGGCGTCGGAGTCGGAGTCGGAGTCGGAGTCGGAGTCGGAGTCGGCGTCGGAGTCGGCGTTGGCGTCGGGGTGGTGGTCGGCGGGTTCGGATCGTTCTCGCAGGCCGTGCTCACCACCCCGGCGAGGAAGGCACCCAGAGCGTCGAACTCCTGCACCACCGCGACGTCGATGTCGTTGATCGACTTCACGTTGGCCAGATTCGCGCCCTCGACCAGCTTGTCTCCGGAGATCTCCTTCATCCGCAGCTGGCTGTCGGCGTTCGTGATGCCATCTCCCACGCCTACGACAAGAACACGGACACCGGCCCGTTTGAGCTCGTTGGCCCGTTCGATCGCCCGCTCTTGGGTGGGCGCAGCAGCGGTGCCACGCAGGGTGTTGTAGCCGATGTGGTCGCTGCCCACGCCGCCGTTCGGGTCACCGGCCTGGTCGAGGTTGAAGGCCGTCGGGTCGCCGTCGGTGATGAAGATGGCCAACTGCGGCAACTTCGCTTCGGAACCCATGGCCTTCAAGCCACCGTCCCAGTTGGTCCAGCCGCGGGCATCCGACTGGGACCAGTTCGACGTCAGTCTCCAATCGCCGCTGCCGTCGTACTGGAACGTGCCGCCGGCGGGCACCGGGGGCTGCGGCTTGTAGTAGGCCGCCAGACCCTGATAGAACACGCCGCCGGGCTCCAGCGATGCCGTGGTGACCTGAGACCTCTCCGCCAGGACGTTGGTGGCGGTCGCGAACTGCTCCATCCGCACCGTGGACTTCTGCGTAGCCGTCGCTTCCAGATTGAGGGCGGTGAGGAACGTGCGCGCGGCCTCCCGCACCGTGCTGACCGCACCCGCTGACTGGATGGACCCCGAGGCGTCGAGCATGAGCGAGAAGTCCATCTCACACGCTTCGGCAACCGGCGGGTTCGGCACGATGGCCACGGCCAGGGCCTGGGTCGACGTGGCCACGCCCGCCACCCCTACCGCCAACGCGGCCGACAGTCCGCCCGCAACGACAGTTCTCACCTTCATGGAATGACCTCTCTGAGGAGTGCGACAGACAGGCAACGCTATCGCCTCCAAGATCGGAAGGCAGCGTCACCCCGATAACTGACCGCCCCGGGGCACAGCAGTCGCTGTGCTCCGGGGCGGTCAGCGCTGTCGAATCAGCCCTTGCCGGACCGCTGACAGGCTACGAAGGGCTTCTTGGGCACCCGCACGGTCTTGCCCACGACCGTTGCGGCACTGCCCCGTTCCTTGGCCCGCACCCGAATGTCGGCAGTCACGTTGTCGCTGCAGGTCGGCCTCAGGTACACCGTCGCGCGGTTGCCCTTCTGCTTGACCTTCACATGACAGATGCCACGCACCTCGGTCTGACCGACGTTGCAGACGACCTTCGCGGTGACCACCCCCGGGCTGCGGACCTCCAGCACCGGGGTGTACTCCCCGACCACGGGCTTCTCGTCCACGATCTTCTCCACCTTCACCGGGGTCTCCGGACGCGGCGTCGGAGTCGGCGTCGGCGTCGGCGTCGGAGACGGCGTCGGCGTCGGAGTCGGGGTCACCGTCGGGCTCGGTGTCGGGTCCGGATCGTTGTTGCACGCCGTTTTCACAATGCTGGTGAGGAAGGCCCCCAGAGCGTCGAAATCGCTCACGACAGCCACATCGACGTCGTTGATGGTGCCGATTCCCGCCAGATCCGCGTCCCGGACGACCTGCTTGCCCGAGATCCGTTCCATGTTCGGCAGGCTCGACGGCTTGCTCATCTCAGCACCTACCCCCACCACGAGAACACGGGTGCCCTTCTTCTTCAGGATGTTCGCCTCCTGGATGGCCCGATTGACCGTCTCCTCTTCGGCCCCACCCTTGCTGGTGTCGGTCTGCCAGCCGATGTGGTGGGCTCCGAAATGGGGATCGCCGGACTGGTCGAGGTTGAAAGCGGTCGGCAGCCCGTCGGTCACGAAGATCGCCAGGTCAGGAGTGGTGGCCTCGTGATGCATGACCATCAGACCGCCGTCCCAGTTCGTGTACTGGTCCTTGCGGTTCGCCGTCCAGTTGGCCGCGTTGGACCACGACCCGGACTTGTACGTGTACTGGAAGGTGCCGGGATCCGGAGCCACCGGTCGCGGATTGTCGTACTTGGCAAGACCCTTCGCGAAGACGCCGGCGACCGTGCTCGAGTCCACCACGTGCCGGGTGGTGAGCACCTCGGTGGCTGTGGCGAACTGCTCCAGCCGGGCCGTCGAGTTCGTGCCGTTGAGGGCGTTGATGAAACTGGAGGCGGCGCCGCGGACCGTCTTGTCGTGAGTTCCGATGGAGCCCGAAGCATCCAGCATGAGGGAGAAGTCCATGGCGCACTTCTCCTGAACCACCGGATTCGGACTGGTCTCGACCCAGGCGGCATGAGCGGACAGGACGGCGCCCGTCACCCCCGCCACCATCGCGCCGGACAACCCCACCGCGAGAAGGCTCTTGCCCTTCATGTGTATTCCTTTTCCTCGGCTCGTCCCCCCGTGGGAGACACACGCCGGACGATACCCGGTCACGATCATGCTTGCGCGGCAACATATGAACTTCATTCGGAGCGCGCCCGCATCTCGCGGCGGCTGTCATGGCAGGGTGGCGGCATGACGCGGGTCGGACTGGTGCTCGGCGGCGGCGGGATGACGGGGACCGCGTTCCACGCCGGGGTCGTGGGGGCCCTGGCGCACGTGGGCTGGGACGCCCGCGCCGCGGAGGTCATGATCGGAACGTCGGCGGGCTCCACCTCGGCCGCACTGCTGCGCGCCGGGTTTCCCCCGACCGACTACGTGCCGCGCATGACCGGCGAGCCCGTCTCCCCCGAGGGCGCGAAGGTCCTGGACCGGATCGGTCGGGTGCCGGCTGCTCCCCCGCGGGCGAGGGGACCACTGCGCCCGGCCGCACCGGCCCTGCTGCGCCGCAGTCTGCGCCACCCCGCGCGGTATCCCCTGGGTGTGACGGCGGCGGCCCTCCTGCCCGCGGGCACGGTCCCCATCGATACGGTCAGCCCCGGGTTCGGAAGCCTGTTCGAGCACTGGCCCGATCGGCCGACGTGGATCACCGCCGTACGGCTGGACACCGGAGAGCGGGTGATCTTCGGGCGGGACAGCAGGACCTCGCTACCGGACGCGGTGCGGGCGTCCTGCTCCATCCCCGGCTACTTCCGCCCGGTGATGATCGACGGAGTGCCCCACGTGGACGGCGGCGCCTGGTCCGTGCACCACGCCGACCTCCTGGCCGCCCAGGACCTCGACCTCGTCGTCGTCTCCGCACCGCTGAGCACGAGCAGCATCGGGGCGCCCGTCCTGGACGCCATCCCCCGCCTCCCGATCCGGAGGCAGCTGGCGCGTGAGGTCCGGGAACTGGAGCGCGCGGGCACCCCCGTGCTGGTCGTGGCTCCGGACCGCCGCCTGGGGGCGCTTATGGGCGTGAACTCGATGGACATCACCAAACGCCCCGTGGTGGCGGAGTCCGCCCGGGCGCTGACCGTGCGGCGCCTGTCCCAGGAGCCGGAGTTGACGCGGCTGCTCACCGGGTGAAGGACGCCGTTCACCGGGAAGCCCCGCGCAGCGGCGCCTAGGCTGACGGCGTGCTGGTGAATCACCTGACGGTCGGGGGGCTGCGCTCCTACGCGCCCGAGCCGGTCGAGGTCGACCTCGCTCCCCTGACGCTGGTGTTCGGCCCCAACTCCGCCGGGAAGTCCAGCCTTCTGTCCGTGTTGCCGATGCTGCAGCAGACCGCCGCCCGCCCCGAGATCCTCACCATGTCGGGCGACCTGGTCGAAGGTGGCACCTTCCGCATGGCCATCCACCAGCACGACGAGGACCTGCCCATGACGTTGGGATTCGGGTGGAACTCCCCCGACGGTGGCACCCGCAGCGGTGCCGCGCAGTTCCGGTGGGACCCGGAGTTGAAGGTGGCGCGCCGGACGCGTATGGACATGGCCCACGACGGGACGACTGCGGTCGTGACGGGACCCCGCCCCTGGACCGGGCAGCCGGGCGCCGCGATGGCGCATGACATGGGCCCGGAGTTCTACGACGTACTGTCGCGCATCTACTTCCTCGGACCGATGCGGGCTCGAGCCGAACGCACCACCATGTCCGGCCAAGGCGTGCTGGAGTACGTCGGGCCTGCCGGGGAGCGGATGGCGGCACTGCTGGCCGACCGACCCGAGACCGTGGAGCAGGTCAATGCCTGGTGCGACCGGATGGGACTGGGGTACCGCGTCCGCATGCTCGCCCCGGTCTCCCAGGACATCATCAAGTCCACCGGCGACTTCACCGTCCTGGCCCTGGAGGACGTGCGGCTCGACCCTCCCGTACTCGTGTCGCCGCGTGCGGTGGGCTACGGCGTGGGCCAGCTCCTGCCAGTGATCACCCAGTGCCTGATCGCGGCCGGCGGCATGGTGATCGTCGAACAACCGGAGGTGCACCTGCACCCGCGGCTGCAGTCGGCGGTGGGTGACCTCTTCGTCGACGCCGTGACCGAGGGCCGGGCCCAACTGCTGGTCGAGACCCACTCCGAACACCTCGTGCTGCGCCTCCTGCGCCGCGTGCGCGAGGGCGCTCTGCCAGCCGCCGATCTGGCGATCCTCTACGTCGACCTGCACGACGACGGCGGGGCGTTCGTGCGTCGGCTGGAGGTGAGCCCCCGCGGTGAGTTGATCGACGGCTGGCCCGGCACATTCTTCGACGAACGCCTGGAGGAAGTCCTGCCGGGACTGGCGGAGCGATGACCGAGCGCGCGGTGTTCGGCGTCGGCATCGGGGAGTCCGCTTTGGATGACCAGGCGAACGACCCGGCCCTGCAGCGGGCGATCCACGAGGAACTTCTCGAGGATCTCGCCGTCCACGGACAGCTCGTGTTCACCTCCGACGGGGAACTGGCCCGTTTCGCGGCCGCCGTCCGGACGTTGCCGACCCACCTGGCCAAGGCGTGGGAGACAGTGCTGTCGTCCCAACGGGTGACAGTGACCGTCGCCGACCCCCAGACGACCCCGGACCTGTCCGAGATGGATGATGCATCCGCCCTCGAGCAGCGTGTGGCGCCCGCGGTGAGCCTCGTGCTGCTGGACGGCGACCAGGCGGAACTGCTCGGCGTGGCCCGGGACGAGTTCTCCGCGGTGACCCCCGGAGGGCGGGTGGAGATCGGCCGCCTGACCACTGCCACCCGCACCGCCACCATCCTGGGGGCGCAGCGGGTACTGGACGCCCCGATGCGGGAGGACGGGAACCGCGAGGAGGAGTGGGACGAACGGCTCGGCCCGCTCGCGGCGGCGAGCAGCCCCATCGTCATCTACGACAAGTACGTCGGTATGCAGACGGCCCGGCGCTACCTGTTCGGGTTCACCTCGGGCGACGGCCTGACCTGGCTGATGACCCGGCTGGCGATGCTGCCTCACCGGCGGGTGCGCATCATCACCGCCGTTCCCTCCCCCAAACCCGGCAAGGAGCCGATCGACGAGCGCGCCATCGCGGTCGCGATGCTCGAACTGCGCGAGCACGTCGATCGGCCCATCGGACTGGACCTCGTGCTCGTGCCCGAACGGCAGCGCGTCGGCGAGGACCGCACGGTGGAGAGATTCGGCCACGACCGCCATATCCGTTTCGGGGACCGGGCCGCGCTGGCCCTCGGGTTGGGGGTCCAGTCGTTGGAGCATCCCCACTTCCGGGAGACAATCGCCGTGGCGCGCCTTCCCATCCGGGACGCGAAGGACCGTGAGGAGCGTGCCGTGCGGGCCGCCGTGCGGCCACCGCGGAAGGGATGGCTGCCATGGGCGCGCTCACTGCGATCGGGGCAGGACTGACCGTCGGCGCCGTAGCGTTGGCCGGACCGGCCGGGGAGTCCCCCAGGGCCACCTCCCCTCCCCAACTCTCCGATGCCCGGCTTGCGGCCGGTGTCCTGTTCGGTTGCGCCGACTCGCGCGCCCAGCACACCCAGGTGCAGATGGCCCGGCAGGGCGTGGCCGGCATCGTCCTGCTCGGTGACGCCCCACCGCCGGACCTGCGCGGGCGGCTGCGCCGCGTCCGGCAGGCCGCCCCCGCGGGCATCGTGATCGCGTCCGACGAGGAAGGCGGCGCCGTCCAGCGCCTCGCTCCCCTGCTGGGACGCCTGCCGGGCGCGGAGACCATCGGCTCGTGGCCCCGCCCCCGCATCGAGCGGACCGCCCACCGCTACGCGGCCCGGATGCGGCGACTCGGCGTCGACATGAGCCTGGCTCCCGTCGCCGACCTGAAGGTGCCCGGCGCCTATATGGCCGGACTGCACCGCGCGTTCGCGGCGAACCCCAAGGAGGTCGGCCGGGACGCCATCGCGTGGTCGCGCGGCACCGAGGGCGCCGGTGTGACGCCAGTCGTCAAACACTGGCCCGGGCACGGGCACGCCCGCGATACCCACACACACGCCGCCCGGATCCCGCGGCTGGCGGCGCTCACCCGCCGCGACATGGTGCCGTTCCGCATGGCACTGAGAGCCGGTGTTCCGGCGGTGATGGTGGGACACCTGCAGGCGCGTGGCCTGACCCGGCGCGGTGTGCCCGCCTCCCAGTCCCGCCCCGCGATCTCCCTGTTGCGGCAGCAGGCGGGCCCAGACGCTGTGATCATGACCGACTCCCTGTCGATGGCGGCGGCCTCGTCCGCCCGGGGCCTGTCGCACGCCCAGGCCGTCGTGGCAGCCCTGCGGGCCGGAGTGGACTGGGCCATGGTCTGCTCCCCCCACACGCCCGGCATCGTCCGCGCGGTCGCCCGGGCGATCCGCTCCGGTGCATTGTCGCGCGAGGCGCTGCAGCGGTCGGCCGAACGGATCCGCGCCGTCACCGGGTGACAGGAGCGCGCCGCCGCGCGATGCTGGTGGCACCGCACGGAGGAGGAGCCATGACCAGTCCCGACGACGCCGGGCGCATGCCGCACGCCGACTGGAACCAGGTGGGCGCCGCCATCACCACCCTGGGCGACCGCATCCAGGCCCACTTCGCCGGGCTGTCCGCGAAGGCCCCCGCGCCGGACTCGGCGGCACCGTTCGAGGAACTGGGGCGGTCCCTGGACGACGCGCTGACCAGCTTCCGCAACACCGTGGCCGATCCTGAGATCGCAGCAGCTGCTCAGAGCGCGGCGGACGAGTTCCTGGCAGCCCTGCGCACGGAGGTGGACTCGGCCACCGACGTCGTGGGCGGCGTGATCGACCAGGCCTCGGACACAGTCACCGAGATCGCCGAGGCCGGCAAGGACAAGGGCACGCCGTCCACCTGAGCGTCAGGACAGCGCGCGCACCACGCTGCTGGGACTGGGACGCCCCAGGTGCCCGGCGAGCCACACGCTGGTGGCCGCCAGCGCCGCCAGGTCCACCCCCGTGTGGATGCCCAGCCCGTCGAGCATCCACACGAGGTCCTCGGTGGCCAGATTGCCCGTGGCGGACTTCGCGTACGGGCAGCCACCGAGGCCGCCGGCGCTCGCGTCGACCGTGCTGACCCCGCACTGCAGGGCAGCAAGCGTGTTGGCCAGGGCCTGTCCGTAGGTGTCGTGGAAGTGCACCCCGAGCTGCCCGACCGGCACCCCCGCGGCACCCAGGTCGGCCAGCAGTGCCGTCACCTGTCCCGGGGTGGCGACCCCGATGGTGTCGCCGAGACTGAGCGCGTCGCAGCCGGCGGCCAGCAGCTGCCGGCACACCTCGACCACCTGTTGGCGCGGGACTCGGCCCTCCCACGGGTCGCCGAAACACATCGACACGTAGCCGCGGACCGCCATCCCGGCGGCCCGTGCGCCCGCGATGACGGGATCGAACATCTCCATCTGGGTGGCCAGCGACCGGTTGAGGTTGCGCTGCGCGAACGTCTCGGTGGCGCTGGCGAATACGGCGACATCGGCCACCCCGGCGGCGACGGCCCGCGCCAGGCCCCGCTTGTTCGGTACGAGCACGGGGTAGCGCACTCCCGGCACCCGCTCGAGCGACGCCATGACCTCGACGGCGTCGGCCAGTTGCGGCACCCAGTCGGGGCGCACGAACGACGTGGCCTCCACAACCGGCAGTCCCGCGTCAGCGAGCCGGTGGATGAACTCCACCTTGATGGCGGCCGGGATGACCGCGGACTCGTTCTGCAGCCCGTCGCGCGCCCCCACCTCCCAGATGGTGACCTGCTCCGGGAGTCCCGGCAGCGGGACGACGTCGGGAAGTCCCCCGTCAGCCATCGGTCGGCTCCGCGAGCGTCACGAGAGGCTGGTCCATGACGACCTGCGCACCGACGGCGACCGCCACCTCGGCGACGACGGCGGGCGCGGGGGCGGTGAGGGTGTGCTCCATCTTCATGGCCTCGACGGTGACGAGGGCCTGCCCCTCGCCGACGACATCCCCCGGAGCCACCGCCACCGCGATGACACTGCCGGGCATGGGACTGCGGACCGCGCCCAGTCCCGATGCTTCGCCCGCGACGCTCTCGGCAGCCAGCCGGTCGATCTCCGTGAACCGGAACGTCCCCGTGGCTCCTGCCAGCCACACCTCGTTCCCGGACCGGGCGACCCGGTAACGGCGGGTGTCGCCGGCGACGGTGACCACGAGCTGTCCATCCAGCATCTGGGCGGACGCCGGCTGGGCGCTGCCGTCGGCGACCGTGACGACCGCCGCCTCCGGCCCCCCGGTCCACGAGCAGTCGTGCACCTCACCCGAGCCGGAACGCAGGGACACCCCCAGCGGCGCGCCGACGCCGCCGAGCCGCCACCCGTCTCCGGCGGACCAGGCGTCCGGGGGCCCGGGCGGCTGCAGCGCGAGGGCCCATTCGAGTGCTGCGGCGACCAGGACGTGCCCGTCCGGCTCGGGCGTCCGGGCGACCTCGGGGTGGGCGTCGATGAGCCCGGTGTGCAGCTGCCCTTTGCGCACCTCGGGCACGTCGAGCAACTGACGCAGGAAGGTCGTGTTGGTGGTGACGCCCAGGTAGGCGACGTCGGCGAGCGCCGCCGACAGCCGGTCGATCGCGGACTCCCGGTCCGGGCCCGCGGCGATGACCTTCGCGATCATCGGGTCGTAGAAACTGCTGACCTCCTGTCCGGTGCCGACACCGGAGTCGACCCGGGCGGCGACATCCTCAGCGACGAGGAGGAGGCGCCCGGTGCTGGGCAGGAAGTCGCGGCCGGGATCCTCGGCGTAGACCCGCGCCTCGACGGCGTGGCCGCTGAGGGTGACCGGTGCCGCGGGCAGCCGCTCACCGGCGGCGATGCGCACCTGCCACTCCACCAGGTCCCACCCGGTG
Source organism: Actinomycetota bacterium (assembly GCA_029978705.1). Taxonomy (GTDB): domain Bacteria; phylum Actinomycetota; class Actinomycetes; order S36-B12; genus CAIWTL01. The sequence goes on from JAPOIY010000006.1 coordinate 22,717, forward strand.
ACGAGCTCGGTGACGGGATGCTCCACCTGCAGCCGCGTGTTCATCTCGAGGAAGTAGAACGCGTCCGGGTCGGCGCCGTCGACGATGAACTCGACAGTGCCCGCCCCCACATACCCGCACGACCGGGCGGCGTCGACCGCTGCCGCACCCAGGCGCTCCCGCACCTGCGGGGAGACGAAGGGCGATGGCGCCTCCTCGATGACCTTCTGGTGGCGGCGCTGCAGGCTGCACTCCCGCTCCCCCAGGTGGATGACGCCACCGTACTGGTCGGCCAGGACCTGGACCTCGATGTGCCGGGGGCTATCGATGTAGCGCTCCACGAACAGCCGGTCGTCGCCGAAGGACTTCGTCGCCTCCCGGCGGGCCCCCGCGATCTCGGTGGGAACGTCGGCACCGTCGCGCAGCACCCGCATCCCCTTGCCACCTCCCCCGGCGGACGGCTTGAGGATGGCAGGGAAACCGACCTCGGCTACGGCCGCCACCACGTCAGCGTCGGACATGTCGGGGTCGTGGCGGCCGGGCACCACGGGCACCCCGGCGGCGGCGACACGGGTCTTGGCGGAGATCTTGTCGCCCATGTCCCGGATGGCGGGGACCGGAGGGCCGATGAACGTGATCCCGGCTGCGGCGCACGCGGCCGCGAAGTCCGGGTTCTCACTGAGGAAGCCGTACCCCGGGTGGATGGCCTGCGCGCCGGTGCGCACCGCGGCAGCCACCACGGCGTCGCTGTCGAGGTACGAGTCGGCTGCCGGTGGGGGCCCGATGCGGATGGCCTCATCGGCGGCGCGCACATGCCGCGCGTCGGCGTCGGCGTCGCTGTACACCGCGACCGAGCGGATCCCGAGGCTGCGCAGGGTGCGGATGACCCGCACCGCGATCTCGCCGCGGTTGGCGACCAGGACTGTGTCGAACACTGCGCTCCTCACATCCGGAAGACGCCGCGCGAGATCGGCTCCAGCGGGGCGCGCGCACACGCGCCCAACGCCAGGCCCACCGCCCGCCGCGTGTCCACCGGGTCGATGACTCCGTCGTCCCACAGTCGGGCCGTCGCGTAGTAGGGGCTGCCCTTCTCGTCGTAGCCGGTGCGCACCGGCTCCTTGAACGCCTCCTCGGCGGCGGCGGGCCACTCCTCGCCGCGCGCTTCGTACTGCTCGCGGCGCACGGTGGCCAGCACCGAGGCGGCTTGCTCGCCGCCCATCACCGAGATGCGCGCGTTCGGCCACATCCACAGGAAGCGCGGCGAATAGGCGCGCCCGCACATCGAGTAGTTGCCCGCCCCGAACGACCCGCCGATGACGACCGTGAGTTTCGGGACGCGCGCGCAGGCCACCGCGGTCACCATCTTGGCGCCGTTCTTCGCGATCCCCCCGGCCTCGTAGTCCCGCCCCACCATGAAGCCGCTGATGTTCTGCAGGAACAGCAGCGGGATCCTGCGCTGGTCGCACAACTCGATGAAGTGGGCCCCTTTGAGGGCGGATTCGGAGAACAGGACCCCGTTGTTGGCCACGATGCCGACCGGGTGGCCCATGACGCGGGCGAACCCGGTCACCAGCGTGGTGCCGTACTCGGACTTGAACTCGGTGAACTCGCTGCCGTCGACCAGTCGCGCGATGACCTCATGCACGTCGTATGGCGTGCGGGTGTCCGTCGGGATGACGGAGTACATCGACTGCGGGTCGACCTTGGGTTCCACGGAGTCGGTCACGTCCCACGGCGCCGGCGGCGGGGGCGGGAACGTGGCCACGATGTCGCGGATGATCTGCAGGGCCTGGGGGTCGTCGTCGGCCAGGTGGTCGGTGACGCCAGAGACCCGGGAGTGCAGGTCGCCGCCGCCCAACTCCTCCGCGGTGACGACCTCGCCGGTGGCGGCCCGCACGAGCGGCGGGCCCCCCAGGAAGATCGTGCCCTGCTCTTTGACGATGACGGCCTCGTCGCTCATCGCCGGCACGTAGGCGCCGCCGGCGGTGCACGACCCCATCACGGCGGCGACCTGCGGGACCTCCATGGCCGACAGCTGCGCCTGGTTGTAGAAGATGCGGCCGAAGTGGTCGCGGTCGGGGAAGACCTCGTCCTGCAGGGGCAGGAACGCGCCCCCGGAGTCCACGAGGGCGAGGCACGGCAGCCGATTCTGCCGGGCGATCTCCTGGGCCCGCAGGTGCTTCTTCACCGTCATGGGGTAGTACGTACCGCCTTTGACCGTGGCGTCGTTGGCGATGATCATGCACAGCTGGCCGCTGACCCGCCCGATGCCCGTGATGATGCCCGCGGCGGGCGCCTCGTCGTCGTACATCCCGGTGGCGGCCAGCGTGGACAGTTCCAGGAAGGGGGACCCGGGGTCGAGCAGGTGATCGACCCGGTCGCGCGGCAGCAACTTCCCCCGCGCGACATGTTTCTCGCGGGACTTCTCCGGGCCCCCGAGGGCGGCTCGGCCCAGCCGGGCCCGCAGGTCCGCCGCCAGCTCCCGGTGGTGGGCGTCGTTGGCCTGGGCCTGCGGCGACGAGGGGTCGATCCTGCTCTGCAGCACGGCCATGTCCACCTCCTGATCGGCAGGCCCCACGGTATCCGACGGCACGGGTCAGGACAGGTCGCGCGGTCTCACTGCACGGCGTTGGCGGCCCGGTCGGCGCACGCCATCAACTGCTTGGACAATTTGGGGTCGCTGGACGCCTCCGGGCCCAGCTCCTGGGCACTGGTCATCAGTGCCTGTGCTGCCTCATTGAACGCCTGTGCCGCGGCGGGGTCGACGCTGCTGCCGGCCCCCTTGAGTTTCTTGTACTGGCTGGCGACCTCATCGGCCTGGTCGCAGAAGGCCTGCACCCGCCCAGACAGGTCATCGGGGTTGGGCACGGACACCGTCGGCGAGCTCATCGGCGCCGACGAAGCGGGCGTCGTCGGGGTCGACGAACTGCTGCAGGCGGACAGTCCCCCGACGACAACCGAGCAGATCAGGACCGCGGTGACACGTTTCATGACAGACCCTTCGCAAGACCCCGACGGTACCGCAGGGCCGGTCAGGTGCGGGTGTGCCGGATCGCCGACAACACCGCCTCGTTCCACAGGTCGAGGCTGGTGTCCGGCAGGTAGACGTCGACGACACGGCGGTGGGCAGCGGCGCCGATCCGCTCCCGGACGTCCGGGTCCCGCAGCAGTCCGACCACCGCGCGGCCGAACGCCTCAAGGTCCCGCGGGTCGGCGACCAGCACCCCGGACACCTGGTCGTCGATCTGGTCGGAGATGCCGCCGACGGCGGAGGCCACCACAGGCTTGGCCTTGTACATGGCCTCGGTCACGGTCAATCCGAACCCCTCGGCGAGCGACTTCTGCGCGACGATCTCTGCGTGCCGCTGGATGGCGTTGACCAGGGCCCCGTTCTGCTCCGGGTCGTCCATGGGCAGGCTCACCAGGTGGATCCGTTCCCGCACGTCCTGTGGGAGCGCCCGCCACTGCGCCTCGATGCCCTCGAGCACCGACTGCCCCTCCGGGTCGTCGGACACCTGCGCGGTGGACGGTCCCACGAGCATGAGGTGGGCGTCGGTGCGGTCCGCCACGTGTTCGGCGAACGCCTGCATCCCCCCCGCCATGTCCTTCAACGGGTCCCAGCGGGACACCTGGACGACGAGGGGGGTGTCGGCGGGCGGGGGACCGCCCTCGCGCACGATGTCGGCCTGGATGGTGAACGGCGACCGGGTGCCGTCCGCCCGCACGAAGCCGGCGTCGCCGAAACCGGGGCCGGCGATGATGCCTGAACCGGACAGCGCGCCCAGGATGTCGGCCTCGGATAGCTCCTCGTTCTTGGGGGCCAGCGGGTCGATGGACGGTTTGATGATGCGCAGGCGGTCCGGCGCCACCCAGTCCGGGGCGTAGCTGGGACGGGTGAACACGTACTCCCCGACGTTGCCGTACAGGAACTGCCGGAGGAACTCCCACGCCTCCTCGGTGTAGAGGTTGTCGTGGTCGACTCCGACATGGCAGCGCCACACCACCGGCACCCCGTGGGCGGCGAGCATCCCGGCCAGCGGCGCCGTCTGCGGGTCGTGCAGGATCACCACGTCGCCGGGCGTGATGGCCGCCAGCAGCGTCGGGAAGTTGGCCTCCGCGACCCGCTGCATGACGGCGGCCTCCTGCTCCCCCAGATGGCCGTCGTCGCCCTTGTTGCCGTGCAGCCGGTGGTGCAGCCGCTTGGTGAGGGTGAAGAACTCGGGATCGCCTTCCAGGACGAACCATCGGGTGTTCAGCCCGACGCCCAGGGTCAGCGGGAGTAGGACGTGCAGCATCTCCGCCACGCCCCCGCCGCTGGCGGTGGAGTTGACGTTGATGATCTGAGCCCCGTCCATCTGTTCCCGCATTCCCGGCCCGACGCGGTTCTCCAGCCGGTCCAGCCGATCGGGGGGGACCACACTCGCCAGGTCCGCGAGCCGCCGCGGCTTCATGTTGACCTCGAACACGGACGCGCCTCCTCCTGCTGCTGCCGGCTACTTCCATGCAAGCAGATGGACCCCCGCCCCGTCTGGAGCACTCGGCTGACAAGGGGTCTTTCCCGCTGCCATGATCCGGGCAGGAGGTGGCGCGTGGTCATCCCGATCGGTGAGGCGACCGTGGGGGACGGCGTGCTCCTCGACATGCATCCCATCGACTACGCCCTGCTGTTCGTCTACTTCGCGTTCGTCCTCGGCATCGGCTGGATGGTGAAGCGCTCGATCACCTCCAGCGAGGACTTCTTCCAGGCCGGCCGGTCGCTGCCCGCGTGGATCGCCGGCCTCGCGTTCATCAGCGCCAACCTGGGCGCGATCGAGATCCTGGGCTTCGCCGCCAACGGCGCCCAGTACGGCTGGGCGAGCGTGCACTACTACTGGATCGGCGCCATCCCGGCCATGGTGTTCCTCGGCGTCGTGATGATGCCGTTCTACTACGGCTCCCGGATCAAGAGCGTCCCGGAGTACCTGCGGCGGCGCTACAACAATCCCACCCACCTGGTGAACGCCGTCTCGTTCGCGCTGTCGGCCGTCCTCATCGCCGGGGTGAACCTGTACTCGCTGGCGATCGTGCTGCGGGCTCTACTGGGCTGGAGCCTGCCTCTGGCCATCACGGTGGCGGCGGTGCTCGTGCTCGCCTACATCCTGGCCGGCGGGCTGACGGGCGCCATCTACAACGAGGTGCTGCAGTTCTTCGTCATCATCGCCGGGCTGATCCCGCTGACGATCGTGGCGATCGCCGCCGTCGGCGGCCCCGGCGAGGTCGTCGAGCGGCTCAAGGACTACCCCGAGTACTGGTACCACCCGTGGTCCGGAACGGCGGTTGACGCCGCGGCCACGGACCCGCAGACCGCGAACCCGATCGGCGACTGGGTCGGCATCATCCTCGGCCAGGCCTTCGTCCTGTCGTTCGGCTACTGGACCACGAACTTCGCCGAGGTACAGCGGGCGATGTCGGCGAAGAACCTCAACAGCGCCCGCCGGGCGCCCATCATCGGCGCCTTCCCGAAGATCTTCATACCGTTCATCGTCATCCTGCCGGGCATCGCGGCGGCCATGCTGATCCCCGAGCTGGGGTCCGGCGACGACCCCAGCACGACGTACACCAACGCGATTCCACTGCTCATGGGCGACCTGCTGCCCGCCGGCGTGCTCGGTGTCGCGGTCACCGGTCTCGTAGCGGCCTTCATGGCGGGCATGGCGGCCAACGTCAGCAGCTTCAACACCGTCATGACCTACGACATCTGGCAGCAGTACATCGTGAAGACCCGGGTGGACCACTACTACCTGCGGGTGGGGCGGATCATCACGGTGGTGGGCGTGGTGGCCGGCATCGGTACGGCATTCATCGCCGCCAGTTACAACAACATCAACGAGTACCTGCAGACGTTGTTCTCGTTCTTCCAGGCGCCGGTCTTCATCACCTTCATCCTGGGCATGTTCTGGAAACGGACGACGCCGTGGGGCGGCTTCTGGGGGCTCATCTCCGGCATCCTCGGCGCGGGCTTCGTGTGGGTGTATGCGGTGGCCGGGAATCCCGACTACTTCCGCTCCGCCTTCCAGCAGGCCATGTGGATGGGCATCGTCGCCGGCGCCGTGGACCTCGTCGTGACCGTGGCCGTGTCGCGCCGCACCACTCCCCTGCCCGACTCGGCCCTGGTCGGGCTGGTCAAGGGATTGGAGGTGCGCGACTCGTCGGAGGCGACGAGTCCGGTGTGGTTCAAGCGCCCGGAGGTGCTGGGCGCCGGCGTCATCTGTCTCGCTCTTGCCATGTACCTGATGTTCCTGTTCATCTAGGAGTCACCGTGACCGATCCCAACGCCATCCCCGACCCCGGGCCGCCGCCCCGACACCCGCGCCTGCTCGACCTACGCTTCGTGATCGCGGCGATGTTCGCCATCTTCGGGGTGCTGGTCACCGCGTCGGGCGTCTTCGCCGAGCCCGACCAGATCGAGCGGGCCGGCGGCATCAACATCAGCCTCTGGACCGGCATCGCCCTCCTGCTGCTGTCCGGGGGTTTCGCGCTGTGGGTGTGGCGGGCGCCCCCCGACGTGCCCGAGGGGCACATCATGGACGCCTCCGACCTGTGACCGGGTCCTTACACTGACTCCGTGACGACGCTCCTGTACCTGCACGGCGTCGGCGACGACGGCACCCGGAGGGACTGGTGGGACTCCCTCACCCTGGCGGCCGACAGCCCCCTGCCCGGCGTACGCCTCCTGGCCCCGGACTACTCCGATCTCATCTCCATGCCCAGCGCGGACCTCCCCGAGCTGCGCCATCCCCCAGTGACGCCGGCCCGGGTCACGGCGGCGGACCGGCGCCGGTTCCGGGCGGCCCAGGCCGAACGGCACCGCGACCTCGTGGCCGCCGGGTCGCAGGCGACGTGGCCCCACCCGCGGCGGGGTTTCGCGCGGGTGCCGGGGATGATCGACGCCATCGGCGAGAAGATCGTCATGGGGTTCATCTACGAGGAGGTCGGCCGGTACGTCGACGAGGACCGCCGGCGCCGGGCGGTGTTGGAGCGCGCGCTCGCGGCCCTGCCGGAGTCGGGGGACGTTGTCATCGTCGGACACAGCCTCGGCGCCCTGGTCGCCCTGGAGATCGTGCGGCATCTGCCGCCCGGGATCGACGTGCCGCTGCTGGTGACCGCGGCGTCGGCGTTGGCCCGGCGCACGCTGCCGGCGGACCTCGCGGACCTCAACGCGGATTTCCCGTACGACCGCGTCGGCGGCTGGGTCAACATCTTCAACCCGGCCGACGCCGTGACCCGGGGGCTGCCGATCGGCCTGCGTTTCCCGCAGGCCATCGACGTCTGCGTGCAGGCGGGATTCGCCGAACACGCGCTGGCGGCTTACCTCTCCGACACCGGCGCCGCCCGGGTGCTGGCCCGCAGCCTGCACGAGGCGGGCGCTCCCCCCGTCCCCGCGGCCCCCAGCCGGCCCCTCGACCTGGCGCAGGCCCTGACGTTGGTCGATGTGCAGTTGACCGGGCATCTCGAGGCCCTCATGGGAGCCGACCCCGCCATCTCGGTCCCCCGCATGACCGAGTTCCTCATGGCCCGACGCGTCGTCGGCGAGCGGGCCGCGCTGCGCAGCGAGACCGAGTTGCACGAATGGGAGGGCGACCACGCGGCCGTCCTGCACTCCCGCATCGCGGAGGCCGACCTGCCCGCTGTGCTCGTGCACCTGGTCACGGCGGATCCGATGCGGGAACTGTCCGTCCGGGTGCCACCGGACCTGCTGGCCCGTGCCCGGGAGCAGGTGGTGGGGGACCTGGGGGTTCCCCCCGCCTGGTTCGAGGTGGCCCGCCGCAGCCGCACCGAAGCCGACGCCGTGTTCCGGCCGTTGCGGCGGCGCGGCCGCAGCCCGGAGGTACCGGCAGGCGACGACGGCGCCCGCGAGGCGACCAGCATCGCCTCGGCGGTGCGCGAGTCCCTGCGCCCGCTGGCCATCGCCGACGTCTCCTTGTCGCGGGACGAAGGGGTCGGGGACATCCGGCCCGCGTGCCGGGAGCTGATCGCCCGGGCGTTGACCGCGCACCGGTTGGGCACTCCCGCCGCCGGGACGCGGGAGCGCACCGTGCTCTCCCGGCTGATGGTGCTGCTGGGGCAGCAGCGGGTGCGGGTCGCCGACGAGCCCGGGCTGGAGCGGCTGCGGTCCCAGCTGCGCCGCCGCGCCGCGACCGTCGCCGAGAGCCTGTCGTGGCTGGCCCGCCAGGGGATCGGCCTCGGACCGACGCCCGATGTCACGATTTGATGACGCACCCCCGGCCTGATCAGTAGCCCCCGCCGTGGCGGGTAACACTGGGCGGATTGACGTAAGGGTGAACGCGCGAGGGATGAACGTGATGAAGAAGAGCACCATGAGTCCGCTGCAGGCCGGTCTGGCGTGGGGGGTGCCCGCGGGCTTCGCCGTGGCCGCCGTCGCGGTCCTGACCGGCTCCTTCGACTCCGGCGCCATGGCCGGCCTGCTCGACGCCGTCCTGGCCTTCATCTTGGGAGCGGTCCTCGTCGGCGCCATCGCCATGTTCGTGCAGTGGCGCCGGATCGTGGGGAAACTCGGCGACGTGGCCCCGCCCGGCTGGTACGACTCCCCCGAGGACGACGGCACGCAGTGGTTCTGGACCGGTACCCGGTGGACCGACCGCACCCGCCAGGCCCAGCCCCGCACCCAGATGCGGCGGATCTGAGCCCGCTCTTCAGAGCACGTAGTCGTCGGGGCTCTTCTGCCCTGGCAGGACAACCTCCTGCGGGCGCGTGTAGTCGCGGGGGTTCGCGCCGGAACGCAGCAGCGAGCGGAAGCCCGCCGTGTCGTACCGCGCGGCCGGGGTGTCCATCACGAAGTCCGTGAGCGCCTGCGCGAACCGCTGCGGCTCGTCCTCGTGCGGCATGTGGCCGGCCCCTGCGAAGATCTCCAGCCGTGACCCCGGCAACAATTCGTGGGCGGAGTATGCGTGTTTCACAGGGATCACCAGGTCCCGGTCGCCCCACACCACCAGCGTCGGCACCGTCCGGGCCAGGTACGCCCGATCGATCATCGTGATGACCTGACCGCGCCAGTCGCACGCGGCCCGCAGCACATGGCGGAACGCGGTGCGGGAGTGGTCGTCCGCCAGCGCCTCGTAGGCCTCGAGCAGCCCGGGGAGGTCCTGCGTCCCCGGCAGCCCCGTCATCGCCAGGGCGCTGAGGGCGGGAACCGAGACCTTGCGCACGGCGGGGGTGACAGCGGCGGCGAGGAGGGGGCCGGAGCCGGGGATGGTCAGCGCTCGGATGAGTGGGTTGACGCTGCGTCCCAGCCCGCCGGACGAGACCAGGACGATGCGTTCGGTCATCTGGGGGAACTGATAGGCGAACTGCATGGCGATGCCGCCGCCCAGACTGTTGCCGACCACGGTCACACTCGGCACGTCGAGGTACGTCAGGAGGTCGCGCATGCCGTTGGCGTACCCGGCGATGCTGTAGTCGGCGCGCGGCTTGTCGGACTCCCCATGGCCCAGCAGGTCGGGGGCGATGACCGTGAAGTTCCGGACCAGCGCGGGCAGCACCGGGGCCCACGTCTTGTGGTTCATCCCGATCCCGTGCAGGAGAAGGATGGCTGGACCTCGGCCGGCCATCACGAAGGCGCGGTTGTACCCGTGGATGCGGACCTTCCGAACGGGGAAGGCCGAGGCATCACCGGTCATGGCACCTCCGTAGTTCCGCCAGTATCGGTCCTCCGCACAGCGGGTGAGCCCTTCCGGACCCTGGGTCAACTGTGGGATGAGTCACACCAGGAGGCCCGCCCCGGATCCGATAACGAGAAGGTAACGGTGAGGGTGGACTGCGCCACCCGGGCGGAGCGCGGGCCGCTAGCGTCACCAGCGGAGGTGTCATGTCGCGGAGATCCGGGATCGTGCTGGCGCTGGCGGTCGGGCTGGCCGCGACGGCGGCGCTGCCCACCACAGCCGCCGCCGACACCGTCACCCCGCTCAGCCGCGAGGAGGCCAGCGCGCGGCCCGTCCTCCACCTCGGCGACACGGGGCCATGGGTGCGCCGGGTCAATGAGGCGCTCGCCGTGCACCCCGCAGGGGCGCGTTTCCGGCGCGCCACCGGCCGAGCCGTGGCGGCGTTCCGCACGTCGGTCGGACTGTCCTCCCACCCCGTCGTATCGGTGCGCACGTGGATGGCCCTCGGTTCCCGCGTGCCCGTACCCCCCGTCCCGGAACAGCCCGACCTGGGTTACGGCGACACATCCGACTGGGTGCGAGCGGCGCAGGTCGCCCTCGGTGTCCAGCCCGCCACCGGCTACTTCGGGACGGTCACCCGCGCGGCCGTCGCGCGGTTCCAGCAGGACCACGGCCTGCCGGTGACCGGTCGGCTGGACGCCGCCACGTGGGCGGCACTGGGCGACCGGGTGACCGCCCCGCCGGTCGACGTCACCACCACGGAGCAGGCCCGCACCTCCCGGGCCCACCGCGCGGCCCTGGGCGTGACGGCGTTCGCCGCCTCCGCGACCGCCCGCCGGGTCGTGGAGCGGGAGTCCGGGGGGCGCTGCGACATCGTCAGCTCAGGGGGGACCTACCGCGGCAAGTGGCAGATGAACGCCGACTTCTGGCGGGCCTACGGGGGCAGCGAGTTCGCGGCGACCCCCGACCTCGCGACGTGCGACGAGCAGGACGTGGTCGCCTACCGCGGGTGGGTGGACCGCTGGTGGCAGCCGTGGCCGACCGCCTGACCCGGGGGGCGTGGGGCGGGTGGGGCTCGAACCCACGACTGGCGGATTATGAGTCCGCTGCTCTAACCGACTGAGCTACCGCCCCGCCGAGGTGGAGGTTGGGCTCCCGCGACTGGACTCGAACCAGTAACCGTCCGATTAACAGTCGGATGCTCTGCCGATTGAGCTACGCGGGACTGACGGGCGACTGACACTGTACCCGGCGCACCGGACCGGCGACGAGCGGACCCGGGGAGTCAGACCCCCAGCCGGGAGCGGAGATCGGCCAACTCGGCCGCCACCCTCTGCTGCACGCGCGGATCGTCTTCGGTGACCCCGCTGCCGAACACGACCCGCCACCGCAGCTCCCCCGTGTCGGAGTCGCGGCGCGCCACCAGCCGCGCGCTGCCGCCGGGCACGTCGACCCGGTTGTTGATCAGGATCGAGTTGGTGACGCGCTCCCGCACGACCGCCGGCACCGCGGAGTCCGGGTCCGCCGGGAGATCCTCGCTGTGCAGCGGGCCATCGTCCTGCTCCCGGGCGGTCAGCAGCAGCAACGGCGGCTGCCATCCGGCGCGGTCGATGAGGTCCCAGCGCCACCGGCGCACCCCGGCCACCCCCACCACATACAGCGCGCGGTCGGAGGCGACCAGGTGCGCGCCGTCGTCGCCGCTGCGGCAGGCGGCCAGAACCCGCTCCCCGCGCGCCAGCGGCACCGCGGCCCGGACCTCCGCCGGGACCTTCTGACGGCGGGGCACCCGGAACCCCACGTCACTCCCCCGCCCAGTAGTTGCGCAGGCTGCGGCGGTACTCCTCCACGGCCATCAGGTCTCCCAGGACCTGCGCCTGCCGCTCGGGGTCGGCTGTGGTCGCCGCCTCCCCCAACACGGCCCGCAGGTCCCCGACGCGGCGTTCCGCCGACTGGTCGAGCAACCGCGCCAGCACCCCGACGGCGTAGGCGTCGTCGTCGGAGTCGGTGGGCAGCGGCCGGGCGACCAGAGCCCGGGCCATGCGCCGGTCGTCGTCGTCGGCGCACGCGTCCAGGACGGCTCCGAACCACGCAGGTCCGTCGTCCGGCGGCCCCGCCGCCAGCACGGCCGAGTACACCCGCGCGAGCAGCGGCTCGGCGAACGAGTCGGGTTCGACGGATTCCAGCCACGCGCCGACCGCCGTCGGACGCTGCAGGATCACCTGCAGCGCCGCCCGTTCCAGATCCAGGCCCCGCGGCTGCCCGCCGGGCACCCGGCCGGGCGCGGTCCGGCCGCCGGGGGCACTGCCCGCGGTCCGCCGGATCTCGCGCAGGACCTGGTCGCCGTCGGTGCCGATCCAGCCCGCCACCTGCCGGGCGTACTCGGGGCGCAGCGTCGGGTCCTTCAATCCCCCGATGACCGGGGCCACCGCGCGGATGGCGGCGGTGCGCCCCTCGGCGGTACGCAGATCCAGGCCGGCCACGGCGGCCCGCAGGACGAACTCGAACAGGGGCGTGCGGGTGGCCACGAGGGAGCGCACGGCCTCGTCGCCGTCCCGCAGCCGCAGGTCGCACGGATCCAGCCCGTCGGCAGCGACCGCGACGTACGTGCGGGCCGCGAACTGCTGATCCTCCTCGTACGCGCGCAGCGCCGCCTTCTGGCCGGCAGCGTCGCCGTCGAACGTGAAGATGACCGACGCAGCGGCGTCGTCCATGAGCAGCCGCCGCAGCACCTTCACGTGCCCTTCCCCGAAGGCGGTGCCGCACGTCGCCACCGCGGTGGACACGCCGGCGAGCTGGCAGGCCATGACGTCGGTGTACCCCTCCACCACCACGACCTCGTGCTGCTTGGCGATGGCCCGACGCGCCTCGTACAGCCCGTACAGGACCTGGCTCTTGCGGTATGCCACCGTCTCGGGGGTGTTGAGGTACTTCGGCCCCGCATCCTCGGCGAGACGGCGCGCCCCGAACCCCACGACGTCGCCGGACACGTCCCGGATGGGCCACGTGATGCGGTCGCGGAAGCGGTCGTACGTGCGGTCGTCGCCGCGGCCCGCGACCCCGGAGCCGATGATGGCCTTCTCGGAGAACCCGGCGGACCGCAGGTGGGCGACCAGCCCGTGGCGGGGGGCGTAGCCGACCCCGAACTGCGGCCACACGTCGGCGGGGAAACCGCGCGACTCCAGGAACGCCCGGGCGTGGTCGGCGGTCTGCAGCTGCTCCGTGAAGTAGGCGGCGGCGGCCTTGTTGACGGCCACCACCTGGGCGCGCTGCCCCGGGTCGGGGCCGGACTGGCCGGCGCTGCCGCCTTCGTAGCGCAACTGCACCCCCACGCGGCCCGCGAGCTTCTCCACCGCCTCGGTGAAAGACAGATGGTCCATGGCCATGAGGAAGTCGATGGCGTCGCCGCCCACCCCACAGCCGAAGCAGTAGTAGAGGCCCTTGCTCGGGGTCACGTGGAAACTGGGCGACCGTTCGTCGTGGAAGGGGCACAGTCCCTTCAGCGAACCGCCGCCGGCGGGCCGCAGGGTGACGTGCTCGGCCACCACCTCATCGATGCGTACGCGGTCGCGCACGGCGGCGATATCCGCTGCTGCGATCCGGCCCGACATGACCCGATCCTACGAGAGGACCTTCCCTTCCCCCCGCAGCCTGCGGTGCCACGCCAGCAGCGAGGCGTCGGTGAGGCTCGCGATCTGGTCCAGGACGACCCGGATGCGGGCCGCCTCGTCGCCGGCCGCGGACCAGTCGGGCCGCAGCCACGGCTGCAGTTCCGACTCGCCGCGGTCCAGGAGGGCGGCGAAGACCTCCGCGAGCACCTCCCGCTGCCTCTGGTACTGCTCCTCGGCACCGGGGCGGAGCATCACGTAGGTGGCGGCCACCGCCTTCATGGCGCCGACCTCCTGCCGGATCGCGGCGGGCACCACCAGGTCGGCGTCGTACCGGTGCAGCGGTCCGGGCCCGTACCGTTCCCGCGTCGCCTGTTCCGCCGCGGTGGAGAACCGGCCGATCAGTTCGCTGGTCATGAGTTTCACGGCGGCCAGGGACCCGGGCGTCCCGTCGTAGCCGCCGACCCAGTAGGGCAGCGCCTGCAGCCGCTGCAGGGCGTCGTCCACGGCAGCCGGGTCGGCGTCCGGCAGATACCACGCCAGGCACCGCGCCACGACCCGCTCGCGTTCCTCGCGTGATGTGAGCGCACTCGGGTCCAGCCAGCCCAGCGTGAGGGCGTCGTCCACGTCGTGCACGCTGTAGGCCACGTCGTCGGCCCAGTCCATGACCTGAGCCTCGAGGCTCGGGCGACCGGTGGGGGCGTCCGCGCGCACCCAGTCGAAGACGGCGCTGTCGGAGTCGTAGCAGCCGTACTTACGGGTGCCCGGTCCCCGCCGCCACGGGTACTTGGCGGTGGCGTCCAAGGAGGCCCGGGTGAGGTTGAGCCCGGCGGAGGCCTCCCCGACGAGCACCTTCGCCTCCAGCCGGGTGAGCACCCGGAAGGTCTGCGCGTTGCCCTCGAACCCGCCGGCGGGGCCACCCAGACGGTCCAGTTCCGCCTCGCCGTTGTGTCCGAAAGGCGGGTGGCCGAGGTCGTGGGCGAGGCCGGCCACGTCGACCACGTCCGGGTCGCAGCCGAGCGACTGGCCCAGCTCCCGGGCCACCTGGGCGACCTCCAGCGAGTGGGTCAAGCGGGTGCGGGGCACGTCGGACTCGCCGGCCACGAACACCTGCGTCTTGCCCGCCAGCCGTCGCAGCGCCCCGCAGTGCAGGACCCGCGCGCGGTCGCGGGCGTAGGGGGAGCGGCCCGCGGACTTCTCCGGTTCGGCGGCGAACCTCAGCGCATCGAACGGGGAGTAGACGGCGACCGTCATGCCGTGTCGGCGGCGATCCGCCAGCGGTCCCACAGGTGGAACCGGATCAGACCGGCCGACTCGCGGGCCACGTACTCCGGAGTCAGCAGGGCCCCGTCGCCGCTGGCCGGGCCACTGACATGAGCCTCGAATCCCAACGCCTGCACGATGGCCGCGCTGCGCGCGAGATGCGCGCGGTCGCTGACCACGGTGACCTGGTCCCAGCCTTGGCGGTCCGCGCGCGCGGCCACCGCCTCCATCGACGTCAGTGTGTCGCGGCCCTTGGGAATGGCGATCACGGCGTCCGCAGGCACGCCCGCCCGCTCCAAGTAGTCCTTGCCGGCCTCGGCTTCGGTGGTGACGTCACCGGGGATGGCGCCGCCGACGGTGATGATGACCGGCGCGACCCCCTGCCGGCGCAGTTCGGCGGCGTAGTCCAGCCGGTTGGCCAGGACGGGGGACGGCTCGCCCCAGTACTGCGACGCGCCGAGGACGACGATGGCGTCGGTGCGGGTGTCGTCGTACTGCCGCGCCTGGGACACGACGGTGCCCGCCGCCAGCAGGGCGACCAGCGCCACCACCGCGCCGACGATCAGGAACAGGCGCACCCAGGGCCGCCTCCGGCGCGGCCGCGACCGGGTGGCCGGGCGGCGCGGGGCGGTGGTGGTTGCGGACACCGGGCCATTGTGAGGCAGTGAGGGCCCCGCGGGGAAGAGCGACGCCCCGGGCGTTTACCCGATCCTGAGGATCAGCGGGTGTCCGCGTCGCTGCTGTCGGGCAGCGCGGAGCGTCCCGCCGCGAGGCGGGCGACCGGGACGCGGAACGGCGAACACGACACATAGTCCAAGCCGGCCCGGTCGAAGAAGCCGACGCTGTCCGGGTCGCCGCCGTGCTCCCCGCAGACCCCCAGCCCGAGGGTGGGCCGCACCGCGCGGCCCTCGTCGGCGGCCAGGCGCACGAGCCGTCCCACCCCGGCCTCGTCGATCGACTCGAACGGCGACACCCCGAACACCCCCCGCTCGAGGTAGGCCGAGAAGAAGTTCGCCTCGACATCGTCGCGGCTGAACCCCCATGTGGTCTGGGTCAGGTCGTTGGTACCGAAGGAGAAGAATTCGGCGGCCTCCGCGATCTGTCCGGCGGTGAGGGCGGCCCGCGGCAACTCGATCATGGTGCCGATCGGGAACTGGAGGCTGCACCCGTGGGACTCCGCGACCGAGCGCAGCACGCCCGCGGCCTCGTCGATCACCAACTCGAGCTCCTGGACCGATCCCACCAGCGGGATCATGATCTCCGCCCGCGGGTCGCCGCCCAGGCGCTGCCGGAAACAGGCCGCCTCGGCGATGGCCCGCACCTGCAGGGCGAACAGGCCGGGCAGCACCAGCCCGAGGCGCACCCCGCGCAACCCGAGCATGGGGTTGGCCTCGTGGTGTCGCCGCACCGCCGCCAGCAGGCGCAGGTCGTTCTGCTGCGACTCCCCCCGCTGTTCGGCGACCGCGACGCGCACCGACAGTTCCGTCAGGTCGGGCAGGAACTCGTGCAGCGGCGGGTCCAGCAGCCGGATGGTGACGGGCAGGCCATCCATGCGCTCCAGGATGCGGATGAAGTCCTTGCGCTGCAGCGGCAGCAGTTCCGCGAACGCGGCCTCCCGTTCGGCGACGGACTCCGCGAGGATCAACTGCTCCACGAGGTGTTTCCGTTCCCCGAGGAACATGTGCTCGGTGCGGCACAGACCGATGCCGCCGGCCCCCATGCGCCGGGCCCGGTCGGCGTCCTCAGCGGTGTCGGCGTTGGCGCGCACCCCCAGCCGGCGGACCTCGTCGGCGTGGCGCATGATGCGGTCCACGGCGCTGACGAGGTCGCGGGTCGGGGCGTCGGCGTGGTCGTAGGCGGCATCGATGCCACCATCGAAGTACTTGACCACCGCGGACGGCGCGACCGGCAGCCGCCCCGCGTACACCTTGCCACTGGCTCCGTCGATGCTGATCGTGTCGCCCTCCCGGAGCACCTCGCCGCCCGCCAGCGTGACCGTGCCGGCGTCGTAGTCGATGTCGAGTTCCTCCGCACCGCAGACCGCGGTCTTGCCCATGCCGCGGGCGACGACGGCGGCGTGGGAGGTCTTCCCACCGCGGCTGGTCAGGATTCCCGCGGCCGCCACCATGCCGGGCAGGTCGTCGGGGTTGGTCTCCCGGCGCACGAGGATCGACTCCTCGCCGCCCGCCGCGCGGGCCACGGCGGTCTCCGAGTCGAAGACGATGACCCCGGTCGCCGCCCCCGGCGACGCCCCCATGCCGGTGGTGAGCACCGCGGCCCCCTGGGTCAGGTCGAACTGGGGGAACATCAGTTGGCTGAGCTGCTGACCGGTGACCCGCCGCATCGCCTCGTCCATGTCGATCAGGCCCTCGTCGACGAGGTGCACCGCGATGCGGAACGCTGCCGCTGCAGTGCGTTTACCGATCCGGGTCTGCAGCATCCACAGCACTCCCTCCTGGATGGTGAACTCGATGTCGCACAGGTCGCGGTAGTGCTCCTCCAACTGGGACATGATCGACAGGAGTTGCTGGTAGGCCGCAGGGTCCAGTTCCCCGAGGGCGGCCAGCGGCAGTGTGTTGCGGATCCCCGACACCACGTCCTCACCCTGCGCGTCGGCCAGGTAGTCGCCGTACACCCCGGACGCCCCGGTCGCGGGGTCCCGCGTGAACGCGACCCCGGTTCCGGAGTCCTCGCCCAGATTCCCGAAGACCATCATCTGCACATTCACCGCCGTGCCCAGGTCGTGCGGGATACGTTCCTGGCGCCGGTACAGGCGCGCCCGGTCGGTGTTCCACGACTCGAAGACGGCGAGGATGGCCATCATCAGCTGCCGGTCGGGGTCCTGCGGGAACTCCGCACCCGTCTCCCGCAGCACGAGGCCCTGGTACTCGGCCACGAGTTCCTGCAGCGCCGCCACCGGCAGGTCCACGTCGGCGGTGAGGCCGTTGTCCCGCACGGCCCGGTCCAGGGCCTCCTCGAACAGGCCGCCGGGCACCCCGAGCACCGTCTTGGCGAACATCTGGATCAGGCGCCGGTACGAGTCCCATGCGAAGTGGGCGTCGCCGGTGCGCTCCGCGACCGCGGGCACCGTCGTGTCGTTGAGGCCGATGTCCAGGACCGTGTCCATCATGCCCGGCATCGAGAACTTCGCGCCCGACCGCACACTCACCAGCAGCGGGTCCGACTCCGACCCCAGGGCGCGGCCCGCCTGCTGCTCCAGGAGCCGCAGCGCCGCATGCACCTGGTCGGACAGGTCGGCGGGTGGCGCACCCTCGGTCAGGAAGTGGCGGCAGGCGTCTGTGGTGATCGTGAACCCGGGCGGCACCGGCAGCCCCATGCGCGTCATCTCGGCGAGGTTCGCCCCCTTGCCGCCCAGCAGGTCCTTCTGTTTCATGCCGCCTTCGGTGAAGTCGTACACGTACCGCATGTCGCTGGCGGGCATCGTGGCCTCCTCGTCGTCCCTGCAGCCAGTCTGTCGGTCCGGCCGCGGCGACGTAACCGCCCAAAGGTCCCGACTCGGCCGTCAGCCCCCGCTGGTCGCCAGTTCGGCGTCGCGCGGGATCCGGGCAGCCCCCAGGTCGCGGCTGGCCAGCCAGCCCTCCGGCAGGCTGACGGGGCGCGCCCCGGAGGTACGACCGCGGGGACCCCGGGTCAGGTCCGGCGGCGGCTGGGTCACGTCGATGCGGGCCAGCAGGTCGTCGATCTCGGCAAGGCTCGCGACCTGGCCGAGTCCCGCGCGGACGTCGCGGCGCACGGCGTAGCCCTTGAAGTACCAGGCGTGGTGCTTGCGGATCTCCCGGCAGCCGATGTGGGCGCCGAAGGCGGCCACGAGCAGTTCCGCGTGGCGCCGGTAGGTCGCGATGACTCCGGCCAGGTCCGGCGTGGCCCGCACCGGACAGCCTCCCAGGCGGTCCGCGAGTTGGCCGAACAGCCAGGGGCGCCCCAGACAGCCGCGCCCCACGACGACCCCGTCGCAGCCGGTCTGCGCCATCATGCGGGCCGCGTCGTCGGCCTCCCAGATGTCCCCGTTCCCCAGGACGGGCACCTCGGGGACCGTGTCCTTCAAGCGGGCGACGGCGTCCCAGCGGGCGTCGCCGCCGTAGAACTGTTCCGCGGTACGGGCATGCAGCGCGATCCACGCGACACCAGCATCCGCGGCGGCGCGGCCCGCCTCCAGGTATGTCAGGTGCGTGTCGTCGATCCCCATGCGCATCTTGACGGTCACGGGGATCCGCCCGTCGGCTGCGGTGACGGCGGCCTGTACGAGGGCACGGAAGTGGTCGGTCTTCCACGGCAGCGCGCTGCCGCCGCCCTTGCGGGTGACCTTGGCCACCGGGCAGCCGAAGTTCAGGTCGACGTGGTCGGCCAGGTCCTCGGTGACGACGCGGCGCACCGCCTCGCCGAGGACGTCGGGGTCGACGGAGTGGAACTGCAGCGAACGCGGGCTCTCGTCCTCGTCGAAGGTGGTGAGTCGGCCGGTCTTGTCGTTGTGTTCGAGGAAGGCCCGGGCCGTCACCATCTCCGAGACGTAGAGCCCCGCTCCCTGTTCCCGGCACAGTCGGCGGAAGGCCCGGTTGGTGATGCCCGCCATCGGCGCCAGCACGACCGGGGGGTCGACCCGCAGGCCGGGCACCGTCAGCGCGGTCGACTCGGTGGCGGGCATGCTCTCAGTGTGGCATCGCAGTCACGCCGCCCGGCGGCCGCCGGTTTCGTCGAGCCACAGGGCGCCGTACGCCGGGAAGCGGGCCCACCACGCGGGGTCGGGCTCCCCGTGGGACCACAGCGCGGTGGCCAGCGCGTCGGCGACGGCGATGTCGGGGCCCACGACCGTGACGCTCCCCCCGCGGACCCATCGGTGCTTGCCCCACACGTGGGCCCCCCGCTCGTAGTCCCCGGACGTCGCGACCGCGCCGTCGCGTGCGGCGAGGACCTCGGCGACGGCGCCCGGCAGGACGGGGTGCTGCACCGCGACGTGCCAGGGGCGCTGCGCGTCGGGGCCGCCGGCCGTGACCACGTCACCCCCGACCCCCAGCATCCAGTCGGGGTGCCCGGAGCTGCGCAACGCCCGTTCGACCTGGGCCATGGCCCATCCCTTGACGTAGCCGGTCGGATCCCACCGTCCGGTCGGGTCGAGGGGCCGGAAGGCCCCCGCCGTGGCCTGTTCCAGTTCCGCGCACCGGTCCCTCACGGTCCGCAGGTCGGCGCTGAGCTCCCGGCCGGGATGGCGGCGCAGCCGGCTCAGTTCGCTGTCGTGCCGGTAGGGACTGAAGCGGGCATCGGCGTCCTCCAGGATGGCGCGGGCCGTCGCGGTGATCGTGTCGATGGCGGCGTCAGGGGTGGTCACCGTGGCCACGGTGCCCATCACGGGGAAGCTGCGGCGCCGGGTCACAGTTGGTCCAGGATCGACTGCAGGGACATGCGGTACCCCTCGGTCGTGTAGGTCGCCCCGGACACCCCGTCGAACTCCACGCCCTGCTGCGCGACCTGCCGTTCGATGATCGGCAGGGCGCGGCTGTTGATCGCGACGCTCTCGCCGTCGCCGTCGGGGTAGACCACCGCCTGCGAGTCGCAGATCGTGCCGTCGCCGGCGACCGCCGCTTCCACCTGGACCGGGCCCCAGCGCGTCTGGACCAGGTCGCCCGTGACGGTCCGGGCCGTGTCACAGGTGGTGTCAGCGGCACCGGCGGTGGTCTCGCTGGTCTCGGTGGGGTGGCCCCCGGCCGCGGCCGGTCCGGGGTGGAGCGCCTTGTCGAACCCGGCCACCAGCCCGAGGGCGATGCCGCCCAGCGCGACGCCCGGGGCGATGCTCCTGATGAATCCCGCCATGGTCAGACTCCGAAATGTTCGATGTGGATCCGGTCCCCGGGAACCCCGGCGGACCGCAGTGACCGTTCGACCTCGCGTTCCAGGGCGGGCGGCCCGCACAGGAAGACGTCCCGGCCAGCGAGGTCGGGCACGGCGCGTCGCAGCAGTTCCGGCGCGAACGGTCGGCGTCCGGGCCAGCGACTGCGTGGACCGGTCACGACCAGCAGGCGGCCACCTCGGTCGGCCACCATGTCCCGGATCTCGTCCAGGTGGGGGATGTGCTCCTCAGAGGGCGCCCGGGCCACGACCACGGGCCGCTGCCGCGGACTGCAGTCGGCCAGCACGGAGCGCACCACCGTGATGCCGACGCCGCCGCCGATCAGCAGCACTGGACGCCCCTGGGCCCGGTCGGCGGTGAACCTGCCGTACGGCCCTTCGAGGACGACCCGCGTGCCGGGCCGCACCGCCGCCATCCGGGCGGAGCCGTCGCCGGTCAATTTCACGGTGAACCGCAGCAGGCCGGCGCGGGGACGCGCCGACAGCGAGATCGGGTGGGCCTGCCACCACAGGTCCCCGGTGAGGACCCGCAGCAGGAAGAACTGGCCGGCGCGGGCCCGGTGGATGCGCCGCCCGGAGGCGCGCATCTCGAGGGCCACTGTGTCCGGGGCGACCGTGGTGATGCGGGTGATCGTGGCGCGCCCGGTGGCGCAGGCCACCAGCAGGTCGCCCCCGCGCGCCCAGAGCACGACCGCGGCCGTCGCGACGAACAGGCCGATCCACCACCAGTGGCCGACGGGAGTCGACTCCCCGAAATCGGTGCCCAAGGTGACCTGGTGACCGAAACCCAGCAGGACGGCGAGGTATCCGGTGACGTGTACCCCCAGCCACGTCTCGTACGTCATCCGCTGCCGCAGCGGGCGGTAACTCGTCGTGGCCACCGTCAGGAAGAGGGCGGCGGCCACGGACGCGGCCACCATCCACGAGGAGCCCGTTACGAGGGACACGTACTGCCGCCAGACCCGCGGCCACGACCCGCCCGCCACGCCGACCGAACTGGCGACGAGGTGGACCAGCAGAGCGAAGACGGTGGTGATACCGGCGACACGGTGCCAGGCCCACAGCCGGTCCAGGCCCGCGCCGCGCTCCAGCCCGCGGGGCCGGGCGACGAGGATCAGGCCGACGAGCGCCGCCAGCGCGGACCCGATGCCGGCCCACTGGCCGACCACGAGCCACCCCCCGCCGGGGGTCCCGAACTGGCCCAGGCCGCCATCGACCAACCAGACCGCTGCCGTGCCGCCCACGACGAATCCCAGCACCCACCCTGCCGGGCCGCGACGGCGCGGCACAGCCGGCGCGACGGTCTGTCGCACGGGCGCGGGGGCGATGGCCACGGGGTCCTCCTGAGGCGGTCGGATCCCAGCGTGACGGCCGCGGGCGGATGCGTCCAACAGCAGGACCGGATCTTGATCGGACGCTCACGTGATTCCCAGACGGACCGCGGCCAACCTGGGAATCGGCTGGGAGGCGTGGGGCCGGCGGGCGCCCGCATGCCCTAGCCTATGGGCCATGTCTGTGGGCACTGGAGCCGTCCGCCGAGGCGCGACGCCGTGAGTCACCTGTTCTTCCAGATCCCGTCGGGCCTGCGCCTGTTGGCCGCCATCGCCATCACCGTGGGCATCACCGTCTTCGTGGTGTGGCGTTTCCACGACCGCATCATCGTGCTCGGCAGCGGGGGCAAGTGGCCCTACGAGCCGCCCCAGGACGAGGACGACGAGAAGGACGAGGACAGCGAGGAGACCGAGGAAGAGAGAGAAGAGAAGGAAGAGGAGGAGAAGGAGGAGAAGGCCGCCGAGGAGGAGCATCCGAAGCCGGCGGCCTCGCAGTACCTGGCGCAGCGCGTGGGGCAGTGGACCGGCATGGCCTTCGTGTTCATGCTGGCGTTCACCCTGAGCAACCTGTGGAGCAACGGGCAGGATGTGCGGTCGGGGATCCGGGACGAGACCCTCGCCTACCAGAGCGCCGTCGCGGCGGCGCAGTACCTGCCGGCAGCGGCCCGGGACACCACCGTGGCGGGACTGCGGGAGTACGCCGACCGGGAGCAGGCCATGCTGCCGCTGCTGCAACAGGCCGATGTCAACGGGGCCATCGCGGCGCAGCAGGAAGCGAGCCTCGGTCTGGCCGCGACGCTGAGCCGGGCGGCGAAGGAGGGCGGGGAGAAGGCCGAGACGTGGGCCACCTTGACCTCCCAGTCCCGCGCGATGATGGACGCCAGTATCGACCGGATCGGGCAACTGCCCGGGCCGCAGGTGCCCGGCGTCATCATGCTGCTGTTCATCCTGGCGATCACGACGCTGGCGATCACCGCGGCCTACCAGTCCGCGTCCCTGGGCAGCAACATGGTCCTCATGGGCGTCATGGCGGCGGTGGTGGCGCTGCTGCTGTTCTGGGTGGTCGAGATCAGTAACCCCTACCAGGGGGGGACGGCCTCGACGCCGACCATCGGCGCCACGCCGGGTCGCTGAGCCTCAGCAGCGCGGCAGGCGCTCGTCGAGCCACCGCTCGACGTGGTCGATCGAGATGCGCTCCTGGGCCATGGTGTCCCGCTCCCGCACAGTGACGGCGTTGTCCTCCAGCGACTCGAAGTCCACCGTCAGGCAGTACGGCGTGCCGATCTCGTCCTGCCTGCGGTAACGCCGACCGATCGCGCCCGCGTCGTCGAAGTCGACGTTCCAGCGGCGCCGCAGGGAGTCGGCCAGCGACCGTGCCTTCGGTGACAGATCCGCGTTGCGGGACAGGGGCAGCACCGCCGCCTTGACGGGCGCCAGGCGCGGGTCGAACCGCATCACCGTGCGCTGGTCGACGCCGCCCTTGGCGTTGGGCGCCTCGTCGACCGCGTAGGCGTCCAGCAGAAAGGCCAGCACGGCCCGGGTGAGTCCGGCGGCGGGCTCGATGACGTAGGGGGTCCAGCGCTCGCCGGACGCCTGGTCGAAGAACGAGAGATCGGTTCCGGAGCTCTCGCTGTGGGTGCGCAGGTCGAAGTCGGTGCGGTTCGCGATGCCCTCGAGTTCCGCCCAGGTGCTGCCGGCGAACTCGAAGCGGTACTCGATGTCCACGGTGCGCTTGGAGTAGTGGGACAGCTTCTCCTGGGGGTGTTCGTACAGGCGCAGGTTCTCCCCGCGGATCCCCAGGTCGGTGTACCAGGAGACGCGTTCGTTCAGCCAGTACTCGTGCCACTCCTCGTCGCTGCCGGGGGGCACGAAGAATTCCATCTCCATCTGCTCGAACTCACGCGTGCGGAAGATGAAGTTGCCGGGGGTGATCTCGTTGCGGAAGGACTTGCCGGTCTGTGCGATCCCGAACGGCGGTTTCATGCGGGCCGCATTGGCGACGTTGAGGTAGTTCACGAAGATGCCCTGCGCGGTCTCGGGGCGCAGGTAGTGCACGGACCCGTCGTCCTCGACGGGTCCGATGGACGTACGCAGCAGGCCGTTGAAGTCCCGCGGCTCGGTGAAGTCCCCGCGGGTGCCGCAGTTCGGGCAGGCGATCTCCGACAGGCCCTCCGGCGGGCGCCCCTTCTTCTCCTCGAACGCCTCGAGCAACTGGTCCGCCCGGAACCGGCGGTGGCAGGCGCGGCACTCCGTCAGGGGGTCCACGAACGCCGCCACGTGGCCGGACGCCTGCCAGACCTGCGGGGCGAGGATCACCGATGAGTCCAGTCCCACGACATCGCCGCGGGAGCGCACCATCGTCTGCCACCACTGGCGCCGGATGTTCTCCTTCAGCTCCACGCCCAGCGGACCGTAGTCCCACGCGGACCGGGTCCCGCCGTAGATCTCGCTCGATGCGAAGACGAAACCCCGTCGTTTGCAGAGGTTGACGACAGCGTCTACCCGGTCCTTGTCCGCCATACGCGCCAGCCTAGCGGGAGCTTGGTCGGCCCGGTCCCGCCCGTCCGGCGTCGGGAGCCAGATCACTGGGCAGCGTGCGTACCTGTCCGGCCGCGACCTCGGCCAGGACCTCGACGACCGTGTCGTCGCCGGTGCTGTACGCCTGCAGCGGCCCCAGCGCCATCTTGGCCGCGTAGCTGCCCAGCCCGCGGCGCAGCGCGCCGGCGTCGGCCCACCGGGAGGCGAGCACCCACGCCTCGGGGTCGTCGGGCGCCCGCCCCACCCAGCCGGCCTCGCAGCCGGGGGCCGCGGCCAGCGCGGCCAGGGCCTCATCCAACAGCGGTCGGATCGCCGCATCGCGGTACCTGAGGAGTACGAACACGCCACGAGCATGCCGTGGATTGGGTCCACGGGGCCAGATGGGGGACCATGGGGGCGTCCGGCGGAGCGAAGGAGCGACTCAGGTGTCCCAGAGGAAGTCCCGCAGCCCCCAGCGGTCCCAGCCGCAGCCTCAGAACGACTCCGGGCGGCGCACGCTGGAACGGATCAGCGCCCCCGCCCTCATCACGCTGCACAACATGCCGCGGTGGGTGGTGCCGGTCCTCCTGGCCACCCTGCTGTTCCTCGGGCTGATATTGGCGGGCGACTGGCGGTTCCTCGGCGCCTTCCTGCTCGTGGTGGTGGGCTTGTTCGTGTCGTGGCTGACGGCTCTGTCGTGGCCGATCCTCACCCCGTCAAGCCGGGCGGTCCGCGTCATCGTGGCCGTCGTCCTGTTCGGCCTGGCGGCCCTGAAGGCCCTCGGTCGCTGGTGACGTGACGGCGTTGGGCAGCGCCCCGCCGTACCGCCGGTCCCGGTCGACGTACTGCGTCAGGGCCGCCCACAGGTGCCGGCGGTCCACGTCGGGCCACAGTTCCGGCAGGAAGACCATCTCGGCGTACGCCGACTGCCACAGCAGGAAGTTGCTGATCCGCTGCTCGCCCGAGGTGCGGATGAACAGGTCGACGTCGGGCATGTCCGGTTCGTCGAGATAGCGCGCGAACGTCTCCTCGCTGATCTTCTTCGGGTCGACGCGGCCGGCCCGCACGTCCTCGGCGAGGGAGGTGGCGGCGTCGGTGATCTCGGCGCGGCCGCCGTAGTTGACACACATGGTGAGGGTGCAGCGGTCGTTGCCGGCCGTGAGGTCCTCGGCGGCCTCCAACTCCGCGATCACCGACTTCCACAGGCGGGGTCGTCGCCCGGCCCAGCGGATCCGCACCCCCAGATCGTGCAGCTCGGCCCGCCGCCGCCGCATGACGTCGCGGTTGAACCCCATGAGGTAGCGGACCTCGTCCGGCGACCGGCGCCAGTTCTCCGTCGAGAAGGCGTAGACGCTGACGTTGCGCAGGCCGACCTCGAGCGCCCCGTGCATGACGTCCAGCAGGGCGTACTCCCCCGCAGCGTGTCCGGCGTTGCGCGGCAGCCCCCGCTCCTTGGCCCACCGGCCGTTGCCGTCCATCACGATGGCGACATGTCCGGGCAGCGCGGCGGCGGGCAGGTCCGGGGGCCGGGCGCCCGAGGCGTGCGGCGACGGGTCGGCGTAGGTCCTCACCGGGCCGTCTCCACCAGGGGGAGGGATCGCAGCTGCCGCTCGAGGTGCCACTGCACGAACGCCGCGACCAGCGCACTGCCCTCGCGAAGCACCCGTACGTCGCTGGCCTCCGCGGTGTCCCAGTCGCCCGACAGCAGGGCCCCCAGGTGGAAAAGGGTCTCGGCGCGGGGCGACGCGGACCCGGCGGGCCGACAGTTCGGGCACATCGCCCCCCCGGAGGCGAGGTGGAAGGCGCGGTGCGGTCCCGGGCGCCCGCACCGGGCGCAGTCGGCGAAGGAGGGCGTCCAGCCGGACACGGCCATGGACCGCAGCAGGTACGCGTCGAGGATCAGGCGGCCGTCCCGCTCCCCCGCGGACAGGGCCCGCAGGCCACCCACCAGGAGCAGGTACTGCTGGGGCGCCGGCTGTCGGTCCACCGGCGTGAGCCGTTCGGCCGCCTCAAGCATCGCCGACCCGGCGGTCCACCGGTGGTAGTCGCCCACCAGGTCGGCGCCGTGGGACCGCAGCGACTCCACCTGGGTGACCGTGTCCAGGGACCGACCCTCGTACAACTGCAGATCGACGTGCCCGAACGGTTCGAGGCGCGCCCCGAACCGGCTGCGCGGGCGGCGCACCCCCTTGGCGACGGCCCGCACGCGGCCGTTGTCCTTGGTGAGCAGCGTGATGATGCGGTCGACCTCGCCGAGGTCGTGCGTACGCAGCACGACACCTTCGTCCCGGTACACCGCCACCGCCTCAGTGTGACAGGCCCGGCGGCCGACAGGGGGGACTCGGCGCGCGGGTGCCCGTGCATTACCGTCGGGGGATGAGCGAGGCCGGGTCGGACGCGGGCGGCACCCGGCGCCGTCTGCGGCGCCCATCCCTGTCGCTGAACCGGCCGGACCAGCCCCCGATGGCGTCGGTGGCCCGCCCGGACCACGTCCCCCCGCCCCTGGACGAAGCCCCCCCACCGCCGTCCCAGGTGCAGTTCATCGCCTTCGACCCCAAGTGGTTCCGCCGGGCGGTGATCGCGCTGCTGGTGATGCTGACGCTGTACGCGCTGGCGCGCTGGCTGTTCGACGTCACCGGGCACTTCCTGTTCCTGCTGCTGCTCGCGTGGCTCATCGCCATCGCCATGGAACCGTCGATCCGGTTCTTCGAGAGACGCGGCATCTCGCGGGGACTGGGGACCGGGATCACGATCTTGTTGGGGTTGTTGGCGATCCTGGGCATCTTCGCGATGCTCGGCGGCGTCTTCTCCGCGCAGTTGGCGCAACTGGTGAAGTCCCTGCCGGGGATCATCAACGAGGTCGTCCTGTGGGTGAACCAGCGGTTCGGCCTGAACGTGAGCGCGAGCAGCATCCAGCAGCAGCTGAACCTGGACGCGTCCCAGATCGCGAATTACGCCAGCGACTTCGCGGGCGGCATCGTGGGGGCGCTGGGGCTGGCCTTCTCCATCGTGTTCGACGGCCTCACGGTCCTGGTGTTCGCCTTCTACCTGGCCGCCGACGGGCCCCGGCTGCGGCGCACGATCGCCTCCTGGCTGCCGCCGAAGCGGCAGCGCGTGCTGGTCACCGTGTGGGACATCAGCCTGGCCAAGACCGGCGGGTTCGTCGTCTCCAAGATCATCCTGGCCACTATCTCCGGCTTGGCCCATGCCGCCTTCTTCTGGTTCATCGACCTGCCCTACTGGCTGCCCATGGGCATCTTCGCGGGGGTGACCAGCCAGTTGATCCCCACCATCGGCACCTACATCGGCGTCGCGGTGCCCATGCTGATCGCGCTGCTGAACCAGCCGCTGGACGCGGTGTGGATCGTGGTGTTCGCGACCATCTACCAGCAGATCGAGAACTACGTGCTCACGCCCCGCGTCAGCCGCGCCACCATGGACATCCACCCAGCGGTGGCCCTGGGCGCGGTCTTCGTGGGGCTGGCGATCTGGGGGCCGATCGGCGCCCTGATCGGTATCCCGATCGCGGCCGCCGTGATCGCCGTGATCGACACCTACGGCCGCCGGTACGACCTGATCTCCGAGATGGACGAGGGCCGCATCACCGGCGACACCAGCCCCGCCGACATCGACATCGCCCCGGCGTCGGCCACCACGCCGGCCTCGGACTGAGGCCTCAGAACCCCAGGCGGTTCATCTGCTTGGGGTCCCGCTGCCAATCCCGGGCCACCTTGACCCGGAGGTCCAGGAACACCCGGGTGCCGAGCAGGTCCTCGATCCTCTTGCGCGACTCGCTGCCGATCCGCCGGATACCCGCCCCCTTGGCGCCGATGACGATGGCCTTCTGGCTGTCCCGCTCCACATAGAGGAAGGCCGTGACGTCCAGCAGCGGGTCGTCCTCCCGCCGGTCGGCCCGGTAGGCGAGGTCCTCGACGACGACCGCGATGGAGTGCGGCAGTTCGTCGCTCATGCCCGCCAGCGCGGTCTCCCGGATGATCTCGGCGATGAGAACCCGCTCAGGTTCCTCGGTGATCTGGCCCTCGGGGTACAGCGGCGGGCCCTCCGGGAGCGCCGCCATCAGGAGGTCGGTGAGCAGCCCCACCTGTTCACCCGTGGTGGCGCTGACGGGGACCAGGTCGTCAAAGGGGCGCCCGGTCTCGATGCCCAACTGCTGCACCTCCACCAGCCGCTCCGCCACAGCGTCCGGGGACGCCAGGTCCATCTTGGTGACCACGCCCACCCGGGTGCCGCGGTGCGCCGCCGCGGACTCCCGGGCGATGAGCGTGTCCCCCGGGCCGACCTTCTGGTCCGCCGGGAAACACTGGATGAGGATGTCGACCTGCGCCCACGTGGCCCGCACCAGGTCGTTGAGCCGTTTGCCGAGCAGGGTGCGGGGTTTGTGCAGTCCCGGGGTGTCGATCAGGACGAGCTGCCCCGTCGGGGTGTGCACCACCCCGCGCACGGCGTGACGGGTGGTCTGGGGCCGGTCCGACGTGATCGCCACATGGGAGCCGATGAGAGCGTTGAGCAGGGTCGACTTGCCGACGTTGGGCCGACCCACGATGCACGCGAACCCGCTGTGGAAGTCCCCGGTCACGGTGTGAGGGTCCTCTGGGGACGCCCGGCGGCGTCGGTGACCACGACGCGGTCCCCGCCGAGGTCGGCGACGGCGCCCACCGACTGCACGTCGGCCGGCTCCGACGTGACGACGACACCGGCCTCGAGGCCGGTGGCGCCGGCGGCCGCGGCCTGCGCCACCGCGAGGTCCAGTCCGCTGATGGTCAGAGACGGCAGCGCCACGTCCGCTCCCACGTAGGACCGGCCCGACTCGTCGCGCACGGCCCCCGCGCTGCGCGCGCCGATGCGGGCACGCGCGGACCGCGCGAGGGCCACGAGTTTCTCGTCCTCGGGTGTCAGGGCCGGGTCGGTGTCGTCACTCATGAGCCCCATCCTCCCCGCTGTCGACCCCGGCGCGCTCCACCAGCACGGTGCCGATCCGATTGCGCCGGCCGGCCGCCGACTCCGCCTGCAGCCGCCAGCCCTGTTCGGTGATGGCATCCCCGGGGATGGGGACGCGGCCCAGGCGCCGGGCTAGCAGTCCGGCAGCGGTCTCGACCCCCAGCCGGTCGGCGTCCAACTCGATGCCGGTCAGGTCGCACAGGTGCTCCAGCGACAGTCGCCCGCTGACCCGCAGGTCGTCCCCGTCCAGGTGGACCACCTCGGGCGCGCCCGTGTCGTACTCGTCGGTGATCTCCCCGACGATCTCCTCCAGGATGTCCTCGATGGTGACCATGCCCGCGGTGCCCCCGAACTCGTCGACGACGATGGCGAGGTGCACGCGATTCGCTTGCATCTCGCGCAGCAGGTCGTCGGCGGGCTTGCTGTCGGGCACGAAGTGGGCCGCCCGCATGATCGACTCGACGCGCTCGGTCCGTTCGGCGTCGTGGTGTTCGAAATTGCGGCGCACCAGATCCTTCAGGAAGACCACGCCGACCACATCATCGGTGTCCTCGCCGATGACGGGGATGCGCGAGAAGCCGGAGCGCAGGGCGAGGGAGATGGCCTGTCGCAGGGTCCGGTCACGTTCGACGAACACCATCTCGGTGCGCGGCACCATGACCTCGCGGGCGATCGTGCCGCCCAGCTGGAAGACGGAGTCGATCATCTGGCGCTCATCGTCCTCGATGACGGCGTCGGCCCGCGCCCGGTCCAGCATCTCCTGCAACTCGGCCTGCGACCCAAAGGGCCCCCGGCGGTAGCCGCGTCCCGGGGTGATCGCGTTGCCGATCAGGATCAGCAGGTCGGACACCGGGGTCAGCAGGAAGGCGAGGAACCGGGCCGGCCCGGCGGCGATCGTGGCCACCCGCTCCGGGTGCTGTTGGCCCACCGTCCGCGCCGAGACCCCCAGGACCACGTAGGACACCACGGCCATGATCAGGGTGGCGGCGAGGAGGTCGAGGGCACCCTCGTGCGGGAACCAGTCGTCGATCGCGACGAAGAGCAGGGCCAGGGCGACGAGGGTGACGAAGGTGTGCGCCAACAGCAGCACGTTGACGTAGCGGGTGGGGTCGGCCGCCATGGGCATCAGGCGTTCGGCGTTGCGGCTGCCCTGGTCCCGCAACTGGGCCAGCCGGACCCGAGACAGGCCCGCGAACGCGGTCTCGGCGGCAACGAGCCCCCACGACATGAGCACCAGGACCACGACCAGCACCAGGAGTGCGGGTTCGCTCATCCGTCGGACCGTTCGAAGTCGGCCACCAGCCGACGCTGCAGGTCGAACATCGCCCGCTCCTCATCGGGCTCGGCGTGGTCGTGACCCAAGAGGTGCAGGACACCGTGGGTGAGCAGCACGTTCATCTCGTGCACCTCCCCGTGGCCCGCCACGACCGCCTGACGCCGGGCGACTGCGGGACACAGGACGACGTCCCCCAGCACCCCCGACACCGGCGGGGCGCCAGGAGCGGGCACCGTCAGTTCGTCCATCGGGAAACTGAGCACGTCCGTGGGGCCCGGCTCCCCCATCCACTCCACGTGCAGGTCCGCCATGGCGCCTTCGTCCACCAGCGTCACGGACAGCTC
Organism: Actinomycetota bacterium; assembly: GCA_029978705.1. Taxonomy (GTDB): domain Bacteria; phylum Actinomycetota; class Actinomycetes; order S36-B12; genus CAIWTL01. Next base: position 53,512 of record JAPOIY010000006.1, read on the forward strand.
CGCGTCCGGCGCCATGCCCAGTTCCGCCAGCAGGAAGACGGCCAGTCGCTGCAGGCCCGCGGTGTCGTACGGGTCATCTGAGTCGTTGCGCACATCCAGCCCCGCATGCTCACGCACGGCGGCTCCGCTGGTCCCGCCGCTGCCGGGGAGCGGGCCGGTCCTCGTCCCAGCGCCCGTAGGCCTCCACGATGCGGCCCACCAACTCGTGGCGCACGACGTCGCCGGCGGTGAGGCGGCAGAAGGCGACGTCGTCGATCCCGGTGAGGATCTCCTCGACGATGCGCAACCCGGAGGACTGGCCGGAGGGAAGGTCCACCTGGGTGACGTCCCCCGTGACGACCATCGTGGACCCGAAACCGAGCCGGGTGAGGAACATCTTCATCTGCTCGGGGGTGGTGTTCTGCGCCTCGTCCAGGATGATGAACGCATCGTTGAGGGTGCGCCCGCGCATGTAGGCCAACGGCGCGATCTCGATGGTGCCACTGGTGATGAGCCGGGGGATGGAGTCCGGGTCGATCATGTCGTGCAGCGCGTCGTAGAGCGGCCGGAGGTACGGGTCGATCTTCTCGCTCAGGGTGCCCGGCAGGAATCCGAGCCGCTCCCCCGCCTCGACGGCCGGGCGGGTCAGCAGGATGCGGCTCACGTCCTTGCGCTGCAGCGCCTGCACGGCCTTGGCCACCGCGAGGTAGGTCTTCCCGGTGCCGGCGGGGCCGATGCCGAAGGTGACGGTGTTGCCGTCGATCGCGTCCACATACCGTTTCTGGTTGAGGGTCTTCGGCCGGATGGTGCGGCCGCGGCTGGACAGGATGTTCGCGGTCAACACGTCGGCCGGGCGGGCATCCCCCGCGCGCAGCATCCCGATGGCCCGCTCCACGGTGTCGGTGGTCAGCGCGTGGCCGGTGCGCAACATCGCGAGCATCTCCGCGAACAGCTGCTCGGCCAGGCGCACCTCGTGCTCCGGCCCGGCGACGGTGATCTCGTTGCCCCGGACGAAGACACCCAGCTCCGGGAAGGAGTTCTCCACGACCCGCAGCAGGGCGTCCCCGGCGCCCAGCACCGCCACCATCGGCTGGGACGCCGGCACGACGATGCGCGCCTCGACCGCGGTGTCCGCCATCGGACGTTCGCCCCCCGTCATCCCGGGGGCCACGTCATGTTGCGGCCGCCCAGGATGTGGACGTGCACATGGGGCACGGTCTGTCCCCCCTCGGCGCCGGTATTGACCACGAGGCGGTACCCGCCGACGCCCGCGTCCTCGGCGATCGACGTGGCGGTGGCGACGAGCCGGCCGGCGAGGTCGCTGTCGGCCGCCGCCAGGGCCGCGGCCGTCGGGTGATGCTCCCGCGGGATCACCAGGATGTGGACGGGTGCCTGCGGGTCGATGTCCCGGAAGGCGATGAACTCGTCGTCGTGGTAGCCGATGTCGGCGGGAATCTCCCCGGCGACGACCCGGCAGAACAGACACTCGCTCATGGAGGGCAACCTACCGCTATTCCCACCGTCCGGACGCGGCCGACAGCGCGGCGACCGCTGCCGTCCCGGCCGTCGACGTGCGCATCACCGTGGGCCCCAGTCGGACCTGCTGGGCGCCCGCGGCAGCGAATTGCGCCAGTTCGCCGTCGTCGATGCCCCCCTCGGGGCCGACCACGACCACGACGTCCCCGTCGCGGGGCACGTCGACCCGGGCCAGGGGGTGCGGAGCGGTCTCGTGCAGGACGAGGCCGGCGGCGGCCCCGCGCAGACGCTCGGCGACCGCCGCCGAGGTGGCAAGGGCACCGATCACCGGGAACCGGCTGCGCCGGGACTGTTTGGCGGCGGCGCGCGCGACCGCCCGCCACCGGTCCGGACCTCGGTCGACCTTGGCGCCGCGCCACACCGCAACGGACCGGTGCGCGGCCCACGGCACGATCTCGTCGACGCCGCACTCGGTCAGGGTCTCCACCGCGGCCTCGGCCCGGTCCCCCTTGGCGAGGGCCTGCACGACCACGAGGCGGGGCCGGCGTTCCGGTTCGTGGGAGACGGCGTCTACGCGGACGGTGAACGCGTCGCGCGTCACGTCCGCCACGGTCCCGGTCGCCCTGCCCCCGGCACCGTCCACGAGGTCCACCGGCTCGCCGGGCCGCAGCCGCCGCACCGCTGCGCCGTGGCGGCCCTCCGGGCCGGTGACGGTGACGAGGTCGCCGGGCCGGGCCGTCCCGGCGTGCACGAAGACGGGATTGCTCACGGTCACTTGCCGGCGAACGCGTCCTTGATACGGCTGAACAGCCCGGTGGGTTGCGCCACCGGCGTGCCGCTGGGTTTCTCCTCGTCCCGCAGCTGGGCGAGCCGCTGCAGGAGTTCCCGCTGCTCGGCGTCGAGGGGCGTGGGCGTCTGGACCTGCAGGTGCACCGTCAGGTCTCCCCGCCCGGACCCGCGCAGGCGCGGCACCCCCCGCCCGCGCATGGTCTGCTCGGCGCCGGACTGGGTGCCCTGCGGCACCTGGATCGTCTCCTGACCGTCGAGGGTGTCCAGCGGAATCTCGGCCCCGAGTGCCGCGGCCGTCATGGGCACCGCCAGGGTTGCGTGCAGGTCGTCGCCCTGACGCTGGAAGACGGGGTGTTTCTTCTCGACGATCTCCACGAACAGGTCGCCCGCGGGGCCCGCGCCGGGGCCGACCTCGCCCTCCCCCGCCAACTGGATCCGGGTGCCGGTCTCGACCCCGGGGGGCACCTTGAAGCCGATGGTGCGCCGCGTGCGCACCCGCCCGTCGCCGGAACACTCCGGGCACGGGTGGGGGATGGTCGTACCGAACCCGCGGCACTGGGGACACGCCCGGGTGGTCATCACCTGCCCCAGGAACGAACGCTGCACGGACTGGATCTCGCCACTGCCCTTGCACATCACGCAGGTGACCGGCTGGGTGCCCGGCGCGGCGCCGGCACCCTCGCACGCAGCGCAGGCGACGGCCGTGTCGACGGTCACCTCCCGCTCGGACCCGAACATCACCTCGTCCAGGTCCACCTGGATCCGGATGAGGGCGTCCTGCCCCCGGTGCCGCCGCGGGCGCGGCCCCCGGGGCGTGGACGGCCCGAAGAAGGCGTCCATCAGATCACTGAAGTCGAAGTTGCCGCCGGCGCCGCCCGGGCCGCTGGCCATGGGGTCGACGCCCCGGTCGTACATGCGGCGCTTCTCGGGGTCCCCCAGCACCTCGTAGGCGAGGGTGACCTCCTTGAACCGCTCCTGGGTGGTCGGGTCGGGGTTCAGGTCGGGGTGCAGTTCCCGCGCCAGCTTGCGGTAGGCCCGCTTGATCTCCTGGGCGTCGGCGTCACGCGCGACACCCAGGACCGCGTAGTAATCGGTACGGGGGGGCACTCGCCCAATCTACCTGCCGCCCGCCGGGGCGCGTGCCGTCACCGTTCGGTGAGGGCCCGGCCGAGGTAGCGGGCGACGGCGCGCACGGCCGTGATCGAGCCGGGGTAGTCCATCCGGGTCGGTCCCACCACCCCCAGATGGGCCACGGCCGTGTCGGTGGGCCCATACCCCGACGACACCACCGACACGGTCTCCATGACGGCGGCGTCGTTCTCGTGGCCGATGCGCACGCTGATCTCGTCGGTGACGGTAGCTTCGCCGAGCAGCCCCAGCAGGACGACCTGCTCCTCGAGCGCCTCGAGCACCGGGTACAGGGACTCGGGCAGGTCGCGGCCATGCCGGGCCAGGTGGGAGGTGCCGGCGATGACCACCCGCTCCTCGACCTGCTCGCGGGCGGCGTCGGCCACGGTGGTGAGCACGGCGGCGACGAGCTCCCGCTGTTCGGCCGGGAACACCTCGGGGATGCCCTGCACCGCGTCCGCGACGTCGGACAGGGGCCGGCCGGTGAGCTCGGCGTTGAGGCGCCGACCCAGGTCGGCGGCCACACTGTGGTCGACGTCGGATGTGCCCGTGAGGACCCGCTGTTCGACCCGGCCGTTGTCGGCGATGAGCACCACCAGCAGACGCCGACTCGCCACCGGGACCAGCTCGACGTGGCGCACGGACGACCGCTGCAGGGAGGGGTACTGCACCAGTGCCGCCTGATGCGTCAGCTGGGACAGCAGGCGGACGGCCCGTTCCACCACGTTGTCCAGGTCGACCGCGGAGTCGAGGAACGTCTGGATGGCGCGGCGCTCCGCGGGGGACATCGGCCGGGCCTCCGCGAGGCGGTCCACGAACACGCGGTAGCCGCGGTCGGTGGGGATCCGCCCGGCGCTGGTGTGGGGCTGCACGATGAGGCCCTCTTCCTCCAGGGCCGCCATGTCGTTGCGGATGGTGGCGGGGGAGACGCCGAGGTCATGATGCTCCGCGATCGACTTCGAACCGACCGGCTCGTTGCTCGCCACGAAGTCCTCGACGATGGCCCGCAACACCGCCAGCCGCCGATCGTCGCTCACTGCTCCTCCCGAGTGCCGCAGTCGCCCCAGTCTAGGGCGGGGGTGGGCCCCACACACCGGCTTCGCGGGTCCCGGCTCGGACACCGCGCGGTCCGGCGGCGACCCCCGGTTCCAGACAGAATCCAGAAGATTCGGAGGATGCCTTGTCGAACTGAATAGGCCGAACGGGTTAATACTGGAACGGGACTTGGCCGTCCCTGTCCGGGGGGGCAACCATCGGGCGACGCCGACGCACTCCCCCGCAGCCGGCGCGACAGCACGAGAGGGGGACGACGTGGATTCGTCGTCATCGATCCTGAGCAACGTCTCCGATGTGGCCGCGAGCCGCGAGCAGCGGCGCCGGGCGCGACTGCGGTCCGTGTCCCTCATGCTGGGCATCCCGCTGGCGTACCTGTGGTTGCGCATCCTGCTGGGACACCCGCTCGACGTCACGAATCTGGATCTCCCCTCGATCGACCCGTTCCTGGCGGTCGTCGTGCTGTTCTTCGTGGCCATGATCGGCACGATGTTCGCGATGACCATCGGAGCCGGACGTTCCCCGCACGTCACCTACCGCCCGGAGCAACTGGACCTGGGCCTCGGTGACGTCGTCGGGATCGAGCCGGTCAAGGAGGACATCTCCCGGTCCCTGGACCTGTTCCTGGCCCACAAGACGTTCGCTCGCGAGATGGGCGGCTCCCCCCGCCGCGGGCTGCTCTTCGAAGGACCCCCCGGCACCGGCAAGACCTTCACCGCGAAGGCCATCGCCCACGACGCCGGGGTTCCCTTCCTCTTCGTGTCGGCGACGAGTTTCCAGTCCATGTACTACGGCGCGACGTCCCGCAAGATCCGCTCCTACTTCAAGGCCCTGCGCCGGGCGGCGCGCTCCGAGGGCGGGGCGATCGGCTTCATCGAGGAGATCGACGCCATCGCCCTGGCCCGGTCCGGGGTGTCCCCCATGACCTCGGCGCCGATGCAGACCTCGCCCAGCCAGTACCTGAAGATGGTCAGCGAGGGCACCGGCGGCGTCGTCAACGAACTGCTGATCCAGATGCAGTCATTCGACACCCCGACGGGTTCGGAGCGGCTGCGCACCTGGCTGATCGATCGCGTCAACACCCTCCTTCCGGCCGACCGGCAACTGGCGCGGCCCGGCACCACCCCCGCGAACATCCTGCTCATCGCGGCCACCAACCGGGCGGACAACCTCGATCCGGCCCTGCTGCGCCCGGGCCGGTTCGACCGCCGCATCGCCTTCGAACCACCCACCTTCGCGGGACGCCGGGCGCTGATCGACAACGCGCTGCGGACCCGGAGCCACGAAGGGGAACTGGACGGCGACGACATGCGCGCCGCCCTCGCCGCCGTCACCCAGGGCTACACCCCCGCGATGTTGGAGCACATGTTCGACGAGGGTCTGGTCAACGCGTTGCGGCGCGGCGCCACCCGCATGAACCGCGCGGACCTGGACAAGGCCCGGCTCACCGAGGAGGTCGGCCTGGGGCAACCGGTCGCGTACACGGCCCATGAGAAGCGGCTGATCGCCACCCACGAGTCCGGCCACGCGACCATCGCCTACCTCGTCGCGCCCCACCGGCGCCTCGACATCCTGAGCATCATCAAGCGCAAGGACGCCCTGGGCATGCTCGGCCACAGCGACTCCGACGATGTGTTCACCCGTTCGCAGTCGGAACTCGTCGCGATGATCCAGATCGCCCTGGGCGGCCAGGCGGCCGAGGAGATCTTCTTCGGCGAGGTGTCCACGGGTCCTGCCAGCGACCTCAGCTATGCGACGACCGTGGCCTCCCAGATGATCGGGGCCTGCGGCATGGGGAGTTCGCTGATCAGCCTGCAGGCCATCAGCGGAACGATGGACACCAACCTCGTCGGCCGGGTGCTGGGCGACCCCCAGGCCCGCGCCGAGGTCGAGAACCTGCTGAACAGCGAGAAGGCGGCCGTCATCGCCCTGCTGAAGGCCAACCGGCACCTGGTGGAGGCGCTGCGCGACGCGCTGCTCGAGCGCAACGAACTCGTGGGCCGCGAGATCCTCGACGTCCTCGAGGCCGCTCACATCCCGGTCATCCCGTTGCAGCACTCCTGACGGGCTGCAGCAACTCGACCGTCACGGCATCGGCGAGCAGTCGGCCCCGGCGGGTCAACCGCCACTCCCGCTCGCCCGCCGGCTCCAGCAGGCCCCGCCGCGCCAGCGCGGCCACCGTCCGCCGGCGCCCCGGTCCCACCAGGACGTCCGGGTCGAAACCCGCCGCCAACCGCACCCCGAGCATGACCTGTTCGGTGCGGCGCTGATCGGCGTCCAGGACCTCCTGCCCCTCCCGAGGGTCCTCGCCGCCGGAGACCGCCGCCGTCCAGCGGGTGGGATGCCGGACGTTCCACCAGCGGACTCCGGCCAGGTGGCTGTGGGCGCCGGGCCCCACGCCCCACCAGTCGTCGCCGCTCCAGTAGCCGACGTTGTGGCGGCACTCGTGGCCCGGGACGGCCCAGTTGGAGATCTCGTACCAGGGCAGCCCGGCCGCGGTGAGCATGTCGTCGGCAGCTTCGTACCGGGAAGCGGCCTCGTCGTCGTCGGGCGGCGCGACGTGGCCCGCGGCGACCTGACGGGCCAGCGCGGTTCCCGGTTCCACCTTCAGCGCATAGGCGGACACATGGGTGACGCCGGTGTCGATGGCAGTCCGCACGGTGTCCCGCCACGAGGCGTCGGTCTCCCCCGGTGTCCCGTAGATCAGGTCGAGGCTCACGCGGTCGAAGCCCGCCAGCGCTGCCAGCCGCGCCGCCCGCACGGCGCCGTCGCGCTGGTGGCGGCGGTCCAGCACGGCCAGCACCGCCGGGTCGGCGCTCTGCATACCGATCGACAGCCGGTTCACCCCGGCGGTCAGCAGGTCGTCGAGCAGACGCGGCGTGATGTTCTCCGGATTGGCCTCGACTGTGACCTCGGCGTCGGCGGTCAGCCCGAACTCCTCGGCGATCCGGGCCACGACCGCTCCGAGGTCCGCCGCCGGGAGCAGCGTCGGCGTGCCCCCGCCGACGAAGACCGACGCCACCGGCCGCGGGTCGACAGGAAGCGCCGCCCTCGCGGCTGCGACCTCCGCGACCGCGGCATCCCGCCACTGTGACCGCGAACCGCGGCCCTGCTCGCCGGGGACGTAGGTGTTGAAGTCGCAGTAGCCGCAGCGGGCCGCGCAGTACGGCACATGCACGTAGAAACGCAGCGCCGGCCGGGAGGTCCCCCTCCGATCCTGCCTCACGATCGGGAGTGGCCTGCCGGCCGGCGGTTGCGCGGGGGTCAGCCCTTGCTGCTGTAGATGTCGTCCACGAGGCCCGAGAAGTGCTCCTCCACGACCTTGCGCTTCACCTTCAGGCTCGGGGTCAGGAACCCGTCGTCCACGGTGAGTTCCTGCGGGATGACGCGGAACTGCTTGATGGTCTCCCACTTGTTGAGCTCACCGTTGAGCGCGTCGACGCCCTCCTGGATCGTGGCCAGCACGGCGGGGTCCTGCGCCATGTCGGCGATGCTCTCCCCGGTCTTGCCGTTGGAGGCGGCCCACTGCTTGGCCGCATCCGGGTCCAGGGCGACCAGCGCGCTGGCGAAGTTGCGCTCGTTGGCGATGATCACGACCTGTCCGGCGATCGGGACATGCGCCTTGAACTGCGCCTCGATGGCGCCGGGGGCGATGTACTTGCCGCCGGACGTCTTGACGAGGTCCTTCTTGCGATCGGTGATCTTGAGTCGGCCGCCCTCGTCGATCACGCCGATGTCACCGGTGGCGAACCAGCGGTTCGGGCCGGGCGGCTGGTCGCCGAACACCTCGACATTGGCCTCGGGGCGGTTGCGGTACTCGAGCATCACACCGCCGCCGCGCACCATGATCTCGCCGTCGTCGGCGATCCGGATCTCGGTGCCGGGCAGCGGCTGGCCGACGGTACCCAGCTTCACGTTGCCGGGACGGTTGATCGTCGTGCCGGCCGAGGTCTCGGTGAGGCCGTAGCCCTCGAGGATCGTCATACCGGTGATGTCGAACCACTCGTTGATGTCCCGCGACAGCGCAGCGGAGCCCGAGATGAAGTACTTCAGGTTGCCGCCCATCCGCGCGCGCACCTTGGAGAAGACCAGTTTGTCCGCGAGCCCGAGCTGCATGCCGAGGAGCCCCCCGACGCTCTCGCCGGCATCGCGCTTGGCGCTGGCCTTCTTGCCCACCTTGAAGGCCCAGTCGAAGAGCGAGGCCTTGGCGCCGCCCTCCTCCTTGACCTGGCGGTTCACGCCGGCATGCACCTTCTCGAAGATGCGGGGCACGGCGGCCATGAAGTCCGGCTTCACGATCGGCAGGTTGTTGATGATCTCGGGCACGCGGCCGTCGACGGCGGTGACGAAGCCGATCTGGAACTGCGCGGCCATCAGGACCTTGCCGAACGAGTGGGCCATGGGCAGCCACAGGAACTGGACCCAGTCCTGCTGGATCACGTTGAGGCCCTGCAGCCCCGCTCCCTCGTAGCACCAGTTGCTGTGGGTCAGTTCCACACCCTTGGGCTTGCCGGTCGTGCCGGAGGTGTAGATGAGGGTGGCGAGCTTGTCCGGGCCGGTCAGGTCGACGCGATCCTGGATCAGGGTGGGCTTCTCCTTGAGCAGGGCCGCCCCCTTCTCCTTCAACTGATCCCAGCTGAGGACCTTCTCCCCGTCGCCCTCGCCGTCCATGAGCACGATGTGGTGCACCGAGTCCACGTTGGCTGCCTTGTCGGCCTGGCCCTGGTCCTCGGCGATGAGGATCTTGGAGTTGGAGTCGTTGAGGATGTACTCGACGTCCTCGTCGCCCGTGCTCGGGTACACCGTCGTGGTGGCGCCGCCCGACAGCATGATGGCCATGTCGGCGAAGATCCACTCCAGGCGGGTGTTGCTCGCGATCGCGACCCGCTCCTCCAGTTCGATCCCCAGCGCGACCAGGCCGGCAGCCAACTGGCTGGCCTCGTCCAGGCTCTGGGTCCACGTCCAGGAACGCCAGCCGCCGTCCTTCGTGGGAGCGCGGAACGCTTCGCGATTCGCGCTCTTCTCACATTGGGTGAGGATGAGCTGTCCGAACGACGGCGCCGCCGTGGGGTAGGGCTCATTGAGAGATCCGGTGGTCATGCCGGCCGAGGGAACCTCAGTCATGGTGAAAACGCCTCCTTGGGGCGGTACGCAATCCGTATGCGGCACCCTAGCCTGTCGCAGACCCCGATGCCCCCTGTTGCCCGGAAGGCTCCCGCCGGGTCCTTCCGAGACCCCGGTCAGCGGTCGGATTCCGTGGAGAGAGCCGCAATGAAGGCCTCCTGCGGCACCTCGACGCTGCCGACCATCTTCATCCGCTTCTTGCCTTCCTTCTGCTTCTCCAGCAGCTTGCGTTTCCGCGAGATGTCCCCGCCATAGCACTTGGCCAGCACGTCCTTGCGGATAGCGCGGATGTTCTCCCGGGCGATGACCCGCGACCCGATGGCGGCCTGGATGGGCACCTCGAACTGCTGGCGCGGGATGAGTTCCTTCAACTTGCCCGCCATGGCCACGCCGTAGGAGTAGGCCCGGTCCCGGTGGACGATGGCGCTGAAGGCGTCGACGGCGTCGCCGTGCAGGAGGATGTCCACCTTGACGAGGTCCGCCACCTGCTCGCCGGCGGGTTCGTAGTCCAGGGAGGCGTAGCCGCGGGTGCGCGACTTGAGCGCGTCGAAGAAGTCGAAGACGATCTCGGCCAGCGGCAGGGTGTACCGCAACTCCACGCGGTCCGAGGACAGGTAGTCCATGCCGAGCAGCGTGCCGCGGCGCGACTGGCACAACTCCATGATGGCCCCGACGTAGTCCGAGGGCGCGATCACGGTGGCGCGCACGATGGGCTCGTTGACCTCCGCGATCTTGCCGTCGGGGAACTCGCTGGGGTTGGTGACGACGTGCTCGGTGCCGTCCTCCATCCCCACGCGGTAGACCACGCTCGGTGCGGTCGAGATCAGGTCGAGCCCGAACTCCCGCTCCAGGCGCTCCCGGACGATCTCCAGGTGCAGCAGTCCCAGGAAGCCGCAGCGGAAGCCGAACCCGAGGGCAGTGGAGGTCTCGGGCTCGTAGACCAGGGCCGCGTCGTTGAGTTTGAGCTTGTCGAGGGCGTCGCGCAGCACCGGGTAGTCGGAGCCGTCGATCGGGAACAGCCCGGAGTAGACCATCGGCTTGGGGTCCTGGTAGCCGCCGAGCGCCTCGGCGGCACCTGCGGCCGCGGTGGTGACGGTGTCCCCCACCCGGCTCTGCCGCACGTCCTTGACGCCGGTGATGAGGTAGCCGACCTCACCGGCGGCCAGCGCGTCGCCCGGCACGGGTTCCGGTGAGATCACCCCCACCTCGAGGGCCTCGTGGGTCGCCCCGGTGGACATCATCTCGATCCGTTGCCGGTGGTCCAGGCTCCCGTCGACCATCCGGACGTAGGTGACGACGCCCCGATAGGTGTCATAGACCGAGTCGAAGATGAGGGCGCGCGCCGGAGCGTCGGGGTCGCCGGTCGGGGGCGGGATGTCGGCCACGATCTGCTCCAGCAGCTCCGCCACCCCCGCGCCGGTCTTGGCGCTGACCCGCAGCACGTCGTCGGGCGAGCACCCGATGATGTGGGCCAGTTCGGCCGCGTACTTGTCGGGTTGCGCGGCCGGCAGGTCGATCTTGTTCAGGACGGGGATGATCTGCAGGTCGTTCTCGAGCGCCAGGTAGAGGTTCGCCAGCGTCTGCGCCTCGATGCCCTGGGCGGCATCGACGAGCAGGACCGCCCCCTCGCAGGCAGCCAGGCTGCGGGACACCTCGTAGGTGAAGTCGACGTGGCCGGGTGTGTCGATGAGGTTGAGCACATAAGTGCGGCCGTCGACCGCGCGGTACGGCAACCGCACGGCCTGACTCTTGATGGTGATGCCGCGTTCCCGCTCGATGTCCATGCGGTCTAGGTACTGGGCCCGCATCTCGCGGTCGGACACCAGATCCGTGGCCTGCAGCATGCGGTCCGCCAGCGTGGATTTCCCGTGGTCGATGTGGGCGATGATGCAGAAGTTGCGGATCAGCGACTGGTCGGTGCTGCCCGGGGTCGTGGTCACAGGTGTCCGTTCACTGGCGGAACCGGGCCGGGACGGCCCAGCCCGGATTTGGTGGTCGGGGGTCGGTCACGGTTATTCTAGGGAGCCGTCCGCCGCCGCCGCGCCGCGACGGCCCCCGAGCCCCTCGACCACGATCAGATGGAGCGAACGAACGCATGGCGAACATCAAGTCGCAGATCAAGCGCAACCGCACCAATGAGAAGGCCCGCCTGCGCAACAAGGCGGTCAAGTCCTCCCTCAAGACCTCGGTGCGACGTTTCCACGAGGCCGTGACCTCCGGGGACAAGGCCCAGGTGCAGGCCGCCGCGCGTGAGGTCACCCGCGAACTCGACAAGGCCGCCAGCAAAGGCGTCATCCACAAGAACCAGGCGGCCAACCGCAAGTCGGCGGTCGCCCGGGAGGCTGCGGCCGTCTGACGGTCACCGCCCGGCGTGAGCGGCCAGGCGGCTGACGACGCCTTCCAGGATCGCCATCTTCTGCTCCTCGTCGAGCGCCACCCCGCCGGCCAAGCCGCCCTTCATGTCGGCGTCGAGGTCCGGCAGCCGCGCGGCCACGGCCGCGATCGCCGCCCCGGTGGCTCCCCACCGGCGGGCGTTGGTGCGGGCCCGGTCGGCCTGCCACGGGGCGATCGTGAGGTCCGGCGGCGGCGCGGACCCCCGGATCCCCGCCAGCGCCATCATGCGCAGACCGTGGGCGATCGCGGCGACCACCGCGACGCCGACGCCCCGCTCCCGCTGCTCCATACCCCGCAGCAGTCGCAGGGCCTCGGTGGTGCGCCCGGCCCACAGGTGGTCGACGACGGCGAACGCGCTGACCTTGGCCTGCTGGGGGAACATCGTCGCCACCGCCGAGTCGTCCACCCGCCCCCCGGGGGTGTCGGCGACCGCCTGGCGCACCGCCGCCAGCAGCAGCTCCAGGGAGTCGGTGCCGAGCGCGTCGATCAGCCACTGCTCGGCCGGGTCCGACAGCGTGCCGCCGGCCCCCTTGGCCTCGTCGCGGATCATGCGGCGGATGTCCCGGTCCTTCGGCCGGGTGATCTTGACGACCTCTGCTCCCGCGGTGCCCGCAGCCGTCAGTACGCCGCGGCCGCGGGGCGCGCCGCTGTGGCTGATGACGATCGCCGTGCCCTGGGGGTCGGCCAGTACGTCCTTGAGGACCGCCTGGGCGGCGTCGTCCGCCGCCTCGAGGGCATCGACGCGCAGGATGGGCGGGTCCCCGAAGAGGCTGGGGGAACCGGCCTGGGCGATCTCCTCGGCGAGGGTGGCGCCGCTGTCACTGCGGCGGGAGCAGTCGAAGAGCCGCACCCCCCGGTCGGGGTACCGCTCCGCGAGATCGGCGACGGCCCGGTCCGCGGTCCGGCGCACCAGCAGCGGCTCCGGTCCGGTCACGACGACCGCCGGCTCGGCGCGCGGAGCGGACTTCTTCGCCATGCCCCGATCCTGTCATGCGGCGCCGACGGACCTCATCCGACGTGGCCGCTCCACTGCTGGCCGTCCCACCAGCGGTAGGGGGCCTGCTGGAGGGGATCCGGGAACCAGCCCGGCGGCGGCAGTTGCGGGACGGGCGCGTGGCGGGGCAGCGGCTGTTCCAGCGGCCGCAGTTGTCCCCGGCCGCGGACCCGCCACGCCAGCAGGATGAAGATGGCGGCGCTGACGACTGAGGTCACGGCGGCCTCGACCACGTCGGGCGCGACATCCACCCACAGGGACGGCGCCCCCAGCGCCGAGTTCTCGGTGGTGATGAGTACGACGTTGACGAAGTTGTTCACGTAGTGGGCACCGAGGGCCAGCTCGATGGTGCCCGAGCGGACACTCACGACCGCCAGGGAGAACCCCGTGGCGAAGTAGATGGCCAGGGCGGGCACCCACTCCAGCCCGGAGGAGCCGGCGACCTCCGGGTTCACCAGGTGCGGCACCCCGAAGACCAGGCCGCTGAAGGCGGCCAGCAGCCACACGTTGCCGCTGACCTTCCGGAACCACTGCAGCAGGTAGCCCCGGAAGAAGAGTTCCTCCGCGCTGGTCTGCATCGCCAGCAGCGTCCCGGCCATCAGCAGGGCGGGCCAGAAGACCCCCGGCTCGTAGTTCCACCGGGGGGCGTCCCCGCTGCGCAGGAGCAGTGTCACGACGGCGAACCCGGCCATGGGGACCAGCCACAGTCCGGCTCCGAGCGCGATCAGCCGCCCGTCGAGGCGCCGGAACGGCGTGACGACGGTGAGGGCGGGGCGGCGGTGCAGGAACCGCACGATCAGGGGCGTCGCCACGAACAGCGGGAGGAAACTGGCCAGGGACAGCAGGAGGCCCCCCCACGGGGCCGGGGTGGTCAGCGAGCCGTCGGCGCCGATGTCGCCGCCCAGGAGCAGCAGTCCGGGCAGGAGGACCACGATCTGACCGGCGAACCAGATCACCAGGATCAGCACGGTCCCGCTCAGGTAGCGCCATCCCGACCCCCGCCCGGCCGGTGACCAGTCCAGGTAGCTGGGGGGCTCCGAGTAGGACACGGGCACGGCGCTCACGCCCCTCAGTGTGCGTGGTGCGCCACCCGGGCGCAGGCGGAATCCCCAGCTCAGCCGCCGCTCACCTGGACCGCGCCGGGTGTCCCCGTCACCGTCACCGTCCCGTCCTGGTCGGTGCGCCAGACCGACGCACCGGCCGACCCATATTCCGCCAGGGTCGCGGCAGCCGGGTGCCCGTACGAGTTGCCCGTCCCGGCACTGGCCACGGCGACCGCGGGATGCAGCCACGCCGCGAACGCCCCGTCCTGGTGATCCGAGCCGTGATGCGGGATGACGACCACGTCGACGGGCGGGAGGCGCCAGGCGGTCATCACCCGACGCTGCGCTTCCGGCTCGATGTCCCCCGGCACGAGGGCCCGCAGCCCATCGGGCCATTCGAGCAACAGCACGGCGCTGCCGTTGTTCAGGTCGTCGGGGGACGAGGTGTACCCCGGTGGCGGCCACAGGACGGTCGCCTGTACGTCCCCCAGGGCGACGTGGGTGCCCGCGGCCACCGGTCGCACGCCTCCGGATGCGCTCGCCAAGGCCGCGATCGCGGTGGCGGTGCCGGTGCGGGGGGTGCCGGTCGGGGCCACCACGGAGCCGATGTGCCGGATCGTCAGCAACAGGGGCAGCCCGCCCACGTGGTCGGCGTGATAGTGGCTGAGGACGACTGCGCTGAGGTCGCCTGCCCCCACGTGGTTGAGGCATCCGGACAGATCGGCCCCCTCCGGGCCGGTGTCGAGCAGGACCGGGCCGCCGCTGGTGTTCGCCAGGACTGCGGTCCCCTGGCCCACGTCGCAGACGACCAGACGCCAGTCGGCCACCTGGCCGGGGTGGCCGAGGGTGACCAGGGCGGTGACGCTGATCGCTGCGGCCACCGGCAGGCGCGGCCCTCCCCGCAGGAGCAGCCCCAGCGCCACCCCGACCGCCGCCCCCACCAGCACGGCCCGCAGGAACGGGGTCGGCCACGCGGCGTGCGCCAGCCGCGAGGACATCTCGGCGACGCGCAGGACCCCCGTGGCCAGCCACACCGCGGGCGCGGCTGCGGCGACCCCGGCCACCGGTCCGAGCAGCGCCGCGACGAGCCCCAGCACCGTGATGGGGGCGATCACGGGGGCGACGACCAGGTTCGCGGGGACCGCGACCCACGAGACGGAGGCTCCCATCCCGAGGAGGAGGGGCGCTGTCGCGACGTGGGCCGCCACTGCGACCGCGAACGGCAGGGCGAGCCAGCCGGGCAGGAACTCCAGGTGTCGCGCCAGCCAGGGGGCGACGGTCAGGAGGGCGGCGGTAGCGACCACGGACAGCGCGAATCCCATCGACCACGCCAGTTCCGGGCTGACCAGCAGCAGGAGGGTCACGGTGCTCCCCAGCACCGGCAGGCCCCGCGAGGCTCCTCCCAGGGCCAGCCCCACCAGAGCCGCGGCCGCCATCACCGCCGCGCGCAGGACGCTGGGCTGCGGGCCGACCACGAACGCGTACCCGGCGAGGGCCGCCCCCGAGGCCGCGGACTGCGCCCGCAGCCCGGCCCCGAGCACCCGCAGTACCACGAGAACGGCGCCGACGACGACCACGAAGTTGCCGCCCGATACCGCGGTCAGGTGGGCCAGCCCCGACTGCTGCATGGCCCACGCCAGACCGGGGTGCTGGGCCGCCTCGTCCCCCAAGGCGATGCCCGACACCAGGGACGCCGCGGCCGCGTCCGCGCCCGGGGCCCGGGCGCACGCTTCTGCGAGCGAGGTACGCAGCGCCGCCGGCACGGCGGCGGCTGGACCCGGTCCGCCGTCCACCCGGATCGCCGTGACCGCGGTGGCCGGGGCCGTGACCCGCGTCGGTTCCCGGGCGGCCACGCGGCCCTGCCAGGACCACTGCTGGCCGGGGACGATCTCGGGCGGCAGGTCCGACTGGGCCACCCGCAGCCGGACGGGGACCGCGACGCGCCACTCCCGGGTCCCCGCGCGAACTCCGGTGACCGTGAGCGGGACCGAGACCGCACCCTCCTCCCCCAGCCCGGCATCGAGTTGTCGCGGCGTGCCGGTGACGTCTCCGGTCAGGAAGACGGTGCGATCGACCAGTTCCGCGGGCAGGTCTCGGGCCGCCGCGCCCAGGGCGGCGACCATCAGCGCAGCGCTGCCCACCACGAGAACCGGTGCCGCCCGGCGCCGCCACGCGCCGACCAGCAGCGCCGCCGCGAGCAGACCCACGGCGCCGGGACCGGACCCGGCCCACCCCACCGCGGCCCCCAACCAGGCCGCACCGGCGAGCCACAGGGACCGGCGATCGGTCGGGATCACCCCACCGTGACCTGGTCGCGCATCCCGGCCAGCGTCTGGTCGCCGATGCCGCTGACATCGAGCAGGTCGTCGACGGAGGTGAACGGGCCGTTGTCGGTGCGCCACTGCACGATGGCGGCCGCCAGCACCGGGCCGATGCCGTCGAGCTCCTCGAGTTGCGCCTCGGTCGCGGTGTTGAGGTCGATGGCGGCTACGGCGGCCGCGGGTGGCCCCCCGGACGCCACCGGCACCGGACTCGCGATGGCACCGGAGCCCGGCCCGACCCGCACCTGCTCCCCGTCGGTCAGCACCCGCGCCAGGTTGACCGGGCCGTAGCGTCCGGTCGTGCCGCCTGCGGCCGCCACAGCGTCCATGACCCGGCTGCCCGCCGGAAGTTCCCGGGGCCCGGGGCTGGCGACGGTCCCGCGCACGTCCACGGTGATGGTCGCGGGACTCGACCCGACCGAGGCACCCGGCGACGGTCCCCCGACCGGCACAGCGCCGGCCGTCGGCGGCGCACTGGTGGGCAGGGCGCTGACGGCCACCGCGTCGGGGGGGCGGGTGACCGGGACCGGACCCTGCGGCCTGCCCCACCACCACCAGCATGCCGCGACGGCCACGGCGATACCGCCGAGGACGGCCAGGACGGGGGTCGAACCGGGCTCGAAGGGGACGCGGGAACGCATGGTCCACCGTCACCGCACGAAGTGCCCCGGCGGCGGGGACGAACGCCATTGGGGACGGCCCGCGCTCGCTGCGGGCTGTGGAGGCTCAGCCTCCGGCATCTCCGCGGGCGACGAAACGGCGGTCCCGCCACGCCGCGGCGATGTTGGGGAAGTGGCGCACGATCACGAGCAGCCCGAGGGCGATCCCGTACAGCGCGTCCTCCCACACGGGGATGGCGGCGATCCCGCAGCCGATGAGCACCACGGCCCCGACGACGGCTCCGATACCCATCCGCCGGGAGACGGCGAACCCGATGGCGAAGCCGACCAGGACGAACGGCACCCAGATCGGGTGCGTGCCGAGGATGGCCCCGAGCGTGGTGGCCACACCCTTGCCGCCGCGACCGCGCAGGAACGGTGAGGTGATGTGCCCCACCACCGCCATGAACCCGGCCATCTCCGCGGTGGACTCCCCGCCGACGACCTGGAAGAGCAGAGCCGGGAGGAGCCCTTTGAGGATGTCCAGGACGGCCACGATGACGCCGGTGCGCCGCCCCAGCACCCGACCGGCATTGGTCGCGCCGGGGTTCCCCGATCCCTGGTCGTGCAGGTCGATGCCGCGCATGCGGGCGATGATCGACGCGGGATTGATGGCTCCCACGGCGTAGCCCACCACAGCGGCGAGCAGTAGGAGGGGAGCCTCGGTCACTCGGTGCGTCCCGGCGTCCGGACGGGGCTCACGATGACCGCCAGCATGCCCGGGCCCGTGTGGGAGCCGATGACCGCACCCACCTCGCCGACCATGACCTGGGCTTCCGGGAGGCGCTGCCGCAGCCGGTCCGCGAGCTCGTCCGCGCGCGTGGCGGCGTCCAGGTGCATGACGGCGACGCCGCAGGGACGGTCCCCGGCCGACTCCTCGGCCAGTTCCTCCAGCCGGGCGATGGCGCGCCCGGCCGTGCGCACCTTCTCCAGCGGCTGCACCCGGCCCTTGGCCAGGTGGAGAATGGGTTTCATGGCCAGCGCGGACCCGATCCAGCGCTGTGCGGCCCCGATGCGGCCACCGCGCCGCAGGAACTCCAGCGAGTCCACGTAGAACAGGACGCGGGTCTCCGCGCACGTCTTGACCGCGGCGGCTGCGGCGGCCGCCACACTCTCGCCCCGCGCCAGGGCCCGGGCAGCGCTCACCACCCCGTAGCCGAGACCCATGGAGACGCTGCTGCTGTCCACGACATCGACCGGGACCGGGGCGTCGGCTGCGGCGAGGACCGCGGAGTCGTAGGTGCCCGACAGGTCCGCCGACAGGTGGACGGACAGGATCCTCTCCGCCCCGGCGGACGCCGCCTCCCGGTACTCCTGCAGGAAGCGGGCGGGTGACGGCCGCGACGTGCTCACCGGTGTACCGGCGCGCAGGGCGGCTCCCACCTCCGCGGGCGTGACCGTCACGCCTTCCTCGTACGCGTCGTCCCCGATGATGACGGTCACCGGGACCACGCGGATGCCCCAGTAGTCGAGCAGCGGGGGCGGCAGGCTGGCCGTCGAGTCGGTGACCAGCGCGGCGGGGGACAGCGACGGCGACATGCCTGTCAGGCTACGCACCGGCCGGGCCGGGTGGCCAATGGCGGAGATGAGCCGGCGGTCAGGGGACGATGTTGACGAGTTTGGGGGGGCGCACGATCACCCGCCGGGGTTCACCGCCCTGCAGGGCGGCGACGGCGGCGTCGCTGGCCAGCGCGAGGTCGCGCAGCTCGTCCTCGGTGACGTCGGGGCTGACCTGCAGCCGGCCGCGCACCTTGCCCCCCACCTGCACGACGCACGTGACCTCGTCGCGGGCGACCAGCGCGGGGTCCACCTCGGGCCATCCGGCGCGCGCCACACTCGGTTCGTGGCCCAGGGCCTGCCACATGTCCTCGGCGGTGTAGGGAGCGGACAGCGACAGCAGCACGGCCACCGCCTCCGCGCCCTCGCGCACGGCCGGGTCGTCGGCCCCTCCGGAGTCGATCGCCTTGCGCAGCACGTTGACCAGCTCCATGGTGCGCGCCACCGCGACGTTGAACCGGAACGACTCCACCGCCGTGGTGGCGTCCTGCACCGCCCGGTGAGTGGCCTGGCGCACCGCCCGGTCCCCGGTCGCGGGATCGGACCCGGGCGCCGACGTCACGTCGCGCGCGACCCGCCAGGCACGGGCCAGGAAACGTTTGGCGCCCGCCGGCGAGACGTCGGCCCAATCCACGTCGTCCTCGGGGGGGCCGGCGAAGACCATGGTCAGACGGATCGCATCCACGCCGTTGACCGCCAGTTCGTCGGACAGGCGCACGAGGTTGCCGCGCGACTTCGACATCGCCGAGCCGCCCATGACGACCATGCCCTGGTTCAGCAGGCGCGTGAACGGCTCAGTGAAGTCCACCTGGCCCATGTCGTACAGCACCTTGGTGAAGAAGCGGGCGTACAGCAGGTGCAGGATCGCGTGCGTCACGCCCCCGACGTACTGGTCGACGGGCAGCCACTCCTTGGCGGCGGCCACGTCGAAGGGCTGGGTGTCGTCGTGGGGGTCGAGGAACCGCAGGAAGTACCAGGAGGAGTCGACGAACGTGTCCATCGTGTCGGGATCCCGCTGCCCGGGCCCGCCGCAACGGGGACAGGCGACCTCGCGCCATGCGGTCGCGGCCCCCAGCGGCGAGCTGCCCTTGGGTTTCAGGTCCAGGCCTTCCGCGGCGGGCAGCCGCACGGGGAGTTGGTCGTCCGGCACCGGGACCTCACCGCAGTCAGGACAGTGGATGATCGGGATGGGTGTGCCCCAGTAACGCTGCCGGGAGATCAGCCAGTCGCGCAGCCGGTAGTTCACGGCCGGTCGGCCGGTCCCCCGTTCCTCGAGCACGGCGATGATGCGGTCGATGGCTTCGACCTTCGCCATGCCGTCGAGTGGGCCGCTGTTGACCATCACGCCGTCACCGGAGGTGGCGACCCCCGACTCCCCCGGGTCGTCGACGTCGGCGACGGCGACCACGGTTCGCACGGGCAGGTTGAAGGCTCGGGCGAAGTCGAGGTCGCGCTGGTCGTGGGCGGGCACCGCCATGATCGCGCCGGTGCCGTAGTCCGCCAGGACGTAGTCGCTGGCCCAGATCGGCAGTTTCTCGCCGTTGACGGGGTTGACGGCGTACCGGTGCAGAAAAACCCCCGTCTTGTCCCGGTCGGTGGCGAGCCGGTCCAACTCACTGGTCTGGCGCACCTCCTCCAGGTACGCGGCGAACTCCTCGGCCGCCGGGGTGTCCGCGGCGAGCTCGGCGGCCAGATCACTGTCGGCGGCGACGACGAAGAACGTCGCCCCGTACAGGGTGTCCGGTCGCGTGGTGTAGACCGTGACCGGCTCGTCGCGCCCCTCGATGGCGAACTCCACCTCCGCCCCGGTGGAGCGGCCGATCCAGTTGCGCTGCATCAGCAGCACCTTCTCCGGCCACGCGCCCTCCAGCTGGGCCATGTCGTCGAGCAGGCGGTCGGCGTAGTCGGTGATCCGCAAGTACCACTGCGTGAGCTTCTTCTTGGTGACTACGGCGTCGCAGCGTTCGCACCGGCCGTCGACCACCTGCTCGTTGGCGAGGACCGTCTGGTCGTTGGGGCACCAGTTGACCTGGGAGTCCTTCCGGTAGGCCAGCCCCCGCTCGAACATGCGCAGGAACAGCCACTGGTTCCACCGGTAGTACTCCGGGTCGCAGGTGTTCAGCACCCGGTCCCAGTCGAACGAGCACGCGTAGCGGCGCATCGACGCCTTCTGCTGCTCGATGTTCTCGTACGTCCACCCGGCCGGATCGACGCCGCGTTTGATGGCGGCGTTCTCGGCGGGCAGCCCGAAGGCGTCCCAGCCGATCGGGTGCATGACGTTGAAGCCCCGCTGCACCCAGTACCGCGCCAGCACGTCACCCAGGGCGTACGCCTCTGCGTGCCCCATGTGCAGATCCCCGCTGGGGTACGGGAACATGTCGAGGATGTACTTCTTCGGCCGGGGGTCCGCCGGGTCTCCGGACCGGAACGGCTGGATCTCGTCCCAGACGGGCAGCCACTTCTCCTGCAACTGATCGGGGTCGTACCCGGCGGTGGTTCGGTCGTCAGACGCGTGCATGTTCCCTGTCCCTCAGGCCCCGTCATCGGCGGCCCCTCATCGTACCGACCGGTCGGGGTCAGGCCAGCGCGGGCAGCGCCAGCACCAGCAGTGCCTGGGCGACGTGATAGGTGACGTGCACCGCCACCCGGCCGCCCGGCGCGGGCCCCACGAACCGGCCGTAGGCCAGCAGGGCGTCGGACCCGGCGAACAGCGTCACGCCTGCCATGACCAGCGGGTTCGCCGTGCCGAACCCGAACACGACGACGGCCCCGAGAACGGCCAGGTAGGCCACGACGATGACCCCCAGCACGCGGGACCGGCGCCCGGCCCCGGCCACCACCGGCCGGGCGACCACGCTGAGCAGCACCCCCAACAGCACCGCCCCGGCCACCAGGGTCCCGGTGTGCTGCGGGACGAGCAGGAAGGCGACCAGATAGCCGACGTGGCCCAGGAGGAAGGCGGCCGCCCCGGCGATGAACCAGTCGAGGAAGAGCAGCACGTCGCCGATGAGACCCAAGGTCAGCCCGACCACCATGGCGGTGCGCACCGCCCCGTCGGCGGGGGTGAGGGCGGCCGCCGCCGCAATGAGCGCCACCAGGACAGCGGGTTTCGCGACGGCCTCGACGCCGCGCCGGTCCCGCCCGACCGCCCACCAGTCGAAACCGGCGGCGACAGCGGCCGCGGCCAGCGCGAACCATGCCGCGGCGGTCACGGCGCCCACCCCGCAGCCAACAGCGTCTCGGCGGTCCCCTTGCCGACCCGCTCGTGGCTGTCCCAGCCCCAATGCAGTCCGTCGGGGTTGTTGGTGTCGGTGGTGACGAGGACGTCCAGGTCGACGGCGGGCACTCCGCGCTCGGCGCACCAGGCGCGGGCAGCCGTCACCGCCGGGGCGTGGGGGCGCTGCGCGGGGTAGAGGTGACTGCGGTACGGGGACGGCAGCAACCGCACGACCGGCAGATCGGGTCGCAGTGTGCGCACCGCCTGGATGATGCGGTCGTGGTAGTGGTTGCTGGCCGCCGGGGACAGTTGGGAGAACCGGCCGTCGCTGGCGGCGATCACGCGGGGGGCCGCCGCCAGGAACGCGGAACGGACCCGGCGCCGCAGCCCCCCGGGACGCACGTAGTGGATGGACTCCCGGGCCCACGTCGGCACCGCCGCCGGCAGCTGGTCGAAACTGCCGAGCGCGAGGACCAGGGCGGTCGCCCGCGGCAGGTAGGCGCCCCACACCACGGGGTCCTTCGTGAGCGACCACCAGGCGTCGCGGGCGGTCCACCCCATGCGCGCCGACAGGTCGGCCTCGGCGCCGAGACGGCGGGCGAGCACGTTGCCGAACAGGCGGGGCTCGCCGGGCGGGTCAGCGCGGCGCGGGCCGTGGAAGGCCAGCGAGTCACCGAGGATCAGCACATGCGGCCGGTCCGACGTCACGACGCGGACCCGGGAAGGATCGAACGGTGGAGCTGAGGGGACTCGAACCCCTGACCCCTTGCATGCCATGCAAGTGCGCTACCAGCTGCGCCACAGCCCCGCTGCTCCGACAAGGATAGCCCCTCCCTGAAGCGCTCCGAACCTACACGATAACGTCCCGGTACCCCGGCGCCGGGGCGTCGGGGGGCGCCAGGTTGTAGGCCTCCAGAGACCATCCGGTCGCGCCGCGGGCCAGCACGGACCACCCGCAGTTGCGCATGACGGTGAGGGCGTGCCAGTGCTGTGCCGGGATGTGCAACAGGCTCCCGATGGCGGCGCGCGCCGCGCCGCCGTGCGTGACGAAGACGGCCACACCGTCCGGCGGCAGCGTGTCCAGATGCGCGTCGACGGCGCCGGCGACACGGGTGCCGACCTCGGTCCGGGTCTCCCCCGTGCGCCCTGGGCGCACGTCCACCTCGCTGCGCCAGGCCGCGAGCAGGTCGGCGTCGGTGGCCTGGATCTCCTCGTGGGTCATGCCCTGCCACTCGCCGGCGTGCGCCTCGCGCAGCGCCGTGGTCGTGGTGACCGGCACCCCGGTGACGCCGCTGAGCGCTGCGGCGGTGGCCGCCGCGCGGCTGAGGTCGCTGGACACGATGAGGCCGGGCGCCAGCGGCTGCAACAGTTCCGCGGCCTCCTGCGCCTGGCGGCGACCGACTTCGTCGAGAGGCACGTCCAACTGTCCCTGGAACCTCCTGTCGTGGTTCCAGCGGGTCTGGCCGTGGCGCCACAGGATCGCGCGCCGCACGGGCGTCACCCGGTCGACGACTCGGCCGGCGGCAGCGCCTCGGCGAGGTCGATCGTGGGCCGGTCGTGCCACAGCCTCTCCAGGCCGTAGGTGGCGCGTTCCTCCTCGAGTTGCACATGCACCACCAGGTCCCCGAAGTCCACGAGCACCCAGCGGGCGCCCTGGCGGCCCTCCTTGCGGGGCGGCGGGGCCCCCGCCTGCTTCGTGCGCACCTCGATCTCGTCCACGATCGCCGCCACCTGGCGCAGGTTCGCCCCGGAGCAGATCAGGAAGACGTCGGCGATGAACAGGACGTCGCTGACGTCGAACGCGACGATGTCGGCCGCCTTCTTGTCCGCTGCCGCCGCGGCGGCAGCGCGCGCCCACTCGACGGCGGTGGCGGAGGCGGTCATGGGGCCAGGGTAGGTGGTGCGGCGCCGGGAGACCGGTACGCGGTGCCCAGGACGACGTCGGCGTCCGCCCACGGAGCACCCTGCAGCGCTCCCCGCGGGACCCGCTCGACGGCCGCTCCGGGGGTCCCCAGAGCAGTGGCGACCTGCGTGGCCAGGGCCCGCGGCCCGCGAACCTGGATGCGGGTGCGCCGCTCGCCGGACACCCGGTCGCCCCGGCCGTCCACGAACACGAACCCGGCGCCCGTGACCGCGGCCCGCGCCCCGGACATGACCTCCGGCGTGGGGCGCGCGGCGGCCACGAGGACGCGCGCGGGCCCGTCGATCCCGGCCTGCCACTGCGCGTAGGGCAGCAGGGAGCGCAAGCGGGGGGTCGCGCCCGCGTACGACAGCCACTCCGCCGACGCGCCGGCCACCCCCACCTCCGCGGTCGGCAGGGTCTCGGTCACCGCACCGCCCGACCGCACGGCGGTGCCGAGTTCGAGCAGGAAGTCCGCCAACTCCTGCGTACCGATGGTGGTGGGCGCGAGCGCCCCCAGCGCCGTGAGGGACTCCCGGATGGCGACGTCGGA
Organism: Actinomycetota bacterium; assembly: GCA_029978705.1. Classification (GTDB taxonomy): domain Bacteria; phylum Actinomycetota; class Actinomycetes; order S36-B12; genus CAIWTL01. Next base: position 77,699 of record JAPOIY010000006.1, read on the forward strand.
GTCCGGGAGCCGCCGCAGCGTCGGCGTGATGACCGACAGGAACCGGTCGGTGGCCGCGGCCACCGTGCCGCCGCGCACGTCGCCCACCGCGAACCAGGAGGCGTCGGTGCCGGACAGTCGCTGCCGGCCGGCGCGCAGCCGCAGGACCACGGCCCCGGTCTCGTCGCGCAGTTTCAGGGGGTCGGCCACCTCCGCCGTGACTCCACCGACGGAGTCGACCAGGCCGGCGAGCGCCTTGCGGTCCATCCGCCAGGACGCGTCCACGCGCACCCCCAGCGTCGCCGCCACCGTGTTGGCGGGCCGCAGCGTGTCGAGGGAGTCCACGGTGCGGGAGAGCGGCTGAGGGCTGACCCCGGGAGCGGCGACCACCAGATCGGCGGGCAGGGGGACGAGGGACGCGGGGGGGGCCGTCTCGTCATCGGGGGCCACGCCGACCAGGAGGTTCCCGACGGCGCCCGTGGGGGTGGTCGCCTGCAGCAGGAGCGTCTCGCGGGTCACCGGAGCGGGGGTGGGGCTCGGGGACACGCTCGGCGCGGGACTGGGCGGCGGCGGCTCCGGTTGCCGAGTCTTGAGGTAGATGGCCCCGAACGCGACGGCGAACAGGGCGACGGCGGCGAGGCTGAGGACGAGGTGACGCGTGGTGCGTCGCAGCCGATGAGCCTCGGCTTCCTGCTCCGCTTCAGTCACGCACGATCCCGGTACAGCCCCGTCTTGCCGATGTAGTGGTCCACGCCGTCCGGTACGAGGTACCGCACGGGCCTGCCGTCGGCGACGCGGGCTCGGATGTCCGACGACGAGATGGCCAGGGCCGGGACCTCAATCAGACTAACCGACTGCTCGGCCAGCCCCGGTGGGGGCAACGGGTGGCCGGGGCGGCTCACCCCCACCAGGTGCGCCAGGGCGAGGACCTCGTCGGGGTCCCGCCACGTGCGGAACTGGCCGAGGGCGTCGGCTCCGGTGATGAAGAACAGCGGGCGGTCGGGACCGTAGTGCGCCCGCAGATCACGCAGGGTGTCGACGGTGTAGGTGGGCCCGGGGCGGTCGAGGTCCACCCGGCTGACGGTGAAGCGGGGATCGGCGGCGGTGGCGAGGACGGTCATGGCCCACCGGTCGTCCCCGGGACTGATCGGCCGCCCGGACTTCTGCCACGGCCGGCCGGCCGGCACGAAGACGACCTCGGCGAGCCCGAGCCGGTGGGCGACCTCACTCGCGGCTGCGAGGTGGCCGAGGTGGATCGGGTCGAACGTCCCCCCCATGACCCCGACGGGGCCGGACGTCGCCAGCACGGGCGTCAGCGGTCGAGGTCGAGCCTGGTGACGACCAGCAGGAGCAGCAGGAGGATGGCCAGCGCGGACACACCGTAGACCCACGACGGCAGGGGCACGGTGCTCTCGGACTCGGCGAGTCCGGGCTCAGCCTCAGTCGCCAGCAGCGCCAACGTTCCCAGCGTCATGGTGTTCCTCCACGGTGGATTCCGGACCTCTGCAGCCTAGCGGACCGGGTGCGGCAGTCACGCTCTGATGTGGCCGTCCCCGGTGATCACGAAGGTGGTCGTGGTGAGTTCGGGCAGCGCCATGGGCCCGCGGGCGTGGAGCTTCTGCGTGGAGATACCGATCTCGGCGCCGAAGCCGAGCTCGCCGCCGTCGGTGAAGCGGGTGCTGGCGTTGACGGCCACGGCCGCGCTGTCCACGCCCGCGAGGAAAGCGCCGATGGCGGCGGCGGAGTCGGACACGATCGCCTCGGTGTGTCCGGAGCTCCAGCGGCGGATGTGCTGCAGCGCCGCGTCGAGGTCGGGGACGAGGGCGACAGCGATGTCCAGGGAGTAGTACTCCGCGGCCCAGTCGACGTCGGTGGCGGGTTCGCCGGCGATGTCTGCGGCGGCCAGGGCCCGGGCGGCCGGCGGGTCGACGTGCAGCGTGACCCCGCGCGCCACCAGGGCCCGCGCCAGTTCCGGGAACAGCGTGTCGGCGAGGTCGGCGTGCACGAGCAGCGTCTCGGCCGCGTTGCACACGCTGGGCCGCTGGGTCTTGGCGTTGACCACGATGTCGACGGCCTTGCGGGGATCGGCGGCGGCATCCACGTACACGTGGCAGTTACCCACCCCCGTCTCGATCACGGGCACCTGCGCGCCGGTCACCACCCGGTTGATGAGGTCCGCGCCGCCGCGCGGGATCACCACGTCCACCTGGCCGCGGGCGGTGATGAGGGTGTCGACGGTGTCGTGTCCCGTGCCGGGCACCGCCTGGACGGCGTCCGGCGGCAGTCCTTCGTCGCTGAGTGCCTGTCGCATGGCCGCGACGAGGGCGGCGTTGGTGCGCGCAGCGCTGGACGACCCGCGCAGCAGGACCGCGTTCCCGGACTTCAGGCACAGGGCGGCGGCGTCCACGGTGACGTTGGGCCGGGCCTCGTAGATCATGCCCACCACCCCCATGGGGACCCGCACCTGACGGACGTCCAGCCCATTGGGCAGCCGGTAGCCGCGCACCACCTGACCGACCGGGTCAGGCAATTCGATGACGACGTCGATGGCGGCGATGATCTCGGACAGCCGCTCGTCGGTGAGTGTGAGCCGATCGATCAGGCCCGCGGCGGTCCCGGAGTCCCGGGCCGCGCGCACGTCGAGGTCGTTGGCGGCGACGATCCGCTCCCGGTCCTTGTCGAGGCGGGCCGCGATCGCGGCCAGTCCGCGGTTCTTGCGGTCGGCGGTGAGCGTCCGCAGGATCACGGCGGCGTCCCGGGAGCGCCCGGCGACGGCGGCGAATTCGGAGGTCATGCGTCCAGCGTAGGTGGCGGAGGCTCCAGCGGCCGCACCCCGGGTTCGAGCAGATCGACGGCCTCGGGGGATTCCGACCAGCGGCGCCGGAACGACGGGCGGTCCAGCACCTCCACCCCGACGACCGGCCACGCGGGCAGGCCGCTGTCGGGGCGATGTTCGTCCCACAGACCCAGGGCGTGGTCGACGACCGAGCGGCAGTCCTGGCCCTCGTCCCAGTACCGCAGTTCGACGGTGTCCTCGCTGTACCGGGCGGACAGGTCGACGCCGTGGTGGAAGGCCAGGGACTCCAGGCCGGTCTGGAGTCGTGGGGGGCGCTGGGGTTGGCCGTGAAAGGTGAGGGTCACGTGCCACATGACGCCGGGGAGCCGAAGCGGGGCCGCACCCTGCGCCATGGCTCCTCCTCAGGTCAGCAGCACCAGATCGTCGCGGTGCACGACCTCGCGTTCGTAGGCCGAGCCCAACTCCGCGGCGATCTCGCGGGTCGAGCGGCCCAGCAGGCCGGGCAGTTCCGCCGAGTCGAAGTTCACCAGTCCCCGCGCCACGACACGCCCGTTTTCATCCAACAGGTCGACCGGGTCACCGGCGGAGAAATCACCGGAAACCCGCAGAATTCCGGCAGGGAGCAGGGACTTGCGCCCACCCACGACCGCGGTCACGGCCCCGGGGTCCAGCTCCAGTGCCCCGCGGGGTTCCGCCGCATGCGCCAGCCACAGCAGGCGGGTGGGCACGCGCCGGCCGGTGGGCAGGAAGCGCGTTCCCACAGCCTCACCGGCCAGTGCCGCGGCGGCGTCGTCGGCGTGCGCGAGCAGCACGGGGATGCCGGCGCCGGTGGCCAGTTCCGCGGACGCGAGCTTGGCCCGCATGCCGCCGGAGCCCATCGCGGAGCCGCGCCGGCTGATGTCGACGCCGGCGAGCGCCGCCAGGTCCGGCACCTCGGGGATGAGGTGCGACTCGGGGTCGCCGGGCGGCCCGGTGAACAGTCCCGGCACGTCGCTGAGCAGGACGAGGGCCTCGGCATGTACGAGGTGGGCCACGAGGGCGGCCAGCCGGTCGTTGTCCCCGAACCGCAGCTCCTCGGTGGCCACGGTGTCGTTCTCGTTGACGATCGGCACAACGCCGAGTTCGAGCAGCCGGTAGAGGGTGCGCTGCGCGTTGCGGTAGTGCGAGCGGCGGACCATGTCGTCGGACGTCAGCAGGACCTGCCCGACCACCAGATCGTGGGCGGCGAAGGCCTCCGCGTACCGGGCGATCAGCGCACCCTGCCCGACGCTGGCCGCGGCCTGTTGGGTGGCGAGATCCCGCGGCCGCACCCGCAGGCCGAGGGGCCCCATGGCCCCCGCCACCGCCCCCGAACTGACCAGCACGATCTCGCGGTCGGCCCGTCCGGCGGCCGCGATCACGGAGGCGATCCGGGCGATGGCGTCGTCGTTGGGGCCCCCGGTGACCGAGGCCAGGGAGGAGGAACCGATCTTGACGACAAGGCGCCGGGCCGTCCCGAAGACCGTCATCACTCCCCCAGCCGCTCGTCCGACCCGCGCGGCCCGCTGGGGCGGTGCTCACCCGCCTCGATGCTCGGCTGCCAGTCGAAGATCACACCACTGTCGGCGGGCCCGATGATGACGGTGCACCCCGCGGTGGCGCCCTGCGCCGCGAGTTCCTCCTCGACGCCGAGCCGGGCCAGCCGGTCTCCCAGGTAGCCGACCGCCTCGTCGTTGCCGAAGTCCGTCTGCCGCACCCAGCGTTCGGGTTGCGTGCCCTGGACGACGAAGGCGTCGCCGGAGCGAGTGACGGTGAAGCGGCGGTCGTCGACGGCGGGTGGGGTGATGACGATGGGGACAGCCTCAGCGGCTGCCGCGGGGCGCTGGGCCAGGACGTCCGCCACGGCGTACGTCAGTTGGCGCAGCCCCTCGTGGGTAGCGGCGCTGACCGGGATCACGCGGTACCCGCGGGCGACGAGTTCCGGCGTGACCAGTTCCGCCAGTTCGGCGGCGTCCGGGACATCCACCTTGTTGAGCACGACGATGCGGGGCCGGTCGGCGAACGAGCCGTAGTCGGCGAGTTCCGCCTCGATGACGTCGAGGTCGCTGAGGGGGTCGCGGCCCGGCTCCAGCGTGGCGCAGTCGATGACGTGCACGATGACGTCACAGCGTTCGATGTGCCGCAGGAAGTCCAGGCCGAGGCCCTTGCCCTGACTCGCACCCGGGATGAGGCCCGGCACGTCGGCGATGGTGAACGACGTCTCGCCGGCGGCCACGACCCCGAGGTGCGGCTCCAGCGTCGTGAACGGGTAGTCGGCGATCTTGGGCCGCGCCGCACTGAGGGCCGCGATGAGGCTGGACTTGCCCGCGCTGGGGAAGCCGACGAGCGCCGCGTCGGCGACGGTCTTCAGTTCCAGCGTCACGTCCCCGCCCTCGCCGGGTTCTCCCAGCAGCGCGAAACCGGGGGCCTTGCGGCGGGGCGAGGAGAGGGCGGCGTTGCCGAGGCCGCCGCGGCCGCCACGGGCGATGACACACGTGGCCCCCGGGGTGGCGAGGTCGGCCAGGACGGTGCCAGCGGGGTCGGACACGACGGTGCCGACGGGGACGGTGGCGATCACGTCGGCGCCATCGGAGCCGGTGCGGTTGCCGCCCTTGCCGGGGGCCCCGTTGCCCGCCTTCAGATGGGGCCGGCGGTGGAACTCCAGCAGGGTGGGGGTGGCGGGGTCGGCGACGAGGACGACCGAGCCGCCGTGTCCGCCGTTACCGCCGTCGGGGCCGCCGAGGGGTTTGAACTTCTCCCGGTGCACCGAGGCGCAACCGTTGCCGCCGTCGCCGGCGGCGGCGTGCAGGGTGACGAGGTCGATGAACGACGGGGCCATGCTGGTCCCCGTGCGCCGTCAGGACGCGGGACGGACGTTGACCACGCGGCGACCGCGGGCCGTGCCGAACTCGACCGTGCCATCGGCCAGCGCGAACAGCGTGTCGTCCCCGCCGCGGCCGACGTTGTCGCCCGGGTGGAAGTGGGTGCCGTGCTGCCGCACGATGATCTCGCCGGCCCCGACGACCTGGCCGCCGAACCGTTTCACGCCCAGCCGCTGGGAGTTACTGTCGCGGCCGTTCTTCGTGGAGGCCGCGCCCTTCTTGTGCGCCATGAGTTCAGACTCCTTCGATCGCGGTGACCCGCAGCCGGGTCAGCTCCTGGCGGTGGCCCTGGCGGCGCCGGTACCCGGTCTTGTTCTTGTACCGCAGGATGCGGATCTTCTCCCCGCGGTGGTGATCGAGCACCTCGGCGGTGACCGTGACCCCGGCCAACGCGTCAGCGTCGCTGGTGACGGCCCCTTCGGAGACGACGAGCACGGCCGGCAGGGTCACCGAGTCGCCGGGCACCCCCGTCATCCGGTTCACGTCGATCTCATCGCCGACGGCGACCTTCTCCTGATGGCCCCCGGCGCGCACGATCGCGTACATGCCGCACTCCCTTGCTCTACACGCGTGACTGGCACACGAAACGTTGTCGATCTGGTCTGTCGGACCCGGCTCCCGGGGCGCGGTGTACCTGCGCCGGAGCAACCGTCCTAGGCTACGGAGTCGCGTCGCTCCCGGTCAAACCCGCCCCCTCGTCGCCGTTGTCCGCGGGCGCGGGGTCGGCGTCCTCCGCAGCGGTGTCGGAGGCTTCGGCGGCGTCCGGCACATCGCCGTCCTCCGCCTCCCGCGCGCGGGCGGCCGCGGCCTCGACCGGGTCGTGGGCTCCCGGGGGGCGGACGGAGCGGGGGGCCTTGCGGCTGCCGCCGCCCTTGCCCGTCACGGGCTCGGTGTGCACCTTCACGCCCCGGCCGTTGCAGCAGTCGCACGGCTCGCTGAACGTCTCCAGGAGCCCCTGGCCGATACGTTTGCGGGTCATCTGCACCAGCCCCAGGGAACTCACCTCGGCCACCTGGTGTTTGGTGCGGTCCCGGCCCAGGCACTCCACGAGACGGCGCAGCACCAGGTCCCGGTTGCTCTCCAGGACCATGTCGATGAAGTCGATGACGATGATCCCACCGATGTCGCGCAGCCGGATCTGCCGCACGATCTCCTCGGCGGCCTCCAGGTTGTTGCGGGTCACGGTCTCTTCCAGGTTGCCGCCCTTGCCGGTGAAACGGCCCGTGTTGACGTCGACCACGGTCATCGCCTCGGTGCGGTCGATCACCAGGGATCCGCCGGAGGGCAGGTACACCTTGCGGTCGAGCGCCTTGGCGAGCTGCTCGTCCACGCGGTAGTGGGCGAAGATGTCGTCGTCGGACGTCCAGAGGGTGACCCGCTCGCTGAGGCTGGGGGCGTTCTCGCCGACGTAGTCGGTCAGGGTGGCGCCGATGTCGGAACCCGACACCACCAGTTCCGCGAAGTCGGAGTTGAAGATGTCGCGCACGACGCGCAGGGCGAGGTCCGGCTCCGTGTGCAGCACGGCGGGTGGCTGCGCCTTCTCGGCCTTCTCCTGGATCTGGTCCCACAGCGTGGTCAGGTGCTCCACGTCGCGGGTCAGGTCCTCCTCGCTGGCGCCCTCGGCGGCGGTGCGCACGATGACGCCCGCTCCCTCCGGCAGGGCCTTGCGCAGGATGCCGCGCAGCCGGGTGCGCTCCTTCTCGGGCAGTTTGCGGCTGATCCCCGTCATGGAGCCGTCCGGCACGTAGACGATGAACCGGCCGGGCAGGGAGATCTGGCTCGTGAGGCGGGCGCCCTTGTGGCCGACCGGGTCCTTGGTGACCTGCACCAGGACCTTGTCGCCGGACGACAGCGCCTGCTCGATCCGTTTCGGCTGCCCCTCCAGGCCGGCCGCATCCCAGTTGACCTCGCCGGCGTACAGGACGGCGTTGCGCCCCCGCCCGATGTCCACGAACGCCGCCTCCATCGAAGGCAGCACGTTCTGGACCTTGCCGAGGTAGACATTGCCCACGAGGGACGCCGCCGTCGCCTGGTTGACGTAGTGCTCGACGAGGACGCCGTCCTCGAGGACGGCGATCTGGGTGACCGACCCCCGCTGCCGGACCACCATCGTGCGGGTCACGGACTCGCGCCGGGCCAGGAACTCGGCCTCGGTCACCAGCGGCGCGCGCCGGCGGCCGGACTCCCGGCCCTCCTTGCGTCGCTGCCGTTTCGCCTCGATGCGGGTGCTGCCCTTCAGGGCCGTCACCTCGTCCTTGGGGGAGCTGTCCTCTCCCCCGCCGCCACCGCCACCGCGGCGCCGCCGCCGACGCCGGCGGACGGTGCCGCCGTCCTCCTCGGGTTCCTCGGCGGCAGCCTCCGGCGCGGGCTGGGTCTCGTCGGGCTGGTCGGACCCGGCAGTGGTGTCGGTGTCGGTGTCCGGGGAACGCCGCCGACGCCGGGAGCGGGAGCGGGAGCGGGGCTCGGCAGGCTCGGCGGCCTCCGCCTCGTCGTCGCCCGCGGGCACCGCCGGCGCCTCGGGCGGGGGCTGGAAGAGCAGGGCGGCGCTCGTCGCGGGCGGGGCGTCCTCGGCGGCGCCGGCATCAGCGTCCGGGTCGGCTGCCGGGGCCTCGAAGTCCACGACGACGGCCGTGCGGGACCGGCCCTCTTTTGGGTCCTCGGGGGAGTCGGTCTCCGCGGAGAACTGGGGCTGGTCGGGCGGCGGGCCGGCCGCGCGGCGGGCCGCCCGGCGGCGCCGGGTGGGCGTGGTGGTCGGCTCGGTCGTGGGTTCTTCGTCGAGCATGAGCCCGATCCTTTCCCGGTCCCCGGGTGCGTCGCACCGCACGGGAACCTGGTCCTGGGTCCGCTGGCGCGGACCATAAGTCTGTCGTCGGTCCGGGGAACCCGGAGGGCTCCCCTCAATGCCTGGTGCTCAACCCTGCCCGGCTCATAGGAACGCCTGGGGCGGGGCACCTGCACGGCGGTCGGCCGTGTCGGGCATCTACCGGAAGTATGGCACAGTCGGCCCTCCGGCCACGCCACCCCGACGCATCATCCGTCGAACGGGTCCCCCACGGCACCGTCCCGGAACGGCCCCTGCGCCTCCCGCGTGGCGGGCCCGACCCCCGCCAGACCCACGGCCGCCACGATGTCCTCCGGGCGCACCGTGGGCACGGTGCTGCGCACGATGACGACCAGCGCCCCCGGCTCGCAGGAGTGGGCCAGCCAACTGTCGGTGACGGGCACCTCGCGGGGCCCGGACTTGGTCATCCGGGTGACCGTGACGGGCGCACGGTCCAACAGCGCCGCCACAGCGGTGGCGATGGCGGGGGCCCCGGCGCCCGGGTACTCGATGCGCCAGCGGGACGCCTCCAGCCGGTCCGCCAGGCTGCCCCCCGGGGACACGGTTGCGGCCTCGACCCGGAAGCCGTCCGGCAGCCCCGCGTTGACGGCGGCGGCGACGTCCTGCGGGTCGCGCGGCTCGGCCAGACCGAGTTCGACGTACTCGGCCAGGCTCGCCGTGCCCGTCGGCACGGCGTTGGCGTAGGAGATGCGCGGATGGGGGTTGAAGCCGCCACTCATGGCGATGGGCAGTTGCGCGCGCCGCACCGCCCGCTCGAGGGCGCGCTGGAAGTCCCGCGCGCTGCCGAAACGCATCCGCCCGGTCTTGCTGTACCGCATCCGGACCCGCTGGACGACGGGGTGGGCCTCGTTCGGGGACTGGCGCTTCACGGGGTCGGCAGCCACACCCGTCCGGAGGGGCCCACCTGGATGGCAGTGTCCATGACATCGCACACCCCGCAGGCGGAGCAGGGCGTCCACCGGCAGTCGCCCACCTCGTCCTCGGCGAGGGCGTCCTGCCAGTCCTGCCACAGCCACTCCGTGTCCAGCCCGGCGTCCAGGTGCTGCCACGGCAGCACCTCGTCGCGGTCCCGTTCGCGGGTGGTGTACCAGTCCAGGGAGACCGGCTGGTCGGCGAACACCTGCTCGGCCGCCGTCTGCCAGCGGTCGAAGGAGAAGTGCTCCGACCAGCCGTCGAACCGGCCGCCGCCGGACCACACGGCCTCGATCACGTCGGCGACCCGGCGGTCCCCGCGGGCCAGCAGTCCCTCCACGATGCCGGGCTGCCCGTCGTGGTACCGGAACCCGATGGCGCGGCCGTACTTCCGGTCGGACCGGATGTCGTCCCGCAGGAGCAGGAGGCGGCGGTCGGTCTCGGCGGCGGACAGTTGCGGGGCCCACTGGAACGGCGTGTGCGGCTTGGGGACGAACCCGCCGATCGACACGGTGCAGCGGATGTCCTGACGTCCGGACACCTCCCGGCCGGCGCGGATCACTTCGCGGGCCAGCCGCCCGATCTGCAGCACGTCCGCGTCGGTCTCGGTGGGCAGGCCGCACATGAAGTACAGCTTCACGTGGCGCCAGCCGCTGGCGTAGGCGGCCGTGACCGTGCGGATGAGGTCCTCCTCCGTCACCGTCTTGTTGATGACCCGGCGGACCCGTTCGCTGCCGCCCTCCGGGGCGAAGGTCAGGCCGGAGCGGCGGCCGTTGCGGGACAATTCGTCGGCCAGTTCGACGTTGAAGGCGTCCACCCGGGTGCTGGGCAGCGACAGCGACGTGCGGCTGTCGGCGTACCGGTCGGCGAGGCCCCGGGCCAGGTCCCCGATCTCGGAGTGGTCGGCGCTGGACAGGCTGAGCATGCCGACCTCGTTGAAGCCGGTGCGACGGATACCGCAGTCGATCATCTCTGCCACGGCGGCGCCGCTGCGTTCGCGCACCGGGCGGGTGATCATCCCGGCCTGGCAGAACCGGCAGCCGCGGGTGCAGCCGCGGAAGATCTCCACACTCATTCGTTCGTGGATCGTCTCCGCAACGGGAACCACCGGGGCCTTGGGGTACGGCCACTCGTCGAGATCCATGAGCGTGTGTTTCGCCACCCGCCACGGCACCCCCGCGCGGTCGGGGCGAATGGTGTCGATGGCGCCGTCGGGGCGGTAGGTGACGGTGTAGAAGGCCGGCACGTAGACGGTGCCGGTGCGCGCGAGGGACTCCAGCAGACCGACCCGGCCGCCCGGACACCCGGCCAGCCGCCACGCCCCGGTCAGTTCCGTGACCCGGCCCACGGCCTCCTCGCCGTCGCCCAGGACGACCGCGTCGAGGAAGGGCGCCATCGGTTCGGGGTTGAACGCGGAGTGGCCGCCCGCGATCACGAGCGGGTGGTCGTCGGTGCGGTGGGAGCTGCGCAGCGGGATGCCGGCCAGGTCCAGCAGGGTCAGCAGGTTGGTGTAGCCCAGCTCGGTGGCCAGGCTGACGCCGATCAGGTCGAAGTCCGCCAGGGAGCGGTGGGAGTCCACGGAGAACGAGGGCAGTCCCGCCTCGCGCAGTTCCGCCTCCAGGTCCGGCCAGACGGCGTAGGCCCGTTCCGCCAGGCAGTCGGCGCGCTCGTTGAGCACCTCGTACAGGATCTGGACGCCCTGGTTGGGCGCGCCGACCTCGTAGGCGTCGGGGTACACCAGCGCCCAGTGCACGGGCACCGACGTCCAGTCCTTGGCCACGGAGTTGACCTCGCCGCCCACGTACTGGATGGGTTTGCCGACGCGGCCGAGGAGAGGCTCCAGCCGGGGATACAGGGACGTCGTGCCGTCATCCGCCGGGTGCATGGACCTAGGTTAGGGGCCGCGCCGGGTGTGCCCCAATCGGGCCGGGGCCCCGCCGGAGGAACGCAGGCGCACCAGTTGCAGCAGTCCGATGCCGAGCCAGGCGGCGATCATCGAGGAACCGCCGTAGGACACGAAGGGCAACGTGACGCCGGTGACCGGCATCACGCCGAGGTTCATGCCGATGTTCTCGAACGCCTGCAGCCCGAACCAGGCCACCACGCCCACCGCCACCAGACGGCCGAACATGTCCGAGGCGTCGGCGGCGATCCGCAGCCCCCGCCACACGATCGTGGCGATCAGCAGCAGGACGATGAGCGAGCCGAGCAGCCCCAGTTCCTCCGCCGCCACCGAGAACACGAAGTCGGAGTCGTTGACGGGGACGAACCCCCCCTGTGTCTGGGGCCCCGCGAGCAGTCCCCGCCCGGCAATACCGCCCGAGCCCACCGCGATGCGGGCCTGCAGGGTGTTCAGGCCCGCTCCGTACGGGTCGGCGGTGGGGTCCAGGAAGGACAGCAGCCGCTGCATCTGATAGTCGGCCAGGACGCCCAGGGCGATGGCTGCGCCCGCGACGACGGCGGTGACGGCGGCCAGACCCGCCAGCCAGCGCCAGGACACCCCGGCCACGACCATCACGGCGGCCACGATGCCCGTCATGATCATGGCGGTACCGGTGTCGTTGCCGACGAGCACGATGGCCAGGGGCAGGGCGGCCAGGGCCAGGGCGCGGACCACGGCCGCGTTCGGCACGGCGCCGTCGCGGGGGCGTCCGGCGAGGGTCGTGGCCAGGGCGCAGACGAGAGCCAGTTTGGCGAACTCGCTGGGCTGGATCGTGAACCCGATGGGCAGCGCCACCCAGGCGCGTGCCCCGGCGATGCTGACGCCCGCCGGCGTGTAGGGCAACAGCAGCGCGAGCAGTGATACCACGTAGAGGGCGGGGGTCCAGGCGCGCAGCGAGCGGGCCTCGACGCGGGTGATCGCGTAGGCGATCAGCAGGGACAACAGCACCGCGAGGAGCTGCCGCCGGGCCGGCCCGGTGCCGTCGCCGGCGCCGATGCCCGCCGAGGCGATCAGCACGCAGCCCAGCACCGACAGCGCGAGCGCGGCGAAGATGAGGACCCAGTCGAACCGGGAGGCGCGCAGCAGGTCGTGACGCGGCGGCGCCGCGGTGGGCCGTACCGGGGCGCTCATCCGGCCTCCCCCCGCACGGCTGGGATGTCTGCGGGGGGCCCGCTGCGGGGGAACGCCGCGGGGCCGCCGACTCCGAACAGCGACTCGTAGATCGACCGCACCGCGGGCGCAGCGGTCTCGCCGCCGGCGCCACCGTTGGTGACCATGGCCACGACGGCGTAGCGGGGGTCATCGGCCGGAGCGAAGGACGCGAACCACGACGTGGAGTTCTCGCCGTCGACCTGTGCGGTCCCGGTCTTGCCGGCCACCGGATAGCGGTCCAGGGGGAACCCCGCGAACGCCGTGGCCGCGGTCCCCCCCAGGTGCACGACGTCCGGCAGGGCGCGCCGCAGGAAGGCCAGCGCCGCCCGGTCGGTGAGCTGCCCGGTGGCGTGGGGGGTGATCTCGCGCGCGACGCTGCCGTCCCGGCCGACCAGGGCGCGGGCGACGGTGGGCTGCCACACGGTGCCGCCGTTGGCGATCGCGGCGTACGCGACGGCCAGTTGCAGCGGGGAGGCAGCGGTCAGTCCCTGCCCGATCGCGCCGTTGATGGCGTCACCGGGGCGCCAGACCATGCCGGAACGGCAGTTCTCCCGGTCCAGCGCCGTGAAGTAGTCGGCGCGGGCGGGGTCGGAGCGGCGCAGGCGGGGGTAGCCGGCATCGGCCGCGGCACACCAGGCATCGTGGCGCTCATCCCACAGCCGGTACTTCTGGTCGGGGCTGGCGACCATGCCGGCGGCCTCGGCCGGCAGGTCGACGCCGGTCGGGCGGCCCAGCCCGAGGTCGTGGGCGGCGCGGGCGATCGGGTCCACGGCCCCCGCGCCCTGCCGCTCGCCGCCGTTGGTCCGCCAAAGCCGGTCGGCGGCCCGGTAGAACACCGTGTTGCAGGACACGGCGAGGGCCCGGCGCAGGGTCAGGCTGCCGTAGGCCTGCGACTCGTGGTTGGTGAAGGTGCGCCCACCCGCCGTGTAGGAGCTGGGGCAGTCGTACTGCTCGTCGGTCGTGTAGCCGGAGCGCAGCATGCCGAGCACGCTGATGGGTTTGAACGCCGACCCGGGGGGCGCCGTGCCGGTCGTTGCGTACGGCACGAGGGCGCCGGAGTCCGACAGGGTGCGGTAGTCGTCCTCGGTGATGCCGCCGACCCACTGCGCGGGCGAGAAATCGGGCTTGGAGCCCATGGCCAGGACCCGCCCGGTACGTACGTCGAGCACCACGGCCGCCGCGCGCGCCTCGCTGCTGCCCGCGTATCCGAGGGCGGTGGTGAGGGCGGCGTCGGTCCGCGCCTGCAGCGGGGCGCTCAGGGACGTGACCAGGTCCGCGCCGGGCTGCGCCGCGACGAGCTGCCGGCTGCCGGTGACATCGCCCGCCGCGTCGACCAGGAGCCGTCGTTGCCCACCGTGGCCACGCAGATCGGCGTCGTACTGCTGCTCCAGGCCGCCGCGGCCCATCAGGTCGGCCGACGTCAGCGACGGGTCGGCGGCGAGTTCCTCCGCCGACACCGCCCCGAGGTAGCCCAGCAGGTGCCCTGCGGAGAGGTCCGTGGCGGGGTAGGACCGGTGCACGGCCTTGGTCACGGTCACGCCGGGGTACGACGCGGGGGTCTCCGCGAGCGGCAGCAGCGCGGCACGGTCGGTCCCGGTCACGGTGACGGGGGCCTGCGGGCTGCCGTCGTCGCACAGCGGCCGGGGCGCCGCCCCGGGGGTGCCGCAGGCGGTGAGGCGTTGGCGCAGTCGGTCCGGGGACAGTCCGAGGGCTTGCGCGACCCGGCGCAGGACATGCGCGCCCCCGTTGGGTTGCTGGGCCAGGACCTGGCGGTCGATGAGCACGCCGGTAGCGGAGGTGTTCGCGGCCAGGGCGCGGCCGGAGGAGTCGACGATCAGGCCGCGGGGGGCGGGGTCGGGCACGACGCGGGTGCGGTTGTCCTCGGCCGCCTCGGCCAGGGCCGGACCGCGGAAGACGGCCAGTTCCACCAGGCGCCCGACCAGCACCAGCAGCAGGGAAGCCAACAGGACCCCGACCAGGAGCAGCCGGCGTCCGGAGGACTGCGTCATCCGATCACCGCCCGGGGCCGACGGCGGCGCCGCTCGGTACCCCCGGCCCGCCGCACGGCCGCCCCGATTCCCGGCACGACCGCCAGTCCGACGATGCCTGTGAGCACACTGCTGATCAGGAGCGCCGGCAGCACCTGACCCGGGCCCGGGGCGCCGGCGGACAGGATGGTGGCGAGCAGCCACTGCCCGGCGCCGGCCAGCATCGCCAGTCCGGCGACCACCGCGAGGAGTTGCAGCGGCGCCAGACCGCGGGGGTCGCGTACCCGGCCCGCCAGGTAGCCGACGACGACCAGGGCGAGGGCCGACGCCCCCACCAGCCCGTCGGCGGGGGGCAGGACGTCGAGCGCCAGCCCCGCACAGAATCCGGCGACCGGGCCAGCCGTGCGACCGCACGCCATGGCCACCCCGATCACGGCTGCCGTGACCAGGCTCGGCGCGGCGAACGGCAGGCGGGCCAGCACCGTGAACTGGAGAAGCACGGCGACGGCCACACAGACCCCGGCCGTCGTCAGTTGCCACTGCCGGGGAGTCATGGCGTCACCCCCGGGGGCGGCCGCAGGACGATGACGTGGTCGACGGTGTCGGTGGTGACCGCCGGTTCGACGGTGATCTCCCGGGCGAGGTCGCCGAGGCCCCCGGACACGGTGCGGACCGACCCGACGGTCAGACCGGGCGGGTAGGGCCAGCCGTCGTCGGAGCCCAGCGTGGTCACCTTCTGCCCTGTGCCGAGGTCGGCGAGCGGGTCCACGTGGTCGAGCAGAGCCGCGTGCGGGTTGCCCGTGCCGCGCACGAGGGCGGCGTGGTCGCCGACCCGCACCGCCACCGCGCTGGCGGGGTCGGTGAGCAGCAGCACGGAGCTGGTGGCGCCGGACACGGTTGCCACCCGCCCGACCAGGCCCCCGGCCACGAGGACCGGGGCGTCGGGCACGATCCCGTCCGCGGCGCCGGCATCGAGCGTCACGGCAGCCGCGCCCAGCGCGGGGTCCCCCGCGACGACACGTGCGGCGACGGCGGCCTGGGCCATGTCGGCGGCCCGCTGCTCCGCGGCGGCTGCCGCCCCCTGGTCGTCGACCTGCTCGGCGAGGGCATCCCCCCGCAGAGCGAGTCGGCGGTTGGCCTCCTCCAACTCCGCGACGCGTTGCTGCAACTGTTCGGTGTCGGCGCGCCGGAAACCGGCGGTGCGCAGCGGGCCGAATACGGAGTCGGCCGCGGTCTGCACCGGACCCCCCGCCACCGCCCCGACGGCGCGCAGGGCATCAGTCGGCCCCCCGCGCAGGTCCAGCAGCATCAGGCTCAGGCTCACCGCCGCCAGGACGGCGGCCACGGCCCCGGGCGCCCAGGACCGGCGGCGCCTACTGCGGGTGGCCGGTTCGCGAGTGATGGGGGAAGCGCTCACCCCGGATCACCGCCGCGGCCGGTTCATCAACAGCGGTTGCAGGTCGGCGAACTCCTCCACGCAGCGGCCGGCGCCCAGCGCCACGCAGCGCAGGGGGTCCGGCGCCGTGCGCACGGGCATCCGGGTCTCGTGATGCAGCCGCTGGTCCAGGCCGCGCAGCATGGCGCCGCCGCCGGTCAGCACGATGCCGCGGTCCATGACGTCGCCCGCCAGTTCCGGCGGGGTGCGGTCGAGCGTCGAGCGCACGGCGTCGACGATGGCGGTGACGGGTTCGTCGAGGGCCTCGCGGATCTCCTCGGCGGAGACCACGACCGTGCGGGGCAGTCCGGACACCAGGTCCCGCCCGCGGATCTCGGCGTCGGGTTCGTCGGCGGCCGGGTAGGCGGACCCGATGGTGACCTTGACACGTTCGGCGGTGCGTTCCCCGAGCAGCAGGGAGTAATGCTTCTTCATGTGCTGCACGAGCGCGTCGTCCATGGCGTCGCCGCCGACGCGGGCCGACATGCTGACCACCACCCCGCCCAGGGACACCACGGCGACCTCGGTCGTGCCGCCGCCGACGTCGACCACCATGGAGCCGGCGGCCTCGTAGACGGGTAGCCCGGCGCCGATCGCGGCGGCCATCGGCTCCTCGATCAGGAAGACGCGGCGGGCGCCCGCGGCGTAGCCGGCGTCCTCGACCGCGCGGCGCTCCACACCGGTGATCCCGGAGGGCACACACACCACGAGGCGGGGTTTGGCGAGCGCACGCCGCGGCTGGGCGCGGGCGACGAAGTGGCGCAGCATGTCCTCGGCCGCCTCGAAGTCGGCGATGACGCCCTGCGACAGCGGGCGGACGGCGACGACGTCCTCAGGGGTCCGGCCGAGCATGTCCTTGGCCCGCTCCCCGATGGCGATGGCGTTACCGGAGTGCTGGTCGACGGCGACGACACTCGGTTCGTCCACCACGACGCCGCGGCCCCGGACGTAGACGAGTGTGTTCGCGGTACCCAGGTCGACGGCCAGGTCCCGCCCCATGAGCGCGCCTTCTAACCCCATTTGCCACCCCACGACCGTCGCCGGTCACCGATCCACCCTGACCTCTCGCGCCACCCCGACGCTCGCCGGTCACTGACCCCTGACGCTGTGCGCCAAGTGGCCACTGTACGTCCCGGGCAGACCCCTGGGAAGACACATCCGACCGGCGCGTCCGGGTGAATTCAGGACGACAGCGACGGGAAGAACAGCCCGATCTCCCGAGCGGCCGACTGCGCCGAGTCGGAGCCGTGCACGACGTTGTTCTGCATCTCGGTGGCCAGGTCGCCGCGGATCGTGCCCGGCGCGGCGTCGACCGGGTTGGTCGCGCCCATCATGGTGCGCCACGCGGGGATGGCGTCCGGTCCCTCGATGACACCGGCCAGCAGCGGACCGCTGGTGATGAAGGCGACGAGATCGCCGAAGAACGGCTTGTCCTTGTGCTCGGCGTAGTGCTCCCCGGCGATCTCCGCGTCGAGGGTGCGCAGCTCGAGGGCGACGAAGCGGAACCCCTTGGTCTCGATCCGCGCGACGACCTCGCCCATGAGGCCACGGGCGACGCCGTCGGGCTTGACGAGGATCAAGGTGCGTTCGGACATCGGGGCTCCTCGGGTCAGGACTGGTCGGCGGGACGGACGTCCCCAGTGTCGCCGACGACCGCCGGACCGTCCGACGCGGGGGTCGCGGCTGCCTTGGCCGCGTCGACGCGCCGGGCCAGCCGGACCGCGGCGTAGAACAGCCCGGTGAAGATGACCGCCAGGATGATGAGCGGCACCAGGGGGACCAGGAAGCCGGCGGCCAGGGTGAGCACCTGGATGGCCCAGCCGACCGCGACCCCCACCGGCCGCGTGATGGTGGCGATCGCGACCCCGATCAGGACGGTGATGATCGCCAGGAACCCCCACGCGGCGGGCGCGCGCACGTCGGCGGTGTTCACCGCCACCGGCACCGCCAGGGCGACGATCAGCCACTCGAACGCCAGGACGGTGGTCCCCAGCACCCTCACGGCAGCTCCGGTTCCTGGTCGTCGGGGTACTGCGGGTAGTCCGGGTCGACGTCCTCCGCCTCCTCGTCGTCGGGGGCGTACGGGTCCGCGCCGCCCGGGTCGGCGGAAACCAGCAGGGCCCGGGCGTCGGCGACCGTCATCACGGAGCCGGTGACCACCACGCCGCCGCCGGACTGTTCGGCCACCTGCAGCGCGGCCGCCAGGGCCCCCGCCAGGTCCGGCTCGACGGTCACCGCACCCTCCCCCCACAGGCCCGCGGCGATGTCGGCGACGACCTGCGGGGAGGCGCTGCGCGGCTGCGAGTTGCGGGTGACGATCACGCGGTCGGCCACGTCACGCAGCGGCTCCAGGATGCCCGGGATGTCCTTGTCGGCCATGACGGCCACCACCAGGGTCGTGTCGAGGAACGTGAACGACTCCCGCAGAGCGGCGGCGAGGGCCGCGGCGCCGGCCGGGTTGTGAGCCGCGTCCAGCAGCACGGTGGGGTCGCGGCGCACCGCTTCGAGGCGGCCGGGGGACGTGGCGCTGCCGAGAGCGTCCACGAGGGCGGTGTCGAGCGCCTCGTCGCCGACCAGGAGGGCCTCCACGGCCGCCACCGCAACGGCGGCGTTGTCGGCCTGGTGCTCGCCGTGCAGGGACAGGAACACCTCGTTGTACGCGCCGCTGACGGTACGCAGGTCGAGGATCTGGCCGCCGACTGCCACCGTGCGGGAGACCAGGTCGAAGTCGCGCCCGAACACACGGGGCTGCGCACCGGCGCGCGCGCAGGCACCCAGCAGGACATCCAGCACCCCGGGTGTCTGGGGACCGATGACGGCGATGGCGCCGTCGGAGATGATGCCGGCTTTCTCCGCGGCGATCTGTTCCGGCGTGGTGCCGAGGTACTCGGCGTGGTCGACCGCGACCGGCGTGAAGACCGCCACGTCGCACGTGACCACGTTGGTGGCGTCCCACGTCCCACCCATGCCCACCTCGACGACGGCCACGTCCACGGGAGCGTCGGCGAAGGCCGCGTAGGCCAGGCAGACGAGCGCCTCGAAGTAGGTCAGCGGCTGTTCGCCCTGCACCTCCTGCTCGCTGTCGACCAGCGCGAGGATCGGCCGGATGTCCTCGTAGACCTCGACGAACCGCTGCGGGTCGAGCGGAGCGCCGTCGATGCGGATGCGCTCGGCGACCGACTCCAGGTGCGGGCTGGTGTACGTGCCCACCCGCAGACCGGTGGCCTGCAACAAGGTCTCGATCATGCGCGCGGTGGAGGTCTTGCCGTTCGTGCCGGTTACCTGCACGACGCGCGGCCCCTGCTGCGGGTCGCCGAGCAGCTCCATGACCCGCTGCACGCGAGCCAGGGTGGGCACGACCCGGTGCTCGGGCATCCGGGCCAGCAGTTCCTCGTGGACGTCGGGCAGGTCGGGTAGGTCGGTCACCGCCGCAGTCTACGGCTCAGGTCTGTTCCGGCACGATGGCGATCGCACCGGACGGGCACTCGGCCACACACAGCCCACACCCCTTGCAGTAGTCGAGGTCGAAGGCATAGTCCCGCCCGGCGTCGCCGGCCGCGCTCCCCTCGGGGAACTTGCGGACAGCGTTGTCGGGGCACACCCCGAAGCAGTTGTCGCAGTGGAAGCAGTTGCCGCACGACAGGCAGCGCCGCGCCTCGAAAACCGCCGTGGACTCGTCGAGGCCCTGCTTGACCTCGTCGAAGGTGCTGACCCGTCGGGCGAGGTCCAGGGTGGGCCGCACACTGGGCGGCGCGTCGGTGTAGTACCAGGTGTTCAGCGAGGCGTAGTCGGCCAACGGCGGCCGGGGCGCGTGCCGGTACCGCTCGCCCCGCAGCCACGCGTCGATGTGGCGGGCGGCCTGCTTGCCGTGGCCGACCGCGACGGTGACCGTGCGTTCGCTGGGGACCATGTCGCCGCCGGCGAAGATCCCGGCGTGGCCGGTCATCATGCCGTCGTCCACCGCGACGACACCGTCGCGGATCACCATGCCCGGCACGCCGTCGAGGAGGGACAGGTCGACGTCCTGGCCGAGCGCCAGGACCAGGGAGTCCGCGGCCAACTCCTCGGTCTCGCCGGTCGGCTGCGGGAACCCGGAGTCGTCGAGTTCCATCCGTTCGACGGTCATGGACCCCGATTCCACGTGCCGGATGGTGGACAGCCAGCGCATGATCACGCCCTCCTCGAGCGCCTCGGTGACCTCGCTGTCGTTGGCGGGCATGCGGTCGCGGGTCCTGCGGTAGACGACGACGGCCTCCTCGGCGCCCAGCCGGCGCGCGGTCCGCGCCGCGTCCATGGCCGTGTTGCCGCCGCCGTAGACCACGACGCGGCGCCCGAGCAGGGGGCGCTGGTCGGCGGCGGTGTCCCGCAACAGGCTGATCGCGTCCAGGATGTGCGCGGACTCCCCCGCCGGGATGTAGGCGCGGCGCCCGATATGCGCTCCGACGGCCAGGAACGCGGCGTCGTGACCGCCCTCGGCGCGGGCCGCCACCAGGTCGGCGACGGGGGCGTCGAGGTGCAGGTCGATACCGAGATCCAGCAGCCGGGTGATCTCGGCGTCGAGGATGTCGCGCGGCAGGCGGTAGGAGGGAATCCCGAACCGCATCATGCCGCCCGCGCGGGGGCTGGCCTCGCGGATGGTCACCCGGTGGCCGGCGAGCCGCAGGTGGTAGGCCGCGGCCAGCCCGGACGGCCCGGCGCCGACGATGAGCACGCTGCGACCGGTGTCGGGGCCCGGCTCCGGCAGCCGCCAGCCGCGGTCCAGTGCCTCGTCGCCGAGGAACCGTTCCACCGAGTTGATCCCGACGGCCTCGTCCAGGGCGGCGCGGTTGCACGCCGTCTGACACGGGTGATAGCAGACCCGGCCCATGATGGCGGGGAACGGGTTGTCCGCGACGAGCACCTGCCACGCCCGTTCGTAGGCGCCCGCCTCGGCCTCGTACAGCCAGCCCTGGATGTTCTCGCCGGCGGGGCACGCATCGTTGCACGGCGGCAGCGCGTTGCGATAGACGGGGCGTTCGGTGCGCCACGTCCCGGTCTTGTTGGCCAGGCTCGACCCGACGCCCAGCGTGATGGCGAAGGGGGTCTCCGCGTCGGTCATACCGTCACCTCCGTGATCCCGTAGCGCCGGATGGTGCGGTCGGCCTGCTCCTGGATGCGCGCGATCTCCGCGGTGGCCGGCGGGTCGCCGAACAGGTGGGCGTACCTCTTCTGAACCCGCAGGTAGTCGGTCACCGGGACGCGGCGGCGGATCGGGGTCACGGTCGTGATCTCGCCGTGGTGGGCTTCGAACACGGGGAACAGGCCGCTCTCGGTGGCCAGGCGGGCCACCCGGATCGTGTCGTGGCCCGGGGTGCCCCAGCCGAGGGGGCACGGCACCAGGACATGCAGGTAGCGCGCCCCGCGCAACGCCATGGCCGTGGTCACCTTCGCCTCGAGGTCGCGCAGGTCCGCCACGGTGGCGGTGGCGACGTAGGGGATCTCATGGGCCATCGCGATCCGCGGCAGGTCCTTACCCTGCCCGAACGGAGCCCCGGGATGCGGGCCGACGGCCTGCGTGGTCATGGTGCGTGCGCCCGGTGGGGTGGCACCGGACCGCTGCACGCCGGTGTTCATGTACGCCTCGTTGTCGTAGCAGATGAACAACACGTCGTCGTTGCGCTCGAACATGCCCGACAGCGGCCCCATGCCGATGTCGACGGTCCCCCCGTCCCCGGCCTGCGCCACGACCCGGATGTCCTCCCGGCCCCGCACCCGCAGGGCGGCCGCCACCCCGCTGGCGACCGCGGGCGCATTGCCGAACAGCGAGTGCAGCCACGGGATCTGCCAACTGGTCTCGGGGTAGGGGGTGGAGAACACCTCCAGACATCCGGTGGCGTTGACGGCCACCACCCGGCCGTCGGCGGCGCGCATGGCCGCGTCGAGGGCGTACCGGGCGCCGAGGGCCTCGCCGCACCCCTGGCACGCACGGTGTCCGCTGGTGATCGCATTGCTGCGGCCCGGGTCGGACTGGACGCTGGCGTCGACGACAGGGAGCAGCCGGTTGCGGACGGCGAAGGAACCCGTCTGATAGAAGCGCACCCGCTCGTTCACCGGGGCCTCCCCACCGCGTGCGGGTCGCCGACCCCGGCCACGTCCCGCAGGATGTTCTCCGCAGCGGGCCCGGACCGGCGGGCGGCGCGCATCCGGGCGACCTCGCGCTCCACCAGGTCGGTCTTGAGGTCGAGGAAGAACAGGTCGGGCACCTCGCCGGCCAGGGTGCCGCGGATCACGGTGTCCAGTGAGCTGCGCAGGATCGGCCGGCCACCCAGCCCGGCGATGACTGTCGTGGTCGGCACCGGCCGCGCGGCCAGGGCGGTGCGCACGTTCGAGCTGACCGCACCGCCGATACCCACGGCCAGGGACTTCTCCAGGACCAGGACCCGACTCGTGTGGGCCAGCGCCTCACCGACAGCGGCCAGCGGGAACGGCCGGAACGAGGTGATGCCGAGCACCCCGACGGGCAGTCCCTCGTCCCGCAGGCTGTCGACGGTGTCCTTCAGGGTGCCCAGCACCGAGCCCAGGGCCACGACGACGAGGTCGGCGTCCTCCATGCGGTAACGGGAGACGAGGCCGTCGCGGTGCCGTCCGGTGACCGCGGCGAAGTCCGCGGCGATCCGCGGGATGGTCGCCAGCGCCTGCATCTGCCGCAGATGCGCGAGGTAGCGCACCTCCAGGAACGCCTCGGGTCCGACCATCGCACCGATCGACACCGGCTCGTCCGGGTCGAGGACCTGCCGCGGGTCGTAGGGCGGCAGGAACGCATCGACCTGCTCGGCATCGGGCACCTCCACCTCCTCGACCGCGTGGGTGAGGATGAAGCCGTCCATGCACACCATCACCGGCAGCGACACCTCTTCGGCCAGGCGGTAGGCCTGCACATGCAGGTCGGCGGCGTGCTGGTTGTCCTCGGCATACAGCTGGATCCACCCGGAGTCACGCTGGCTCATCGCGTCGCTGTGGTCGTTCCAGATGTTGATGGGGGCGCCGATCGCCCGGTTGGCCACCGTCATGACGATCGGCAGCCCCAATCCGGAAGCGTTGTAGACGGCCTCCACCATGTAGAGCAGCCCCTGGCTGGCCGTCGCCGTGTAGGTGCGCGCTCCCGCAGCGCTGGCGCCGATCGCCGCGCTCATGGCGGCGAACTCGCTGTCGACGTTGAGGTACTCGCAGCCCGTCAGGGCCCCGGACTGCACGAGGCGGCTCAACGTCTCCACGATGTGGGTCTGCGGCGAGATCGGGTAGGCGCAGATGACCTGCGGGCGGCACGCCGCCACCGTGCGGGCCACCGCCTGGGACCCCTCAATCTGCTGTCGCATGCCGCACCTCCGGGTCCTCGACGGCGGCGAACGCGGCGCGGGCCGCGGCCTCGTTGCCGGCCGCCAGTTGCGGTGGGAAACGGTCGGCGATGGCCGCCGCCAGCGCCTCCAGCCCGATGAGTCCAGTCAGCGCCGCGAACCCGCCGAGCAGGGCGACGTTGGGCACCGGCCGGCCGATGTGGGTCACGGCCAGTTCGGTCGCCGGCACCGTGGCCAGGAGTACCTCAGCGGGCAGGGGGAGGGCCAGGTCGACGGGATCCCGGGCGGTGTTGATGAGGAGGTATCCCCCGGACCGCAGCCCGGAGGTGACGTCGACCTGCCGCAGGAGGGTCACGTCCTGCACGATCAGGGCGTCGGGCGCCACGACCGGCTCCCGCGTCCGGATGGGCGCATCGGAGATGCGGCAGTAAGCGACGACCGGTGCGCCGGTGCGCTCGGACCCGAAACTGGGGAACGCCTGCGCGTGATGGCCCGAGCGGAACGCGGCCACCGACAGCAGCTCCGCCGCGGTGACCACCCCCTGGCCACCGCGCCCGTGGATCCGAGCCTGAAACACGTCGCCACTCCGTCCACCCGCTCCCCTCCACCGTATCCCCGCCACCTTCCCGCAGGAAGATCATGGGCAGCGGTGCTGCGCCGGCGTCCCCCCGCATGCTCCTAGGATTGAGGCATGACCCCCCCAGCGTCCGATACCGCCATGCCCGAACGCCCCGCCCTGGAGGGGCTGGAGGACAAGTGGGCGCGGGCGTGGGAGGAGCAGGGACTGTACCGGTTCGACCGGACCCGGACCCGCCCCGAGATCTACAGCATCGACACCCCGCCCCCCACCGTCAGCGGCTCGCTGCACGTCGGGCACGTCTTCTCCTACACCCACACCGACTGCATCGCCCGGTACCAGCGGATGCGGGGCAAGGAGGTCTTCTACCCGATGGGGTGGGACGACAACGGCCTGCCGACCGAACGCCGCGTCCAGAACTACTTCGGCGTGCGCTGCGACCCGTCGCTGCCGTTCGACCCGTCGTTCCAGCCGCCGGAGAAACCCGACGCGAAACGCCAGCTTCCCATCTCGCGGCGCAACTTCGTCGAGTTGTGTGAACGGTTGACGGAGGAGGACGAGAAGGGGTTCGAGGACCTGTGGCGGCACTTGGGCCTCAGCGTGGACTGGACCCAGACCTATCAGACCATCGACCACACCGCCCGACTGACCTCGCAGCAGGCCTTCCTCAACAACCTGGCCCGCGGCGAGGCGTACCAGAGTGAGGCGCCCACCCTGTGGGACGTCACGTTCCGCACGGCCGTCGCCCAGGCCGAATTGGAGGACCGGGAGCGGCCGGGCGCCTACCACCGGGTCTCCTTCCACCGGCCCGACGGGCAGGCCGTCTTCATCGAGACGACCCGCCCCGAGCTCGTGGCCGCGTGTGTCGCCCTGGTGGCGCACCCCGACGACGAGCGTTACCAACCGCTGTTCGGCAGCACCGTCACCACCCCCGTGTTCGGCGTCGAGGTGCCGGTGGTGGCCCACGAGCTCGCGGACCCCGAGAAGGGGTCCGGCATCGCCATGATCTGCACCTTCGGCGACACGACCGACGTGACCTGGTGGCGGGAACTCGACCTGCCCGCCCGCCCGATCATCGGGTGGGACGGCCGGGTCCTGGCCGACGACCCGGCCTGGATCACCTCCGACGGCGGACGCGACGCCTACCGCAGCCTCCATGGCCTGACGGTGTTCAGCGCCCAGCAGCGCATGGTCGAACTGCTGCGCGAGTCCGGCGACCTGCACGGCGAGCCGCGCGCCATCACGCATCCGGTCAAATTCTTCGAGAAGGGTGACAAGCCCCTGGAGATCGTCACCACCCGCCAGTGGTACCTGCGCAACGGGGGCCGCGACCTGCCCTTGCGGGAGGAGCTGCTGGCCCGCGGCGCGGAACTGCGCTGGCACCCGCCGCACATGCAGGTCCGGTACGACAACTGGGTGTCCGGCCTGAACGGGGACTGGCTCATCTCGCGCCAGCGTTTCTTCGGGGTGCCCATCCCCCTGTGGTACCGCCTGGACGACCAGGGCAACCCCGACTACGACGACCCGATCGTGCCCGACGAGCTGCCGATCGACCCGGCTTCCGACTGCCCGCCCGGGTACTCGGCGGACCAGCGCGGGGAGCCCGGCGGGTTCGTGGGGGACCCCGACGTGATGGATACGTGGGCGACGTCCTCCCTCACTCCCCAGATCGCCGGCGGCTGGGCCACCGACGAGGACCTGTGGCAGCGCGTTGCCCCCATGGATCTGCGGCCGCAGGCGCACGAGATCATCCGCACCTGGCTGTTCTCCACCGTGGTCCGCTCCGACCTCGAGGACGACCGCCTGCCGTGGACCGACGCCGCGATCTCCGGGTGGATCCTGGACCCCGACCGTAAGAAGATGTCCAAGTCGCGGGGCAACGTGGTCACGCCACTGGGGCTGCTGCAGCAGCACGGCTCCGACGCCGTGCGCTACTGGGCGGCCAGCGGGCGCCCCGGCACGGACACAGCGTTCGACGAGGGCCAGATGAAGATCGGCCGCCGGCTGGCCATCAAGATCCTGAACGCCTCCCGGTTCGTCCTCCTGACCGCGGGGGACGGGGCGGCCGACGTCACCGAACCGCTCGACCTGGCGATGCTGGCGGCGCTGCGCCAGGTGGTCGCCGACGCGACGGCAGCCTTCGACGACTACAACTACACCCGGGCGCTGGAGATCACCGAGACGTTCTTCTGGACGTTCTGCGACGACTACCTGGAACTGGTCAAGGCCCGCGCCGGCGCCGCCGACGACCCGGTCGCAGCGGCCTCGGCGCAGGCCGCGCTGCGGCAGGCCCTGGCGGTCCTGCTGCGCCTGTTCGCCCCGTTCCTCCCGTTCGTGACCGAGGAGGTCTGGTCGTGGTGGCGCCCCGGCTCGGTGCACCGCGAGTCGTGGCCGACCGTGACCGACCTGCCGGAGGACGGCGACCCGGCCGTGCTCACCGACGTGGGAACGGTGCTCAGCGGGATCCGCAAGGCCAAGAGCGAGGCGAAGGTGGGGATGCGCACCGAGGTCGCCGCCGCGACCGTCACCGGCCCGCCCCAGCAGCTGGACCGGGTCCGGGCCGGGGAACGGGACCTGCGCGCCGCCGGCCGGATCGTCGATCTGCGCTGGGAGCCGGGTGAGACCCTGGTCGTGCGCGAGGTGGACCTGGTGGATCCGACGGGCTGAGATCCTCAACCCGGGCCCCCCGTGTGCCGTTATCGGTGAGTACCGGGTGGCCGCCGCCGGACGGTGGCACCATGGTCGCGACCCAGGGAGAACGTCATGCGCCTGCGCCGTCAGCGCTCCGATGCGCCCGATCCGGCGGACCTGCCGCCCCCGCCGCCCGATGCGGCGTCGTTCGACATGAACACGGTGGGCCTCTCGCCGGAGCCGGACGTGGCCCCACACCGCCACGGGTCCGAGCCCGCCCCGGCGGACATCACCAGCGTGGGGGTCGCCATCCTCCCGGGGGTGCCGTTGCCCCCCTGGGTGCCGACGACCGCCACCGTCGCACCGGAACAGGCGTGGGCCGCCCCGCCGCCCGCCGGGGTCGCGTACGCGGCGCCGGCCATGGCCCCACCCGCCGGACCTCCGGCGCCTCCTCCGCCCACCGCGGCGCCCGTTGCGCCTCCTCCGACGCCCGTTGCGGCACCGCCGCCGGCCGCGGCTGCACCCCCCCCGGCCATGGCCCCACCCGCACCGGCGGTCCCCG
>JAPOIY010000084.1 GCA_029978705.1 Actinomycetota bacterium
CCGGTGACGATCCCCGCGGGCACGGACAACGGCGTGGTGCTTTCCGGGGAATACACGAGCAGTGCACCCAACCGTGGCCAAGCGACGACCTTCTCCCCGGGCCGCGACCCATCGGCGTTCGAGGTGAAGGGCGTACCGCGCGGAACCATGATCTCGTGGATCGTGGCCGTTGCGCCCATCGCGCCCGGCACGGACATCGCCCAGGCGACGCGAATCGCGAGTGCGACGGTGCCCGACGGGGCCCCCGCCTGCGCGACAACGCCGCCCACCCCGACAACCACGACACCGACGACCGGCCCACAGCCACCTGACCTTGCCTCGCTGGTGCCCATCGGCGTACAGGTGACATGCGTGCGCAAGAACGGCAACGGCAGCTTCGACGCCATCTTCGGGTATGTGAACGCAAATCCCGTCGCCATCACGGCGCCCATCGGCCCCTTGAACACCGTGACACCATCACTCGGCACGCCAGGTGACGATCAGGGTCAGGTACGGGAGTTCCTGCCGGGATCGCTGGACAACGCCTGGGTGGCGCGCGGTGTGCCCGTGACAAGCACGGTGACATGGCGCGTCGCCGCAGCCTCGGCCACTGCGGGCATCCGGTCACCCGCGTGCCCGGGCTCCCAGACCGCAACACCCAACAAGCCACCCACTGATCCGCTGACCCCTCCTCAGGTATCCACCTCCAAGGCGGACCTGCAGGTGGGAGTATTCGTCCAGTGCGTTCGCAGGACGGGCCGGACGTACACGGCATCCTTCGGATACGAGGCAACCGGATCCGCTCCGATCGGATTGGCCCGGGGGAAGAACAACCGCATCGGCCCCTCTGCCTTCAACGGTCCACAGCCCACGATGTTCACGCCCGGGCGCCATGAGGCGGTGTTCACCGTCGAGAAGATCCCCCTCAAGCGCTCGGTGAGCTGGTCGGTGCGCGGCCCCGACGGCACGCTGGCCACAGCCCGTTCGAGCGCATCAGGCCCCAACTGCATGGTCTCGTCGCAACCCCCGGTTCCCGCGTTGCAGGTGACCGTGCCGCCCGTCACAGGTCCGGCGATCATCGGCGCACCGCAGCGGCAGCCATACGTGGTGACGAACACGGGCACGGCCACGGCAACCGGGGTCGTCGCCGTTGTGCCACCCGCCCCCGGCCAGACGATCCAGACGACGGCACCCACCGGTACCGGAGGGGCACGCTGCTCGCGCAGCTCGGGCACGGGCGTTATGCGCGTGAGCGACCTGTTGCCCGGCCAGTCGGCACGATGCGTGCTCACCATCACGGCTGCGCGCTGTGACCCGCTCGCGACCACGGTGCGCGTTTCCGGGTCGTCGCTGACGCTCACCGGGCTGATCCAGTCACGCGTCGGCGGCACCGGGGGTCGCTCGGCATGCCGTGCCGCTGGCTCGGGCGTGACCGGCTAGACAGCGCTCGCGCGGCTAGGCTCACTGCCATGCGGATGGCACGCATAGGACTCACAGTCGCGACAATTGCGGTGGCTGGCATCGTGGCCGCGGGCTGCGCCGGCGGGGAGACCACCCTCGGCGACTGCACGAAGGACGGCCAGGGCTTTACCGGCGGGGCCACGGTGCCGCTGCAGATCTTCGGCAGCTACGGGCCGGGGAAGTCCCTCGCGTGGGATGTCGCCACGAAGTCAACGGCAGGCGACGCACAGAACGTGGAGATGGCGACCGGATACCCCAACGGCATCGTCACGATCCTCTGGGGCGAGGGCGCGAAGGCCGGCTCGAACGTGATGACCGTCGAATGCACCACCGGGTGGGCCACCTACTCGAAGGATGATCCGTCGCGGCTCTGGCAGGCGGGGATCATCTTCAACGAGATCCCCGGGCTCGGCACCAACACGTACTTCTGCCACCACATCGTGATGGACACATCGGGATCCCGCGTGGTGATGAAGATGTGGGAGACGTACTGGACGTACGGAGAGGACTACACGTGCCCCGACACCCTCCGTGCCGCGCTCGACGGCAAGGGTGACTTCCCGAATCCGATCACCTACCTCGAACTTCCGGCGACGGGCATCGGGGCGCCGCCCGTGCCGCCTGAGCAGTGGAACTCCGATGGGACCTCGGTGGGGGTCAACACCGGCTGATCGCGGCGGCGATCCATTCCCTCGCCGAGGCGGGGGCGGGCGTCCTCAGCCGGCTGGCAGCCCCGGCATCGGCGTTGCCGGCATCGTCGTGGCGAGCGCAGGGCTCCACACCCCGGTGCTGGCGCGCCGGCGATAGGTCACGGTCATGGGCCTGTCGATCGCGTTGGTGATCCTCTGGACCATGCGCGGACCGGGAGAGGTGTACCGGACACCCTGCACCGGCGTGACGCCGGGGCCGCCCGGGTTGTAGAAGGGCTGGTAGCCGTTCCCTGTGGCAGGAATGCGCACGAAGCGCACCCGTCGCGCCGCCTTCACGCTTCCATCAAGGATGATGTCGATCTGGTTGTCGTGGTCCTCGAGATAGCAGGAGTCATACGAGGACTGCTTGCGGCCGAGATCGGCCAGGCCCACCACCTTCAGTGGGGCGCCATCAATGCGGTAGGTCTTGCCCGGCGTGATGAGCGGGATGCGCCGACCGCGTGTGTCGACTGCGATCACCTGGAAGTGGCGCCGGTAGGCGTCAGGGGTCAGGCCGGTGACGCCATCGGGTGAGAAGCCGCCGGTCGTGAGCACGCGCACGCGGAACTTCGCGGCGGACCCGTAGAGGGCGCGCCCGTGGTTGGGCAGGTTGCCCCTCAGGCCGACGGGCGCCTGCTCGCCGCGCGTCGACATCCGCGAGATCTTGCCGCCGACCAGGCGGGGGCCCGTCCACGTCGTGGGGTCTGCGCCCGGCGGGTCGTAGGGTGACACCGACTTCGTCGCGCTCATGCCAATCGCGCTCGCGATCCGCCCGCCAGGGCCCACCAGTCGCATCGGCGTGGCATCCGCGACCACCTCCACCCGGGTGACGAACCGGCTGGCCGGGTCGGAGCTCGGGATGTTGTTGCCGAACTTCCCGAACAGGACGACCGTGGAGCGCTCGTTGTATTCGTAGTTCGGATTCACCGACGCGCTGTCCGGCGTGACCACCGATCCGTCGTTCAGGGTCACCCGGAAGTCACTCGCGTCAACGGTGCTCGGCAGCACGGGCCAGGAGAACTCCACCGGGAGCCCGGAGTCGTACTGCGGGCTGACGGCGTTGACCCTGTAGACCTGGGCGGGGCTCACCGCAGATGTCAGTGCGCGGACGGGGGGTGCCTCACCCGATGCGCACGTCATGCCGACATTCCAGGCCCCATCCACCGCCTGAACGGCAGCCTGCGCAACGGCGAGATCTGACGAATCGGCATTCGGCACACCGATGATGTTCACGAAGCCCAACCCGGCGGCCAGCATCGTCGGCTTCCGGGTC